>NZ_JACBYP010000037.1 GCF_018982965.1 Streptomyces mayonensis | reverse complement strand
CCGCCTCCCGCCTCCCGCCTCCCGCCGTCTGCCTCCTGGCTTCCGCCGGTCCTGCCGTCGGTCCTGCCGCCGGTCCTGCCGTCGGGCGTGGAGCGCGCGGGGTGCGGAGGGGCGTGTCGGACCGTTGCAGGAGCGCGCGTGGGCGGTTCGCGCCGGGGCGCGTGCCTCCAGTGCCGTGGACGGACCGGGCCGTTCGACGTACCGGATGCGGTCGCCCGGGCCCGGCGGATGCGGTCGCCGGTACCTGCCGGCGGTGGTCCGCGCGCGGGCCTGCTCCACGCCCGCGACCGGGGCCTGTTCTACGCGGGCCGCGACCGGTGCGCCTGCCCTACGCCCGCGACCGGTGGGCCACGTACGCCAGCGTCCCCAGCAGCAGCCGTGCCGCCGGCGGCCGGGTGGCCGAGTCGAGGGCCGGGGGGCGCAGCCAGCGCACCGCGCCCAGGCCGCCGCGGTCGGAGGGCGGAGCCGTGACGTGCGTACCGGGGCCGAGGCCGCGCAGGTCGAGGGCGGACGGGTCGTCCCAGCCCATGCGGTACAGGAGGCGGGGCAGTTCGGCGGCGGCACCCGGGGCGACGAAGAAGTGGGCGCGGCCCTGCGGTGTCGCCGCGACCGGGCCGAGCGGGAGCCCCATCCGCTCCAGGCGGGCCAGCGCGCGCAGCCCCGCGGGCTCCGCCACCTCGATGACGTCGAAGGACCGCCCGACCGGCAGCATCACCGCGGCGCCCGGATACTGGGCCCAGGCCTCGCTCGCCTCGCCCAGGGTCGCGCCGGCCGGCACCCGGGGCGCGAAGTCCAGCGGGTGGGCGCCCGGGGCGGGGCAGTCGGGGCGGCCGCACGAGCAGGAACCCCCCGCCGCCCGGGCGCCCGGGACCACGTCCCAGCCCCACAGCCCGGTGAACTCGGCCACCGTGGTGCCTTCGCAGGCGCGGCCGCGACGGCGCGCACCGGGCCGAAGCTCGCGCATGCCCCGACTGCTGCCGATGCCGATCGTGAAGCCCATGCCCCCTCCAACGGGTCCGACTCAGCGGCGGTTACGCAGTGGACGTGAAACGTGACTCTCTGCTTCCACCTCCCCAGTCCGGCGCGGTTCAGGCAGCGGACGGAAGCACTCCGAGGTGGTGAGTCCGACCGCGCACGCCCCGGTGTGCACCGGTGCACCGGCTCCCGGGCGGCCTATGTCAAGTGAATCGCGTACCGGCGGCCGTCAGTTCATTCGAAGGGGTGGCGAATGGTGGCGATTCCGTAATCGCCATGGCTGGAAGAGTGATCGCGAGGCTACTTTGTGTGCATGGCGCCGCGGGGCACATGCACTTGTGGGTATGCCGGAGGCAATCCGGTTTTCCGTTCGAAGGGTGGCAAGCGCCGGACGGAAGGCCTCAACCACCGGCATTCTGATAAGGCTTGGCGCACTCGGCGGCAGGTGGTCTCAGGGATGGGGGCGTTCCAGTGAGCGGCAACGGCGGAAGCGGTACGAGCGCGGGAAGCGCGTCGCACCCCGACAAGCGCCCGAACGAGCTGCTCACTTCGTGGTTCGCCCGCAGCGGCTGGTCCAAGGGCGAGCTGGCCCGCCAGGTCAACCGCCGGGCCCGCCAGTTGGGCGCCGGCCACATCTCCACCGACACCTCCCGGGTGCGCCGCTGGCTCGACGGGGAGAACCCGCGCGAGCCGATCCCGCGCATCCTGTCCGAGCTGTTCTCCGAGCGCTTCGGCGTCGTCGTCTCCGTCGAGGACCTGGGCCTGCGTTCCACCCGCCCCACGCCCTCCGCGACCGGGGTCGACCTCCCCTGGACGGGCCCGCAGACCGTGGCCCTGCTCAGCGAGTTCTCGCGCAGCGACCTCATGCTGGCGCGGCGCGGCTTCCTCGGGAGCTCGCTGGCCCTCTCCGCGGGCCCGTCCCTCGTCGAACCCATGCAGCGCTGGCTCGTCCCCGCGCCCTCCGCCACCCCGGCGTCCGGCCGCGACACCGCGCCCGCCTCCCGCTCGCGCGGCCGCCTGTCCCGGCCCGAGCTGGAGCTCCTCGAGTCCACCGCGGTGATGTTCCGCCGCTGGGACGCCCAGTGCGGCGGCGGCCTGCGCCGCAAGGCCGTGGTCGGCCAGCTGCACGAGGTGACCGACCTGCTCCAGGAACCCCAGGCAGAGACCACCCGGGCCAAACTCTTCAAGGTCGCCGCCGAGCTGGCCGAGCTGGCCGGCTGGATGTCGTACGACGTGGGCCTCCAGCCCACCGCCCAGAAGTACTTCGTGCTCGCCCTGCACGCCGCGAAGGAAGCGGGGGACCGGCCGCTCGGCTCGTACGTCCTCTCCAGCATGAGCCGCCAGATGATCCACCTGGGCCGGCCTGACGACGCCCTGGAACTGGTCCACCTCGCGCAGTACGGCAGCCGGGACTGCGCGAGCCCCCGCACCCAGTCGATGCTGTACGCCATGGAGGCCCGCGCCTACGCCAACATGGGACAGCCAGGCCGCTGCAAGCGCGCCGTGCGCATGGCCGAGGACACCTTCGCCGAGGCCGACGAGTGGGACGAGCCGGACCCCGACTGGATCCGCTTCTTCTCCGAGGCCGAGCTCCACGGCGAGAACAGCCACTCCTTCCGCGACCTCGCCTACGTGGCAGGCCGCAGCCCCACCTACGCCTCCCTCGCCGACCCCCTGATGCGCAAGGCCGTCGAGCTGTTCGCCGAGGACGAGGAACACCAGCGCTCCTACGCGCTCAACCTCATCGGCATGGCCACCGTGCACCTGCTGCACCGCGAACCCGAGGAGAGCACCGTCCTGGCCGCCGAGGCCATGCGCATCGCCAAGAAGGTCCGCTCCGAACGCGTCAACACCCGCATCCGCAAGACCGTCGACACGGCCGTACGCGATTTCGGCGACCTCGGTGAGGTGGTCGACCTCACCGAGCGACTCGCCGTCGAGCTGCCGGAGACCGCCGAAGCCGTCTGACACCCACCGACCCCGGCCGCGGCCGGCCCTCCCGAACTGCCCGACTCGGCTCCCCCATGCCAGGTCATCAGGAGGCCGCCGCGGCCGGTCCACGTCCCGGCACGGACCGCCCCGCCACGAGCACGGCCGCGCGGTCCCGTGTCCGGCCGTTCATCCACGCGTAACACGCACGGCGCCTTCGTCACGGCGGCGAAACAACGCGGGGCGCCCACGGAAACCGTGCTGCGCCAATGTCTTGGCGCATAACCGGCCCGCCCCTCAGTCCCGCCCAGGCTTCGCCCGCACGGGGCCGTACCAACGACGAGGAGACGCCGATGGCCCCAGCCATCACGCTCGCCGCAGAGACGGAGCTCTCTGCCGCCAACACAGGCTTCATGCTCATCTGCTCCGCCCTGGTGATGCTCATGACGCCCGCCCTCGCCTTCTTCTACGGAGGCATGGTCCGCGTCAAGAGCACCCTGAACATGCTGATGATGAGCTTCATCAGCCTCGGCATCGTCACCGTCCTGTGGGTGCTGTACGGCTTCTCCATGGCGTTCGGCACCGACTCCGGCAGTGTCGTCGGCTGGAACTCCGACTGGGTCGGGCTCAGCGACATCGGCCTGACCGAGCTGTGGGACGGGACAACGATCCCGCTCTTCGTGTTCGTGGTCTTCCAGATGATGTTCGCCATCCTCACCCCGGCCCTGATCAGCGGCGCCCTCGCGGACCGCGTCAAATTCACCGCCTGGGCGCTGTTCATCGCCCTGTGGGCCACCGTCGTCTACTTCCCCGTCGCCCACTGGGTCTGGGGCGCCGGCGGCTGGGCCTTCGAGCTGGGCGTCATCGACTTCGCCGGCGGCACGGCCGTCCACATCAACGCCGGCGCCGCGGCACTCGGCGTGATCCTCGTCATCGGCAAGCGGGTCGGCTTCAAGAAGGACCCGATGCGCCCGCACAGCCTGCCGCTGGTCATGCTCGGCGCTGGCCTGCTGTGGTTCGGCTGGTTCGGCTTCAACGCCGGATCCTGGCTCGGCAACGACGACGGCGTCGGCGCGCTGATGTTCGTCAACACCCAGGTCGCCACCGGCGCCGCCGTCCTCGGCTGGCTCGCCTACGAGAAGATCCGGCACGGCGCCTTCACCACCCTGGGCGCGGCCTCCGGCGCCGTCTCCGGCCTGGTCGCCATCACCCCGGCCGGCGGCGCCGTCTCCCCGCTCGGCGCGATCGCCGTCGGCGTCATCGCCGGTGTGGTCTGCGCCATGGCCGTCGGCCTGAAGTACCGCTTCGGCTACGACGACTCCCTCGACGTCGTCGGCGTCCACCTCGTCGGCGGCATCCTCGGCTCGCTGCTCATCGGCTTCTTCGCCAGCGGCAAGGGACAGTCCGACGTCGAGGGCCTCTTCTACGGCGGCGGCCTCGACCAGTTCTGGAAGCAGTGCGCCGGTGTCTTCGGCGTGCTCGCCTACTCCCTCGTCGTCTCCGCAGTCCTCGCCTTCCTGCTGGACAAGACCATCGGCATGCGGGTACCGGAGGACGTCGAGGTGGCCGGCATCGACCAGGCCGAACACGCCGAGACCGCGTACGACCACAGCGGCGCCGGCGGCGGTGCCGCCCGGACGACCGCCACGCCGGGCTCCTCCGGTTCCGCGCCGGCCGAGAACAGGAAGGTGGACGCATGAAACTCATCACCGCCGTCGTCAAGCCCCACCGGCTCGACGAGATCAAGGAGGCCCTCCAGGCCTTCGGAGTGCACGGCCTGACCGTCACCGAGGCCAGCGGCTACGGCCGCCAGCGCGGCCACACGGAGGTCTACCGGGGCGCCGAGTACACCGTCGACCTGGTGCCCAAGATCCGCGTCGAGGTCCTGGTCGAGGACGACGAGGCCGAGCAGCTGATCGAGGTGGTGGTCAAGGCGGCCCGCACCGGCAAGATCGGCGACGGCAAGGTGTGGTCGGTCCCCGTCGACACCGCCGTACGGGTGCGGACCGGCGAGCGCGGTCCGGACGCGCTCTGACACGACGGCCTCCGAGAGCGACGCCGGGGAGACTCCGCGGCAGCACCGGGAGGCCGTGAGGCACGGGAACGGAACGGGAGTCGCCGGGTGACGCGTACGGACGTGACGAAAGAAGCAGAGGACTCGGGACCCGGCGGCTACGCGGCGGCCCGGCTGCGCCTCCTCACCGAGGGGACGCGGCCCGGGCCGCCGCGCCGCTCCGCCCTCGCCGCACTGACGGACGACTGGCTGACCGGCCTCTTCGACGCGGGCGCCACCGGGGCGCGCGGAACCTCGCTCGTCGCGGTGGGCGGCTACGGGCGCGGCGAACTGTCCCCGCGCAGCGACCTCGACCTGCTCCTGCTGCACGACGGGAGCGACGCCAAGGCCGTCGCCACCCTCGCCGACCGCCTCTGGTACCCCGTCTGGGACCTCGGCCTCGACCTCGACCACTCCGTACGCACACCGGCACAGGCCCGGAAGACGGCCGGCGAGGACCTGAAGGTCCACCTCGGCCTCCTCGACGCCCGCCACCTCGCCGGGGACCGCACGCTCACCGCCTCCCTGCGCACCGCCGTCCTCGCCGACTGGCGCAACCAGGCCGCGAAACGCCTCCCCGAACTCCGCGAACTCTGCGCCGACCGCGCCGAACGCCAGGGCGAGCTGCGCTTCCTGCTCGAACCCGACCTCAAGGAGGCCCGGGGCGGCCTGCGCGACGCCACCGCCCTGCGCGCCGTCGCCGCCTCCTGGCTGGCCGACGCCCCGCGCGAAGGCCTCGCCGACGCCCGGCGCCGACTGCTCGACGTACGCGACGCACTCCACCTGGCGACGGGCCGGGCCACCGACCGGCTGGCGCTGCAGGAGCAGGACCAGGTGGCGGCCGAACTGGGCACGCTGGACGCCGACGCGCTGCTGCGGCAGATCTACGAGGCGGCCCGCGTCATCTCCTACGCGGGCGACGTCACCTGGCGCGAGGTGGGACGCGTCCTGCGCGCACGCTCCGTACGGCCCCGGCTGCGCGCCATGATGAACGGCGGCAAACGCGCCGTCGAACGCTCCCCGCTCGCCGAAGGCGTCGTCGAACAGGACGGCGAGGTGGTACTCGCCCGCACCGCACGCCCCGAACGCGATCCCGTGCTCCCCCTGCGTGCCGCGGCCGCCGCCGCACAGGCCGGACTCCCGCTCTCCCCGCACGCCATACGGCACCTGGCGGCCACCGCGCGCCCCCTGCCCACCCCCTGGCCCGCCGAGGCACGGGAGCAGCTGGTGACCCTGCTCGGCTCGGGCCGGCCCACCGTGCAGGTCTGGGAGGCGCTGGAGGCCGAGGGCCTGGTCACCCGCCTCCTCCCCGACTGGGAGCGGGTCCGCTGCCGCCCCCAGCGCAACGCCGTGCACGTGTGGACCGTCGACCGGCACCTGATCGAGACCGCCGTCCGCGCCGCCGGCCTCAGCCGCCGCGTGCACCGCCCCGACCTCCTCCTGGTCGCCGCGCTGCTGCACGACATCGGCAAGGGCTGGCCCGGCGACCACTCCGTGGCCGGCGAGACCATCGCCCGGGACGTGGCGGCCCGCATCGGCTTCGACCGCGCCGACACGGCCGTCCTCGCCACCCTCGTACGCCACCACCTGCTGCTCGTCGAGACCGCCACCCGGCGCGACCTCGACGACCCGGCCACGGTGCGCGCGGTCGCCGGCGCCGTCGGCTCCGCACACACGCTGGAACTCCTGCACGCCCTCACCGAGGCGGACGCACTGGCCACCGGGCCGGCCGCCTGGTCGTCCTGGCGCGGCTCCCTCGTCGCCGACCTGGTGCGACGGGCCACGGCGGTGCTGGCGGGCGACGAGCCCGAGGAACCCGGGGCGGCCGCGCCCACCGCCGAGCAGGAGCGCCTCGCCGTCGAGGCCTTCCGCACCGGCGGGCCGGTCCTGGCGCTGCGGGCCCGTGCGGAACCGGCGGCCGAGCCTCCGGGCGCCGCCGGTCCCGAGCCGCTCGGCGTGGAGCTGCTGATCGCCGTACCCGACCAGGAGGGCGTGCTCCCGGCGGTCGCCGGGGTCCTGGCGACGCACCGGCTGACCGTCCGCACCGCCGAGCTGCGGTCCCTGCCGCTGCCGCAGGGCGTCGAAGGCTCCGTCCTGCTCCTGGACTGGCGGGTCGCCGCCGAGTACGGCTCCCTGCCGCAGGCCGCCCGGCTCCGGGCCGACCTGGTCAGGGCCCTGGACGGCACCCTCGACATCGCCGCCCGGCTCGCCGAGCGGGACGCCGCACACCCCCGGCGCCGGGGAGTGGAACCGCCCCCGCCCCGCGTGCGCGTCGCCCCGGCCGCCTCCCGGCTCGCCACGGTGATCGAGGTCCGCGCCCAGGACGCGCCGGGGCTGCTGCTCCGCATCGGGCGGGCGCTGGAGGCCGCAGGGGTGCGGGTGCGCAGCGCGCACGTCAGCACCCTGGGGGCGAACGCGGTGGACGCCTTCTACGTGACCCAGGAGGTGAGGGCACCGCTGCCGGACGACAAGGCGGCGGCCGTGGCCCGGGAGCTGGAGGAGGCACTGCGGGGGTGACCCCCCGGTCGCCCGGTGGCCGGCCGGGCGCGCTCCCCGCCCACGCGGAGCTTCCGTCCCCGTCCGCTCTCAGCAGCGGGCCGGGACGATTTACTTGCGGGGCCGGATACCCTGGAGGGCGACCCACCCGACGCCGACGCGAGGACCTACGCCGCCGTGTTCGATACCCTCTCCGACCGCCTCAGCGCGACTTTCAAGAATCTCCGCGGCAAGGGCAGGCTGTCCGAGGCGGACATCGACGCCACGGCCCGCGAGATCCGCATCGCGCTGCTCGAGGCCGACGTGGCGCTGCCGGTCGTCCGCGCCTTCATCAAGAAGGTCAAGGAGCGCTCCCTGGGCGCCGAGGTCTCCAAGGCCCTCAACCCGGCCCAGCAGGTCCTCAAGATCGTCAACGAGGAACTGGTGGCCATCCTCGGCGGCGAGACCCGCCGCCTGCGCTTCGCCAAGCAGCCGCCGACCGTGATCATGCTGGCCGGCCTCCAGGGCGCGGGCAAGACCACGCTCGCGGGCAAGCTGGGCCGCTGGCTGAAGGAGCAGGGCCACTCGCCGCTTCTGGTGGCCTGCGACCTCCAGCGCCCCAACGCCGTCAACCAGCTCAGCGTCGTCGCCGAACGCGCCGGCGTCGCGGTCTACGCGCCCGAGCCGGGCAACGGCGTCGGCGACCCGGTCAAGGTCGCCGAGGACTCCATCGAGTTCGCGAAGGCCAAGGTCCACGACCTGGTCATCGTCGACACCGCCGGCCGCCTGGGCATCGACCAGGAGCTGATGCAGCAGGCCGCGGACATCCGCGACGCCGTCAGCCCCGACGAGGTGCTCTTCGTCGTCGACGCGATGATCGGCCAGGACGCCGTCAACACCGCCGAGGCCTTCCGCGACGGCGTCGGCTTCGACGGCGTGGTGCTGTCCAAGCTCGACGGCGACGCCCGCGGCGGTGCGGCCCTGTCGATCGCCTCGGTGACCGGCAAGCCCATCATGTTCGCCTCCAACGGCGAGAAGCTCGACGACTTCGACGCCTTCCACCCGGACCGGATGGCCTCCCGCATCCTCGACATGGGTGACCTGCTCACCCTGATCGAGCAGGCGGAGAAGACGTTCAGCCAGGAAGAGGCCGAGAAGATGGCCTCCAAGCTGGCGTCCAAGAAGGGCCAGGACTTCACCCTGGACGACTTCCTGGCCCAGATGGAGCAGGTCAGGAAGATGGGCAGCATCTCGAAGCTGCTCGGCATGCTGCCCGGCATGGGCCAGATGAAGGACCAGATCAACAACCTCGACGAGCGCGACGTCGACCGCACGGCCGCCATCATCAAGTCGATGACGCCGGGCGAGCGCCAGGAGCCCACGATCATCAACGGCTCGCGCCGCGCCCGGATCGCCAAGGGCTCCGGCGTCGACGTCAGCGCGGTGAAGAACCTGATCGAGCGGTTCTTCGAGGCCCGCAAGATGATGTCCCGCATGGCCCAGGGCGGCGGCATGCCCGGGATGCCGGGGATGCCGGGCACGGGTGGCGGGCCCGGCCGGCAGAAGAAGCAGCAGAAGAAGGCCAAGGGCAAGCAGCGTTCCGGCAACCCGATGAAGCGCAAGCAGCAGGAGCAGGAGGAGGCCGCCCGCCGCGCCGCCGCCGCGCAGGGCGGAGGCGCCCTCGGTCTGCCGCAGCAGGGCGGTCAGGACTTCGAACTGCCGGAGGAGTTCAAGAAGTTCATGGGCTGACGACCCGTCCCGAGTCCCCGTACGACGCCGGGGGCGCCCCTGACCTGCTGGGGCGCCCCCGGCGTCTTCGTACCAGGCGGCCCGCCGCTGCTGCCGCTCGTACCGCCTGCTTCTGTTCCTGTTCCTGTTCCTGCTTCTGCTTCTACTTCTGGGCGAACTTCCAGATGTACGGTTCGCCGTCCTCCTCCGACCAGTGGACCTCCACGCTCGACGCGCCGGCGGGGATCACGTAGGTCTCGCAGAAGACGTGGCTCTCGCCCTGCTTCCAGCTCTCGACGTCGTAGGGGTCCTCGCAGCCCGCCGCGTCCTCGGAGGCACCGATCAGGACACCGCCGCGCTGCCCGTCGGCGAAGACCGTCGCGCCGTCGTGCACGTCGGAGCCCTCGGTCAGCGCCGGTCCGTTCTTGTGCGTGTACTTGAGGTACGCGGTGGCCAGCACCTTGCCCTTCGCGTCCGCGGCGTCCGCCACCGCCTTCGCGGCCTCCGCCTCGGTGCCGACGTCGACCTTCTGCGCCACGACGTCGAAGGTGACCTCGCCGGGGTCCTCCGCGACCTTGCCGGTCGCACTCTCGCCCTCGCCCATGTCACCGCCCGACACGGGCTCGGAGGGCGTCGGCGACGCCTCGGCGGTGGACGGGCTCTTGGCGTCGGCGCCGGCGTCGGTGTCGTCGTCCCCGCCGCCACAGGCGGTGAGGGCGAGGGCGAGGACAGCGACGGGCGCGGCGAGGCGCAGTGCGGTCTTGCGGTGCGGCACTACAGGCTCCTGTATGCAGATGTGGTTGTTCCCCCGGACGGTGGATCACCTTAGAGGGTCACCGTCCACCAGGGAAAACGGCAGAAGCTCCGGACCTGCTTCTTCACATCGTTCACACCCGCGTCGAACCAGTCGAAGCAACCGGGCCGGTGCCGCGGGGCGGTGCCGCGGGGCGGTGCCGCGGGGCGGTGCCGCGGGGCGGTGCCGCGGGGCGGTGCCGCGGGGCGGTGCCGCAGGAAGGCCGTACACCGTCGGCCGTACGCCGTCAGTCGCACACCGTCGGCCGTACGCCGACGGGAAGGTCACGGGGAGGCTCAGGGGACCCGGGCGAGGAGGTACCGGAACACGTTCGGCATCCACACGGTCCCGTCCGGCCGCTGGTGCGGATACAGGGCCTCCGCCAGCTCCTTGTCCACCTGTTCCCGGCCGGTGGCCGCGATCGCCGCGTCGAACAGTCCCGTCGACAGCAGCCCGCGCGCGGCGCTGCGGGCGTCCGCGTAACCGAACGGGCAGGCCACCCGCCCCGAGCCGTCCGGCCGCAGTCCCGCCCGCTGGGCGACCTCCTCCAGGTCGTCCCGCAGAGCGGGGCGCCAGCTGCCCGCGCTGCGCAGCGGGTCCGCGAGCCGGGTCGCCACCCGCAGCACCGAGGTCGTGGCACAACGCTCGGGCGGGCCCCACCCGGCGAGCACCACGACCGCTCCCCGCGCGGCGAGCGGTGTCGCCCGCTCGAGCAGTTCGCCCAGGCCCTCCGAGTCGCCCGCCAGGCATCCGATGGGTTCGAACGCGGTCACCAGGGTGAACGCCGGCGCCGACGGGTCCGCGGCGGCGCCGGGTGAGCCCTCGACGATCCGTGCCGCGGCACCACGCGCGCGCGTGGTGCACGTCCCGTGTGCCCGCGCAGTCCCGTGCTCCCGGGGACCGTCCGGGCCGTCGGGCGTGCCGGTTCCTCCGGGCGCCCGGGACAGCAGCCGCCGCCGGGCCAGCGACAGGAGCTCAGGGGACCCGGAGTCCACGCCGGTCACCGTGGCGCCGCGCGACGCGGCCATCAGCAGGGCCAGACCGGAACCGCAGCCCAGGCCCAGCATCCGGGTGCCGTCGCCCAGGTCCAGCCGCTCGTAGACGGCCTCGTAGAGCGGTACGAGCATCCGCTCCTGGATCTCCGACCAGTCACGCGCGCGTGCACGCAGGTCCACGTGGGGGGCCACCCCCGCGGGAGGTGTGTGCTGCCGCACGAGCGTAGGTGTCATAGGAAAGCGCCCCAATCGCCGAGTTCTGCCGCCGTGCCCGATTCCATGGCCCCCGTGCAGTGCGCTCGCACTCCCCCCGTATGCCAGGAAACTCCGGGCCCGCCGCGGCGTCCAGTGGTAGCGGGAGCCGGTTTGCCCGATGCCCGTCACCGTGGCGAGATTTCACTTCCCGGCAACGTGGGCCGACCGTCCCGGCAACGTGGGGCCGGCCGCGCGGCGATGCGGGGGGCGGCCGCGGGGGGCTCCCGGCGGACCCCGTCTCCGACGCGCTTGAAGATCCCCCGGTCCCCCGGTCCTGTTGGCCTGATCGTGCCGGTGGGCGATGACGGCACGTGGCCACCCGGCCGGACACGCGGTTCCGGCCAAGGCCGACGCGCCGGATCGGCCACCGCGCGGAGTCCGGCACGGCGAGCGAAGGGGCGCTGCCGCACGCCGGGGGCGCACCCGGTAACGTCGCGTCAGCCGACGCGACCGGCCGGGCGGTCCGACTCCCGCGCGCCCGCGACCGAAACGCCCCTTGCGTTCGCCCGGGTCACGCCGGCCACGGCGTGTGGACAGCCGCTGCGCGCCGGGGCGTACGTCAGGCTACGCACCAGCTTGGTACGAGCTGTGAGGCTTCTCCGCAGATCAGCGCACCCGCCCTCGTCGGGACGCATCAGGGGCAACTGACTGGTACGTGCAAATTATTTGGGATGCCCCGGAATAGGAACACAGCGGCACTCCGGCTCGTTGTCATTACGTGAGCACGACACCACCTGTTCTCGCCGCAGAGCTGGCGCAGGCGTGGGCCGACATTCAGCGGCACCACACCGAGCTGCCCGATCTTGCCGCGCCCGAGTCCCTGATCGGAGAGTCGTCGTCCGCCTGCGGACACGAGCTCTCCTTCGAACGACTGCTCCATGAGGCAGTCCACGGCATCGCCGCCGCGCGCGGAGTGCGCGACACCTCCCGCGCGGGGCGCTACCACAACCGCCGATTCCTCGCGATCGCCGAGGAGATGGGTCTCGACCACCCCGAGGAGCCGCATCCCAGCAGCGGTTTCTCGCTGGTCGCCCTCACCCCCGAGGCGAAGCGCCGCTACCGGCCGACGATCGAACGCCTCCAGCGCGCGCTGAAGGCCCACACCGCCGCCACCGCGACCGACTCGGCCCGCAGCTTCCGCGGTCCGGCCGCCCGCCACGGCTCCTCCGGGGGAGGGGTGCGCGTGAAGGCCGTCTGCGACTGCGGGCGCAACGTGCGGGTCGTCCCGTCGGTGCTGGCCCAGGCCCCGATCATGTGCGGCGGCTGCGGGAAGCCGTTCCGCATCCCGGAGGTGGTCGGCGCGGGGATGAGCTGACGGCCCGGCTGCTCGTGGCAGCCGGACCAATCACCGGACCAATCGCCGGACCGGTACCGGGTCACGTCGTCGAGGCTGCGCCGTCCGCCCCGAGGGCGGGCCCGGTGCCCTCGGTCCGAGGGCCTGCGCCCGTGTGGCACAATGGCCAGCTGTACTCGACAGTCGCACAGGACCCCTCTCTCCTCCGGCTGACGCGTCCATCGGGCACTCGGGTACCGCAACCCCACGCGGCTCTTCCGCCGTGCCCAACCACGTCAAATCCAGGAGAACCCACTCCCGTGGCAGTCAAGATCAAGCTGAAGCGTCTGGGCAAGATCCGTTCGCCTCACTACCGCATCATCGTCGCCGACTCCCGTACCCGCCGCGACGGCCGGGCCATCGAGGAGATCGGCAAGTACCACCCGACGTACAACCCGTCGGTGATGGAGGTCGACGCCGAGCGTGTCGCGTACTGGCTGCGTGTCGGTGCCCAGCCGACCGAGCCCGTGCTCGCCATCCTGAAGAAGACCGGCGACTGGCAGAAGTTCAAGGGCGAGCCCGCCCCGGCTCCGCTGCTGCAGCCGGCCGAGAAGGCGGCCCGTCCGTCCTTCGACGCCGTCGGCGGCGACGACGAGGGCAAGGGTGAGGCGATCACCCAGAAGAAGAAGGCCGACAAGAAGGACGAGGCCGCCGCTGAGTCCTCTTCGTCCGAGGCCTGAGCATGCTCGAGGAGGCTCTCGAGCACCTCGTGAAGGGCATCGTCGACAATCCTGACGATGTGCAGGTCGCCTCGCGCAACCTGCGTCGCGGGCGTGTGCTCGAGGTCCGGGTCCACCCCGACGACCTCGGCAAGGTGATCGGCCGCAACGGCCGTACCGCACGCGCTCTGCGTACCGTCGTGGGCGCCATCGGCGGCCGTGGTGTCCGCGTCGACCTCGTCGACGTGGACCACGTCCGCTGACGCCAAACGCAGCACCGGCGCGGGCCGGGGAGGGCCATGGGGCCGTCCCCGGCCCGCAGTCGTGGGAGCCCCTCTCCGCGGGAGGCTCTCGTCGCAGTTCCGACAGGAGAACCACCACAGTGCAGCTCGTAGTCGCCCGCATCGGCCGCGCCCACGGGATCAAGGGCGAAGTCACCGTCGAGGTCCGCACCGACGAGCCGGAGCTGCGGCTCGGACCCGGTGCCGTCCTGGCCACCGACCCCGCCGCCGCCGGGCCGCTCACCATCGAGACGGGCCGGGTGCACAGCGGCCGTCTGCTGCTGCGCTTCGCGGGCGTCCACGACCGCACCGGCGCCGAGGCGCTGCGCAACACCCTCCTCATCGCCGACGTCGACCCGGACGAGCGGCCCGAGGACGAGGACGAGTACTACGACCACCAGCTCATCGACCTCGACGTGGTCACCGAGGACGGCGAGGAGGTCGGCCGGATCACCGAGATCTCCCACCTGCCCACCCAGGACCTCTTCGTGGTGGAGCGCCCCGACGGCAGCGAGGTCTACGTGCCGTTCGTCGCCGAGATCGTCACCGCGATCGACCTGGACGAGCAGCGCGCGGTCATCGATCCGCCGCCCGGTCTGATCGACGACCGGGCCGACCGCGACGAAGCCGCTGACGGACGCAGCGCCTCCGCGCGGGACGCCGCCGACGGCCGCGGCGAGGCGGCCCGAGGGGACGAGGCGTGATGCGGCTCGACGTCGTCACGATCTTCCCCGAGTACCTGGACCCGCTGAACGTCTCCCTCGTCGGCAAGGCCCGCGCGCGCGGGCAGCTGAACGTGCACGTGCACGACCTGCGGGACTGGACGTACGACCGCCACAGCACGGTCGACGACACCCCCTACGGCGGCGGCCCCGGCATGGTCATGAAGACCGAGCCGTGGGGCGACGCACTGGACTCCGTCCTGGCCGACGGCTACGAGGACGGCTCCGGCGAGCCCGCCCTCGTCGTGCCCACCCCCAGCGGCCGGCCCTTCACCCAGGAACTCGCCGTCCACCTCTCCGAGCGCCCCTGGCTGCTCTTCACCCCCGCACGCTACGAGGGCATCGACCGGCGCGTCGTCGACGAGTACGCGACCCGGATGCCCGTGTACGAGGTGTCCATCGGCGACTACGTCCTCGCCGGCGGCGAGGCGGCCGTCCTGGTCGTCACCGAAGCCGTGGCCCGGCTGCTGCCCGGCGTCCTCGGCAACGCCGAGTCCCACCGGGACGACTCCTTCGCGCCCGGCGCGATGGCCAACCTGCTGGAGGGCCCCGTCCACACCAAGCCGCCGCAGTGGCGCGGGCGCGGCATCCCGGACGTCCTGCTCAGCGGCCACCACGGGAAGATCGCCCGCTGGCGGCGCGACGAGGCCCTGCGGCGCACCACGGCCAACCGACCCGACCTGATCGAGCACTGCGACCCCGGGTCCTTCGACAAGAAGGACCGCGAGATGCTCTCCATCCTCGGCTGGCAGCCCGACCCGGACGGGGAGCCGTACGGCCGATTTTGGCGCAGGACCCCGGGCATGGAACAATAGGCGGCTGTTGTGCGTCCGTCCGGAGCGCGCCCCTGCCACAGGGGGAGACGACGCCCGTCCCGACCCGCACGGCACTGATTCCGATACACCTAGTTTCCGTTGATGACCTGTGGCATCAGCGAAGAAAGCAGACGAAATGTCTCACCTGCTCGACTCCGTCGACGCCGCGTCGCTGCGCAGCGACGTCCCGGCCTTCCGCCCGGGCGACACCGTCAACGTCCACGTGCGCGTCATCGAGGGCAACCGCTCCCGTGTGCAGCAGTTCAAGGGCGTCGTCATCCGCCGCCAGGGCGCCGGCGTGCGCGAGACCTTCACGGTCCGCAAGGTCTCCTTCTCCGTCGGCGTCGAGCGCACCTTCCCGGTGCACACCCCGATCGTGGAGAAGATCGAGCTCGTCACCAAGGGTGACGTCCGCCGCGCCAAGCTGTACTACCTGCGCGAGCTGCGCGGCAAGGCGGCGAAGATCAAGGAGAAGCGCGAGAGCTGAGCGCTTTCCGAGGTCCGCTCCGGGGCCGGATAACATCTGGCCCCGATGGACACCGAAACACAGCCCACGGAGCGCGACCGCTCCTCCCGTTCCTCCGGATCCGAGCAGCCCTCGGATCCGGAGGGCCCGGAGGAACGGTCGCGTTCCGCGTTGGCGGGGCGCATCACGGACTGGGTGCCGGGCGGCCGGATCACCGTGACGCTCCTGGTGCTGCTCCTGTTCCTGCTGCTGGTCAGCACCTTCGTGCTCAAGCCGTTCCAGATTCCGAGCGGTTCCATGGAGCGCGGATTGAGGATCGGCGACCGGGTTCTCGTAAACAAGTTGGCGTACCGTTTCGATGGGCGGCCGCAGCGGGGCGACATCGTCGTCTTCGACGGAACCGGGCTCTTCGGGCACGGCGACTACATCAAACGCGTTGTCGGTGTGGGCGGGGACCACGTGATGTGCTGCGACAGGGAGGGGAGGATCCGGGTGAACGGGCAGTCGGTCGACGAGTCGGCGTTCCTGTATCCGGGTGACGGCCCGTCCACGGTCGGCTTCGACGTCGTCGTACCCGACGGCACCCTCTTCGTCCTCGGTGACCACCGGTCCGGCTCCAGCGACTCACGCGACCACCTGGGCTCGCCGGGCGGCGGCATGATCCCGGTGGACCGGCTGATCGGCCGCGCCGACTGGATCGTCTGGCCCGTCGGCCACGCCACCCACCTCGACCGCCCCGACGCCTACGCGCGCGTGCCCGACGCGGAAGCCGGCACACAGACCGGCACGGGAGCGGGTGCGCGGGCCGGCACCGGAGCCGGTACGCAGGCCGGCGAGGGAGAGGGTGTGCAGGCCGGCGCGGTGGTCGGTGGGCGAGCCGGTGCGGTGGCCGGTGGGCCGTTCGGTGCGGTGGCCGGCGGCGCGCGCCGGTCCGAGAGCGCCGATGGGTAGCCGGGGCAAACCGCGTGGAGCACCCAGCAGCCCCGCGGAGAACCTGCTGCCCACCGGTTCCCGGCGCGCCGCCGCACCGTCCGGCGGCCGTTCCCGCGCCGAGCGGCGCAAGCTCCAGCGCAAGGTCAAACGGCGCCGCAGGCGCGGTGCCGTCAAGGAGATCCCTCTCCTCATCGGCGTCGCCGTCCTGATAGCGCTGGTCCTGAAGACGTTCCTCGTCCAGGCGTTCGTGATCCCGTCGGGCTCGATGGAGCAGACCATCCAGATCGGCGACCGGGTGCTGGTGGACAAGCTCACCCCGTGGTTCGGTTCCGAACCGCAGCGGGGCGACGTCGTCGTCTTCCGCGACCCGGGCGGCTGGCTGGCGGGCGAGCAGACCACCAAGAAGGACGACCCGGTCGTCGTCAAGCAGGTCAAGGAAGGCCTCGCGTTCATCGGGCTGCTGCCCTCCGACGACGAGAAGGACCTGATCAAACGCGTCGTCGGCGTGGGAGGGGACAAGGTCAAGTGCTGCGACACCCAGGGCCGGGTCACCGTCAACGGCGTACCCCTGAACGAGGACTACCTCTACCCCGGCGACACTCCGTCCAGGACGCCGTTCGACGTCACCGTCCCCGAGGGGCGGCTGTGGGTGATGGGCGACCACCGGTCCAACTCCGCCGACTCCCGCGCCCACCAGGAGACCGACTTCGGCACGGTGTCCCAGGACGAGGTGGTGGGGAGGGCCATGGTGATCGCCTGGCCGTTCGGTCACTGGACCACGCTGGACGAACCGAAAACGTATGCGTCCGTGTCCGACTCGGTGTCCGGTTCGACCGCCGCTCCCCGGCTGTCGCATAGGGTTGCCCCCTACGATCCGAACGCGATGATTCAGCTCCCGACCCCTGCGGAACTCCCGCTCGTTATGGGAGTGGTGGGCCTGCGCCGCGTACGGGGCAGGCGGTGGCAGAGAGTAAGGAGTTGGCGTGGGGGATGTGGCGGTTGGCGCACGGTCCGGACACGACGGCGAGGAGAACCGCGGACGCCCCGAGGAGACGGCCGGTCCGGCCCCGGACGGCCCACCGGACTCCGGGTACGGCTACGGAGCAGAGGACGGCAGGGTGACCGGCGGACAGAACGGCGGGACCCAGCACGAGGGGGTGGGCGGGACGCCTCCCGCGACGCCCGCCCCGGCCAAGAAGCAGCGCTCCTTCTGGAAGGAGCTGCCGATCCTGATCGGCATCGCGCTGGTCCTCGCCCTGCTGATCAAGACGTTCCTGGTGCAGGCGTTCTCGATTCCGTCGTCCTCGATGGAGAACACCCTGCAGATCGGTGACCGGGTCCTGGTCGACAAACTGACCCCCTGGTTCGGGTCGGAACCCGAGCGCGGCGAGGTCGTCGTCTTCCACGACCCGGACAACTGGCTGGCGGGCGAGCCGACGCCCGACCCGAACGCGCTGCAGACGGTCCTCAGCTGGATCGGCCTGATGCCGTCCGCGGACGAGAAGGACCTGATCAAGCGTGTCATCGGCGTCGGCGGCGACACCGTCGAGTGCAACAAGACCGGCCCGCTCAAGGTCAACGGCAAGGCGCTGAACGAGCCGTACGTCTACGCGGGCAACACGCCGTGCTCGGACGACGAGCAGGGCGGCCGGTTCAAGGTCACGGTGCCCGAGGGCAAAATCTGGGTCATGGGCGACCACCGGCAGAACTCCCGGGACTCGCGCTACAACCAGTCCGACAAGAACGGCGGCATGGTCCCCGTGGACGAGGTCGTCGGCCGCGCCATCGTGGTCGCCTGGCCGATGAACCGCTGGGGCACCCTGCCCGTCCCGGAGACCTTCGGCCAGGACGGGCTGCAGGCCCGTGCGTCGGCCGCCGCGCTGTCGGTCGCGCCCCAGGGCCTGGCCCTCGCCGGAGCGGTGCCGGTGGTCTGGTGGCGCCGCCGGCGCGCCGCCCCCGCCGAAACCCGCTGAGGCGTCCCGTCGGACGTACGACCGTCGGCGGCAGCCGAGCGGAACAGCCCCTTCCGGCCTCCGGAGGGGGCTGACCCATGGGGTACCGCCGGGTAAGGTGCCGCTCCATGGGTGGCGAGAGCACGACACGTACGGCCCCGCGCAGCGGCGGCGCGAAGAAGGCCCCGGTGGGTAGCCGGACCGGGCAACGGCTGTCGGGACTCGCCGTGGCGCTGGGACTGGTGCTGTTCCTCGGCGGATTCGCCTGGGGAGCCGTGGTCTACCGGCCCTACACCGTGCCCACCAGCTCGATGGCGCCGACGATCGCCGTGGGCGACCGGGTGCTGGCCGAACGTGTGGACGGCGCCGACGTCCGGCGCGGCGACGTCGTCGTGTTCAAGGACGCGACCTGGGCCAACGCCCCGATGGTCAAGCGGGTCGTCGCGGTCGGCGGGGACACCGTCTCCTGCTGCCAGAAGGGCAAGCTGAAGGTCAACGGCAAGGTCATCGACGAGCCGTACCTGCCTGCCGGGACGCCGGCCGAGATCAGCGACTTCCAGACCGTGAGCGTCCCGGAGGGCCGCCTCTTCCTGCTCGGCGACGAGCGCGGCAACTCCGTGGACTCCACCGCCCACCTCACCGACGCCGCCGGCGGCACGGTGTCACGGGGTGCCGTCGACGCCCGCGTCGACGCCGTGGTCTGGCCGATGAACGGCATGCTCGAGCGGCCGACCGGCTTCGAAGCCCTGGGCGGCCTCTCCTCGCCGGGCCCGTTGTGGACGGTCGTGGCGCTGGTGACCGGCGGGGCCGTGCTGATCCTGGGCGGCGCCGCCTACGGCCCGGTCGCCAAGCGGGCAGCGGAGTCCCGGGCCCGGCGCGGAACGGAGGCCGCGGGTGGGCGTTGAGGCGACCCCGGCGGGGCGGGACACCTACGAGGGCGGGCTGCGCAGGGTGGCACGGGTCGTGCTCCTCGACCCCGAGGACCGCATCCTGCTGCTGCACGGCCACGAGCCGGACGATCCGGCCGACGACTGGTGGTTCACCCCCGGCGGGGGAGTGGAGGGCGACGAGACCCGTGAGGAGGCCGCCCGGCGGGAACTCGTCGAGGAGACCGGCATCACCGACATCGAGCTGGGGCCCGTGCTGTGGCGCCGCAGGTGCTCCTTTCCCTTCGCGGGCCGCCGCTGGGACCAGGACGAGTGGTACTACCTGGCGCGGACCACGCAGACCGCGACCGAGGCCGCCGGCCTCACCGAGCTGGAGCGGCGCACCGTCGCCGGAGCGCGCTGGTGGACGTGTGAGGAACTGACCCGGGCACATGAGACGGTGTATCCGACCAGACTCGCCGGGCTGCTGCGCACGCTGCTCGACGAAGGTCCCCCGGCCGGGCCGGTGGCCCTGGACACGGAAATCGTCTAGGGGCGCGCGGCACTGGCGCACAATGGGGGGACCGCACGGCTGAAGGGGAACATGCCATGAGCGCCGAGGACCTCGAGAAGTACGAGACCGAGATGGAGCTCAAGCTCTACCGGGAGTACCGCGACGTCGTCGGTCTGTTCAAATACGTGATCGAGACCGAACGGCGTTTCTACCTCACCAACGACTACGAGATGCAGGTGCACTCGGTCCAGGGCGAGGTGTTCTTCGAGGTCTCCATGGCTGACGCCTGGGTGTGGGACATGTACCGGCCGGCCAGGTTCGTCAAGCAGGTGCGCGTCTTGACGTTCAAGGACGTGAACATTGAGGAGCTGAACAAGAGCGACCTGGAGCTCCCCGGAGGCTGACGTCCGCCGGGCGGCCCATGACCCCCACCTGTGTGGGTGACAAGGTTGTCCACAGTCGACCGGCCGTGCACCAAGATCCAACGGCTCGCCCAGCCGCCCTCATCGTTGGCGCCGGAGGTGGTGCCGACATGAACGCACGAAGCGCGCTGGGAAGGTACGGCGAGACACTCGCCGCCCGCAGGCTGACGGGGGCCGGGATGACGGTCCTGGAGCGCAACTGGCGCTGTGGCAGGACCGGCGAGATCGACATCGTGGCCCGGGACGGGGACGTCCTGGTCGTCTGCGAGGTCAAGACACGCAGGAGCGGCTCCTTCGAGCACCCGATGGCCGCGGTGACCCCCGACAAGGCCGACCGGCTGCGGCGGCTCGCCGAGCGCTGGATCCAGACCCACGGAGGAGCCCCGCCCGGCGGCGTCCGCATCGACCTGGTCGGCGTAATCCTCCCGCAGCGCGGCGCCCCGGTGGTCGAGCACGCCCGGGGGGTGGCGTGATGGCGTTCGCGCGCACGTGCTCGGTGGCGCTCGTCGGCGTCGAGGGCGTGGTCGTCGAAGTACAGGCCGACCTCGAACCGGGCGTGGCGGCGTTCACGCTGGTCGGGCTGCCGGACAAGAGCCTCACCGAGAGCCGGGACCGGGTGCGGGCCGCCGTGGTGAACTCCGGCGCCGAATGGCCGCAGAAGAAGCTCACGGTGGGACTCAGCCCGGCCTCCGTGCCCAAGAGCGGCAGCGGGTTCGACCTGGCCGTCGCCGCGGCCGTCCTCGGCGCTGCCGAACGGATCGACCCGCGCGTACTCGCCGACATCGTGATGATCGGAGAGCTGGGCCTGGACGGCCGGGTACGACCGGTGCGCGGCATCCTCCCGGCCGTACTGGCCGCGGCGGAAGCCGGCTACGAACAGGTGGTCGTGCCCGAGTGCGCGGCCGCCGAGGCCTCGCTGGTGCCCGGAATCTCGGTGCTCGGCGTGCGCAGCCTGCGCCAGCTGATCGCCGTCCTCGCCGACGAACCGGTCCCCGAGGAGCCACACGACGAACAGGGCCGTCCCGATCCGCTCCTCGCGGGCCTGCGCATGCCCGGCACGGGCGCCGCCACCGGGATGTACGGCATGGGCGCGGCACAGCACGAACACGACCTCGCCGACGTCGTGGGCCAGGAGTCGGCACGCACAGCGGTGGAGGTCGCCGCGGCCGGCGGCCACCACCTCTTCCTCGAGGGCCCGCCGGGCGCCGGAAAAACCATGCTCGCCGAACGCCTGCCCGCCGTCCTGCCCCGGCTCTGCCGCGCGGAGTCCCTGGAGGTCACCGCGGTCCACTCCGTGGCCGGCCTGCTGCCCCCGGGCCGGCCCCTGATCGACACCGCCCCGTACTGCGCACCGCACCACTCCGCCACCATGCAGGCCCTGGTCGGAGGCGGCCCCGGCTTCGCACGGCCCGGAGCCGTCTCACTGGCCCACCGCGGCGTCCTGTTCCTCGACGAGACACCGGAATTCAGCAGCCACGCACTCGACGCCCTGCGCCAGCCCCTGGAGTCCGGCCACGTCGTCATCGCGCGCAGCGCGGGCGTGGTCCGCTTCCCCGCACGGTTCCTCATGGTGCTCGCAGCCAACCCCTGCCCGTGCGGACGGTTCTCCCGGAAGGAGGACCTGTGCGAGTGCCCGCCCTCGGCGATCCGCCGGTACCAGGCCAGGCTCTCCGGGCCACTGCTCGACCGGGTCGACCTCCGCGTCGAGGTGGACCGGGTCACCCGCAGCCAGCTCGCCGGCAGCGGCAGCCGGGGCGACGCCACCACGGTCGTTGCCGACCGGGTACGGGCGGCCCGGGAACGGGCTGCCGCACGCCTCACGGGCACCCCGTGGCTGTCCAACAGCGAGGTGCCCGGCCGGGAGCTGCGCAGCCGCTGGCACGCCGCCCCGGGCGCCCTGGAGGACGCGGAACGCAGCCTGGAGCGGGGCGTGCTCACCGCCCGGGGCCTCGACCGGGTGCTCCGCGTCGCCTGGACCGTCGCCGACCTCGTCGGCCACGACCGCCCGGACGCCACCGACGTCGCGCTGGCCCTCCAACTGCGCACCGGAGTCCCCAGGGGCGTACCGATGGCTCTCGGAGCCTCCCGGTGACCGGGGACGACGCCCCGGCGGGAGAGGGCACCCCCTTCCGCGACGACACCGTGCCCGCCGGCACGGGACCCGCCGCCGTGCCCGCCGGGGCCGAGGCCCACCCGGCCGGGGGCGGTCCGGTGGAGAGCCGCGGCGCCCCGGAGGACGGCGCACCCGGCGACACCGCGGACAGCCGGCTGCTCGCGCGGGTCTTCCTCACCCGGGTCGTCGAACCCGGCGACGAGACCGGCGGACGGTGGGTACGGGAGCGGGGCGCCACCGAGGTGGTACGTCGGCTGCGCGAGGGCGGCCCCCCGCTGCCGGGCGTGAGCAGAAAACGGTGGGCGGGCCTGTGTGCCCGCGCGAGCAGGGCCGACCCCCGCCGCGACCTCGCCGTCGCGCGGGCCGCAGGGGTGCGCTTCGTGACGCCCGGGACCGCCGAATGGCCCGCACAGCTCGACGACCTCGCGGACGCCCGGCCGCTCGGACTGTGGGTACGGGGCGGACCCAGCCTGCGCATGTGGGCCCTGCGATCCGTCGCCGTCGTCGGCGCCCGCGCCTGCACCGAGTACGGCGCCCACATGGCCGCCACCCTCGCCGCCGGCCTCGCCGAACGTGGATGGGTCGTCGTCTCCGGCGGCGCCTACGGCATCGACGGCGCCGCCCACCGCGGCGCACTCGGCGCGGGCGGTGCCACCGCCGCCGTCCTGGCCTGCGGCGTCGACCGCCCCTACCCGCCCGGCCACGCCGGACTGATCAACCGGATCGCCGAACAGGGACTGGTCGTCGGCGAACTGCCACCGGGCGACCACCCGACACCGAGCAGATTCGTCCTGCGCAACCGCGTCATCGCCGCCCTCACCCGCGGCACCGTGGTCGTCGAGGCCGCCTACCGCAGCGGTTCGCTGGTCACCGCCCGCGCGGCCCAGCGGCTCGGCCGGCACACGATGGGCGTGCCCGGACCGGCCACCAGCGCGCTCTCCGCCGGAGTGCACGAACTGCTGCGCGGTGACGCCGTACTCGTCGGCGATGCCGCCGAGGTCGTCGAACTGGTCGGCGACATGGGAGAACTGCCACCCGAACGGCGCGGGCCGGTGCTCCCCACCGACCTTCTGGAAGCCAGGACCCGGCAGGTGCTGGCCGGGCTCCCGGCAAGAGGCACGGTGACCGCGGGCGAGGCGGCCCGCCGCGCGCAGACCTCGCAGGACGACGCGATCGCGAGGCTGTACGAACTTCGAGCACTTGGTTACGTCGAACGACACGGCGACGGCTGGAAGTTGACACGCCAGACGATGATCTCGGTTCGCGACGGCCGGAGTCCGTGCTGACGCACCGTGTTCGGCCGTCCGGGGGAACCCCGACGGCCGTGGGAATCCCGGCAGTTGAGGTATTCGAGTGATCACGCGGAGCGATCGTCGTTCTCTCTGCGGGGTGCCCAGCGGAACGTATCTGCGCACGGCCCTCACCCGGTCCTTCGCGCATTGCGACGCTCCAGTCACGCTACGCTCACAAGGACCTCCATGCAGACGACGCAGACGGTCGACAACAGACGGCAACGAGACAGCAGACCGGCGGCCTCAGGCACACCACATCACGGCAGAACGGCACTAGGCGACGAATGCCCCAGCACACCTCCGGGTCCGACCGGGCGGCGATCCCCCCAGCCGCCCGCGACGGTGGCACCGTGCGACCGTCCGCCCCCTCGACGCTCGACGAGCTGTGGCGGTCGTACAAGGCGACGGGGGACGAGCGGCTGCGTGAGCAGCTGATCCTGCACTACTCGCCCCTGGTGAAGTACGTGGCGGGACGGGTGAGCGTCGGGCTGCCGTCCAATGTGGAGCAGGCCGACTTCGTCTCCTCGGGGGTCTTCGGGCTGATCGACGCGATCGAGAAGTTCGACGTGGACCGTGAGATCAAGTTCGAGACGTACGCGATCACCCGGATCCGGGGGGCGATGATCGACGAGCTGCGGGCGCTGGACTGGATCCCGCGGTCGGTGCGGCAGAAGGCGCGGAACGTGGAGCGGGCCTACGCCACGCTGGAGGCGCGCTTGCACCGCACGCCTTCGGAGGGGGAAGTGGCGGGGGAGCTGGGGATCCCGGTGGAGGATCTCCACGCGGTCTTCAGCCAGTTGTCGCTGGCGAACGTGGTGGCTCTGGAGGAGCTGCTGCACGCGGGCGGTGAGGGCGGTGACCGGCTGAGCCTGATGGACACGCTGGAGGACACGGCCGCCGACGATCCGGTGGAGGTCGCCGAGGGCCGGGAGCTGCGGCGGCTGCTGGCCCGGGCGATCAACACGCTGCCGGAGCGTGAGAAGACGGTCGTCACGCTGTACTACTACGAGGGCCTCACCCTCGCCGAGATCGGCCATGTGCTCGGAGTGACCGAGAGCAGGGTCAGCCAGATCCACACGAAGTCGGTCCTGCAACTCCGAGCCAAGCTCGCAGGATTCGGCTGCTGACCTGCGCTTACGAGGCGACGGTGGCGCTTTCCACATCCCATCGGGACCCGCGCGGCCGGGTGAGTGACTCCCGCGAGGAAGGACACGTCCGTAAAGTGGTGACGTGCCAAGGATTCGAGCGGCCTCCGTGGCCGAGCACCGGTCGATGCAGCGTGCCGCCCTGCTGGACGCGGCACGCTCCCTGCTGTCCGACGGCGGAACGGAGGCGCTGACCTTCCCCGCCCTCGCCGAACGGACGGGCCTCGCCCGGTCGTCCGTCTACGAGTACTTCCGGTCGCGGGCGGCGGTCGTCGAGGAGCTGTGCGCCGTCGACTTCCCCGTCTGGGCCGCGGAGGTCGAAGCGGCGATGAAGGGTGAGCCGAGCCCCGAGGCCAAGGTCGAGGCGTATGTGCGCAAGCAGCTCGAACTGGTCGGGGACCGGCGCCACCGGGCCGTCGTGGCCATCTCCGCGAGCGAGCTGGACGCCGGCGCGCGGGAGAAGATCCGGGCGGCACACGGAGGGCTGATCGCGATGATCGTCGAGGCGCTCGGAGAGATGGGCCACGAGCAGCCGCGGCTGGCCGCCATGCTGCTGCAGGGCGTCGTGGACGCCGCCGTACGGCGGATCGAGCTGGGCGCGGCGGAGGATCCGGCGGCGATCACACGGGCGGCGGTATCCATGGCGCTGCGAGGCGTGCGCGGCTGAGCAGCGACCATCTGCTGACTGCTGACTGCTGACCACCCACCGGCCGTCGGCCGCCCACCGGCCACGGGCCGCTGACCGGTCATGGGGCGTTCACGCTCCACGGGGGCGTACACCGGTCATGGGGCGTACATCGGCTGTGGGGTCCGTGGGCACACGGGCCGCCCGTCGCGGGGCGCCCAGCGGCACCGGGCGCTTCGGTGCCGGTCGCACGCCCAGTGCCGGGCGCGCTTCCGGCACTGGACGGCTCTTCGGGTGCCGATGGTGCATGGCGACCGGCTGTTCTCAGGTCATCGACCGCTCTCCGGGCTTCGACCGTTTCTCCGGGCCTCTGCCTCTCTGCCCTCCAGACGTCGACTGTCCTCAGGGAGCGGTACTCCCAGGACCGGCAGCAGCCGCGACGGACCGGTGTTCAGCAGCCACGGCGGCAGCAGGGACAGCGGGTCGAGGTAGGTGTCGCCCCGCAGCAGGCCCCAGTGCAGGCAGGCCGCGCAGTGTGAGCCCGCCGGCTCCACCGCGCCGAGTACCTGGCCCGCCCCGACCAGGTCACCCTTGCGGACCGAAGCCCGGACCGGTTCGTACGTGGTCCGCAGGGGCGGTTCACCCGTCCCCGTCAGCTCCACCGAGACGACGCCCCTCCCCGCCACGCGTCCGGCGAAGGACACCCGTCCTGCCGCCACCGCCCGCACCGGCACCCCACCCGCCGCGGCGAGATCGACACCCCGGTGCCCCGGCCCGTACGGGGTCGCGGGAGGTTCCCAGCCCCGCAGGACCGTCGGCCGTGTGCCGACCGGCCAGTTACGGCCAATGACCTGCACCGCCCCCGCCGACCCGCTCGACGTCTCCGGAGCCCCTGCCGCTGTCGTCGGTCCCGGGGCCAGGACGGTCAGCAGCAGCGCCACCGACGCACACGCCCACGCACCCGGCCTCGTACTGGCACATCGCCTCGCTCGCATGGGAGAAGCGTCCCGCACCGGCGCATCCGGCCGGCCGGGGCTGTGGACCGCGGCCCGGTTGTGGACAACCGCGTCACCCGGTGCCCCGCGGGTCCCGTACACTTCTGGTGGCGACCCGGGTCACCGGGTCGACTTCGCACGCCCCGACACGAGGCCTTCACAGGCTGGTGTCAGCGCCCCTCGGTCCCTAGTGGCAGGCGCGTCGCGGGCGTCAGGCGCGGGAGCCGTCCGGCTCACGCGGCACAACCGAGAACTTCAAGGAGATACGGCCATGGCCGTCGTCACGATGCGGGAGCTGCTGGAGAGCGGCGTCCACTTCGGTCACCAGACCCGCCGTTGG
The DNA here is from genome assembly GCF_018982965.1 of Streptomyces mayonensis. Classification (GTDB taxonomy): domain Bacteria; phylum Actinomycetota; class Actinomycetes; order Streptomycetales; family Streptomycetaceae; genus Streptomyces; species Streptomyces mayonensis. The sequence goes on along the minus strand of NZ_JACBYP010000037.1, from coordinate 39,967 downwards.
AACCCGAAGATGAAGCGCTTCATCTTCACCGAGCGCAACGGCATCTACATCATCGACCTGCTCCAGTCGCTGTCGTACATCGACCGCGCCTACGAGTTCGTCAAGGAGACCGTCGCCCACGGCGGCACGGTCATGTTCGTCGGCACGAAGAAGCAGGCGCAGGAGGCCATCGCCGAGCAGGCGACCCGCGTCGGCATGCCCTACGTCAACCAGCGCTGGCTGGGCGGCATGCTCACCAACTTCTCGACCGTCTACAAGCGTCTGCAGCGCCTCAAGGAGCTCGAGCAGATCGACTTCGAGGACGTGGCCGCCTCCGGCCTCACCAAGAAGGAGCTGCTGGTCCTCTCCCGCGAGAAGGCGAAGCTGGAGAAGACCCTCGGCGGTATCCGCGAGATGTCCAAGGTGCCCAGCGCCGTCTGGATCGTGGACACCAAGAAGGAGCACATCGCGGTCGGCGAGGCCCGGAAGCTCAACATCCCGGTCGTCGCCATCCTCGACACCAACTGCGACCCCGACGAGGTCGACTACAAGATCCCGGGCAACGACGACGCGATCCGCTCCGTCACCCTGCTCACCCGCGTGATCGCCGACGCCGTCGCCGAGGGCCTCATCGCCCGTTCCGGTGCCGGCAAGGCCGCCGAGGGCGACAAGGCCGCCGGCGAGCCGCTCGCCGAGTGGGAGCGCGACCTGCTCGAGGGCGAGAAGAAGGCCGCGGAGGCTCCCGCCGCCGAGGCCGAGAAGCCCGCCGAGGCCCCGGCCGCCGAGGCCGCCCCGGCCGCCGACGCCCCCGCGGCGGAGGCGCCCGCCGCCGACGCCCCGGCCGCGGACGCCGAGCAGGCCTGACCCCTCACCACCTTCGGGTACCGGACGGCGGGGGCCCGCGAAGCCCCCGCCGTCCGCCCCGTAGATCTTCAGACTTCGAGAGAGATTCCGGAATCATGGCGAACTACACCGCCGCCGACGTCAAGAAGCTCCGCGAGCTCACCGGCGCCGGCATGATGGACTGCAAGAAGGCGCTGGACGAGGCCGAGGGCAACGTCGAGAAGGCCGTCGAGGCGCTCCGCATCAAGGGCCAGAAGGGCGTCGCCAAGCGCGAGGGCCGCTCTGCCGAGAACGGCGCCGTCGTCTCGATCATCGCCGACGACAACACCTCGGGTGTCCTCGTCGAGCTGAAGTGCGAGACGGACTTCGTCGCCAAGGGCGACAAGTTCCAGAACGTCGCCAAGACCATCGCCGAGCACGTCGCCAAGGCCGCCCCCGCCGACATCGAGGCCCTGCTCGCCTCCGAGATCGAGGCCGGCAAGACCGTGCAGGCCTACGTGGACGAGGCCAACGCCAACCTCGGCGAGAAGATCGTCCTGGACCGCTTCGCGCAGTTCACCGACGGCTACGTCACCGCGTACATGCACCGCACGATGCCCGACCTGCCCCCGCAGATCGGTGTGCTCGTGGAGCTGGACAAGCCCAACGCCGAGGTCGCCAAGGGCATCGCCCAGCACATCGCCGCCTTCGCGCCGAAGTACCTCTCCAAGGAGGACGTCCCGGCCGACGTCGTCGAGTCCGAGCGCCGCGTCGCCGAGGAGACCACCCGCGCCGAGGGCAAGCCCGAGGCCGCCCTGCCGAAGATCGTCGAGGGTCGCCTCAACGGCTTCTTCAAGGACGCCACGCTGCTCGGCCAGCCCTACGCCCTGGACAACAAGAAGTCCGTCCAGAAGGTGCTGGAAGAGGCCGGTGTCAGCCTGAAGCGCTTCTCGCGCATCAAGGTCGGCATCTGAGTCCGTACCGCGACGGACGTGCGACCCCGGTAGGGTCGACAGCAGTCGTCGGCGCCGTACGCGCATGCCGTGGCGCACGCGCGCGCGGCGGCGGACGACAGCAGATCTGACGAGGAGGCCATTGCCGCGTATGGGATGCGAAACACGCCCCCACCGGCAGTGGCCTTCTTCGTGTGTGTGACCCACGTATAAAGAGGCGAGATCTCCATGACCACCAAGGCCGAGAAGAGCGACGACGGCAAAGTACGCGGCCGCTTCATGCTGAAGCTGTCCGGAGAGGCCTTCTCCGGCGGTGGGGGCCTGGGCGTCGACCCCGACGTGGTGCACGCCATGGCCCGCGAGATCGCGGCCGTCGTACGCGACGGCGCACAGATCGCCGTGGTCATCGGCGGCGGCAACTTCTTCCGCGGCGCCGAACTGCAGGTGCGGGGGATGGACCGGGCCCGCTCCGACTACATGGGCATGCTCGGCACCGTGATGAACTGCCTGGCCCTCCAGGACTTCCTGGAGAAGGAGGGCGTCGACTGCCGCGTGCAGACCGCCATCACCATGGGCCAGGTCGCCGAGCCGTACATCCCGCTGCGCGCCGTGCGCCACCTGGAGAAGGGCCGCGTGGTCATCTTCGGCGCCGGCATGGGCATGCCGTACTTCTCCACCGACACCACCGCCGCGCAGCGCGCCCTGGAGATCGACGCCGAGGCGCTGCTCATGGGCAAGAACGGCGTGGACGGGGTCTACGACTCCGACCCGAAGACCAACCCGGACGCCGTGAAGTTCGACGCGCTCGGCTACGGGGAGGTCATCACCCGCGACCTGAAGGTCGCCGACGCCACGGCTGTCACGCTCTGCCGCGACAACAGCCTCCCGATCGTGGTCTTCGAGCTCCTGAAGGAGGGCAATATCGCCCGCGCCGTCAAGGGTGAGAAGATCGGCACGCTCGTGGGCGACCAGGGCAGCCGGGACTGACCGGAGAACACCCCGTCCGCGAACGCCATCTGTCCGGGGGACGGACGGGGACGGGACCGGGCCGGGGGATGGACATTGTCCCGCCGGTCGGGAACCGTGCAGGAAGAACGCGACGCAGCCGGCCGCCCACCCCACACGGGGAGCGGCCGGGCCTACTCAAGACACGCAGGAGCAAGTGGTGATCGAAGAGACCCTCCTCGAGGCCGAGGAGAAGATGGAGAAGGCCGTCGTGGTTGCCAAGGAGGACTTCGCCGCGATCCGCACCGGCCGTGCGCACCCGGCGATGTTCAACAAGATCGTGGCCGACTACTACGGTGCGCTGACGCCGATCAACCAGCTCGCCTCGTTCTCCGTGCCCGAGCCGCGCATGGCCGTGGTCACGCCCTTCGACAAGAGCGCCCTGCGCAACATCGAACAGGCGATCCGCGACTCGGACCTCGGCGTCAACCCGAGCAATGACGGCAACATCATCCGGGTGGTGTTCCCCGAGCTGACCGAGGAACGCCGCCGCGAGTACATCAAGGTCGCCAAGGCCAAGGGCGAGGACGCCAAGGTCTCGATCCGCTCCGTGCGCCGCAAGGCCAAGGACGCCATCGACAAGATGGTCAAGGACGGCGAGGTCGGCGAGGACGAGGGCCGCCGCGCGGAGAAGGAGCTCGACGACACCACCGCCAAGTACGTCGCCCAGGTGGACGAGCTCCTCAAGCACAAGGAAGCCGAGCTGCTCGAGGTCTGATGAACGACTCTTCCTGGGGAGCGCCGCCACAAGCCGGGTACTGGGGGCCGTCCGACCGGGGACCCGCCCAGGGCGCCGCCCCGGCGGGTCCCGCGTACGATGCGCACCACGCGCAGCAGACTCGCCCCATGCCCATCGTGCCCGACGTACCCGAACACGGCGGAGACCAGGACGACGACCGGGGGACCGCCCGACCGGGCGGCCCTCTGCCGTATCGCGACCAGAACCCGTCGGCGCAGCCGTACGCGGCCGTGCCGCAGAATCCGGAGCCCATGCCCGACCCCTCTCAGCCGGCGCCGTCCCAGCCGCCGAAGAAGAGCGCGGGGCGCGACCTGGGTGCGGCCATAGGGGTCGGCGTCGGACTCGGCGTGGTCATCATCGCGTCGCTGTTCGTCGTCAAGGCCGTCTTCGTCGGCGTCATCGCGGTCGCCGTCGTGGTGGGCCTGTGGGAGCTGACCAGCCGGCTCGAGGAGCGCAAGGGCATCAGGGCGCCCCTCGTGCCGCTGGCCGTCGGCGGCGCCGCGATGGTGGTCGCCGGGTACGCGCGGGGCGCCGAGGGGGCGTGGGTCGCGATGGCGCTCACGGCGCTCGCGGTCCTCGTGTGGCGGATGACCGAGCCGCCGGAGGGCTACCTCAAGGACGTCACGGCGGGCCTGTTCGCGGCGTTCTACGTGCCGTTCCTGGCCACGTTCGTCGCCATGATGCTGATGGCGGACGACGGAGCCTGGCGCGTCCTGGTCTTCCTGATACTGACGGTCGTCAGCGACACCGGCGCCTACGCCGTCGGCTGGCGCTTCGGCAGGAAGAAGCTCGCCCCGCGCATCAGCCCCGGCAAGACCCGGGAGGGCCTGCTGGGCGCGGTGGCGTTCGCGATGGCGGCGGGCGCGCTGTGCACGCAGTTCCTCATCGACGACGGCACCTGGTGGCAGGGCCTGCTCATCGGTCTCGCCGTCGCCGTCAGCGCCACCCTGGGCGACCTCGGCGAGTCCATGATCAAGCGTGACCTCGGCATCAAGGACATGGGCACGCTCCTGCCGGGGCACGGGGGCATCATGGACCGGCTGGACTCCCTGCTGCCCACCGCACCCGTGGTGTGGCTGCTGTTCGTGATCTTCGTCGGTTCGGGTTGACAGTCATCAGGTAGCCTGGAAGGGCCCGCGGCGTCTGGCTGCGGGCCCTTCCGTGTGTCCCCGCCGAGGCGGGGGTCTTCCAGAGGTCTCCTGGCTTCGGCATCGTTGTGCCGTCGTCCCCGCCGGCGCGGGGTGTTGCCACAGGCCTGCCGTCCTGAGGAGTTGTCCGACCGTGGCCCGTCCCGCCCCCGGTGAGCTGACCTTTGCCGCACCCCGCGGAGCGAAGCGGCCGCCGCGGCACCTCGCCGACCTCACGCCAGCCGAGCGCAAGGAGGCGGTCGCCGCGATCGGTGAGAAGCCGTTCCGCGCCAAGCAGCTCTCGCAGCACTACTTCGCGCGGTACGCGCACGCCCCCGAGCAGTGGACCGACATCCCCGCCGCCTCGCGCCAGGGACTGCAGGAGGCGCTGCTGCCCGAGCTGATGACGGTCGTGCGGCACCTGTCGACCGACGAGGGGACCACGCGCAAGACACTGTGGAAGCTGTTCGACGGGACGCTCGTCGAGTCCGTCCTCATGCGCTACCCGGACCGGGTGACCATGTGCATCAGCTCCCAGGCCGGCTGCGGCATGAACTGCCCGTTCTGCGCCACCGGCCAGGCCGGCCTCGACCGCAACCTGTCGACCGCCGAGATCGTGCACCAGATCGTGGACGGCATGCGGGCGCTCAGGGACGGCGAGGTCCCCGGAGGCCCCGCGCGGCTCAGCAACATCGTGTTCATGGGCATGGGCGAGCCCCTCGCCAACTACAACCGCGTCATCGGCTCCATCCGCCGCCTCACCGACCCCGAGCCGGACGGCCTGGGCCTGTCCCAGCGCGGCATCACCGTCTCCACGGTCGGCCTCGTCCCGGCGATCCACCGCTTCGCCGACGAGGGGTTCAAGTGCCGCCTCGCCATCTCCCTGCACGCCCCCGACGACGAACTGCGCGACACGCTCGTCCCCGTCAACACCCGCTGGAAGGTCCGCGAGGTCCTCGACGCCGGGTTCGAGTACGCGGCCAGGTCCGGACGCCGGCTGTCCATCGAGTACGCCCTGATCCGGGACATCAACGACCAGGCCTGGCGCGGCGACCGTCTCGGGCGGATGCTCAAGGGCAGGCCCGTCCACGTCAACCTGATCCCGCTCAACCCCACGCCCGGCTCCAAGTGGACCGCCTCGCGGCCCGAGGACGAGAAGGCGTTCGTCGAGGCGATCGCGGCGCACGGTGTGCCGGTGACGATCCGGGACACCCGCGGACAGGAGATCGACGGGGCGTGTGGTCAGCTCGCCGCGAGCGAACGGTAACCTGACCGGCAGAAGTACACCCGTAAGTTACCCGTACAGTCACATCTTCATATTCCGACAGGGGAGCGCCACAGCGCTGAGAGTGCGGCACCGGCCGCAGACCCTCCGAACCTGGCCCAGGTCATTCTGGGTAGGGAGATCGGTCACCACTCGAGCTGTTGCGCCCTGCCCGGGACCCCGCCGGGGGCTCCGGACAGGGCCGCGTCTTCTCCTGGTCACCCAGGAGGAAATCAGTGAGCATCACCAAGTCAGCCGGCGTCGCGAAGTCGGTACGCGTCGCCAAGAAGGCCGGGGCCCTGGCCGTCGGCCTCGGCATGGCCGGCACGCTCGCCGCCTGCGGATCGTCGTCCGACGGCGACGGCGGCTCCGGGGACTCCGGGACCGTGACCCTGGTCAGCCACGACTCGTGGGCCGCGTCGAAGGACGTCGTCGCCGCCTTCGAGAAGCAGTCCGGGTACAAGCTCAAGGTCCTGGAGGACGGCGACGCCGGGCAGGCCGTCAACAAGGCCATCCTGACCAAGGACAACCCGCAGGGCGACGTCTTCTTCGGCGTCGACAACACCCTGCTGTCCCGCGCGCTCGACAACGGGCTGTTCCAGCCCTACGAGGCCAAGGGCTCCGACCGGGTCCTGCCCGAGTACCGGGCCGACCAGGACGAGCACCGGGTCACGCCGGTCGACTCCGGCGACATCTGCGTCAACTACGACAAGGCCTACTTCAAGCAGCACGGACTGACCCCGCCGACGTCTCTCGACGACCTGACCGAGCCCGAGTACAAGGACCTGCTCGTCACCGAGAACGCCGGCAGCTCCTCGCCCGGCCTCGGGTTCCTGCTCGGCACCGCCGCCAGATACGGGGACGGCGACGGAGGCTGGGAGGGCTACTGGAAGAAGCTCAAGGCGAACGGCGTCAAGGTCGTCGACAGCTGGGAGCAGGCGTACAACGAGGAGTTCTCCGGCTCGGCCGGCGGCAAGAAGGCCAAGGGCGACCGCCCGCTCGTCGTCTCCTACGCCTCCTCCCCGCCCGTCGAGGTCGTCTACGCCGACCCGCAGCCGGACACCGCCCCCACGGGCGTCGCCGACGGCACCTGCTTCCGCCAGGTCGAGTACGCGGGCCTGCTCAGCAACGCGAAGAACCCCGAGGGCGGCAAGGCGCTCCTCGACTTCCTGATCGGCAAGGCCTTCCAGGAGGACATGCCGCTGAACATGTTCGTCCACCCGGTGCGCGAAGGGGCCCAGGTCCCCGAGGTCTTCCGGAAGTTCGGGCCGCAGGCGAAGGACCCCCAGACCATGGACCCGGCGAAGATCGCCGACCACCGCGACGAGTGGGTCAAGGCATGGACCTCGCTCGTCCTGAAGTGAGGCACCGGGGAAAGCAGCCGCGGACGCGGGCCGGGACCGGACGCGGGAGCGCGGCGCGGCTCGGGCTGATGGCCGTGCCCGTCGCGTTCTTCGCAGTGTTCTTCGCCTATCCCGTCGCCGCGATCGTCGCACGCGGCCTCGACGCCGAAGGCGGCCTGCAGTTCGGCCGGATCGCGGACGTGCTCGCGCAGTCCGACGTCCGGCACGTCCTGTGGTTCACCACCTGGCAGGCGCTGGCCTCCACCGCACTGACCCTGCTGGTCGCCCTGCCCGGCGCCTACGTCTTCGCCCGCCTCGACTTCCCCGGCAAACAGGCCTTGCGGGCCGTGGTGACCGTGCCCTTCGTCCTGCCGACCGTGGTGGTCGGCACGGCGTTCCTGGCGCTGGTCGGCCGCGGCGGGCTGCTGGACGAGCTGTGGGGCGTGCGTCTGGACACCACGGTGTGGGCGATCCTGCTCGCGCACGTCTTCTTCAACTACGCCGTCGTCGTCCGCACCGTCGGCGGCCTGTGGTCCCAGCTCGACCCCCGGCAGGAGGAGGCCGCGCGGATGCTCGGCGCCTCGCCGCTGCGGGCCTGGCGGCAGGTGACACTGCCCGCGCTGGCGCCCGCCGTGGCCGCCGCCGCGCTCATGGTGTTCCTGTTCACCTTCACCTCCTTCGGCGTCGTCCAGATCCTCGGCGGACCCACCTTCTCCACGCTGGAGGTGGAGATCTACCGGCAGACCTCGCAGGTCTTCGACCTGTCCACGGCCGCCGTGCTGACACTGGTCCAGTTCGCGGCCGTCGCCGTCGTCCTCGCCGTGCACGCCTGGACGGTGCGGCGGCGCGAGACGGCGCTCACCCTGGTGGACGCCGCCACCACCGCGCGTCGGCCGCGCGGACGGGGCCAGTGGGCGCTGCTCGCCGGGGTCCTGGGCGTCGTCGCCGCCCTGCTGGTGCTGCCGCTCGCGGTCCTGGTCCAGCGGTCGCTGGGCGCGTCCGGCTTCGGCTACTACCGTGCGCTGACCCGCGAGGACGGCGGCGCCTTCCTCGTCCCGCCCGTCGAGGCGATCGGCAACTCCCTCCAGTACGCCGTCGCCGCCACCGCCGTCGCCGTGGTCATCGGCGCGCTGGCCGCCGCCGCGCTCACCCGGCGCGACGCGGGCCGCCTCGTGCGCGGGTTCGACGCGCTGCTGATGCTGCCGCTCGGGGTGTCGGCCGTGACGGTCGGATTCGGGTTCCTGATCGCCCTGGACGAACCCCCGCTGGACCTCAGGTCCTCCTGGATCCTGGTGCCGCTCGCCCAGGCACTGGTCGGCGTCCCCTTCGTCGTACGGACCGTGCTGCCGGTGCTGCGGTCGGTGGACGGGCGGCTGCGGGAGGCGGCCGCGGTGCTCGGGGCATCGCCCTGGCGGGCGTGGCGCGAGGTGGACCTGCCGATGGTGCGCCGGGCGCTGCTGGTCGCGGCCGGGTTCGCCTTCGCCGTGTCGCTCGGCGAGTTCGGCGCGACCGTGTTCATCGCGCGGCCCGACAACCCGACCCTGCCGGTCGCCGTGGCGCGGCTGCTCGGCCGGCCCGGAGACATGAACTACGGCCAGGCGATGGCCCTTTCGACGATTCTGATGCTGGTGTGCGCGGTGGCCCTGGTGGTCCTGGAGCGACTGCGGACCGACCGGAGCGGGGAGTTCTAGACATGCCACCCAGCCTGCTGGGCCTCGAAGGCGCCACGGTCCGCTTCGGCGGCCGGGCCGTGCTCGACACCGTGGACCTGGAGGTCGCCGAGCACGAGGTGGTGTGCGTCCTCGGGCCCAGCGGCAGCGGCAAGTCGACGCTGCTGCGGGCGGTCGCCGGACTCCAGCCGCTGGACGCCGGTCGGGTGACACTCGACGGGCGCGACCAGTCGGGGGTGCCCGCCCACCGGCGCGGGGTCGGGCTGATGTTCCAGGACCACCAGCTGTTCCCGCAGCGGGACGTGGCCGGAAACGTCGCTTTCGGCCCCCGTATGCACGGCGCCTCCCGGGACGAACAACGGGAACGGGTAGCCGAGTTGCTGGACCTTGTCGGGCTCCCCGACGCCGCCCGCAGGTCGGTCGCCGCGCTGTCCGGCGGTGAGCAGCAGCGGGTGGCGCTGGCCCGCGCCCTCGCGCCCAGCCCCCGGCTGCTGATGCTGGACGAGCCGCTGGGCCAGCTCGACCGCTCGCTGCGGGAGCGCCTCGTGGTCGAACTGCGGGAACTGTTCGGACGGTTGGGCACCACCGTCCTCGCGGTCACCCACGACCAGGGTGAGGCGTTCGCGCTGGCCGACCGGGTCGTGGTGATGCGGGACGGGCGGATCGCCCAGTCCGGCACACCCCTCGACGTCTGGCAGCGGCCGGCCGACGCCTTCGTGGCCCGCTTCCTCGGCTTCGACAACGTGGCCGAGGCCACCGTCGCCGGCCAGGCCGCCAACACGCCGTGGGGCAAGCTGCCCGTCCCCGACGGCGCCCCGCAGGGCACCCGGACGGTGCTCGTGCGGCCGACAGGCGTACGTCTGGCCCCCGCCGACACCGGTCTGCGCTGCACGGTCACGGCCCGCACCTTCCGCGGCACCCACGTCGCCGTCCGCCTCCAGCCGAAGGACGCGCCCCGCCTGGAGGCGGCCTGCGCGCTGCGGACGGCGCCCGAGGTCGGCGACGCGGTCGGCGTGGAGTTCGACGCGGCGGAAATCGTGGTGCTCGGGTGACGGCCCGTTCGTAGGCTGACGGCACGACACAGCTCGCGCACGACCGGTACTGCGACGAGATCGGCAGGCAGACGGACCGGCTCCGGGCCGCCGTGACCTCCGGCGCCGACCTCGCCACCACCGTGCCCACCTGCCCCGAATGGTCCCTGGAGGACCTGGCGCGGCACGTGGGCCGCGCCCTGCGCTGGACGGAGCTCGTCGTCCGCACCCGCGCCCAGGCGGAGCTTCCGGTGGACGACGCACCCGGAGCGGCCGGACCCTCGACGCCGGGGGACGCCGCGGCACTGGACGCCTGGCTGGCACAGTCCGCCGAGACGGTCGCCGGCGCGCTGCGCGAGGCCGGCCCGGACGGACCGGCGTGGTCGTGGTTCGAGGTCCACACGGCGGGCTTCTGGGCCCGCCGGATGACCCACGAACTGTGGCCCTGCGCGGACCGCTCACCGGCATGCTGCCGGCCTTCTACCGCCGACTCCCGCCCGACGCACCGGGACTCGAGGTGCTCGGCGACCGTAAGCTGCTCGAACTCTGGCTGGAGAAGGCCACGTTCGGCTGACGCTCCCGCGCCGAAACGACGGTGGCCCGCCCCCTCGATCGGGGACGGGCCACCGCTGTGCAGCAGAACCGGCGAACCGGTGCGGGCGTCAGCGGCTGCTGTTCGCTCCGCGACGGCGCAGGCCGAAGAAGACCGCACCGCCACCGACGACGACCAGGGCCGCCGCGATGCCGGCGATCATGCCGGTGTTGGAGTTCGCACCGGTCTCGGCGAGGTTGGAGTCACCCGCCGCCGGGGACGGCGCGTTGTCGCCCGGCACCGTCGCCGGAGCGGTGCTCTCGCTCTCCGCCGGCGCCGGAGCCGAGGTGGACGGCTCCGGAGCCGGGGAGTCCGTCTCGTCGGACGGGGTGTCGGACGGGGTGGAGGAGCTCTCCGACGGCTCGGGAGCCGGCGTGTCCTCACCCTTGCACGGGGTCGACGGGGTCGTGAGGTTCGGCTTGATGTCCTCGTCGACGTACCGGTCGGCCTTGACGTGGATGCGGTACTCGGCGTTCGGCTTCCAGTCCGCGGCGAAGGTGATGGTGCTGCCCTCGCGCGAGCCCTTGACCGTCTGCTCGCCGATCTTCTCGGCGTCCGCACCCTTGTTCTGCAGGTAGACGCTGACGGTGGCCGGGATGCCGGCCGGGTCGACGTCGGTGACGGTGATGACGCCCTTCTCGCCGTCGCACTTGGCGGCGGCGGAGAACTCGCTGATGTCACAGGCGAGGGCGTTGCCGGCGGCGCCGACCGCCAGGGCCGCCGAGGCGGCGACGACGCCGAGGGCGCGAACGCTACGGCGTGACGCCGTACGGCTGATTATGGACAGGACTGCCACGTTTGTCCTTTACGGGAGCGCAGATGCGGGGGGTGGACGGGGTGCCGACATCCCATGACGGGGCACCAGCACACCATGAGCCTCACTGGTCTATAAGCGGCACATAAGCAGTGTCAACGCACATGCCAGCCAAGGGTGTTGACTTTGCCGTCTTATTAACTGCCGACACGTTTCAGCGTCTCGGAAGCATCCCACATCCGGCCACCCTGTCCGGTCACCACATCCCGCCACCACATCCCGCCACCACATCCCGCCACCGCGTCCGGCCACCGCGTGCGGACGGATCAGCCCTGGACCGCCGCCGGGTCCATCCACGCGACCTCGAAGGTGTGGCCGTCCGGGTCGTCGAAGGCCCGGCCGTACATGAAGCCGTGGTCCTGGGTCTCGCCGGAGACCGAGCCACCGGCCGCGACGGCCTTCTCCACCAGCTCGTCGACCTTCTCGCGGCTCTCGGCGCTCAGCGCGATCAGCACCTCGCTGGACTTCGTCGAGTCCGCGATCTCCTTCTTCGTGAACTCACGGTACTTCTGCGGCGTGTGCACCATCACGATGATGGTGTCGCTCACCGGGAACGACGCCGTGCTGTCGTCACTGAACTGGGTGTTGATCTCCCACCCCAGCCCGGCGAAGAACTTCTTGGCGGTGCCGAGGTCGTTGGTGGCCAGGTTCACGAAGATCATCTGCTGGTACATGGGTGCCTCTCCCGTGGATGCGCTGTTCTCGTCCTGCCGTTCGAAGGGGTAGACGTGGCAGACGGACGGAACTCATCGGTGCGGCATGTACTTCTTCGGAAAATCTCCGGGAGGGCTCAGCGGGACAGCGGAAGCGCCGCCAGCACCGCGACGAGCAGCGTCAGCGGACCGAACAGGGCGAGCAGCGCGGCGGCGCGCACGGCGGCCGCGGCGCGCAGGGTGGCCGGGGGCGCCCCCAGCCGCAGCAGGGCGTCCGTGGCGTCGGCGCGGGCGTGCTTGGCCTCCACGGCCGCGGTGAGGAGCGTGGCCAGCGTGCAGCCGGCCACCAGCAGGGCACCCAGTGTGCTCAGCGGGCCGAAGGCCGGGCCGTCGGAGTCGTACACCGTGGTGGCGACGTAGGCGGCGGCCGCCACGGCGGCGACCACGCCGAGCGGGCGGCCGATGCGCTGCGACTCCTCCATGAGGACACGGCCGGCCAGCAGGCGCAGGGCGCCAGGGCGGGCGGCCTGGAGGAGACGCCCGCACAGCTGGGTGAGGCCGGGACCGGCCAGGGCGAGACCCAGGGCGGTGAGGGCCCAGCCGAGCAGGACACCGGCGGCAGGGGCGGTGCCCGCCTCGCCGGTGTAGGCCTCGACGGCGAGGCCCACGGCGAGGGCGGTGACACCCCAGGGGAGGACGCCGGTGCTCTGCGGACGGGGTGCCGGCGCGTCGGAGACGGAGTCCCGCGGCACCGGCCGGCGCCCGTCCGCGTCGGTCCCGGTGCCGGATGTGCCAGCCGTGGGACTGGGGGCGGCGGTGCCGGAGACGGCAGTCGCGGGACCGGAGGCGGCGGTGCCGGATGGGTCGGCCGAGGGACCGGAGGCGACGGCGCCGGATGCGGCAGTCGCGGGACCCGTGGCGTCGGGCGCCCGGGTCGGCAGGGCGGCTTCCGCGGCCGGGGGAGCGCCGGTCCCGGCCCGGTCCGGTGCCGCGGTCCGGGCGGCCTGTTCCCCGTTCGTCAGCCGGGCGCCGAAGCGGCCGTACGCGCCGAAGGTCTCGCGCGCCTTCCCCCAGCCGTACGCACCGAAGCGACCGTAGCCGCGCGGGGCCGGGGCCGGAGCGCGACGCGGGTCCCGGGGGCGCAGCGCGCAGACGACCGCGGCGGACGCGGCGGCCGGTACGAGGGTCAGCAGCGTCAGCACGGCGGGCGCGGGCAGGGACCGGCCGACGGCCAGCGCGTCGGCGGCGACGCCGGCGTCGGGAAGGCCACCGGTCAGGTCGCCCCGCAGGTGGAGGAAGACGAGCAGGGCCGCCACCGAGCCGAGCGCACCCGAAAGCGCTGTCGTCGTCGCCGAGACGGCCATCAGCCGTGCCGGTCCCAGGCCGATCGCCGACAGTCCCGAGCGGGGCCGGGTGCCGGGGTCGGTGCGGGCCACGACGACGGCCAGGTGCACCGCGGCGGCGAGCGGGGCCGCGCACCAGGCCAGGCGGAGGGCTGAGGCACCGGGCGAGTCGGGGTGGCTCAGCGCGTGCCCGAGGGCGCACAGGAGCAGGAAGCCCGTGCCCGCCGAGGCCACCGCGACCAGCAGGCGGCGCAGTTGGACGGCGAGGCGGGCGGCGCGGGTCAGGCGGAGAGCGAGCACGCGGCCCGGCCTTCCGTTCCGGGAGCCCCGGTGGCACCGGTGGCCACCGTGGTCTCGGCCAGCGGGGGCAGATGCACGGTCCGCACGCGGCGCCCGTCGAGGAGCGCCACCGCGCGGTCCGCCAGGGCGGCGGTCTGCGCGTCGTGCGTGGCGAGCAGGAGGGTGATGCCGTGCGAGCGGGCCGCGGTGGTCAGCGTGCGCAGCACCTGGGCGCGGTCGGCGCGGTGCAGGGGAGCGGTCGGCTCGTCGGCGAAGAGGACCGCCGGGGCGACCGCGAGGGCCCGCGCGATGCACACCCGCTGCCGCTCGGACTGCCGGAGCTCGTGCGGGCGGCTGCGCGCCCCGCCGCCGACGTCCAGGCGGTCCAGCCACTCCAGGGCGGCGGACTTGGCCCGCCGCCGGGACGTCCCGCGCAGCATGAGGGGGAGGGCCGCGTTCTCCCAGGCGTTCAGCTCGGGCACCAGGACCGGAGTGGGGTCGATCCAGCCGAAGCGGTCGCGGCGCAGCCGTTCGCGGCTGAGCGGACCCATGGTGTGCACCGGCACGCTGTTGAACCACACCTCGCCGCCCTGCGGCCGGGCCAGCCCGGACAGACAGCGCAGCAGTGTGGTCTTGCCGCTGCCGCGCGGGCCGCTCACGGCGAGGATCTCGCCCTCACGGACACCGAGCGACACGCCCTGGAGCGCGGGGGAGCCGTCGTGGTGCTGGAAGTGCAGGGCGCGGGCCCAGAGCACGTCGTTGTCCGGCGGGGCCTCCATGGGCGTACACCTCGGTTCTGATCCGTGTTTCCCCGTTCGTGTCCCCCTTCCGGGGGAACGAGGGCGGGGGCGATCGGTCACTGGGCACGCTAGGCAGTCCCCGCGCGGGGGCCGGACAGTACGAGGCCCCGGACCGCCGTGTCTCACTCGAACGGGCGGCGCCGGGGCCGGTGATGATCGTCTCAGCGGACGATCAGAGCTTTGACCACGCCTCCGTCAGCGTGGCGCGCAGGATCTGCTCGATCTCGTCGAAGGTCTCCTGGTTCGAGATCAGCGGCGGGGCGAGCTGGACGACCGGGTCGCCGCGGTCGTCGGCACGGCAGTACAGCCCGTTCTCGAAGAGCTTCTTCGACAGGAAGCCGTACAGGACGCGCTCGGTCTCCTCCTCGTCGAAGGTCTCCTTGGTGGTCTTGTCCTTGACCAGCTCGATGCCGTAGAAGAAGCCGTTGCCGCGGACGTCGCCGACGATCGGCAGGTCGTGCAGTTTCTCCAGCGTCGCGCGGAAGGCGCTTTCGTTGTCGAGGACGTGCTGGTTGAGGCCCTCGCGCTCGAAGAGGTCGAGGTTGGCGAGGCCCACCGCGGCGGAGACCGGGTGACCGCCGAAGGTGTAGCCGTGCAGGAAGGTGTTGTCGCCCCGGTAGAACGGCTCGGCCAGCCGGTCGGAGACGACGCAGGCGCCGATGGGGGAGTAGCCCGAGGTCATGCCCTTGGCGCAGGTGATCATGTCCGGGACATAGCCGAACTTGTCGCAGGCGAAGGTCGTGCCGAGCCGGCCGAAGGCGCAGATGACCTCGTCCGAGACGAGCAGCACGTCGTACCGGTCGCATATCTCGCGCACCCGCTGGAAGTAGCCGGGCGGGGGCGGGAAGCAGCCGCCGGCGTTCTGCACCGGCTCCAGGAAGACCGCCGCGACCGTGTCGGGGCCCTCGAAGAGGATCTGCTGCTCGATCTGGTCGGCGGCCCAGCGGCCGAAGGCCTCGGGGTCGTCGCCGAAGAGCGGGGCCCGGTAGATGTTGGTGTTGGGCACCTTGTGCGCGCCGGGGACCAGCGGCTCGAAGGGAGCCTTGAGGCCCGGCAGGCCCGTGATGGACAGGGCGCCCTGCGGAGTGCCGTGGTAGGCCACCGCGCGGGAGATCACCTTGTACTTGGTCGGCCTGCCGGTCAGCTTGAAGTACTGCTTGGCGAGCTTCCAGGCCGTCTCGACCGCCTCGCCGCCGCCGGTGGTGAAGAAGACCTTGTTGAGGTCGCCCGGAGCCTCGTGCGCCAGTCGTTCGGCCAGCTCGACGGCCTTGGGGTGGGCGTAGGACCACACGGGGAAGAAGGCCAGCTCCTGCGCCTGCTTCGCGGCGGTCTCCGCCAGCTCCTGGCGGCCGTGCCCGGCCTGCACCACGAACAGGCCCGCGAGGCCGTCGAGGTACCGCTTGCCCCGGTCGTCGTAGATGTGGGTGCCCTCGCCGCGGACGATGGTGGGGACGGGGGCGTTCTCGTACGACGACATGCGGGTGAAGTGCATCCACAGGTGGTCGTAGGCGGTCCGGCTGAGGTCCTTGGGACGGTCGGTGCTCACGATTATCGGGTTCCCCACATGTAGGTCTGCTTCTTGAGCTTGAGGTAGACGAAACTCTCGGTGGAGCGCACGCCCGGCACGGCCCTGATGCGCCGGTTGATGACCTCCAGGAGGTGGTCGTCGTCCTCGCAGACCACCTCCACCATCAGGTCGAAGGAGCCCGCGGTCATCACCACGTACTCGCACTCCGACATGGCCGTGAGCGCCTCGGCCACCGACTCCACGTCCCCCTCGACGTTGACGCCGACCATCGCCTGGCGCCGGAACCCGACCGTGAGCGGGTCCGTGACGGCGACGATCTGCATCACGCCCTGGTCGAGCAGCTTCTGGACGCGCTGGCGCACGGCCGCCTCCGACAGGCCCACGGCCTTGCCGATGGCGGCGTAGGGCCGGCGGCCGTCCTCCTGGAGCTGCTCGATGATGGCGAGGGAGACGGCGTCCAACTGGGGAGTGCCGTTGCGGGACTCGCGGGAGTCCTTCTGGTCTGCGCTTCGACTGGCCACGGCTTCACTGTGCCCGACGTATCGATTGTTTCGCAAGGTCGGACCGATGAAATCCGTTGTTTCAATCGCTCTAATCTACGGATATCGCAACCCCGGGGGGAGTGGGGGTGTTGAAAACGTCGGAACTCCGTTTAGGGTGGGTGTCTCAATTACTGGACACCCGAACTTGGAGGGCCGGCAGTGAGCACCGAACTGCGTCGTCTGCGCAACTACATCGACGGTGAGTTCCGGGACGCCGCCGACGGACGGACCACGGACGTGGTCAATCCCGCCACGGGCGAGGCCTACGCGACCGCCCCCCTGTCCGGGCAGGCGGACGTGGACGCGGCCATGGCCGCCGCGGCGGCGGCCTTCCCCGCCTGGCGGGACCTGGTCCCGGCCGAGCGGCAGAAGGCCCTGCTGAAGATCGCGGACGCGTTCGAGGAGCGGGCCGAGGAACTGATCGCGGCCGAGGTGGAGAACACGGGCAAGCCGATCGGGCTCACCCGCTCCGAGGAGATCCCGCCCATGGTCGACCAGATCCGCTTCTTCGCGGGCGCGGCCCGGATGCTGGAGGGGCGCGGCGCCGGCGAGTACATGGAGGGCCTGACCTCCTTCGTGCGCCGCGAGCCGATCGGCGTCTGCGCGCAGGTCGCGCCGTGGAACTACCCGATGATGATGGCGGTGTGGAAGTTCGCCCCGGCGCTCGCGGCCGGCAACACCGTCGTCCTCAAGCCCTCGGACACCACCCCCGCCTCCACGGCCCTGATGGCCGACATCATCGGCTCGATCGTGCCGAAGGGCGTCTTCAACGTCGTCTGCGGCGACCGCGGCACCGGCCGCCTGATGGTCGAGCACCCGACCCCGGCGATGGCCTCCATCACCGGCTCCGTACGGGCCGGCATGTCGGTCGCCGAGTCCGCGTCCAAGGACCTCAAGCGCGTCCACCTGGAGCTGGGCGGCAAGGCGCCGGTCGTCGTCTTCGAGGACACCGACATCCCCAAGGCCGTCGAGGGCATCTCGGAGGCGGGCTACTTCAACGCCGGCCAGGACTGCACGGCGGCCACCCGCGTCCTGGTCCACGAGTCGGTCCACGACGAGTTCGTCAGCGCGCTGGCGAAGGCCGCGTCCGAGATCAAGACCGGGCAGCCGGACGACGAGGACGTGCTCTACGGCCCGCTCAACAACCCCGACCAGCTGAAGCAGGTCTCCGGGTTCATCGACCGGCTGCCCGCGCACGCCAAGGTCGAGGCGGGTGGCCACCGGGTCGGCGACAAGGGCTACTTCTACGCCCCGACCGTCGTCTCCGGCCTCAAGCAGGACGACGAGATCATCCAGCACGAGGTCTTCGGCCCGGTCATCACCGTCCAGTCCTTCCGCGACGAGGACCAGGCCGTCGAGTGGGCCAACGGCGTCGAGTACGCGCTGGCCTCCTCGGTGTGGACCAAGGACCACGGCCGCGCGATGCGGATGTCCAGGAGGCTGGACTTCGGCTGCGTGTGGATCAACACCCACATCCCGCTGGTCGCCGAGATGCCGCACGGCGGCTTCAAGAAGTCCGGCTACGGCAAGGACCTGTCGGGGTACGGCTTCGACGACTACACGCGGATCAAGCACGTGATGACGTCGCTGGACGCCTGACCCGACGCCCCGCGCGCGGCCCCGGACGGGACCTCCCCGGTCTCGCCCGGGGCCGCGGTGCGTGTGCGGCGGGTCGGTCGTGGTGAACTTCCCGCGCTCGGTGTGTGCGGCAGGTCGGTCGTGGTGAACTCCCGGCGCTCGGCGCGTGTGCGGCGGGTCGATCGCGGTGAACTCCCCGCGCTCGACAGGGTGTCGGGCCCGGCCGGGCCCGCTCGACGCACAGCCTCGATTGTCCCGGCGGGCAGGGGACGGGATCCTCGTGCCCTGCCCTGCCCTGTCGCTGCTCCTGCCCCCTGCCCCCGAAGACACCTCCGCTCTCCCGCCGGGTGCTGCTGCGCGGCCCGGGCGGCGCGGCCCCGCTCGGGCCGCCCGGCGCACCGGCCGGCTGCGGCGTCCCGGCCGCGTACGTCGCACCGGGCGACCGCGCCGCGCGGGACCGGCCCGCCACCGAACGACGCCTCGCCTGAGCCGACTTGCCGCCCTGTCTCCATGGACACCGACGACGAGCACCCCGACCGCCGCCCCACCCTCGAGGCGTTCGAGGAGCAGACGGGCATCTCCGTCGACTGCATCGAGGAGATCAACGGCAACGACGCGTTCTTCTGCAAGGCCGGCCCGGCCCTGATGAACCACCGGCCCACCGACCGCGGTGGAACGGCATCGTGGGCGTGCGGCCCCGCCGGCTACCGCACCCGGCCGCCCCTCAGGGCGGTCAGCACCTCCACGCGGTTGGTCGTGATCGAATCGACGCCCAGGGCCAGCAGGCGGCGCATGGTGCGGCGGGTGTCGGGGGTCCAGACGGAGAGGCGGAGCCCGTCCCTGCGGACGCGGTCGGCCAGGGGCCGGTCGACCAGGCCGAAGCGGTAGTTGAGCCACTTCGGCCGGACCGCCGCCAGCACCGCGGGCCAGGGCGGGGCCGCCGTCGTCCAGGTCAGCGCGATCTCCGCGGCGGGGTCGGCGGCGCGCACGTGGAGCATGGTGGCCGCGCCCGCGCAGTAGTAGACGCGGTCCGCCGCCCCGCACTCGCGGACCACGTCCACGACGCGGCGCACCGCCCGCTCGTCCGGCCCGCCCGGCAGGTCGAGCAGCAGCCGGCTGCCGGCGGTCGCGGCCAGCGCCTCGGCGAGCGTCGGCACCCGGCCCGCCGTCAGCCCCCGCACCTCCTCGGCTGACAGCGAGCGCACCGGCCGGTCCTGCTCCCACAGCCGCTTCAGCGTCTCGTCGTGCAGCAGCACCGGCACGCCGTCGCGGGTCAGGCGTACGTCCGTCTCCACCGCGTCCGCGCCGCGGTCGAGGGCGGAGCACAGCGAGTCGATCGTGTTCTCACGGTGCCGGTAGGGGTCGCCGCGGTGGGCCACGGCGGTCACGTCGTGCGGGGAGGTGGAGGTCATGGGGCCAACTCTCAGGAGGCGAGCCAGGCGGCGGTGTACGTGTCGATCTCCTGGGCGATCCGGGCCTTGCCCGGCGCGTCCAGGAAGGAGGCCTCCACCCCGTTCTTCGCGAGGTCGGCGAGGCCGCGCTCGTCGAGGGCGAGGAGACGGGCGGCGACCGCGTACTCGTTGTTCAGGTCGGTGCCGAACATCGGCGGGTCGTCGGAGCCGATCGTCACCGGGACACCGGCGCGGACGAACTCCCCGATCGGGTGCTCGTCGAGGGTGCGCACCGCGCGGGTGGCGACGTTCGAGGTCGGGCACACCTCCAGCGGGATGCGCCGCTCGGCGAGGTGGGCCAGCAGCTTCGGGTCCTGCGCCGAGCTGGTGCCGTGGCCGATCCGTTCGGCGCGCAGGTGGGTCAGCGCGTCCCACACCGTCTGCGGGCCCGTGGTCTCACCGGCGTGCGGCACGGAGTGCAGCCCCGCGGCGATCGCCCGGTCGAAGTACGGCTCGAACTGCGGGCGCGCCACCCCGATCTCGGGCCCGCCCAGGCCGAACGAGACCAGGCCCTCCGGGCGCAGCCGGTCGTCGGTGGCGAGCCGCGTCGTCTCCTCGGCGGACTCCAGGCCGGCCTCGCCCGGGATGTCGAAGCACCAGCGCAGTACGGTCCCGAACTCGGCCTCCGCCGCCTTGCGGGCGTCCTCGATCGCCTCCATGAACGCGCCCTCGTCGATGCCGCGGCGGGTGGACGAGAAGGGCGTGATCGTCAGCTCGGCGTACCGCACCTGCTGCCGGGCCATCTCCCGGGCCACCTCGTACGTCAGCAGCCGGACGTCCTCGGGCGTGCGGATCAGGTCGACGACGGACAGGTACACGTCGATGAAGTGCGCGAAGTCCGTGAACGTGAAGTAGTCGACCAGCGCCTCCGGGTCGGTGGGGACCTTGGAGTCGGGGTGGCGCGCGGCCAGTTCGGACACGATGCGCGGGGAGGCGGAGCCGACGTGGTGGACGTGCAACTCGGCCTTGGGCAGCCCGGCGATGAAGGCGTGCAGGTCGCGCGGGACGTCCGGGTCGACGAGGTGCTCGGTCATGGGTTCCTCCCCAAGGCGGCGCCCCGGGCCGCGCGAGGCGGCGGTGGGCGCGGGTGATCGGCTGATCCGGGTAGGCCCTGTCGTCGCCTTTCCGTCTGCCCGGAATGTGACGACAGGACCTGGGGATCATCGTAGGCCGGTGGAACGCCGGGCGGCCCGGGACCGTAGCATGACGGGCAGGAACGACCCAGGGGGCAAGGCATGACGGACGCAGCACGGCCGGGCGGCGAGGACTCCGCCGCCGATCGCGACCCCTGGGCGCCGCCCGAGAGCGGGCCGTCGCTGCACAAGGAGGGCGACGCCGGTCCGCCCCGGCCGCAGGAACCGCCCCGGCCCGCCGGTGACACGCCGCCCTGGCCGCAGCCGCCGACCGTGCACGACCAGGCCACGGTCACATCGATGCCGAGCGCCGGGTTCGGCGGCGGCCCCGACGGTGCCGTACCGCCCCCGCCGGTCGCGCCCGGCGGCCCCGGTGTTCCGCCGGGCGCCCCACCCGGGTACGGCTACCCCGGTTACGGCCAGGGGTACGGCTGGCCCGGCATGCCGATGGCCCCGCAGAACGGCATGGGTACCGCCTCCATGGTGCTCGGCATCCTCGCCTGCGCCCTGTTCTGCTTCTACGGCGTGGTCTCCGTGGTGCTCGGCATCCTCGCCGTGGTCTTCGGCGTCAAGGGGCGCCGCAAGGCGGAGCAGGGGCTCGCCAACAACCACGGGCAGGCACAGGCCGGCTTCGTCATGGGCATCATCGGCATCATCCTCGGCGTCGTCGTGATCACCCTGATCGCCATAGGGATCACCGCCGCGATCAACGAGGACCTGGACGACGACCCCTACTACGGCGCCGCGCGCCCGGCGCCGGTCTCCGTGACGGCGGAAATCTGAGCTCCTCCCCACAGGGGCACCCCTACGATGTCAAGCTCCAACGAGGGGAGAGCAGTTCATGTCGTACTCCAACCCGGGGCCCGCCGACTACGGGCCGCCGCAGCCGGGCCCGCCGCCCGCGGGAGGCTACGCCTACCCGCAGTCCGCGCCCGGATACGGCTATCCGAACCAGGGACCTTCCTACCCGGCCGCCCCGCCGATGGGTTATCCGCAGGGCCCCGGATACGGCATGCCGATGCAGCCGAGCAACGGCATGGGAACCTCGGGGCTGGTGCTCGGCATCATCGGCGTCGTGTGCAGCCTGACCCTCTTCCTCTGGTTCTTCGGTGTCGTCCTGGGCGTCCTCGCGATCATCTTCGGCGCGGTCGGCCGCGGAAAGGCCGGCCGGGGCGAGGCCACCAACAAGGGCTCGGCGACCGCCGGTCTCGTGCTCGGCATCACGGCCACCGTGATCCTGCCGCTGCTCGGCTTCCTCGCCTTCGCGAGCCTGATGAGCCTCGCCTGAGCCGGTGCCGGCAGGCCGGTGAGCGGTAAGGGGCCGCCCGGTACCGGCCGGCCCCTCAACCGCCGTCCCCCGGGCCGTCCGCGCGCAGCCGCTCCCGGGCGGCCATCAGCGCGAACCCCAGCAGATTCGGCCCCCGCCAACGCTCCGGGTCCCTCGCCCGCTCGTCGTCCGCCGAGAGGCCGATGCCCCACACCCGGTCCACGGGGCTCGCCTCCACCAGCACTCTCCCGCCCGTGTCCAGCAGGAACCGGCGCAGGGCAGGGTCCGAGGCGAACTTGTGGACGCTGCCGGCGACCACGATCCCCAGCCGCTCCCGCTCCCACACCGCCTCGTCGAACCCCCGCACCAGCCGGCCGGCCTTCTTGGCCTCGGCAGGATGACCCGCCGCCAGCACCCGCCGCTCGGCCCCGGTGTCCCCGAAGAGCCGGGCCTTGCCGGCCATCATCCAGTGCTCCGCCGTCGCGTACTCCACCCCGGCGACCGTGAACGGCGACGGCCACCACTGGCTCAGGCAGCCCGGCCCGATCCGCCCGTCCGGGAGCGGCCGGTGCCCCCAGAAGCACAGGTACTTGATCCGCGAGCCCTCCCGGACCCGCCCGATCAGCGCCTCCCTGCTGCCGACGCCCTCCACCGGACCCTCCAACGAACTCTCCACCTCCGTCCCCCCTCGAAGCCGTCGTCGCCCCCGCGCGGTCGCCCCCGCGCGGTCGCCCCCGCGCGGGATCCCCATGCACGCGAGTCTGGCACGCGCCACTGACAGTCCGTCCGGCCCTTTCCGTGGCAACTCGACACCTGGTCGACAGATTTCGTCGCGTAACCAAATGGCAACAACGGAATCACTTGTTGGAGGCTTGCTGCTCTGTCAGGATCGTCACTCACATCGAGCCTGAGTGACGCCGGCCCCCGCAGGGGAGACCGAGGAGAGCCGACATGCACAACCCGGGCAACGCCACGCCGGACCGCCGATTCCCGGCCCAGGAGCGCTTCGCGGCCGGGGCGCAGTACATCGCGGGCCGCCTGACCAGGGGCACCTCGGGACGCACCCACACCGTCGTGGACCCGGCGACCGGCGCGGAGGTCCTGACCTACGACCTGGCCGGTCCCGACGACGTCGACGCCGCCGTCGCCGCCGCGCGCGAGGCGTTCCCGGGCTGGGCGGGCGCCACCCCGGGCGAGCGGTCCGACGCCCTGCACCGCTTCGCCGCCGTGCTCGCCGACCGTGCCGAGGACTTCGCCCGCGCGGAGTCGCTGCAGTGCGGCAAGCCGCTGAAGCTGACCCGCGAGTTCGACGTGCCGGGGACCGTCGACAACGCGGCCTTCTTCGCCGGTGCCGCGCGGCAGTTGCAGGGCCAGTCGGCGGGGGAGTACTCCGGCGACCACACCTCCTACGTCCGCCGCGAACCGATCGGCGTCGTCGGCTCGATCGCGCCGTGGAACTACCCCCTCCAGATGGCCGCCTGGAAGGTCCTCCCGGCGGTCGCGGCCGGCAACACCGTCGTGCTGAAGCCCGCCGAGATCACCCCGCTCACCTCCCTGATGTTCGCGCAGGCCGCCACCGCGGCCGGCCTCCCGGACGGCGTGGTCAACATCGTCAGCGGCACCGGACGGGAGGCGGGCGAGCACCTCGTCGCCCACCCCGGCGTCGCCATGACCTCCTTCACCGGCTCCACGGCCGTCGGCAGGCGCGTCGCCGAACTCGCCACCGCCACCGTCAAACGCCTCCACCTGGAACTGGGCGGCAAGGCGCCCTTCCTCGTCTTCGACGACGCCGACCTCGACGCCGCCGTCCACGGCGCGGTCGCCGGCGCGCTCATCAACACCGGCCAGGACTGCACGGCCGCCACCCGCGCCTACGTCCAACGGCCGCTGTACGAGGCGTTCGTCGAGCGGACCGCCGCCCTCATGGACACCGTCCGCGTCGGCGACCCCTTCGCCCCCGGCACCGACCTCGGCCCCCTGGCCGGCCACGTGCAGCGGGACCGCGTCGCCGGGTTCGTCGACCGGGCCCGCGCCCACGCGCGCGTGGTGTGCGGCGGCGAGGCACCGGGGGGAGAGCTGGAGCGCGGCGCCTACTACCGGCCCACCCTCATCGCCGACGCCGCCCAGGACAGCGAGGTGGTCCAGTCCGAGATCTTCGGCCCCGTCCTGGTCGTCCTGCCCTTCGACACCGACGACGAGGGCGTCCGGCTGGCCAACGACACGCCGTACGGGCTGGCCGCCTCCGCCTGGAGCCGGGACGTGTACCGGGCGAACCGCGCCACCCGCGAGATCCGGGCGGGCTGCGTGTGGATCAACGACCACATCCCGATCATCAGCGAGATGCCGCACGGCGGATACCGCGCGTCCGGCTTCGGCAAGGACATGTCCGCCTACTCCTTCGAGGAGTACACGCAGGTCAAGCACGTCATGTTCGACAACACCGCGGTGGCGGCCAAGGACTGGCACCGCACCGTCTTCGGGGACCGGTAGCACCGACAGCCGGCACGCCGGGCCGCCGAGCACGGCCGACCCACCCGGAAGGGCAACCACGCGTATGGAGCAGTACGAGCCCGAACCCCTCTCCCCGGCGCGAGCGGCCGCCGTGCGGCGCTCCTTCGGGTGCGGCAGAGCCGCCCCCACCCGCCGCTCACTGCTGCGTGCCTCCGCGGGCGGCGCGCTCGCGGCCGGCGCCCTGGGCGCGCTCACCGGCTGCGGCATCCCCGCGGCCGGCAGGACCGAGGGCGGCGTATCGGCCGAGGACCGCTCCGAGGAGGAGAAGCAGGTCCGTTTCTCCAACTGGACCGAGTACATGGACGTCGACGACAGCGGCCGCCGCCACCCCACTCTGGAGGCGTTCACCGAGCGGACCGGCGTCAAGGTCACGTACACCGAGGACATCAACGACAACAGCGAGTTCTTCGGCAAGATCCAGCCGCAGCTCGCCGCGGGCCAGGAGACCGGCCGGGACATCGTCGTCGTCACCGACTGGCTGGCCGCCCGCCTGATCCGCCTCGGCTGGGTCCAGAAGCTGGACCCGGCCAACCTGCCGCACGCCTTCGCCAACCTGACGCCCCAGTTCCGCAGCCCCGACTGGGACCCGGGCCGCGCCTACTCCTACCCCTGGCAGGGCATCTCCGCCGTCATCGCCTACAACAAGAAGGCCCTGGACGGCATCGAGGTCACCTCCGTCTCCGACCTGCTCGACGACCCGAAGCTCAAGGGGCGGGTCGGTTTCCTCACCGAGATGCGCGACACCGTCGGCATGATGCTGCTCGACATGGGCAAGGACCCGGCCCGCTTCTCCGACGACGACTACGACGCGGCCGTCGACCGGCTCCAGAAGGGCGTCGACCGCGGCCAGATACGCCGCTTCACCGGCAACGACTACACCTCCGACCTCAGCAAGGGCGACCTCGCGGCCTGCCTGGCCTGGGCCGGCGACGTCGTCCAGCTGAAGGCGGACAACCCGGACATCGACTTCGTCATCCCGGACAGCGGCTATGTCACGTCGAGCGACAACCTGCTGATCCCCAACAAGGCCCGGCACAAGACGAACGCCGAACGGCTCATCGACTACTACTACGAGCCGGGCCCGGCCGCGGAACTGGCCGCCTACATCAACTTCGTCTGCCCCGTGGACGGCGTGAAGGACGAACTGGCGAAGATCGACGAGGACGCGGCGAACAACCCGCTGATCATTCCTGACCGGGCCATGCAGGCCGGGTCGCACTCCTTCCGGTCCCTGAGCGCGAAGGAAGAGACGGCCTACGAAGAGAAGTTCGCGAAGCTCACTGGGGCGTGACGACGATGACGACGAACCCGACGAAGACCCGGCCGGACGCGGCGGACCGCGGCGGCGACGTCCGCCTCGCCGGCATCGGCAAGACCTACGGCTCCTTCACGGCCGTGCACCCGCTCGACCTGACCGTGGCGCGGGGATCCTTCTTCGCCCTGCTCGGCGCCTCCGGCTGCGGCAAGACCACGACCCTGCGCATGATCGCCGGACTCGAGGAGCCCAGCAGCGGCACCGTCCACCTCGGCGACCGCGACGTGACCGCGCTGCCGCCCTACAAACGGCCGGTCAACACCGTCTTCCAGTCGTACGCCCTCTTCCCGCACCTCGACATCTACGAGAACGTCGCCTTCGGCCTGCGCCGGCGGGGCATCAGAAGCGTGAAGAAGCAGGTCGGCGAGATGCTCGACCTGGTCCAGCTCGGCGAGCAGGCCCGCAGGAAGCCGCACCAGCTCTCCGGCGGCCAGCAGCAGCGCGTCGCCGTCGCCCGCGCGCTCATCAACCACCCCGAGGTGCTGCTCCTCGACGAGCCCCTCGGCGCCCTCGACCTCAAGCTGCGCCGCCGGATGCAGCTGGAGCTCAAACGCATCCAGACCGAGGTCGGCATCACCTTCGTGCACGTCACCCACGACCAGGAGGAGGCCATGACGATGGCCGACCGGGTCGCCGTGATGAACGCGGGCCGTGTCGAGCAACTGGGCGCCCCCGCCGACCTGTACGAGAACCCGCGAACCACCTTCGTCGCCAACTTCCTGGGCACCTCCAACCTCGTCGAGGCCGAGGTCGACACCCGCGGCGGCGGCGACGTCGTCGTGAAGGCGGCCGGCGGCAAGCTGGTGCTGCCCGGCGCCCGGTGTTCCGCGCCGGCCCAGGCGGGCGGCAGGGTCCTGGTCGGGATACGCCCCGAGAAGATCACCCTCACCCACGCGGACGACGCGGGCTCGGTCCCCGAGGGCCGCAACCGCATCACCGGCACCATCAGCAACACCAGTTTCATCGGCGTCTCCACCCAGTACGTGGTCGACTGCGCGGCCTGCCCCGAGTTCGAGGTGTACGCCCAGAACATCGACCGCGACCCGCGTCTGGTGCCCGGCGCCGACGTCGTCCTGCACTGGGACCCGGCGCACACCTTCGGACTGGACGCCGGCCAGTCCGTGCTCGCGGGGACGACGGGCGAGGCGGGAACCGCCGGGGACGGGGCCGCCTGATGGCCACCCTCACCGAGGCGCCACCGCCGCCCGCCCCGGCCGCGCCCGAGAAGGCGCCCCCGCGCAGGCGCGGCCGCCGGACGCCGTACTGGCTGCTGCTGCCGGGCATCCTGTGGCTGGTCGTCTTCTTCGCGGCGCCCATGGTCTACCAGGCCTCCACCTCCGTGCAGACGGGCTCGCTGGAGGAGGGCTACGAGGTCACCTGGCACTTCGCCACCTACTGGGACGCGCTGTCCGCGTACTGGCCGCAGTTCCTGCGCTCGGTCGCCTACGCGGCCTCCGCGACCGTGCTGTGCCTGCTGCTGGGCTACCCGCTGGCCTACCTGATCGCCTTCCGCGCGGGCCGCTGGCGGAACCTGATCATGATCCTGGTGATCGCGCCGTTCTTCACCAGCTTCCTGATCCGCACCCTCGCCTGGAAGACGATCCTCGCGGACGGCGGCCCGGTCGTCGACGCCCTCGGCACCCTGCACGTCCTGGACGTCACCGGCCGGCTCGGCTGGACCTCCGGCGACCGCGTGCTGGCCACACCGCTCGCGGTGGTCTGCGGACTGACGTACAACTTCCTGCCGTTCATGATCCTGCCGCTCTACACCTCGCTGGAGCGCATCGACGGACGGCTGCACGAGGCGGCGGGGGACCTGTACGCCAAACCCTCCACGGTCTTCCGCAAGGTCACCTTCCCGCTGTCGATGCCGGGCGTCGTCTCCGGCACGCTCCTGACCTTCATCCCGGCGACCGGCGACTACGTCAACGCCTCCCTGCTGGGCTCGGCCGACACCGGCATGATCGGGAACGTGATCCAGTCCCAGTTCCTCAGGGTGCTGGACTATCCGACGGCGGCCGCGCTCTCGTTCCTCCTCATGGCCGCGATCCTCGCCATGGTCACCCTCTACATCCGCAGGTCGGGGACGGAGGAACTGGTTTAAATGGCCTTCGTCACCTCCCTCCTGAACTGGTTCAGACGACACCTGGTCGTGATCGCCGGACTGCTGACCCTCGCGTACCTCCTGCTGCCCAACGTCGTCGTGACGGTGTTCTCGTTCAACAAGCCGAACGGGCGCTTCAACTACGAGTGGCAGCGTTTCTCCACGGACGCCTGGAAGGACCCGTGCGGTGTCGCCGGGCTGTGCGGCTCGCTCTCGCTCAGCC
This sequence comes from Streptomyces mayonensis, assembly GCF_018982965.1. Taxonomy (GTDB): domain Bacteria; phylum Actinomycetota; class Actinomycetes; order Streptomycetales; family Streptomycetaceae; genus Streptomyces; species Streptomyces mayonensis. Next base: position 11,901 of record NZ_JACBYP010000037.1, on the reverse strand, counting down.
TCCAGATCGCCCTGTGGGCGACGCTGGGCGCCACCGCGCTCGGCACCGCGATCGCCTTCGCCCTGGTCCGCTACCGCTTCCGCGCGCGGGGCGCGATCAACTCGCTGATCTTCCTGCCGATGGCGATGCCCGAGGTCGTGATGGCCGCCTCGCTGCTCACCCTGTTCCTCAACATGGGCGCCCGACTCGGCTTCTGGACCGTCCTGATCGCCCACATCATGTTCTGTCTCAGCTTCGTCGTGACGGCCGTCAAGGCGCGCGTGATGTCGATGGACCCGCGCCTCGAACAGGCGGCGCAGGACCTGTACGCCGGTCCCTTCCAGACCTTCGTCCGGGTCACGCTGCCCATCGCGGCCCCCGGCATCGCGGCCGGCGCGCTGCTCGCCTTCGCGCTGTCCTTCGACGATTTCATCATCACCAATTTCAACGCGGGTTCGACCGTCACGTTCCCCATGTTCGTCTGGGGATCGGCGCAGCGCGGAACGCCCGTTCAGATCAATGTCGTCGGTACGGCCATGTTCGTCGTCGCCGTACTGTTCGTGCTGGCCTCCATGGCCGTCGGCAACCGCCGCACACGCCGGAAGGCGTGAAGGGCGCACCATTCGTTGGCAGAAACACCACCACTGACAAAGGGCCACCGCAGACAAAGGGTCACCACTGACAAATGGGCCACCACTGATATCCGTAGGGAGTTGACATCATGGCCCCCAGCGCCATGAGCCGCGGCAACGGCTGGACGAAATCCCTCTCCGACGCCCAGCCCGTCCCGTACTGGCTGGACGACCCCGGCCGCCCCCGCCCCGAACCCGCCCTCACCGGCACCGAGACCTGCGACCTGCTCGTGGTGGGCGGCGGCTACAGCGGACTGTGGACGGCGCTGACGGCCAAGGAACGCGACCCGGCCCTGGACGTGGTGCTGGTCGAGGGCCGCGAGGTGGGCTGGGCCGCATCCGGCCGCAACGGCGGCTTCTGCGCCGCCTCCCTCACCCACGGACTGGCCAACGGCCTCACCCGCTGGCCCGGCGAGATCCACCGGCTGGAGGAACTGGGCGCCCGCAACCTCGACGCGATCGAGGCGGCGGTGGCCCGCCACGGCCTCGACTGCGACTTCGAGCGCACCGGCGAGATCGACGTGGCCACCGAGCCCTACCAGGCACGCCAACTCAAGGACTGGCACGAGGAGATCGCCGCCGAGGGCCTCGGCGAGGGCGTCGAGTACCTGGACGCCGACGCCGTACGGGAGCAGGTCGACTCGCCGACCTTCCGGGCCGGACTGTGGGACCGGCGGGGCGTGGCGATGGTCCACCCGGCCAAGCTGGCCTGGGGCCTCAAGCGGGCCTGTCTCGGCCTCGGCGTCCGCGTCCACGAACACACCCCCGCGCTGACCCTCCGGCCGCACGGGGCCGGCATGGCCGTACGCACCCCCTACGGCGGTGTCCGCGCCCGCACCGTCGCGCTCGGCACCAACGTCTTCCCGAACCTGGTCCGGCGGGTGCGCCCGTACACCGTTCCCGTCTACGACTACGCCCTGATGACCGAGCCGCTCACCGGCGCGCAGCTCGCCTCGATCGGCTGGCGGAACCGCCAGGGCCTCGGGGACAGCGCCAACCAGTTCCACTACTTCCGGCTCTCCGCCGACGACCGGATCCTGTGGGGCGGCTACGACGCCGTCTACCCGTACGGCGGCCGGGTGCGGGCCGAGTACGACGACCGGCCCGAGACCCACGCCCGGCTCGCCCGGCACTTCTTCACCTGCTTCCCGCAGCTGGAGGGCGTCCGTTTCACCCACGCCTGGGGCGGCGCGATCGACACCTGCTCGCGCTTCTCGGCCTTCTTCGGCACCGCGCACCGGGGCAGGGTCGCCTACGCCGCCGGGTACACCGGCCTCGGTGTGGGCGCGACCAGGTTCGGCGCCGAGGTGATGCTGGACCTGCTGGCGGGGGAGCGCACCGAGTGCACCGCGCTGGAGATGGTGCGCAGGAAGCCGCTGCCGTTCCCGCCCGAGCCCTTCGCCTGGACCGGGATCGCGCTCACCAAGTGGTCCCTGGCCCGTGCCGACGCGCACGAAGGGCGGCGCAACCTGTGGCTGCGGACGCTGGACCGGCTCGGGCTCGGCTTCGACAGCTGAGCCGTGCGCCGCACGCGGACCTGTGACCCGGCTCACCCCAACGAAGTGCGGCAACCCGCGTAATGCGGACGGGGAACCCCGCTCTCCCTCGTGACGCAACCCCGCGTCGACGAGTGAAAGGGAGGTTCCACATGCCTGGTGCGAAGACGGCTCTCGCGTGGCTGGCATCCGTCGCACCGGATCCCGAGGTCTGCCGCCGGGACTGGGAGCGCGACCCCTCGGGCGTCGCGCTGCTGCCCGCCGGCAAGGCCTGGGACGTGCTCATCCTGCCGGGCAGGCTCGGCTGCCCGACGCTCGACGTGCTCTCCCGTGTCCTGGACCAGCCCGGCCCGGTGCTCGCCGACTTCGGCGACGCCCGCACGGGCTTCTTCGTGCCGGCCGGCACGGCGGCCCGCTGGGTGGGCACGGGCATCCGGACGGCCGGACTCGGCACCTGGATCGTGGTGCCGTATCCCGGCGGACGGTCGTCCGGCGGCACCCGCTGGCTGATCCCGCCGGACGGGACCGGCACCCTCACCGACCCCTCGCTCCTGGAGCTGGCGATGCACGAGGCGGCGGCGACTCTCGCGGTGGAGGGGAACGAGGGATAGCGGGGGCGAGACGCAGAAGGGGTTGACAACGGAATTGGTCTGGACCAAGTTGGGCGCGCTCCACCCTCCTCATCTCCCCCACGTCCGGAGGCACTTGTGGAACGCTCCAGACCACTCGCCCGTCGCCCTCTCGTCACCCTGCTCACGGCCGCGGCCCTCGCCGCGTCCGGTCTGACCGCGCTCACGTCGGCCGCCCGTGCGGCCGACGCGGACCTCGCGAAGAACGGCGGCTTCGAGACCGCCCTCGACGGCTGGACCTGTACCGCGGGCGCGATCGTGTCCTCACCCGTGCACAGCGGCACGTCGGCCCTCGAAGCGACCCCGGCCGGCGCCGACAACGCCCGCTGCGCGCAGACGGTCGCCGTGCGGCCGGACTCCCAGTACACGCTCTCCGGGTATGTCCGCGGCGCCTACGTCCACCTCGGCGCGAGCGGCACCGGCACCACCGACGTCTCCGCCTGGACCCAGTCCGCCCCCGACTGGCAGCAGCTGACGACGACCTTCCGCACCGGCCCGTCGACCAGCAAGGTCACCGTCTACACCCACGGCTGGTACGGCACCGGCGCCTACCACGCCGACGACATCACCCTGACCGGCCCCGGCGGAGAGGCGGGAGTGCCCCCGGCCGCCCCCGGCGGCCTCACGGCCGGCACCGCGACGTCCTCCAGCGTCGCCCTGTCCTGGTCGGCGGTGCCGGGCGCGACGGGGTACGCCGTCTACCGCGACGGCGCCCGGATCCGCACGGTCACCGGCACCTCCACCACCGTCACCGGCCTCAGCCCGGCGACGGCGTACGCCTTCCAGGTCGCCGCGGTCAACGACGCCGGCGAGTCGGCGCGTTCGGCCACCGTCACGGCGACCACCGCCCAGCGCCCGGACGACGACGGCGGCGGCCAGGCCGACCTCCCGGCCCACGCGCTGGTCGGCTACCTCCACGCCAGTTTCGCCAACGGCTCCGGCTACACCCGGCTGGCCGACGTGCCCGACAGCTGGGACGTCATCGACCTCGCCTTCGGCGAGCCCACCTCGGTCACCTCCGGGGACATCCGCTTCGAGCGCTGTCCGGTCGCCGAATGTCCGAACGTGGAGAGCGACGCCGAGTTCAAGGCCGCGATCAAGGCCAAGCAGGCGGCCGGCAAGAAGGTGCTCATCTCCATCGGCGGCCAGAACGGCCAGGTGCAGCTGACGACCGCCGCCGCCCGCGACGCGTTCGTCTCCTCCGTCTCCGCGATCATCGACGAGTACGGCCTCGACGGCCTCGACATCGACTTCGAGGGCCACTCACTCTCCCTGGACGCCGACGACACGGACTTCAAGAACCCGAAGACCCCCGTCGTCGTCAACCTCATCTCGGCCGTGAAGACCCTCAAGGCCAAGTACGGCGACGCGTTCGCGCTGACCATGGCGCCCGAGACCTTCTTCGTCCAGCTCGGCTACCAGTACTACGGCACGGGCCAGTGGGGCGGCCAGGACCCGAGGGCGGGGGCATACCTGCCCGTCATCCACGCCCTGCGCGACGACCTGACCCTGCTGCACGTCCAGGACTACAACTCCGGCCCGATCATGGGCCTGGACGACCAGTACCACTCCATGGGCGGCGCCGACTTCCACATCGCCATGACCGACATGCTGCTCACCGGCTTCCCGGTCGCCGGAAACGCGGACAACGTCTTCCCGCCGCTGCGCCCCGACCAGGTCGCCATCGGCATGCCGGCCTCCGTCAACGCGGGCAACGGCCACGTCTCACCGGCCGAGGTCACCAAGACCCTGAACTGCCTGACCAGGAAGACCGACTGCGGCTCGTACGCCACCCACGGCACCTGGCCGGACCTGCGCGGCCTGATGACGTGGTCGATCAACTGGGACCGGTTCTCGGACTGGGAGTTCCAGAAGAACTTCGACGCGTACTTCGGCTGACGCCCGGGGCCGCACCGCCGGACGGGGTCCGGCGCACCACCGACCGGACCCCGGCCAGCAGCACCGCGCCCAGGCACCAGCTCGCCACCACGTCGAGGGGCCAGTGGTAGCCCCGCCGCACCAGCCCGTAGGAGGTGCCGAGGACCAGCACGGCGCAGAGCACGACCAGCGCCCGGCGGACGGCCGGCGCACACGGCCGCCCGAGCAGCAGCAGCGTCGCCGTGCCGTACGCGACGACCGCCGTGGCGGTGTGGCCCGAGGGGTAGTAGCCGACCGCGGGCGGCACCGCCGGGGTGCCGGGACGGTCCGTCCACTCCTTCAGCGGGACCACCAGCGCCGGCACCAGCACCATCGCCACGGCACCGGCGAGCGGCGGCAGCCACCAGCGGGCCGCCCCCGAGGCCCGCCCGTGCCATGCCGCGTACACCAGCGCGACGAGGAGTACGGGCGTGGCCACCTGCACATTGCCCAGGTCGGCCAGCAACTCGGAGAACCGGTCCGGGTGGACGAGCGCCCGGCTCAGCCGCTCGTCCACCCGGACCAGCGGCCCGTCGGCGACGACCTGCCAGGTGACCAGGGCGAAGAGGACGACGGGCACTCCCAGCAGGGCGAGGGGCGCGCGAATCGGGGAAGCCGGCATGACGCCCAGCTTCGCAGGCCCGCCCGTGCGCAGTCCCGCCGCCCGGCCACGAGGAGCCGGGGCGGAGACCGCCGCAGGGGAGAACCGGCCGCAGCGAAGAACCGGGGGAGTGAACACCGAAGGGCCGGCACAAGGGGGGGAGTGTGTCGGCCCTTCGGTGAACCGCCGGCCCGGGTGCCGGGACGGCGTCCTGACCGGAACGCCGCGCGCCCCGGGGGGTTTGGGGCGGGCGACCGTCCGATCGGTGAGGAGACCCGGAACCCGCGGGCTCCGGTGGTGTGCGCGAGGCACGAACCAGGTCGAAGCTGGGGATGCCGCGGCCTGATGATCCGCCCACAGTCCCCTGTGGGCGGGTGTATCTCTCATCTGCGGTAGAACCTACGACAGGCGGTGCGCCCAGGACAGGGTCATCGGCGTCCTGCCATGCACCCCGCACACCTTCTTCACACGCTCTGCCGCCCGGGGCCGGTCCGGCGGATCCCGCCGCGGGTCAGACACCGGCGAGGGCCTGCTCGATGATGTCGAGGCCCTCGTTCAGCAGGTCCTCGCCGATCACCAGCGGGGGGAGGAAACGCAGCACGTTGCCGTAGGTGCCGCAGGTCAGGACCAGCAGGCCCGCCCGGTGGCAGGCCTGGGCGAGCGCGGCGGTCGCCTCGGGCGCCGGCTCCTTGGTGCCCCGGTCCTTGACCAGCTCCACCGCGATCATCGCGCCGCGGCCCCGGACGTCGCCGATCACCTCGAACTTCTCGGCCATGGCGGCGAGACGGGACTTCATGACCGACTCGATGTGCCGGGCCCGGGCGGCCAGGTCCAGCTCCTTCATCGTCTCGATGGCGCCGAGCGCACCCGCGCACGCCACCGGGTTGCCGCCGTAGGTGCCGCCGAGACCGCCGGCGTGGGCGGCGTCCATGATCTCGGCGCGGCCGGTGACGGCGGCCAGCGGCAGTCCGCCCGCGATGCCCTTCGCGGTCGTGATCAGGTCCGGGACGATGCCCTCGTCCTCGCAGGCGAACCACTGGCCGGTACGGCAGAAACCGGACTGGATCTCGTCGGCGACGAAGACGATGCCGTGGTCCGCGGCGTACTGGCGGAGCGCGGGCAGGAAGCCCTTGGCCGGCTCGATGAAGCCGCCCTCGCCGAGCACCGGCTCGATGACGATCGCCGCGACGTTCTCCGCGCCGACCTGCTTGGTGATCTGGTCGATCGCCTGGGCGGCGGCCTCCGGACCGGCGTTCTCGGGACCGGTCGGCCAGCGGTAGCCGTAGGCGACCGGCACGCGGTACACCTCGGGCGCGAACGGCCCGAAGCCGTGCTTGTACGGCATGTTCTTCGCGGTCAGCGCCATCGTGAGGTTGGTCCGGCCGTGGTACCCGTGGTCGAAGACGACCACGGCCTGCCGCCCGGTGTGGGCGCGCGCGATCTTGACGGCGTTCTCGACGGCCTCGGCGCCGCTGTTGAACAGCGCCGACTTCTTGGCGTGGTCGCCCGGCGTCAGCTCGGCCAGCGCCTCGCAGACCTCGACGTAGCCCTCGTACGGCGTCACCATGAAACAGGTGTGGGTGAAGTCGGCGAGCTGGGCCGAGGCCCTGCGGACGACGGCCTCGGCGGACGCGCCGACGGAGGTCACCGCGATACCGGAACCGAAGTCGATCAGGCTGTTGCCGTCCACGTCCTCGACGACGCCCCCGCCGGCCCGCGTGACGAAGACGGGCAGCGTGGACCCCACACCCCGCGCGACCGCGGCCGTACGGCGGGCCTGCAGCTCCTGCGACTTGGGGCCGGGAATGGCGGTGACGACGCGGCGCTCCTGCGGAAGTGCGGTCATGGGGCGGCTCCTGAGTTCTGCGGCGGTTCTGGGGTTCTGGGGTTCTGGGCTGCTGGGGTTTTGTGGTTCTGGGTTCTGTGGTTCTGCGGGACGGTGCTGCGGTGCCTGCGGGACGTACGGGAACGGGCCCCGCGGGACGTGCCGGAACAGGCCGTGAGTACCCGGAGGGTGCTCGGGACCTGCGGTTTCCGGTGCACGCCTGCCTTCTTTTCTCGCAGGCTAGGACCGGCCGCGCGGGGTGGGCATGCTCCATGTGGGCGTTGTGCGGGATGCCGGTTGTCCGCCGTGGACATGTGACGGGTGCGGCGACATCCGGACACGGGCGCGAGGGCCCGGCCGCGTAAGCGGTGAACTCCCCCTGCGGGGGCGTTAGATTGGCTCGCTGATGGTGGACGGAGCGGCTGGTCAGGGGGCAAGGGCGATGGACAGCGACGGGAACCGGGACGCACGGGGCACGCATGCGAATCCGGTGCCGCGTCCGGCGGTGCCTCCCGAGATGCCGAAGGAGGCACCCCCGGTGCCGCCGCGCCCGGCCGGGGCGCCGGGCACACCCGCGGCGCCCGCGGCACCCCCGCAGCCGCCCGGGCCCGCACCGCAGCACGGGCCCGCGTCCGCCGTCACCGACTGGCTGGACGCGCCGCGCCCGGCCGCCCGGACCGGGATCTTCCGGTTCCGTCACCAGCCGCCCAAGGAGGAGCCGGAGAGGATCGCTCCGGTGACGGTCGTGGGCATGCTGGTCCCCGTGGTCCTGGCGATGCTGGCGTGGGCGCTGTGGCAGCAAGGGGTCTCCAAGCTCCAGTTCGCCCTTCTGCGCCTGGTGACGCCGAACGACTGGTGGTGGGGCGGCTCACTGGCGCAACCCAGGAGGCTCGAGGGACGGAACGTGCCGCTGCCCGGTGCGGAAGCCCTGGAGATCTACCAGGGCTTCGCCTTCGTCGTCCTCCTGCTCCTGGTGGCCTGGCTCGGCAGCTGGCCCGCCATCGTCCGGCACTACGTGGTCCAGCGGCCCCAGCCCGCCCGCGCCCTGGTCGCGGCCCTGCTCGCCCTCATCGCCCTCAGCTTCGTCTTCCCCGACGCCTTTCCGGTCGTCCCGTGGTCCGCGGTACCGGTCGTCACCGCGCTGCTGTCGCTCACCGTGCTGGTCTCCGACGGCTACGACCTCATGATGTCCGAGCTGTACATCAACACCTTGTACGCGGTCGTCACCCTGCTCGTGGTGTGGCCGTTCGCCCGCCTCGGCGACTGGCTGCCGTACGCGCGCACGCTGCTCGGCGCCCGCGGGGCAGCCGTCGCTCCGGACGGCGGGGAGGAGCCCGTGCGACCCCGCTCCCAGTGGCCCGGGCTCCGCGACCTCGGCCAGTACGAGGCCGCCGACCGGCTCACCGGCGAGGTCGCCGGCGGCCGCATGAACGACGTCGACTGCGCCCGGGTGGAGAACGCCCTGACCGCCGCCCGCCGGGACGCCACGCTGAACGCCTTCCGCGACACCGTCCTGCGGCGGGGCGGCGAGGCCTGGACCCACCCCTCCGGCGCGCGGGACCTGCCGCGCCGGTCCGGCCGCCACGACCTGCTGGCCGGGCAGGTGCGGATCGGCCGCTGGGCGGCCGGCGAGCGCGCCCCGCTGCCCTACCACGACGCCGGAGCGGCCCTCGGCCCGGACGTGCTCGGCACCTCATTGCTCGCCGTCGGCCCCTCCGGGTCGGGCAAGACCCGTACCCTCGTCGAACCGGTGACCGAAACACTCGCGCTCCAGGCGCTGGCCGGGAGCTGTGCCGTCGTCGCCGTCTCCGCCGCCGGGAGCCCGCTCTGCGACGACGGCGCCTTCGACGTCATCGTGCGCGTCGGCGACCCGTCCTCCGTGCACGACCTCGACCCGTACGCCGAGTCCGACGACGCGGACCAGGCGGCCGCGATCCTCGCCGAGGCCCTGGTGGGGGACCTCGACCCGGCCGGTGTGCAGGGCGCCGGCACCGCGCTGGCCCAGCTCCTCGGGCCGTTCAGGGCCGTGCACGGCCGCTTCCCCTCCCTGCCGGAGCTGCACGGACTGCTGGTGGGCGAGGAGCACGCCCTGACCCGGCTGAACGAGGCCCTCGCCGCGAGCGGGAACGACGTGATGCGCCGCGAACTGGAGGCACGCGTCCGGCAGACGGGCACACCGGGCGACGCCGGCCGCGCCCTGGCCGACCGGCTGGCGCTGCTGAACCGGCCGGCGTTCGCCGACTTCTTCGGCGGCGGTCGCGGTGGCGGCGGCGGTGCCGCAAGCCGGCCGTTCTCCCTGCGGGCCGTCGCCCACCACCCGCTCCGGGTGCGGATCGATCTGCCGGACCACGGCCACGAGGAGGCCTGCCGGCTGCTCACCCGCCTGGTCCTCGCGCAGTTCCACGCCGTCGTGCGGGACAGCCGGCGCACGCACTTCGCCTGCCTGGTCCTGGACGACGCGACGGGCGCGGTCACCCCCGAGTCCGTGCGCCGCATCCAGCGGCTGCGGTCACAGAACGCGGGAGTACTGCTCGCCCTGCGCACCATCGGCGACGTCCCCGAGGCCCTGCACGGACCCCTCTACGGCGCCGTGGGCTGCCGGATGGCGTTCAGCGGCGTCTCCACCTGGGACGGCAGCCGATTCGCACAGACGTGGGGGACCGGCTGGGTGGAGCTGACGGAGGTCGCCAAGCACACGGTCTTCGCCGACCAGCCGATGACCCGGTTCATCCACGCGGTGCGCAAGCTGGTGACGGGCAAGGCCGTGACGACCGACGCGGTGACCGTGAAACAGGTCGAGCGGGAACGCTGGTCGGCGTCGGAACTGGCGAACTCCGTACCGGCGGGGCACGCGGTGCTGTCGCTGACCAGCGTCGAGGGCGAACACGCACCGCCGCTGCTGGTGGACCTGCGGGGGTGAGCCCCGGGCCGGGCACCACGGACCCGTACGGTGAGGCAGAATCGACACAGGTCGTTCATACAGGTCGGCCAAATGACCACAGGGACTCCACACCGGCCGCGTACGGACCGCCCCCCGCCCCGCACACCTGACGCAGACCCGAAGGCCCAGGCCCCATGCCTCCCACGCTCGCCTCGCTCGTCCACCACTCGGCGCTCAAACTGACCGTGCGCGCGGGCGAGGACCGCCTCGACGTGCCGGTGCGCTGGGCGCACGTCAGCGAACTCGCCGACCCCGTCCCCTACATGGAGGGCGGGGAACTCCTGCTGATCACCGCCCTCAAGCTGGACGCCGAGGACGCCACGGCGATGCGCCGGTACGTGAAACGGCTGGTGGGCGCCGGAGTCGTCGGCCTGGGCTTCGCCGTCGGCGTCAACTACGACGACATCCCCGAGGCGCTGGTCGCGGCGGCCCGCCAGGAGGGGCTGCCGCTCCTGGAGGTACCGCGCCGCACCCCCTTCCTGGCCATCAGCAAGGCCGTCTCCGCCGCGATCGCCGCCGACCAGTACCGCTCCGTCACCGCGGGCTTCGCCGCCCAGCGCGAGCTGACCTGGCGTGCCCTGACCGACGGCCCCGAAGGCCTCCTCGCGGCCCTCGCCGGGCAGGTCGACGGCTGGGCGGCCCTGTACGACGCCTCGGGCGCCCTGGTGGCCACCGCACCGGGATGGGCGGGCCGCAGGGCCGCGCGCCTCACGGCCGACGTACAGCGGCTGCGCGAACGCCCCGCACCGGCCTCCTCCGTGGTCGGCGGAACCGAGAACCCGGACCAGCCCGGCAGCGGCGACCGGGTCGAACTGCACTCCCTGGGCACGTCCCGCAGGCCCCGCTCGGCGCTCGCCGTCGGCACCGCCGCCGCCCTCGGCACCGCAGAGCGGTACGCCGTCCACTCCGCCATCGCCCTGCTCACCCTCATCACGGAGCGCTCCAACTCCCTGCACGAGGCCGGCCTGCGCATCGACGCCGCCGTGCTGCGCATGCTGCTGGCCGGCGAACCCGACCACGCGCGCACGGTCGCCGGGGACCTGTACGGCGGACTGCTGGACGCGCCCTTCCGGATCATCCTGGCGGACCCGGCACCGGCCAAGTCCCGGCCCTCCGCCGCCACGCCGCGCCCCGCGGACCCGGGCGGCGACCGGCTCGACACGCTCGCCGAGGTCGTGGAGTCCGCGGCGGCCCGCTCCGGAGAGTCGGTGCTGGTCGTGCCCGAGGGCGAACGCCTGGTGATACTGGCCACCGACGGCGGCGCGGCCGTCACCGCCTGCGTGGAGTACGCCGCGTCACTGGAGGCCGGCCGCCCGGCTCCGGACCCCCTGGCAGGCGGCGACGAGGAGGGCCTGGTCATCGGCCTGTCGGCGCCGTCGGGCCCCATCGCCGCGTCCGGCGCCTACAAGCAGGCCGAGCAGGCGCTGTCGGTGGCCCGGCGCCGCCGCCGCGTCTGCGTGGAGCACGAGCACCTGGCGGCGGGGTCGGTCCTTCCCCTGCTGGCCGACGACGCCGTGCGCGCCTTCGCCGACGGCCTGCTGCGCGCCCTGCACGACCACGACGCCACCGGCCGCGGCGACCTGGTGGCCTCCCTGCGCGCCTGGCTCTCCCGCCACGGCCAGTGGGACGCCGCGGCGGCCGACCTGGGCGTCCACCGCCACACCCTGCGCTACCGGATGCGCCGCGTGGAGGAGATCCTCGGCCGCTCCCTGGACGACCCGGACGTACGCATGGAACTGTGGCTGGCCCTGAAGGCGACGACGTCCGAGTAAGGCGCCCCCACCCGCCTGCCGGCCCGTCCGGCGTCTGAGGACGAGGCCGTCCGGGCCGGGAGCGGGATCCGGGGCACAGCCCCCCCGGGGGCGGGACGGAGCGGGGCGG
>NZ_JACBYP010000036.1 GCF_018982965.1 Streptomyces mayonensis | reverse complement strand
GGCCCGGCACCCCGCCGCCAGCGGCACCGCCCCGGCCGCCCACTGCAGCGGTGTGCCGGGCCCGGCGTCCGGGACCGCCGCCAACAGCGGCAACGGCGGCAGCAGCGGGGCGGGAGCCGAGGCGAAGGGGCCCACGACATGCCCGGCGCCGAGCACGAACCCCGGACCGAGCGCGTACACCGCCGCCCACACCGCGGCGTTCGGCACCAGCGCCAGACAGAGCAGCAGCACGGCGAACCGTCCCGACCAGCCCTCCGTCAACCGCAGGAAGGCGTCCGCCGTGGTCGTGCCGTGCCACACCAACGACACCGCCAGCAACAGCGCCCCGCCCCCGACGAGCACCGCGGCACCGGCGCCCGCGGCGCGCGTCGCGGCTCCCAGGCGCGCGTCCGGTTCCACCACCAGCTCGCGCAGATCGCGCGGCAGTACGCGCAGTACCCGCCCCACCGGCCCGCCCGGCCGTCCGAACGCCGTCCACACCCCGGCGCCCGCCGCTCCCACGGCCACCAGCGGCAGACACACCGGCGCCCACCACCAGGAGGGCCGCAGCGCGCCGCCCTGCGCGTACAGCACGGCGGGCATGGCGACGGCCAGGTAGCCGAGCACGACTCCGGCCCAGGCGTTGCGCGCGGAGACGGGCGGCGGGCCGACATCCGGTACGCCCTCCATCCACGCCGGGCGCACACCCGCTCCCGCCTTCGCGCCCGACGTGCCGGACCCCACGGCCACGCCCACCCCGTCCCCGGGGTCCGTGGCGTCCCGGGCCGCCCGGTGCAGGAGCCAGACCGGCAGGAGGAGGAGCAGCAGCGGGGCGACGCCGACGGGCGCCGGGGTGCCGGAGAGCGTGTCGGCACGGACCAGTTCGGCTCCGTGCGCCAGCACCCACAGCGAGGCCGCGACGTGCAGGGCGCCGTCCGGGCCGCTGTCGGGGTACGGCGAGCTGATCCACAGCAGGGTCACGAGCGCGGCGCAGGACGCCAGTCCCAGGACTGCCGCGAACGCGCCGCCGAGGAGGCCGGCCGCCAGTCCGGGGGACCGGTCGCGCCACCGGGCGCGCAGGACGGCGAACGGGTTGGGGCGGGCGGTCGTCTGCATCACGCCCGCCATGCTCCCAACGACACGCGCTTTACCGGCGTAACGGGCGAAGCGCCGCTGTGTCGCTCAATATATGTTTATGTACTTTTTCGTACGAAGGGGTGCCTTGTGACACGGAGTCCTGCGACCCCGCTCCCGCCTCCCAAGGAACGCCGACGCCTGCGCGAGACCACCGCGCTGACGCAGACTCAGCTCGCGGTCCGGGTGAACGTCACCCCCGCGACGGTCCGTGCGTGGGAGAGCGGCCGCACGACACCACGCGGCCGCAAACGGGAGGCGTACGCGCTGTTGCTCAAAACCCTGGCCGAGGAGGAGAAACAGGCACAGGAACAAGAGCAGGAGCAGGAACAAGCGCAAGAACAAGAGCCCGACCGGACGCCGGCCCCCGACCCCGCCCAGGCCCCCGACCGAGCACCGGCACCCGCACCGGCCCGGGCACCGGCTTCCGCTTCGACACCGGCTTCCGCTCCGGCTCCGGCTCCGGCTCCGGCTCCGGCTCCGGAGGCAGAGACGGCGTCGGCACCCGGGGATCCCGCCCCCCTGACGCCCGCTCAGGCGTTCGACGCGTTGTACGAATTCAGCGCCCCCGCGCTCGTACGGCAGGCCTTCCTGCTGACCGGCCGTCGCGAGTTGGCCCGTGAGTCGGTGGAGCGTGCCTTCCAGACCGCCTGGGAGTGCTGGCCCGAGGTGGCGCGCGACCGCGACCCGGTGGGCTGGGTACGGGCGGCGGCGTACGAGTTCGCGCTCTCGCCCTGGCAGCGCTTCCGCCCGCGCCACCGGCAGCCGGAGCCGCCGCCCGCCGACCCCGGCGACCGGACACTGCTGAACACGCTGCTCAGGCTTCCGCCGCGGCACCGCCGCACGCTGGTGCTGTACGACGGGGTGGGCCTGGACCTGCCCGAGACGGCGGCGGAGACGGAGGCGAGCACCCCGGCGGCGGCGAACCGGCTGCTGCACGCCCGCGAGACCGTAGCCGGACGGCTGCCCGCCCTGGCCGATCCGCAGGTACTGCACCAGCGGCTGACCGAGCTGGCGTCGGCCGAGCGGCTGTGGTCGGCGAAGCCGCCCGGGGTGCGCAAGGGCGGCGAACGCCGGGCGCGGTTCCGTACCCGGGCCGCGATCGCCTTCACCGTCGCACTGATCGGAACCACGGCTCTGACCGTGCGCACCGCGCCGACCCACTACGAGCCGTCCGTGTCCCCGGGAGTGGCGGTGCGTGGGGTGCCGCCGCGCGTGGCACCGGGATCGCTGTCGCAGGAGGAGCGGGAGCTGCGCCAGAAGCTGCGCGACCAGCTGCAGGACGGACCGGAACGGCTGGCGCCGAGCCTCGAATGACCCGCGCCGGTACGCCGAGTGGCCCGCTCCCGGGAAGGGGGCGGGCCACTCGGTTCGGAGCAGGCGCTGGGCCGTGTGCCGGGCGGTGTCAGCCGGCCAGGACGGCGCGGGCGAGCTTCGCCGTCTCGGTCGGCGTCTTGCCGACCTTGACGCCGGCGGCCTCCAGGGCCTCCTTCTTCGCCTGGGCGGTGCCGGACGAACCGGAGACGATGGCGCCGGCGTGGCCCATGGTCTTGCCCTCGGGCGCGGTGAAGCCCGCGACGTAGCCGACGACCGGCTTGGTCACGTTGTCCTTGATGAAGTCGGCCGCGCGCTCCTCGGCGTCGCCGCCGATCTCACCGATCATGACGATCAGGTCGGTCTCGGGGTCGGCCTCGAACGCGGCGAGCGCGTCGATGTGCGTGGTGCCGATGATCGGGTCGCCACCGATGCCGACGGCGGTCGAGAAGCCGATGTCACGCAGCTCGTACATCATCTGGTACGTCAGCGTGCCGGACTTCGAGACCAGGCCGATGCGGCCCGGCTTGGTGATGTCGCCCGGGATGATGCCGACGTTGGACTGGCCCGGCGTGATGATGCCGGGGCAGTTCGGGCCGATGATCCGGGTCTTGTTGCCCTTCTTGCCGGCGTACGACCAGAAGGCGGCCGAGTCGTGCACCGCGATGCCCTCGGTGATCACGACGGCCAGCGGGATCTCGGCGTCGATGGCCTCGACGACGGCGTCCTTGGTGAACTTCTCCGGCACGAAGATGACGGAGACGTTGGCGCCGGTCTTCTCGATGGCCTCCTTGACGGTGCCGAAGACCGGTACCTCGGTGCCGTCGAAGTCCACGGAGGTGCCCGCCTTGCGCGGGTTCACGCCGCCCACGACCTCGGTGCCGTCACCGAGCATGAGCTTGGTGTGCTTCATGCCGGTGGCGCCGGTCATGCCCTGGACGATGACCTTGCTGTCCTTGTTGAGCCAGATAGCCATGGTGTGTTGGTGTCCTCGTCCTGAGTGCTTACTTGGCGGCGGCGTGAGCCAGCTCGGCGGCCTTGTCGGCCGCGCCGTCCATGGTGTCGACGCGCTGGACCAGCGGGTGGTCGGCGTCGGTGAGGATCTTGCGGCCCAGCTCGGCGTTGTTGCCGTCCAGGCGGACGACGAGCGGCTTCTCGACCTTCTCGCCGCGGTCCTCCAGGAGCTTCAGCGCCTGGACGATGCCGTTGGCGACCTCGTCGCAGGCGGTGATGCCGCCGAAGACGTTGACGAACACGGAGCGGACGTCCGGGTCGCCGAGGATGATCTCCAGGCCGTTCGCCATGACCTGGGCGGAGGCGCCGCCACCGATGTCCAGGAAGTTGGCGGGCTTGACGTTGCCGTGCGCCTCACCGGCGTACGCGACGACGTCCAGGGTGCTCATGACGAGACCCGCGCCGTTGCCGATGATGCCGACCTCGCCGTCGAGCTTGACGTAGTTGAGGTTCTTCTCCTTGGCGGCGGCCTCGAGCGGGTTGGCCGCGGCCTTGTCGTGGAGGGCCTCGAAGTCGGGGTGGCGGAACTCGGCGTTGTCGTCCAGCGACACCTTGCCGTCGAGGGCGATGACGTCACCGGAGGCGACCTTGGCCAGCGGGTTGACCTCGACCAGGAGGGCGTCCTCCTTGATGAAGGTGTCCCACAGCTTGACCAGGACGTTCACGACCTGGTCGGCGACCTCGGCCGGGAACTTGGCGGCCTCGACGATCTCGCGCGCCTTCTCCGGCGTCACGCCGTCGATCGCGTCGATCGGGGTCTTGGCCACGGCCTCCGGGCGCGTGGCCGCCACCTCCTCGATCTCCATGCCGCCCTCGACGGAGGCGATGGAGAGGAAGGTGCGGTTGGCACGGTCGAGGAGGAAGGAGACGTAGTACTCCTCGACGATCTCGGGCGCGGTCTCGGCGATCATCACCTTGTGGACCGTGTGGCCCTTGATGTCCATGCCGAGGATGTCCGTCGCGCGGGCGACGGCCTCGTCCGCCGAGGCGGCGAGCTTCACGCCGCCGGCCTTGCCGCGGCCACCGACCTTCACCTGAGCCTTGACGACGGACTTGCCGCCCAGACCCTCGGTGATCGCGCGCGCCGCCTCAGGCGTGTCGATGACTTCACCGGCCAGCACCGGTACATCGTGCTTGGCGAAGAGGTCCCTCGCCTGGTACTCGAACAGGTCCACGCGCTTCCGTCCCTATCAGTGATCTCGCGGTTCGTTGGATGCGTGGGCGTGCCGCGAAGGGCAACGTGACGTCCGCCGTGAGTCACAAGGGGGGCGCACACGGTGTCCGAGCGCGCGGCATGTCCGTCTCGCAGGTTATCGCCGGACGCGGGGGGTCTCTAAATCGCGGGTCACACCTGAGCGGTGATACCTGTCACATGATGCCGCGCTCCCTGGCACGCCGTGCCGGACACACGGCGCCGACCGGCGGCTCGGCAGGAGGCCCGGCAGTGGGCTCAACAGTGGGCCCGGCAGTGGGCTCAGCAGGGGCTGCGCCGAGTCGGCGTGGGACGTCAAGAAGCGGTCGGCGTGGGACTGCAGAGGCGGTGGGGCGTCGAAGGGGCCTCACCGGGCTGGGGTTGGCCCGGTGAGGCCCGGGTGCCTCGGGAGGCGCGCTGGGTTGCGGGTCTCCCGAGGCGTGGCACAGCTGGTACCCACCCCAATGGGTACCAGCCGGCCCGTCCGCGGAGTTCCGCCCGGAGGAGGGCCGACGGCTTTCGGCTCTCCGTCCGATGCTGTCGCTCCGCGGAGTCCTTGCGCGACCGCCGGGGCCGGCCGGAGGTGCGGCGGCGGTCGCGAACACCGCACGGAAGTAGGGGCCGGGAAGTACGGGCCTGGTCGCCGACGCACGCGGGTCCGCCGGAGACACCGACGCGGAGACGGCCGGGGCGGAGACGGCCGGGGCGGAGACGGCCGGGGCGGAGACGGCAGGGGGGAGACGGTCGGGGTGGAGACGTGGGGCAGGGACGTCCACCGGCGCCGTCGGGCGTCCGGGCGGCGGTGAGGGCGCGCGGATGACCGGTCACCGGGGGCGGCAGCCGGTCGTCGGAGGCGACCGGTCACGGAGGCCGGGCCGGTCGACGGCACCGGGCGGGAAACCGGGACGGCCCGCCGTACGCCTCGGGGCGTCTAGGCGGGAGAGACCGGAATGTCCCGGTACGGATCTCTGGTGCCCACCGCGTCGACCCGCACCGGGTCGGAGGCCACGAGCCGCAGGGGGATCCGGTGGTACGGAGTGACCGCGTACGCGTCGCCGTGGCGCGGCACTCCCTGATCGGCGCCGGAGGCGGTGCCGAGCGAACCGTCGGGGTCGCCCTGCGCCCCGTCGGCCTTCGCCCCGTCGGTGGCCGCGGGGCCCGCTCGGCCGGTTCCGGTACGGGCGTCCGGAAGCGCCGTCGCGCCGGCGCCGGACGCGGGGCCGTAGACGGTCCGGCCGGCGACCGAGGGGCCGTCCGCCGGGTCATCGGGAGCAGCGGCTCCGGACGAGTCGCCCGGCTTGTCGCCGTCGTCGGCCGCAGGCGCGAGGTCCGGTCCGTCCGGCGCCGGGCGCTCGGGGAGACCGGCCACTGCCTGCTGGTCCGGCGGTGGGGAGGAATCGCCGGCCCCCGAGAGGTCCGGGAGCACGGAGAGTGGCGGCAGGGACAGCGAGGGCAAGGGCAGCGACGAGGGAGGGGCCAGGCCCGGGGCCGGGGAGGAGGGCGAGTGGGCCGGGGGCGCGGAGGGAAGCGCCGACAACGCGTCCCGTGCCGTCGTCCCCACCTCCGCGGTCACCTTCCCCACCGTGTCGCCGACCGGCCGCACGACCCGCTCCTGCACCGACCTCACGGCATCTCCGGTCACCGGACGGAGGTCCGGCAGCACCGCGTCGGAGCCGTCGCCGCGAACGGCCGGAGCCCTTTCGACGGCGGGAGCCCTTTCGGCGGCCGGAGCACTTTCGACGGCCCGAACGCTCATGGCCCGGCCGACCGTACCCCCGAGGGGCGTCCCTCCGTCGGCGGCGTGGGCCTGTTCCGCGCAGAGCATCCCGAGCACGAACAACCCGCCGGCCAGCAGCGCCACGTGCAGCGCACGCCGCCCGGCCGCCGTGCGCATCACGCGCAGGGCGGCACCGGGCAGGACTGCTGACCAGCTCACGTGGGGAGGTTCCTCCCGTGCGGCGGACCGAGGCGCGAGCCGAACAGCGCGTGGAACAGTGCGTCCAACCGTGCGTCGGTCCAGGTGTCGAGGCATACAACGTGTCGAGGCATACATCGATTCACTGCCGAACGCCCGCCGATCCACGTACCGATTCACGTATCGGTCCACGTATCAGCCCACGTACCGATTCACGTATCGGTCCACGTATCAGCCCACGTACCGATTCACGTATCGGTGCACGTACCGATTCGCGTATCAGCCCACGTGCCGATTCGCGTACCGATCCGCATCCTGATCCGCGCATCGCCCGGCGTGTCGAACAACGCATCGATGCCGCGCGATCCTTGCACGGGACTCGGCGGGTAGCGCAAGCCCGGTCGCCGCCCGCGAGGGGCCCATGTCCGTTTTTCCGGAAGGAATCGGGCCACCTTTGTCGACAAGTCGTCACCCGGCATCGGGTATCGGCAGCGGCCGTCCCTCGATCGCCGCCGCCATCACCTCCGGGAAGAGGTCGGGCGTGCAGGCGAAGGCCGGTGCGCCGAGGGCGCCGAGCGCCGCCGCGTGTTCCCGGTCGTACGCGGGTGCCCCCTCGTCGGACAGGGCCAGCAGCGTCACGAACCGCACTCCCGCCGCCCGCATGGCCGCGACTCGCTTGAGCATCCCGTCCCGTATGCCTCCCTCGTACAGGTCACTGATCAGCACGACGACGGTTTCCGTGGGCCGGGTGATCCGCGACTGGCAGTACGCCAGCGCGCGGTTGATGTCCGTGCCGCCGCCGAGCCGGGTACCGAAGAGCACGTCGACCGGGTCGGCCAGCTGGTCGGTGAGGTCGACGACCGCCGTGTCGAAGACGACGAGGCGGGTGTCGATCGACCGCATCGACGCCAGCACCGCACCGAACACCGACGCGTACACGACGGACGCCGCCATCGAGCCGGACTGGTCCACGCACAGGACGACTTCCTTGCGCACGGACCGGGATGCCCGCCCGTGTCCGACGAGCCGCTCCGGCACGAGGGTGCGCTGCTCGGGAAGGTAGTGCTTGAGGTTGGCGGCGATCGTACGGTTCCAGTCGATGTCCTGGTGGCGGGGCCTGCGGACCCGTGCGCTGCGGTCCAGCGCGCCGGTGAGGGCAGCCCGGGTACGGGTCGCGAGCCGCCGCTCGAGGTCGTCCACGACCTTGCGTACGACGACCCGTGCCGTCTCCTTCGTCGTGTCCGGCATCGCCTTGTTCAGGGAAAGCAGCGTGCCGACCAGGTGCACGTCGGCCTCCACCGCCTCGAGCATCTCCGGCTCCAGCAGCAGCGTGGCCAGACCGAGCCGGTCGATCGCGTCCCGCTGCATGACCTGCACGACCGAGGAGGGGAAGTAGCCGCGGATGTCCCCCAGCCACCGCGCCACGGCCGGCGCGGAGGCTCCGAGCCCCGCCGAACGGTCCCGTCCCGCTCTCGGCGTTCCCTTCCCGTACAACGCGGCGAGTGCTCCGTCCATCGCCGCGTCCTGCCCGGTGAGCTTGTGCCCGGTACCGTCGGCCTCCTCGCCGCCGAGCACCAGCCGCCACCGCCGCAGCCGTTCCTGTGGGGCGCCGCTCTCCGTCGGCCCGGCCGTCATGCGTCCACCTCCACGAGGTCGTCCTCCCCTGCTTCGGGCCCGGCACGTCCCCCACGCCCGCGCCGCGCGCCCGTCCCGACGGCAACAGCGTCGGCGACCTCCGCCGTCCGTCCCGGCCAGCAGCAGCCGGATCACCGGCAGTACGGCGTCGGCGCGTCCGGTGTCCAGGCCGGGTGCGAACCCAGGCGTGCCGGACCCTGCCGTCGTCACGCTCCCCCGCGCCTCCGGTCCCCGCCGGACCAGCTCGCCCAGGCCGCGGCGTACCCCGGACTCGTAGGCGGAGAAGGTGCGCCGCAGCAGCGGCAGTACGTCCCGGAACGCCTCAGCCGGGACACCGGTCAGCCACGCGTCGACCAGTGCGAGCAGCCGTTCGTCGTGGAGCAGGAGCATGCCGCCCGAGCCGCCTCCGACGAAGCCCTGGATCCACGCCGCCGCGTCCTGCGGTGGTGTCCCCCGGGACAGGGCAAGGCCCATGAGCCGCGCGGCGGCCTCCGGGACCAGCTCCCCGTCGTCGAGCAGCAGCCGTACGGCACGCCCGCGGACGACGCCGGGCACGGTGTCCCGCGCGGAGAGGGTCCGCAGCACGGTCCGCCACCGGGACCGCAGGTCGCCGTGGCCGGGCGCGGAGCCGTGGACAACACCGGTACCGGTGCTCACGTCGGCGAGCAGGCCGACCGCTCCGTGCACGGCGTCCACATGACCGCGCATCTCCTCGGCCGCGTCGGCGCCCAGGCCGGCGCACGCGGCGGGCAGCCCGACGAAGATCCGCCCGGCGAGGCCCGCGGCGACCTCGGACAGTGCCCGGACGTCGGTGCCGCGCACATCGCCGTACCGCAGGGAGCGGACCAGGGCCGGCAGCGCCTGGGCCAGGTGTCCGACGTCGGTGTCGAGCGCCGCCCGGTCGGCCAGTATCCGCATCACCGGTGGCAACGCGTCCGGAAGTTCGGCCAGCAGGCAGCGTTCGGCGAGGGCCGTGACCTCGGCGAGCCCCCGCGCGCCCACCGCGTCCGCCTTCGCCCTGGCGGTCGCCGCGGTGAGCACGGTCGTGCCCCACACCCCGGCCTCGGCGACCCGCACCGACAGCTCCGGCTCCCAGCGCAGCCGCCACGTCTCCCGGAACGTGCCCGTGCTGCCCCGCGAGGCGGCCGGCTCCCCCCAGCCGACGCCGAGCAGTCGCAGCCGGTGCAGCAGTGTGCTGCGTCCGGCATCGCTCTCCTTGCGCAGATCGAGTTCGAGCTCGCGCTCCGCCGCCTGCGGTTTCAGCCGCAACCGCCGCTGGATCCGGGCCAGGTCCCGCTGCAGCGGCACTGCGGGCGCCCCCGTGGGGACCGCCCCCAGCACGTCCCCCACCACCAGGCGGTCGTGGATCAGCGCCAGCGGAACGTCCGAGCCGTCGCACATCACCGCCCGTACCGCGTCCGTCGTCTCGCCCAGTCCGGGCAGCGGGCGCCCGCGCAGCACCGCAAGGGTATCGGCGAGCCGCGCAGCCTCGATGACGTGCGCCGGAGAGACGGTCCGGCCCTCGGCCCGCAGCAGTCCGGCCACCTTGGTCAGCCAGCGCTCGACGGGCCGGTCGACGGCGCCGAACAGGTGCCCGTACCAGCCCGGCGACTCGATGCCCGCGCCGTACCCGCCGGTCCTGGAGAGCCGACGGTGGGTCCAGGGCACCCAGGTCATGTCCACCTTGACCCTGGGCAGCCCCTTCAGCAACGCCCGGTCGGCGGTTACGGGGACCCTGCGCCGCAGAGCGGGCACGTGCCACGCCCCGCACACCACGGCCACCCGCTGGTCGAACTCCCGCTGGGCCGCCCGCACCTGGAGCCGCATGTACGCCTCTCGCACCAGGTCCCGCTCGTGCGCGCCGCCTCGCTCGCCCTCCTCCCCGGTCTCCCGCAGTGCCGCCATGGCTTCCTCCAGCGCGGTGAACGGCGCGAGTGCGTCCCCGCCCCCGCCTCGGTCCCCGTCCCTGGCGCCCCGGTGTTCGACGATGTCCTCCCACCAGCGCTCGGGGTCGTCGTGGCCCGCGACCGCGGCGAGGACGGCGAGCGGATCGCCGCGGACGTCGGGCAGGACGGCCTCGGGCACGTCCCGCTGCCCCGGTCCGGTCTCACCCGGACCAGCCGGCCCGGGCTCCGTGCCCCTTCGCTCCTCTCCTGCCACCCGTTCCCTCGCCTTTCCGCCTTCCTGGTCCGCCTTTTCGCCTCCCTCGTCCCCGGCGCCCGGCGCATCCGCCCCCTCCCGGCCGTCCGCCCTGCCCGGGGCGTCCGCCGCCCTCCACGCCAGCGTGTGTGCGGCCGGGAGGTCGACGAAGCGGGCCGGTACGTCGTGTTCAAGGGCCCAGCGGACCGCCACCCACTCCGGGGAGAACTCGGCCATCGGCCAGAAGGCCGAACGCCCCGGTTCGTCCACAGCGTGGGCGAGCAGCGCCACCGGCGGACGCATCTCCGCGTCGGCCGCCAGCGGAATCAGGACGTCGGCCTCCGGCGGCCCTTCGATCAGTACGACCCGGGGCCGGGCCGCCTCCAGCGCCGCCCGCACGGCCCGCGCCGACCCCGGACCGTGATGCCGCACCCCCAGCAGCAACGGTCCGGCTCCGAACCCGACGGCTGCCCGCGGGCCTCCTCCTCCGCCCGGGCCACCGCCCCCGGCCGGGTCAGCACCCGACATGCCGTCCCCCTCGCTCACGGCTCCACCGCCGCCGGGTCCACGTCGAGTCCCCGTCGTCCCCCACAGAACCGATCACCGCTGCTCCCGTCTCGTGCCGCATCCGCGTCCCCATCCCCGTTACCGTCCCGGTCCTCGTCCTCGTCCTCGTCCGCTTCCCCATGCGGGTTCTCGGGCTGCTTGTCGTACTGCTTGTCGTACTGCGTGCCGTACTTTTCGTCCTGCTTCTCGTGCTGCTTGTCGTGCTGTTCACGCGTCGGCCTCGCGGCAGGCCCGGTAGAAGTCCTGCCAGCCCTCGCGCTCCCGGACCACCGTCTCCAGGTACTCCTGCCAGACGACCCGGTCGGCGGCCGGATCCCGGACCACGGCGCCGAGGACGCCTGCGGCGACGTCGCCTGGGCGCAGCACCCCGTCGCCGAAGTGGGCGGACAGTGCGAGTCCGCCGGTGACGACCGAAATGGCCTCGGCC
The DNA here is from genome assembly GCF_018982965.1 of Streptomyces mayonensis. GTDB lineage: Bacteria > Actinomycetota > Actinomycetes > Streptomycetales > Streptomycetaceae > Streptomyces > Streptomyces mayonensis. Next base: position 57,237 of record NZ_JACBYP010000036.1, on the reverse strand, counting down.
GTCGACAGCGTGCCGCTGGGCGACTTCACCTTCGTACGCCCGTCACTCGTCAACCCGTCGCGCAGCTCCCGGAAGACGGTGACGACACGGCGGATCTCGTCGGCACCCCCGGGCGCCGGCGGCAGGTCGAGGGAACGGCCGATCTGGTCCACGCGACGCGTGACGATCCCGACCTCCGCCTCGACGCTCTCGGGCAGCGGCAGCACCACGGTGTTGAAGCGGCGTCGCAGAGCACTGGAGAGCTCGTTGACCCCCCGGTCGCGGTCGTTGGCCGTGGCGATCAGGTTGAAGCCGCGTACCGCCTGTACCTCCTGGCCCAGCTCCGGTATCGGCAGGATCTTCTCCGACAGAACGGTGATGAGGGTGTCCTGCACGTCGGCCGGGATACGGGTCAACTCCTCCACTCGGGCGGTCATGCCCTCCGCCATGGCCCGCATGACCGGGCTGGGCACGAGGGCGTCGCGGCTGGGGCCGTGGGCGAGGAGCTGTGCGTAGTTCCACCCGTAGCGGATGGCTTCCTCGGGGGTGCCGGCCGTTCCCTGCACCAGCAGGGTGGAATCCCCGCTGACGGCCGCGGCCAGGTGCTCGGACACCCAGGTCTTCGCGGTGCCGGGCACACCGAGCAGGAGAAGGGCACGGTCGGTGGCGAGGGTCGTGACGGCGACCTCGACAATGCGCCGCGGGCCCACATACTTGGGAGTGATCACCGTGCCGTCGGACAGGGTGCCGCCGAGCAGGTAGGTGGCGACGGCCCACGGCGACAGTTTCCAGCGGGCCGGACGCGGACGGTCGTCGCGCGCGGCCAGCGCCGCCAGTTCGGCTCCGAAAGCGGCCTCGGCGTGCGGCCGCAACGCCTCGACGGACGTCGATGGTGTGGTCGTCGGCTCTACAGACACAGGCATGGCTGAATCCCCCTCCAGCTCGGCCGGTTCGATCTGCCATCCACAGTGCACCACGCCACTGACAATGGCCCTGACCAGCAAAAACACCCACACAGAGCCCGTTGTCAGTGGTGGCACCTACCTTCGATGGCATGACTCAGCAGGGGGCGCGCTGGACCGTGGACCAGGTGCTGGCACTGGCGCCTGACGCCGCGTCACGCCAGGCGGCAGGCAGGCTCGGTGCTGCCGGTCCGTGGTCCGGGGTCGGAAGTTCCGGGGTGGAAGATTCCGACGGGTGGACGGCATGGGGACTGTGCAGGGACGGCAGCGGCAGCGAACCGTATCGGACGGTCGTGACGGTCGGGGACGGGTCCGGGCCGGTGTACCGGTGCGACTGCCAGGGCCGCGGGCTCCCGTGCGAGCACGCGCTGGGCCTGTTGTTGCTCTGGACGGGTGGCGACGGCGCGGTGCCGGAGGGGGACGCACCGGCCTGGGCCCGGCGATGGCTCGCCGAGGTGCAGGAGGGTTCGGCCCGGAGAAGGAAGGAGAGGCGGGAGAGGCGGGAGAGGCAGGAGCCGACGGCCGGTCCGCATCACGCGGTCGGCCCCGGCGCCACGGAGGCCGCTTGGCGACGTGCGGAGGAGCGGGCTGGTCGGATCACCGCGGGCGTGACGGACCTGGAACAACGGCTGACGGACCTGCTGCGCGGCGGCCTGGCCGGCGCGGAGCAGCCCGGGTACGCGCTGTGGGAGGAGACGGCGGCCCGCATGGTCGATGCCCAGGCGCCGGGACTGGCCTCCCGGGTACGGGAGTTGGGGACCATACCGGCCTCGGGCCCCGGCTGGCCGGTCCGCCTGCTGGAGGAGTGCGCTCTGCTCCACCTGCTGGGCCGTGGCTGGCTCCACCGCGAGCGGCTGCCGGACGGTCTGGCCGCGACGGTCCGCTCCCGCGTGGGACTGCCGACCTCGGCGGACGGTCCTCCGGTGCGGGACCGCTGGCTGGTCGTCGCGCGCTACGACACGGCGGACGCCCGGCTGACGACCCGTCGTACCTGGCTGTACGGGGTGGAGGAGGACCGCACTGTGCTGCTCCTCTCCTACGGTGCGAGCGGTCGGCCCCTGGAGCCTCCGCTGCCTGTGGGTCTGGCCCTCGACGCGGAGGTGTCGGCCCACCCGGACACGGGTCGTCGGCGAGTGGCCCTGGGCCGCCGGTTCGGACCGCCCGCACCCACGCCCGTACGCCCGGGCGGAGTGACGGCGTCCCGGGCCGCCGGCGTGTACGGCGAGGCGCTCCGTGAGGACCCGTGGCTGGAGTCGGTGCCGGTGACCCTGGAGCGAGTGGTCCCGGTGCCGGACGGCGACGCTTGGCAACTGGCGGACGCCGACTCCGACACGGCGCTGCCCCTCACCCCGGCGGCGGGCAACCGCCCTGGCCTGTGGCGTCTGGTCGCCCTGTCGGGCGGCGCGCCCGTGACGGTCTTCGGCGAGTGCGGCCACCGCGGCTTCACTCCGCTGACGGCCTGGCCGACGGGACCGGGCCGGGCAGTACCACTGTGCTGATACGCGCCACCGGAAGGGCCCGCGCGCGGAGAGCCGGCACCCGAGAGGGCCGGAAGGACCCGCGGACCTCGGGAACCGGACCGGGGCCCGGCGAGACCAGGCGATCATGAGGGGGGACGTATGACCACGGTGGAGGCAACGACCAAGGTGGATGCCATGACCAGGGTGGACGCCTTCCCGACCGGCGGCACCGGAGCAGCCGAGCCGACCGGCTGGGAGGCACTCGTCACTGCGGCCCTGCTCGGGACGGACCGGCGAACGCCGCCCGGGAGCGAGCCGGGTGCCGGCGCGCCGGGCGCGCTGCTGGACTCGGCCGCAGCCGAGACCGTCCGTCGGCGTGCGGGCCTGCGGCCGGCCCGTGCCGCGCGGCGCCCGGACCCCGCTCCGGAGGACCCCCGCCCCGTGCTGCCGGCCGATGCCGCCCACCGGCTGACCGTGCTGCTCGCCGACCGGCCCGGCCCGGCGGCCGTTGGGCGCCGGGGCAGCGCGCCGGATCTGATGGAGTTGCTGCCCCAGTGGCTGGCGACGGCCAACTCCCGCGGTTTCGCGGCCCCGCCCGAGGCCCTTCCGGCGCTGCTGGACGCCGCCCGGGGACGTACGGACCTGCGGCCGGCGGTACTGGCGTTCGCGGGGCCGCGTGCCGTCTGGCTGGCCCGGTTGAACCCGGACTGGCGGTTCGCGCTGCGGGCGACGCCTGGCGCCGGGCCCGTACCGCCCGGCCCCGGCGCCGCGGAGCGGGTGCGACGGCTCTGGGACGAGGGCCTGTTCGCCGAACGGGTAGCGTTGCTGGCGTCGCTGCGCGCCCGTGACCCCGGCGGTGCACGGGAGTTGCTGGCCGCGACCTGGGCGACGGAGCGGGCCGAGGACCGGCTGATGTTCCTCGACTCGCTGCGCACGGGGTTGGCTGCCACGGACGAACCCTTCCTGGAAGAGGCGCTGGCCGACCGCAGCCGCAACGTACGGGCGACCGCGGCGGAGCTGCTGTCGGCGCTGCCCGGTTCGACGCTGGCCGCGCGCATGGCGGCACGGGCCGCGACATGCGTGTCACTCGACCGCGCCCTCGCCCCGCCAGCCATAGCCGTCGAGGCGCCCCACGAGTGCGACGCGGGGATGGAGCGGGACGGCGTGGTACCCAAGCCCCCCGCGGGGCGGGGGGAACGGTCGTGGTGGTTCGGTCAGCTGGTGGACGCCGCTCCGCTGCGGACCTGGTCGGCGCGGCTCGGCGGCCGCAGCCCCGAGGAGATCGTGGCCCTGCCGGTGTCGGACGGCTGGCGAGGCGAGCTGCACGCGGCGTGGTGCCGGGCGGCAGTACGACAGCGCGACGGCGCGTGGGCGAGGGCACTGCTGGGGGCGCCCACGGCGCCCGAGGCCGGCGGTCCGGGTGCGGTGTCCCTGGCCGAGCGGGCGAAACTGCTCGGGACGCTGGAAGGGGAGGAACGGGCCGCGTGGGTGGCCGGGTTCATCGCGACGCACGGTCTGTCCGAGGCGTTCCAGCTGCTCGGCATGTGCGGGGTGCCATGGGCGGTGCCACTGGGGCGCGCGGTGGTGGACGCGCTCGAGATCGCCCGGGACGCCGGAAGCTACCCATGGAGCTTCAGCGGCGTCATGGGCCTGGCCGAGCGCTGCCTCGACCCGGCGGAGGCGAGCCGCCTCGACGCCTTGCTGGCGATACCCGACGAGTCGGAGGACGCGTCACCCGGAGCCGGGGGCTACTGGGCGGAGGCCTTCCAACGGCTCGTCACGACCCTGCGACTGCGGGCCGCCATGGCCGAGGAACTGGAGGGGGAAGGGTCGGTGTAGGACGGGATAGAAGGTGCCCCCCGGAGACGCCTGGACGGCCGGGTCGGCCCATGGCCCTCATCGGCCCGGCGGTGGCGGAACGTCCACGGGCCCCTGACACCGGACCGGCACCCAACTCGGCTCCGGCTCCGGCTCCGGCTCCGGCTCCGGCTCCGGCTCCGGCTCCGACAACGCCGTGTCGCCGAACAGGGACCGGGTCCGATGCCCCGCATGGGCTGCGGGAGCGCCTCCGCTGCACGAGGAGGGAGCAAGCACTTGGAAGGAGTTCGAAGGAGGAGGAAGAAGAAGGCGGCTACGCCTCCGCGTGCTCCCGGACGTTGGTCCGGACCCAGTCGACGATCGACGCCGTGGTCGCGCCGGGCGTGAAGATCTCCGCAACGCCCTTCTCCTTCAGCGGGGCGATGTCCGCCTCGGGGATGATCCCGCCTCCGAAGACCAGGATGTCGGCCGCGTCCCGCTCCCGGAGCAGTTCGATCACGGCGGCGAAGAGCGTGTTGTGGGCACCGGAGAGGATGGACAGCCCGATCGCGTCGGCGTCCTCCTGGATCGCCGTGTCCACCACCTGCTCGGGTGTCTGGTGGAGCCCGGTGTAGATGACCTCCATACCGGCGTCGCGCAGCGCCCGCGCGATCACCTTGGCCCCGCGATCGTGGCCGTCGAGCCCCGGCTTGGCCACCACCACGCGGATCGGACCGGCTGCCACACCCATCACTGCCTCCATGAAGCGATTACATCCATCCGTACCGACAAGTACCGCACACTTCGCCGACGCCGTACACACCGGCACGACACCCGCATGCACAGGTGGCGCGTCCACTGCACGAAGTGCACGGACCGCGCGTCCCCGCGGGCGCGAATGCCCCGTACGACAGCGCCCGAGGAAGTGAACGAACGTTATCTCCAGCATCCCGCAACCGACAGTTTCGCGGTGGATACAGAGGGGGAAATCACACATTGGGACTTGTTCGCCACGCACCGCCCGGGGCGCGGCGACCACACGCGCAGGAGAGCCGCGGCGAGGGCGGGTCAGCGGCGGACTTCGTCGACGTACCACGGGCAGATCACTGACATCACGGGGCGCATACACCCCTGGTCGGAAACGTCGGCGCACGACGCACCCGTCGGAACAAACCTCGCAAACCTCACCCTTCACCGGTGTCGCGGCGCTCCAACGAGGGCACACGGGGGACAGAGGCGTCCCTGCGCGTGCGGACAGGAGGCCGGCCAATGAAGGTCACCACGGCAGCACTGCCCCTTCTCCCGCTCTGTCAGCGATTTCTGCCCGGACTCCCCGGCATGCCGGGACTGCCCGCCGTACCCGGCCTGCCGGAACTGGCGAGCCTCCCGGGACGACTGACCGGCCTCTCCCTGAACCTCCTGAAGGCCAGTGCGCTGGAGGCCGCGATCCTCGCCGGGCACCTCCTGCTCTACCCCTCCGGCATCATCCAGGAGCGCCGAGCATCCGCTCCTGCCGCGCCCCCGGACCCCGCGGACCCGCGCCACTCCCCTGCCACGCCGCGCCTCCCGACCCCCGACCACCCGCCGGTCGTCCTGCTGCACGGGTTCATCGACAACCGCTCGGTCTTCCTGTTCCTGCGCCGCAGCCTGGCCCAGCACGGCAGGCACCAGGTCGAATCACTGAACTACTCGCCGCTGACCTGCGACATCCGCACCGCCGCCGAACTGCTCGGCCGGCACATCGAGGAGATCTGCGAGCGCACGGGCAGCGAGCGGGTCGACGTGGTCGGGCACAGCCTGGGCGGGCTGATCGGGCGGTACTACGTCCAGCGCCTCGGCGGTGACCAGCGGGTGCGCACGCTCGTGACGCTCGGCACCCCGCATTCCGGCACACGGGTGATCCCGCTGGCCAACGCGCACCCGATCGTCCGCCAGATGCGCCCGGGATCGGCAGTGCTCGACGAGCTGGCCCTGCCCGCAGCCGGCTGCCGTACGCAGTTCGTCAGCTTCTGGAGCGACCTGGACCAGGTGATGGACCCGCTGGAGACGGCCTGTCTCGACCACGCCGACCTGGCCGTACAGAACGTCAGGGTGAGCGGCGTCGGCCATCTCGCGCTGCCCGTGCACCCCGCCGTGGCGACCGGGATCAGGCAGGCACTCGACGCCATCGAGACGGAACCGGGCAAACGCTCCGGCGGCCTGACCGTCGCCTGACTCCGACACAACCCGTTCGGCTTCGAACAAATCTCGAACACAAAGCCAAGCCCGTGCCCGCGGACCGCCAAAACACGGCCGATTGCCCGTTTCCTGCGGCCGCGAAACCTGACGAAGATTGTCGCGCCCGTATACCGCCGGGTACAGTCGCCCGCACTGCTCTGGCAGCCCCTGTTGTCGAGGCGAAAGAGAAGTTGGTGAACGACCCTCACCCGTCGGGGACCACAACCACCCCGGCTCCGGCTTCCGATGCCACTTCGGCGCAGTACGCGTCGTACGGCGCACAGGAGGCCCAGTACGGGGATTTCACCACGTACACCGGTTACGACACGACCGGTTTCTCCACCGGCGCCGGTGCGTCGGCCGCCTTCGACACGGACCCTCTCTTCGGCAGCCTGCCGGGTGACGCCACCGGCACCTACGACGTCACCGGCTCGTACGCCACCACGGGTACGTACGACGCCACCCAGTGGTCCACGGGCAGCGGGCAGGTCCTGAACCACGACGTGTACGCGGCACAGCACCACGCCGCCTATGACACCGGGGCGTACGACACCACGACGTGGACGGCCGGTTACCAGCAGTCCGCCGCCATGCCGCCGCAGGCCACGGGCGCCGAGGCCACCGGTCAGTGGGACACCGGCGCCTGGGCCCACCCGGAAGCATCCGGCGATCCGGCCGACGGAACCCAGCAGTGGGACTGGGACACCCAGACGTTCGAAACCGGCACCTTCGAAACCGGCACCTTCGAAACCGGCGCCTACGGCACCGGGACCGTCGACACCGGTTCCTACGACACGGGCGCCTACGACACCAGCACCTTCGCCACCGGCACCTTCAACTCCGGCGGGTACGGCGGCGGCACCGTGGACACCGGCGCCTACGACGCCACGCAGTGGAACCCGGACGCGGCCACGGCGGACCCAGCGGAGCACTCGGCACCGGACAGCGCCCCCGACGCCACCGCCCTCGACGCCCCGCAGGGCCACGAGGAACCCGGCCCGGACGGCGGCGAGCCGGCCCACGCCGGCGAACTCCCCACCGTGACCGCGCTCCTGGACGACCAGGAGGAGATCACCCCCGCCGACCGGGTCCCCGCGGCCCGCACCGGCTCACGCGGCGGATCCGGTTCCCGCCGCCGCCAGCCCGCCAAGCGCTCCGCCCTGCTGACCATCGCCGTGCCGTCGGCCTGCGTGATGAGCGTCGCCGGCATCGCCGCCGCCTCCGTGGGCGGCCTGACCGGCGACGACGGCGCGGAAACCACGGCGGCCGCAGCTGACCCGGGTGAGGCGAAGGCCGCGCCGGTGAAGCCGTCCACCGCCAACAACAAGCTGGACACCCAGCTCACGAGTCTCGCCGCCGGAGCCGACGACTTCGCCGACCGGGCCAGCCGGACCCAGGAGCGCATCGACCTCAAGGCCGAGCAGGAGGCCGAGAAGAAGCGGGCGGCGGAGGAGGCGGCCCGCAAGGAGCGGCTGCGCCCCAAGTTCGCGCTCCCGGTCGCCCAGCACGGGCTCAGCGCGTACTACGGACAGGCCGGCATCAACTGGATGTCCGTGCACTCCGGCATCGACTTCCCCGTGTCGTACGGGACGAAGGTGATGGCCGCGACCGACGGGACCGTGCGCACGCAGTACAACAGCGCGTACGGGAACATGATGATCCTGACCGCGAAGGACGGCACGGAGACGTGGTACTGCCACCTCTCCAGCTACCAGGTCCCCTCCGGTACGACGGTGAAGGCCGGCGACGCGATCGCCTTCTCCGGCAACTCGGGCAACTCGACCGGCCCGCACCTGCACTTCGAGGTGCGTCCCGCGGGCGGCTCGGCCATCGACCCGCTCTCCTGGCTGCGCAGCCACGGACTCAACCCGCAGTAGGGTCCCGGGCGTTTCAGCAGGCAGGCCGGGCCCGGGCGGGCACCGCCGTCAGGACGACGGACCCCGCCCGCTCACTTCCCCGCCGTGCCCGGCCCTCAGAGCTTCTCCACCGGCGCGTACCGCAGCAGCAGCCGTTTGGGCTTGGTGTCCCCGAAGTCGACCGTCGCCTCCGCGTTGGACCCCGTGCCCTTGACGCCGACCACCGTGCCGAGGCCGAACTGGTCGTGCGTGACGCGGTCGCCGACCGCGAGCGAGACCGTGGGCTGGTCGGCGGAGGCCGACCTGCGCGTGGCGAAGCCGGACGCGCCCGACGCCGACGAGCGTGAGCGGGACGACGACAGCGAGGCCGCCACGCCCGAGACCGGCGCGGAGGGCGCGGGCCCGTTCGCCCCGGTGCGCTTCCACTCCAGGTGGGGCGCGGGGATCTCCTCCAGGAAGCGGGAGGGCGGGTTGTACGCGGGCTGGCCCCAGGCGCTGCGCAGCGTGGACCGGGTCAGATAGAGCCGCTCACGTGCGCGGGTGATCCCGACGTACGCCAGGCGCCGCTCCTCCTCCAGCTCCTTGGTCTGGCCGAGGGCGCGCATGTGCGGGAAGACGCCGTCCTCCATGCCGGTGAGGAAGACGACGGGGAACTCCAGGCCCTTGGCCGTGTGCAGGGTCATCAGCGTGACGACGCCGTCGCCGTCCTCCTCGTCGGGGATCTGGTCGGAGTCGGCGACCAGCGCGACCTGCTCCAGGAAGTCGGCCAGGGTGCCGCCCTCCTCGCCCTCGGCCCGCTCCTGTTCGAACTCCAGGGCGACGGCCGCCAGTTCCTGGAGGTTCTCGATACGGGTCTCGTCCTGCGGATCGGTGGAGGACTGCAACTCGGCGAGGTAGCCGGTGCGTTCGAGAATGGCCTCCAGGACGGTGGCCGGTCCGGCGCCGGACTCGACGACGGTCCGCAGGTCCTCCATGAGGGTGTTGAACCGCTTGACGGCGTTCGCGGAGCGCGCCGCCATGCCGTACGCCTCGTCGACGCGCCCGAGCGCCTGCGGAAAGCTGATCTTCTCGCGCTGGGCGAGTGCGTCGATCATCGCCTCGGCCCGGTCGCCGATGCCCCGCTTGGGGACGTTGAGGATGCGGCGCAACGGCACCGAGTCCTCCGGGTTGGCCAGCACCCGCAGGTAGGCCAGGACGTCCCGGACCTCCTTGCGCTCGTAGAAGCGGACACCGCCGACGACCTTGTAGGGCAGGCCGACGCGGATGAAGACCTCTTCGAAGACACGGGACTGGGCGTTGGTCCGGTAGAAGACGGCGACGTCCCCGGCCTTGGCCTCGCCCGCGTCGGTGAGGCGGTCTATCTCGTCGGCGACGAACTGGGCCTCGTCGTGCTCGGTGTCGGCGACGTACCCGGTGATCTGCGCACCGTTGCCCTGCTGGGTCCAGAGGTTCTTGGGGCGGCGGGACTCGTTGCGCTCGATGACCGCGTTGGCGGCGCTGAGGATGGTCTGGGTGGAGCGGTAGTTCTGCTCCAGGAGGATCGTCGTGGCGTCCGGGTAGTCCTCCTCGAACTGGAGGATGTTGCGGATGGTGGCGCCGCGGAAGGCGTAGATCGACTGGTCGGCGTCGCCCACCACGCACAGCTCGGCGGGTGGGACCTCGGCCTCGGGCGGCACGTCGACGGGGTGCTCCGAGGGGGTGCCGACCAGCTCGCGCACCAGTGCGTACTGGGCGTGGTTGGTGTCCTGGTACTCGTCGACCAGGACGTGCCGGAAGCGGCGGCGGTAGTGCTCGGCGACGTCCGGGAAGGCGCGGAGCAGATTGACCGTCGTCATGATCAGGTCGTCGAAGTCGAGGGCGTTGGCCTCGCGCAGCCGCGACTGGTAGAGGGCGTACGCCTGGGCGACGCTCTTCTCGAAGCCGTCGGCCGCCTGTGCGGCGAAGTCCTCCTCGTCGATCAGCTCGTTCTTCAGGTTGCTGACCTTGGCGCTGAAGGACTTCGGCGGGAAGCGCTTGGGGTCCAGGTCCAGGTCGCGGCAGACCAGCGCCATCAGGCGCTTCGAGTCGGCGGCGTCGTAGATGGAGAACGACGACGTGAAGCCCAGTTTCTTCGACTCGCGGCGCAGGATGCGGACGCACGCGCTGTGGAAGGTCATCACCCACATCGCGTTCGCGCGCGGCCCGACGAGCTGCTCGACGCGCTCCTTCATCTCGCCCGCGGCCTTGTTGGTGAAGGTGATGGCGAGGATCTGCCCCGGGTGGACGCTCCGCTCGGCCAGCAGGTGGGCGATGCGGTGGGTGAGTACCCGGGTCTTGCCGGAGCCGGCACCGGCCACGATGAGCAGCGGGGAGCCGGAGTGGACGACGGCGGCGCGCTGGTTCTCGTTCAGCCCGTCCAGGAGGGCGGCCGGGTCGAGGACCGGGCGGGGGGCGCCGTCCCGGTAGTGGGTGTCCCGGTCCGGCGGCACGTCGAACTTCCCGGCGAACAGATCGTGCGGGACCTGCTCCGGTCCGTGATCGTCCTCGGGCGGAGGCGGAGGCTCCTCCTCGTGACCCCTGGGGGTCTGGAGGCTCGCCAGGAAGTTGTCGTCAAAGAGGCTGCTCATCGCTCTCCGAGTCTAGGGCGCCCCACTGACAACCCGGCGCCACCCCGGAAAATGCCCGGTATTCCGGCGCCGGGCACGCCCGCGACAGGCAGGAACACGAAGAGTGACGCACGCGGCCGCAGTGCGGCACGCAGACGGAAGGTCACGAAAATGTATCGGGCATATCACCCACCAACCTTCACAGCGGCCACACCAGTTGGCTACGGTGCGGGCAGGCCGCTCGACCCCCTCCGGCGAACCTCGCCGGGCCGCGCGGCCTCCGCTCAATCCGGTGTGCCCGCACGGCACCCGGAGCCGGGGACCCGACCGAGATCTTTGGGGTGAATCGGCCGCACCGCCCTCCACGAGGACGGTCCGCCGTAGGGCAACCCTTCCGCGCACCACCGCCCGAACCCGACAGCTAACCCGGTAGGCGGAGCACTGGAAGGAGTCGCCTCCTTGGCGTCGCACCGCAAGTCGCGCCCCGCCGGCACGCGCGTCGCAGGCATACGGACCCCCGCCCTCGCCACGGCCGCCCTCACCTCCGTGGCCCTGCTGTCCCAGACGGCGAACGCCGCGCCGTCGGACGACCGCCCGAGCCTCGAAGAGGTGGAGAAGAAGGTCGACGACCTGTACCGCCAGGCCGGCTCGGCGACCGAGAAGTACAACGCGGCCAAGGAGAAGACCTCCAAGCAGCGCAAGAAGGTCGACACCCTCCTCGACGACGTCGCCCAGCGCACCCAGAAGCTCAACGACGCGCGCACGGAGCTGGGTTCCTTCGCCTCCGCCCAGTACCGCACGGGCGCGTCGGTCCCCGACACCGCGACCCTGCTGCTCGCGGACTCGCCGCAGGACTACTTCGACCAGAACCAGCTGATGAACCGCCTCACCGGCCGTCAGAAGAACGCGGTCGACGACTACGTCACCCAGCAGTCCGAGACGATGAAGAAGCGCCGGGAGGCCACGGCGAGCCTCGACACGCTCACCGACTCGCAGAACGACCTGAAGACGGCCAAGTCGACCGTCCAGAAGAAACTCGCCACCGCGCGGGAGCTGCTTTCCGAGCTGACCGCCGAGGAGAAGGCCCGGCTCGCGGCGATCGAGAAGAAGAAGCAGGAGGAGGCCGCCCGCAAGGCCGCCGAGCTGGCGAAGCAGCAGGAGGCGGAGCGCAAGCAGCAGGAAGAGGCCGCCCAGCAGCAGGAGAGCGGCTCCTCCTCCGGTTCGCCGGAGTCGTCGGCGCCCGGCTCCTCGAACGGCACCAAGGCCGAGAAGGCGCTCGCCTTCGCCCAGGCCCAGATCGGCAAGCCGTACGTCTGGGGCGCCACCGGCCCCGGCTCCTACGACTGCTCGGGCCTCACCCAGGGCGCCTGGAAGGCCGCCGGGGTGACGCTGCCGCGCACCACCTACGACCAGGTCAACGCCGGCACGACGGTCTCCGTCTCCCAGGCACAACCCGGTGACCTGGTCTTCTTCTACGACGACATCAGCCACGTCGGCCTCTACATCGGCGACGGCAAGATGATCCACGCCCCGAAGCCGGGCGCGTACGTCCGGGAGGAGTCGATCTTCTACGACGGCGAGTCGTCGATCCACAGCGTGGTGCGCCCGGCCTGACGGGCCCGCTCTCTAGCATCGGGGCATGTCGTCCGGCACCTCCTCCTCCCCGTTGCGCATCTGGTGGGCCCAGCGTCCACCGGCGGCCGGGGCCGCGGTCATGGCGACCGGCATCGTGTCGGTCGCCCTGCACCTGACCGGCCACGAGGCGCTGTCCCGGACCGCCCTGGTCCTGGCCTGCGTCGCGTGGGTGGCGCTCGCGGCGGCCTTCGTCCACCTGCTGCTCGCCGATCGGGCCCGGTGGGTGACGCGGGCTGGGACGCCGGGCACGCTGGCCGCGGTCGCCGCGACGACCGTTCTCGGCACCCGCTTCTCACTGCTCGGCCGGGCGTCGCTCGCGGCGGGGCTCCTGGCCCTGGCCGCGCTGCTGTGGCTGGGGCTGCTGGTGCCGGTCGTACGGCACTGGGGGCGCAGGATGCCCGGGGCGGTGTTCCTGGGGTGCGTGGCCACGGAGGGGCTCGCCGTGCTCGGCGCCACGCTGGCCGCGGCCACTTCGACGGCCCGGCTGGCACACGCGGCGCTCGTGCCGTTCTGGCTGGGGATCGTGCTCTACCTGGTCGCGCTGTTCCGCTTCGATCTGCGCCAGGTGGTACGGGGCCGCGGCGACCACTGGGTGGCGGGCGGAGCGCTCGCCATCTCCGCCCTGGCCGGCGCCAAGCTGCTGGCGGCGGCCGGGACGGGCATGTACTTGTGGAACGCCGACGACCAGGCAGTCCTGCACGACGTGACCGTCTTCCTGCTCGCCCTCGACCTGGCCTGGTACGCCGTGCTCCTGGCCGCCGAGATCGCGTGGCCCCGCCCGGGCTACGACGTGCGCCGCTGGTCGACCGTCTTCCCGCTCGGCATGACGGCGGCCGCGACGCTGTCCGTCGCGGCCGTCCTCGACGCGCCCTGGCTCGACGCGCCGGGTGACGCGCTGCTGTGGATCGCGGTGGCCGGGTGGCTGGCGGTCGCGGCCGGGGCGGTCGTCCGGGCCAGGTCCGGACTGCGGTCCGCAGCGTCGGAAGCCTCCGTGATCAGGTCCACAGCACCGCGATGAAGATGTTCGCGACGGTCAGCAGGCCCACCAGGCCGAAGAGCGGCTTCTCCACCTTCTCGTCGTCGCGCTTGACGTAGACCAGCCCGAGGATCACGACCAGGAGGGCGAGCTTCACGCCGATCTTGACGTTGTCGACGGAGTAGTCCTGGGCCTGGTTGAGACCGACCAGGACGGCACCGGTGACCAGCATCGTCAGCGCACCGTGCAGCATGGCGGGCGTGAACCGCGCGGCGTCCTGCCCCATCGCCTTCATCTGGGTCAGGAAACCGCCGAGGAGCGCGGCGATACCGACGATGTGCAGACCGACGAAAATGTGGATGAGTACGTCCATGGGGCCGGAGCCTAACGAGCGTCCGCGGACACCCCGACACCGGCCCGCCCCGCCCCCTGACCCGGTGCCTGAGGTCCCATAGCAGCTCAACTCCCCCTTCCGTCCCGGTCCCGCACATCGGTCATCACCCTGCGTGAATAAGACGCCCGTCGACCAGACCGACGGTCACATACAGTCGCCGACCGATCCGGTATCGCCACTTCCGCGCATCCCGTCACCGCACCGTTACCGGCGCGCCTAGCGTCCTGCCCCAGGCAGCCGGAGCGGACCGGCGCCGACCGGCACGAGACATCGCGAGCCGGAGTCGAGTCGTACGGAAGGGACGTGGGTCGCAGGTGGGAGCGCACCGCAGGCCGCGACAGCGCGCGACGGGCAGCGGCAGGGCCCGTACGGCGGCCGCCATCACCCTCGCGGGTGCGGCCACCGCGACGGGCCTGGGCGGAACCGGGCACGCCGACCCGCAGCCGACGGCGGCGCAGGTCAGAGCCAAGGTGGACAAGCTCTACCAGGAGGCCGAGGTCGCCACGGAGAAGTACAACGGCGCCAAGGAGAAGGCGGACACCGCCGAGCAGCGCCTGGAGAAACTGCGGGACGAGGCGGCGCGCAAGGAGGACCGGCTGAACTCGGCCCGGGAGGCGCTGGGTTCCGTCGCGGCGGCGCAGTACCGCGGCGGCGGCCTCGACCCGGCCGTGCAACTCGCGCTCTCCTCCGACCCGGACCGGTACCTGGACGGTGCCGCCTTCGCCGAGCGCGCGGGCAGCCGGCAGAAGGCCGCCGTGGGCCGCGTGCGGAAGAATCTCCGCGAAGTCGAGCAACTGCGCGGCGCCGCCCGCGTCGAGGTGGCCTCGCTGAAGTCCCGCCGGGCGGAGCTGCAACGCCACCGCGAGACCGTCACCGGCAAGCTGGAGAGGGCCCGCCGCCTGCTGTCCCGGCTGACGGCGGAGGAACGCGCCGACGTCGGCGAGGGAACGGGGGAGCGCGCCTCCCGCGCCTCTTCGTCCGGCCCCCGGGAGGGCCTGTCCCCCTCCTCCCAGGCCCCCAACTCCCGTGCCGCGGCGGCCGTCTCCTACGCCTACCAGAAGCTCGGCAGCCCTTACGTGTGGGGCGCGACCGGCCCGAACGCCTTCGACTGCTCGGGCCTCACCCAGGCCGCCTACCGCGCCGCCGGCGTCTCCCTGCCCCGCACCACCTACGCCCAGATCGACACGGGCCGCCGCGTCTCACGCTCCGAACTCCTCCCCGGCGACCTGGTCTTCTTCTACTCGGGCATCACTCACGTAGGCATCTACGTCGGCAACGGCAACATGATCCACGCCCCCAACCCCTCGGCACCGGTGCGGGTCGCCCCGGTCGACGAGATGCCGTTCGCGGGGGCGGCGCGGATGGTGTGACGGCCGCCAACGGCTCGGGGGGCCGATCCTTCCACTGGCCGGCTCTTCCACGCCGGGACGATGTGTGCGGATCATCGGATGAAGCCGAGTAAGGCAGCAAGTAAGAGAACTGGCCGCAGCGTGACCGGTGTACAGGTGCTCACCATCATGGTCCGGCGGACGGACCCCGGCGGGCGGGGACTTCGAAGACGATTTCGCGTCCGTCCTCCTCGTCCCACTGTTCACCGACCTCGACGAAGCCGAAGCCCGAGATCGTGGCCAGCGATGCCACGTTGCCGGGGCTGATCGTCGCCCGCACGGTCGTGGCCGAGGGTTCGGCCGCTGCACGACGGAGCAACTCGGTCAGCGTGGAGCGGGCGTATCCCTGCCGTCGGAATCCGGGAGCGACGGAGTAGCCGATCTCGACCATGCCGGCCTCGTCGGGCGGTCCGTGGAACCCGGCATGTCCGACGACGAGGCCCTGGTCGCCGACGACGGCTTGCCGCACCATCCACCGCGCCTGGCCGGGGTCGGCGGCCATCTGGTCGAGCCGGAGCCTCCACAACCACCGCGCCCTGTCGGTCACGAAGTACTCGGTCAGCGCAACCCCGGCCACCCTGCCGGCTTCGGACAGGTCGCCATCGAGCAGAGCGGACATCGCCTCGCCGGACAACTCGACGAAACGAACGCACTTAGGGCTCCGCGTGAACGGACCCCGGTTGTCGGCTTCATCTGTCACCAGCGGATACTCACCGACTCAGCAGAAGACGTCCACCGAATTCGGAGGCCGTCGCGGCACCCGCCCGGTGATGTCGCCAACCACCTGCTCGCGCTGTCAGACCAACCGCCGTGCCGTCGCCCAGCGGGTCAGTTCGTGGCGGTTGGAGAGCTGGAGTTTGCGCAGGACCGCCGAGACGTGGGACTCGACCGTCTTCACCGAGATGTAGAGCTGCTTGGCGATCTCCTTGTACGCGTACCCGCGGGCGATCAGGCGCAGTACCTCGCGCTCACGCTGGGTGAGACGGTCCAGGTCCTCGTCGACCGGCGGGGCGTCGGTGGAGGCGAACGCGTCGAGGACGAAGCCGGCCAGGCGCGGGGAGAAGACGGCGTCGCCCTCCTGGACACGGAAGACGGAGTCGACCAGGTCGGTGCCGGTGATGGTCTTGGTGACGTAGCCCCGGGCGCCGCCGCGGATCACGCCGATCACGTCCTCGGCCGCGTCCGAGACGGACAGGGCGAGGAAGCGGACGGGCCGGTCGGTGTCGCTCATCAGGGGGGCGCAGCGGCGCAGTACCTCCACTCCGCCGCCGCCGGGGAGGTGGACGTCGAGGAGCACCACCTCGGGACGGGTCGCGGTGATGACCGTGACGGCCTGGTCGACGTCGGCGGCCTCGCCCACGACCTCGACCCCCGTCACGGCGGTCTGTCCGATCTCGGCCTGGACTCCGGTGCGGAACATGCGGTGGTCGTCGACGAGCACCACGCGTACCCGGCGCTCCCCCGTGCCGCCGTTCGCCGGCTGCGCGGGCTCGGCCGCCTCGCCCGCCGCCGTTCCGTCCGCCTCGGTCGGGTCGCTCATGACGTCTTCTCCGCCCTCTCCATTTCCAGTTCGACCTCGGTGCCGCCGTCGGGCACCGCGCGCAGCCGCGCCGTGCCGCCGTTGCGTTCCATGCGGCCGATGATCGATTCTCTGACGCCCATGCGGTCGGCGGGTATCGAGTCGAGGTCGAAGCCGGGGCCGCGGTCCCGGACGGACACGAAGACCGTCCTCCCCTCGACTTCGGCGAAGACCTGTACGGCGCCGCCCTCGCCACCGTACTTGGCCGCGTTCACCATCGCTTCACGCGCGGCCTGCATCTGTGCGCCCACTCTCTCGTCGAGCGGGCAGTCGCCGACGACCACGACCTCGATGGGGACTCCGTGCTTGTCCTCGACCTCCGCGGCGTTGCGCTTCACGGCCTCGGCGAGCGTGGTGGGCTCCTCGTCCTCGTCCTTGCCGTTGCCCTCGGGCTTGTAGAGCCAGGAGCGCAGGTCGCGCTCCTGGGCGCGGGCCAGGCGGCGCACCTCGCCCGCGTTCTCCGCGTTGCGCTGGATCAGGGTCAGGGTGTGCAGGACCGAGTCGTGGACGTGGGCGGCGACCTCTGCGCGCTCCTGGGCGCGGATGCGCATCAGTCGCTCCTCGGAGAGGTCCTGTGTCATCCGGACCAGGTAGGGCCCGGCGAGAAGCGTTGTCCCGACGAGGACGGCGAGGGCCGCCTGGAGGACGGAGCCGAGGTGGGCGGCGGAACCCTGGAGGACGAAGATGCCGGTGGCACCGGCCGTCACCAGCAGGACACCGGCCACGGAGCGCAGCAGGGTGACGGTGCGCCGGTGGCGTCCGACCTCGGCCCAGCGGGCCCGGCGCGCGTTGTCCGCCTGGCGCCAGACGAGGGCGACACCGGCGCCGACGAGCACGGTGGGCCAGAGGTAGGCCTTGGCTCCCCCGCCGAGGTCGACGTTGCCCACGAAGACCAGGGCCACGACGACCATGAGCAGCAGGGCGACTATCTGCCCCTTGTCCGGCTTGCGGGCGACGAGTCTGCGGCGGCCGTCCGGACCGGTCTCGGAGGTGACGAGGGACGGCGGCTTCTGCGCGTCGACGCCGCCGACACCCAGCGGCACGAAGAACCAGAAGGCCGCGTACAGCAACGCGCCCAGGCCGTCGGCCATGAACAGGCCGACGAAGGCGAACCGCACCCAGATGACGGGCAGACCGAGATGCCCGGCGAGCCCCCGCGCCACACCACCGAGCCAGCGTCCGTCGCTGCTGCGGTAGAGCTTGCGCGGCGGCCGCGGTTCGGCGAGGGGTGCTGCTGCGGCTTCCGGCATGACACTGATGGTCACACGGGTGCGGGAGCTGCGGCATCAGGGTCCGCCCCCCATACTCCCCTGATCTGCTGCCCCTGATCTCGGGCCGCGCGGCCTCGAACGCTTCCCGAACGCCGGCTCGGGGGCGATATCAGGGTCCGACCAGGGTCGTACCGACTGCCGTCGCGGCGCCGCGCCCGTCACCATGGAGCCATGACAGATCACGAGCACGCCGCGACGGGTCCGGGACCCGGCTCCGGCCCGCGCCCGTCACGGGGCGCCGGGCAGCAGGATGCCGCGCCCGCCGCGGATGCCACCGGCGCCCCGAGCGGTCCGGGCGTCGCCGACGCTCCCGGGCCGCCGCAGCACTTCCGGCGCGACCGCCGGCACAAGACCCTCGCGGGAGTGTGCGCCGGCCTGGGACGGCAGTGCGATCTGGACCCCGTGATATTCCGGATCACCCTCGCGGTGCTCTCCGCCACCGGCGGCCTCGGCCTCCTCTTCTACGGCTTCGCGTGGCTCTTCGTCCCCTACGACGACGATGAGGAGAACGAGGTGCGCAAGCTGCTGACCGGCCGGGTCGACGGCCAGGCACTGACGGCCGTCCTCTTCGCACTGGTCGGCTGCGGGGTCTTCCTGACCATGCTGCGCAACGGCGGGGTGCTGACCTTCGCCGTGGTCCTCTCCCTCCTCCTCGCGGGCGCCGGGTACTGGTCGCGGCACCGCAGGGCCCCCGAGCCCGACCCGCTCTCCGCCCAGACCGTCGCGGACGCTCCACCGGAGGCCCAGGCGCCGCCGATCATGTACACGTGGCCCTCCTGGTGGCGGGGCCCCATAGTCAAGGACGGCACCCATGACGGCGGGACGGGATATCTGTGGGGCCCGTCGGACGCGGAGGACCGCGACATCGCGGCGGCCGTCAACATCGGCCGCGGGACCGCGGGCCGCAGGGGCCTCGACCTCGCGTACGCCCCTGTCAGTGACCGGCACGCGCGGCCCGCTCAGAAGCGAGGCCCTCGCGGCATCGGTGGCTGGGTATTCCTCTTCGCCCTGCTCGCCGGCTTCCTCGGCACCCGGCTGACCTGGGACGACCAGCCGCTCGGCACCAGTCTGCAGACCGGGCTGGCGTGTGCGCTCGCAGTCTTCGGTCTGGGCATCGCCGTCAGCGCCTTCCTCGGGCGCACGGGAGCGGGTTCGATCTTCCTGGCGGTCATCACGGCGGGCCTGCTGGCCGGCTCGGCCGCGGTGCCGAAGGACGTGGGCACGGAATGGGTCCGGACCACCTGGGCCCCGGCGTCCGTGGCCGAGGTGCGCGAGGAGTACCAGATCGGTGCCGGCAGCGGCACCGTGGACCTGTCCCGGCTGGACCTGACGGGCAAACAGACGGTGAGCACCCGTGCCGACGTGGGCATCGGCCGAATAAGGGTCGTGGTGCCGCAGGACGTGACGGTGCGGCTGACCATCTCCGTGGGCGTCGGTGACATCCGGCTGCCGGGTGACGGGAACAAGGACGTGGACGTGGCACCGGGCAGGCACGAGAAGGTCGACCTGCCTCCTGCCGGGGACGGCAAGGATGCCGGGACTCTCAACCTCGACCTCCAGGTCGGCATCGGCCAGGCGGAGGTGTCCCGTGCTGCGTCATAGGTTCCAGCCCGGACGGCTGGTGGCAGGCGTCTTCCTGATCCTGGCCGGCGTCATCTACGGCGGTGACGCCGGCGGAGTGTGGGAGACACCCTGGTTCGTGCCGATTCCCGTCGTGGTGGGTGGTCTCTGTCTCGCGGGAGCGGTAGGTCTCCTGGCCCGGACAGTGCACCGGCGCCGGGGGGCGGTCACGGGGCAGCCGGACGGCTCCCGCGAGCACCTTTCCGGCTGATGTGACGGGCGAAGGCCGGAGCCCTCAGTGCCGGGAAAACGCTCCGGCACATGCGGCCCGACATCTGCGGCCCGGCACGGACGGCCCCGATGTGGAGAGGAGAGTCCCCGCACCGGCCCGGCGCCGGACGCCCCGCCCCTCCCGGCCCCGGCGCGGGCGCTCCGCCCGGGGGATACGGCGGATTCGCTCGGTCTCCATGTTCGGCGGCGTCCGAGGGCGGGCTGAGCCGCACGGCCGGCCGCGGGCTACCGGTAGTCGCCCGCCGACCGCGGTCGGCGCCGGGAGCGCAGCGCGGCGTCCAGGGACAGGAGAGGAGCGCCCGCGAGGACGAGAGGGAGCCAGGCCATGAGGTAGGGCAGGTCGTTGCCGTAGTAGTACGGGTCGGAGGCCCAGCTGACGGTCAGCCACAGGCTGAGGGAGATCAGCGCACCCCCGAGCGCTGCCAGCCGGGTGAGGAGGCCGAGCAGGGTGCCGACACCGACGGCCAGCTCGCCGAGCGCGATGGCGTAGCCGAAGCCGGGAGGGTTCTTCAGGGCCAGGTCGACCAGAGCGGGGACGGCCGAGGAGTCCCGGACGGCCCGCATCATGTCGCCGACGGAGCCGGCGCCCGCGTCCTTCATGAAGGCGCTGTCGGTGAGCTTGTCCAGGCCCGCGTAGACGAAGGTGACGCCGAGGAAGATCCGTAGAGGAAGGAGGGCGTAGCGGGCGGCGTTGTCCCGCCAGTCCCCACCGCCCTGTTGGGAGGAGTAGACATCCGTCCGCATACCGTGAGTCATCACTGCCAGCCGCCTCTCGCCGCGCATGCCGAGACCCCCCGCCAGACCATACGTACGACAGGGGGATCCGGCTCAACCCTTCGGCCACCGGTTTCTTCCTGTCGGTTTCGACAGGTTGCGGGGCAGGGCGCCGTGCGGAGGGGGCGGACCCACGCAGTGGGCTCCCAGCTCCTCAGCCCGTCACGCCGCCACAGGCAGTCGCGTCGGCTCAGCCCGTCGCATCGGCACAGCCCTTCACGTCGGCACAGCCCGTCACGCCGGCTCGATCCGTCACGCCCGCTCAGTCCGTCACGTCGATGGCGTACCGGTTGGTCTCCACGCCCGCGCCGGTGACCACCTGGACGTCCACCCGGCCCGGCTCCACGTCGGCCGGTACGGGGACGGTGAGGAGGTCGTCCGAGGGGTTGCTGAAGCCGCCCGCCACCGGGACAAGGGGGACGTGGACGTTGACCGCGCCGATCCGGACGACCATCCGGGACAGCCGGTCCGCGCGCTGCGCACCGGGCGGCACGAAGCCGGCGCCACGGATCTCGATGTCGTCGCCGGTGCGGATCGGCGCGTCCAGGTCACCGGCCTCGCGTGCCCGGACCACGGAGAGGACCACCGGCCGGCCGCCCTCCGCGTACTTGCCGGCCAGATAGGTCGCGGCCGAGACCAGTACGACGACCGCGAGTCCCCACGGCAGGTCGGGGAGCTGTTCCGGGCGCCGGGCCAGGCGCACCGCCGCGAAGACCAGGGCGACGGCGCTGATCACCACGTACTGGATGTCGGCGAAGGTGCCGCGTCCCGCGTCGTCCGTGAGGAGGTCGGAGGCCCGCGGCCGGTCCGCCCGGACCTTCTGCAACCGCTGTCCCAGCACCCGCAGGCCGACGACGCGCCGTACGAGGACCGCGATCCCGCAGACCACGGCGAGCACCGTCACCGCCCCGGTGCCGCGGCCGAGTTCGAGGCCCGAGATCAGCGCGTCCCGCCGGTCGTGGCCGGAGGCGACGGCCAGTTGGCCGGCCAGCACGAGCACGGCGTAGGCGATGAAGAGGACCCAGGCCGCCGCCACGGCCCGGGAGGTGGACAGCCGGTTGTCCTCGCCGATGACCGGGGCCAGCGCCCCGCCCCGGGACCGGTGGAACCAGGACGCCGCCGTGAGCGCACCGGCCACGACCAGCGCCGCCGCGAGCCCGGCGGTGCGGGCCGCCGACCAGCCGGCGCCGATCGCGGTGAGGGCCTGCCCGAGCAGCAGCAGGACGACCGCCGCCCAGACCGCGGCCGCCGTGCGCCGGCCAAGGCCCGCGAGCCATGCGTCGCCCTCGGCGCGACCGCGTTCGGCGACGGCCTCGGCGGACTGGGTCAGTTCCTCGGAGACCCACTGCCGGGAGGCGGAGGCCGAGTGGGCGACCGCGGCCGGCAGCCCCTGTCCGGCGGCGAACTCGTCCCGGCGCCGCAGGAACGCGGCGACCGCGCGACGGTGCCCCTCACGAGCGCCGTGCGGACAGTCCCCGCAGGTACAGCCGCCCCCGTGGGCCGTCTCGTACGCGCCCTTGTCCGAGCCGCTCCCGCGTCTCGCCTCCTGCACCGCCACGCCCGACGCCCGCCTTCCGCACCCACGCTTCCAAGTCCCTTGCGACGACGACGAATTGTGCCGTACGCCGACCCTCTGGCGCCCGGCGCCCCCGTTAACCTCTGCTCAGCGCGGGTGACGCGGGTATCGCCGTGTTGACCCGGGCGGGAAGACCACCCGGTCGGGAAGCCCCGTGGGAAGGTCGCGGGATCGAGGTCAGTCGAACAGGTCCGGCTCGGCGCGGCTGATCTGCCGCCACAGCGGCTGGTAGTTGATCCACGCCACCAGGTCGCCGCCGAGCTGCTCCCGGGTCGCCACGGCCTGCCGGTGGTCGATCAGCACCGGCCGGCCCGCGGCCTTCGCCGTCAGCTGCACCTGGCAGGACCGTTCCAGCGACAGGAACCACCAGGCCGCCGCGTCCACCGAGTCGCCGACCGTCATCAGCCCGTGGTTGCGCAGGACGAGCGCCTTGCCGGAGCCGAGCACCCGCGCGATGCGCCGGCCCTCCTCCGCGTCGACGGTGACGCCGGAGTAGGAGTCGTACAGGGCGTGGTCCTCGTAGAAGGCGCAGCTCTCCTGGGTGATCGGGTCGAGCAGGTCGCCGAGGGCGGCGAGCGCGCGCCCGTGCACCGAGTGGCAGTGGGCGACGGCGACCACGTCCGGGCGCAGGGCGTGGACCTGGGAGTGCATGGTGAAGGCGGCCTGGTTCACGTGGTGGCCGCCCTCCACCACCTGGCCCTCGGAGTTGGCCAGCACGAGATCGCTCACCGTGATGTGCGCGAAGGGCATGCCGAAGGGATTGACCCAGAAGCAGTCGCTGTACTCGGGGTCGCGGGCCGTGATGTGCCCGGAGACCCCGTCCTCGAAGCCGTACCGCCCGAAGACGCGCAGCGCCCCCGCGAGCCGTTCCTTGCGGTGCCTGCGTTCGTCCTCGACCGAGTCGTGCATCGGCGGCATCGCGAACCGCAGCCGGTCGGTGGGCAGCGGCGGGGGCGGAGTGGCCCCGGGCGTCCCGTGCATGTGTCCTCCGTCTGCCTCTGGCCTGCCGGGCCCTGCGGCGATCCGATCCGGCACCGCGCACCGGCAGCGGCGCACCGCCACCGCACACCGCGCACCGCGCACCGCACACCGGTAGCGCATGTCGGTACCGCACCGGGTACCGGGATGGGCCTCACGGGCCGGAAGTTACCGCTGAGGCGGCCGGGAGGACAGCTCCCGCCCCGATACGCGACAGAGGGTGTCGGTTTTCGGGCACACACTGGTCGTATGACCCCAGCCATTCCCGTGAACTGGGCCGGTTTCGCCACCGCCGAGCCCGTCCTGGCCCGCACCGTCGAAGCACGCTTCGGCGCGTACACGCACCACGTCCTCGCCACCCTCCGCAAGGACGGCTCGCCCCGCACCACCGGCCTGGAGGTGCGTTTCGTGGGCGGCGAGCTGTGGCTCGGCATGATGGCGGACTCGCTGAAGGCACTGGACCTGCGCCGCGACCCGCGCTTCACGCTGCAGGCGAACCCCGGGGACGGCACCGGGATGGGTGGCGGGGACGTGCGGGTCAGCGGCCGGGCGGCCGAGGTCGACAGCCCGGAGGCGAAGGCCGGATACGCGAAGGAGGTGGAACCGCCGGAGCCGTTCCACCTCTTCCGTACCGAGCTGACGGAGGTCGTGCGCACTCACGTCGACGACGCGTACCTCGTCGTCGAGGTCTGGCAGCCCGGAAAGCCTTTGCGCACCCTCAGGCGTACCTAGGGAGTCACTCCCACTCGATGGTCCCCGGCGGCTTCGACGTCACGTCGAGGACGACGCGGTTGACGTCCTTGACCTCGTTGGTGATCCGGGTCGAGATCCTGGAGAGCACCTCGTACGGCAGCCGGGACCAGTCGGCGGTCATGGCGTCCTCGGAGGAGACCGGCCGCAGCACGATCGGGTGACCGTAGGTGCGGCCGTCGCCCTGGACGCCCACGGAGCGGACGTCGGCGAGCAGCACCACCGGGCACTGCCAGATCTCGCGGTCGAGGCCGGCCGCCGTCAGCTCCTCGCGGGCGATGGCGTCGGCCTCGCGGAGCAGGTCGAGCCGCTCCCTGGTGACCTCGCCGACGATGCGGATGCCGAGGCCGGGGCCGGGGAACGGCTGGCGCTGGACGATCTCCTCCGGCAGGCCCAGCTCCTGGCCGACCATCCGGACCTCGTCCTTGAACAGCTTGCGCAGCGGCTCGACCAGCTCGAACTCGATGTCGTCGGGGAGGCCGCCCACGTTGTGGTGGGACTTGATGTTCGCCGTGCCGGTGCCGCCGCCGGACTCGACGACGTCCGGGTAGAGCGTGCCCTGGACGAGGAAGGCGACCTCGGGGCCCTCCTCCTGCATGATCTCCAGCTGCGCCTGCTCGAAGACGCGGATGAACTCGCGCCCGATGATCTTCCGCTTCTCCTCGGGGTCGGACACCCCGGCCAGCGCCCCCAGGAACCGCTCGCCGGCGTCCACGATCTTCAGCTGTACGCCGGTCGCCGCCACGAAGTCCTTCTCGACCTGCTCGGTCTCGCCCTTGCGCATCAGGCCGTGGTCGACGTAGACGCAGGTCAGCTGGGAGCCGATGGCCTTCTGGACGAGGGCCGCGGCGACCGCGGAGTCCACGCCGCCGGACAGGCCGCAGATGGCGCGCTTGTCGCCGACCTGCTCGCGGATGACCGCGACCTGCTCGTCGATGACGTTGCCCATGGTCCAGTCCGGGGTCAGGCCCGCGCCCCGGTACAGGAAGTGCTCCAGCACCTGCTGCCCGTGCGTGGAGTGCATGACCTCGGGGTGGTACTGGACGCCGTAGAGCTTCTTCTCGTCGTTCTCGAAGGCGGCGACCGGGACGACGTCCGTGGAGCCGGTGACGGTGAAGCCCTCGGGGGCGGCCGAGCAGGCGTCACCGTGCGACATCCACACGGCCTGCTCGGCGGGGGTGCCCTCGAAGAGGGTGGAGGACGGCTTGGAGACCGCGAGGTCGGTACGGCCGTACTCGCGGGCGCCGGAGTTGTCGACGGTGCCGCCGAGGGCCTGCGCCATCAGCTGGAAGCCGTAGCACATGCCGAAGACGGGGACGCCTGCCTCGAACAGGGCGCGGTCGACGGTCGGGGCGCCCGGCTCGTACACCGACGAGGGGCCGCCGGAGAGGATGATGGCCGCCGGGTTCTTGGCGAGGATCTCCTCGACCGGCATGGAGCTCGGCACGATCTCGCTGTAGACCCGCGCCTCGCGGACACGACGGGCGATGAGCTGGGCGTACTGCGCACCGAAGTCGACAACCAGGACGGTGTCGGGGGCGGCGGCAGCGGGAGTCGCTGATGACACGGGGTGCCTTCCGGCGGTCGGGCGGGGAGTCTGCTGCTCCCGATTCTACCGAGACGCCCACGCGCCCCGTCCCTGACGGGGGCGGAGGCGGAGCCGACCGGCACGGGCACCGGCACCGGCACCGGCCCTCGGCTGCCCGACCGGTCGCCGTCGTGCCGGATCTCACGTGGCCGGATCTCACCATGCGAACCGGCTTGGTCGCGAACCGTTCCCGGGGCATACTGGCTCCATGCACAAGCAGAGCACTTTCCTGTTTACCTATGGCAACCGGCCCACCGGCTGCCATGGTCGTGCTGCTTGAGCAACTGACAAGCGACTTCCCAGGCGCCCCGGGCCGACAAGGCCCGGGGCGCCTGGCGTTTGCGGAGTCTGTCGGAGACCGGGGCACCGCCACCCCAGCGAGGAGCCCGCCATGACCGCAACCACCACCGTCCCCACCTCCGAAGCCTCCGCCTCCGGCACCCGCACCTCCGGAACCGCCGCGGACAAGACCGGCGCCCGCACCCCCGAGGCCGCCGACGTGATCACCGGCGCCCGGGAGCGCATCGACAGCCTGGACGACCGGATCATCGGACTGATCCAGGAACGGATGGCCGTCTCCGCCGTCATCCAGGAGGCGAGGATCACTTCCGGCGGCCGGCGCGTGAACCTCTCCCGCGAGATGGAGGTGCTCGACCACTACCGGCAGGCGCTGGGCAAGCCCGGCACGGCGCTGGCGATGACGATGCTGGAGCTGTGCCGGGGACAGATCTGAAGGACGGACCTGACGGACAGGACTGAGGGGCAGGTCTGCGGGACAGGCCTGAGGAGCAGGTCTGAGGAGCGGGTTTGAGGGACGGGTCCGAGGGTCGCATCTGAGTTCGGCGTCTTCTCACCCGTACGGAGCGTGACCGGCGCGCGAGCGGCTTCGTTGGTCCCGGTGTCCGTGTCAGCCAGGGGCGGGCCCGAAAGAACCACGCGTGGCTCGCTGGAGCGATGAGACGTGCGGATCGTTCCGTACGTCGTGGGACCTCGCTCCAGGAAAGTGACCGGACGGCAGGGGACAGCAGCCCGGTCACCCAGAGAACGGTCGGCTCCGGGGACGCCCGGGGCCGGCCGACGGACAACGTCCCCGCCGCTCCCCTCTTTCTGCTCTTCCCGCTCTTTCTGTCTTTCTGCTCTTCCCGTTCTTTTCGCTACCGCTTAGGCGGCACCGTGGGCATGCCCAGGAAGGGCAGCCGGAGTGCGCCGAAGGCCTCCGCCGGGACCGCCGGGGAGCCGGGCTCGACGGGCGCGAGGCGTTCGTACGCGCCACCCTGGGCGGGACGCGGGTCGCTCTCGCCCTTGTTCGGCCAGTAGGACATCGCACGCTCGGCCTGTGCCGTGATGGTCAGGGAGGGGTTGACGCCCAGGTTGGCCGAGACGGCGGCGCCGTCCACGACCGAGATGCCGGGGTGGCCGAAGAGGCGGTGGTACGGGTCTATGACGCCGGTCTCGCGGGTGGCGCCGATGGGACAGCCGCCGAGGAAGTGGGCGGTGAGCGGCATGCCCATCAGTTCACCCACGTTGGAGCCGGCGAAGCCGTTGATCTCGGCGGCGAGCGCGGAGGCGCCCTCGGTCGCGGCCCTGATCTGCTTGGGGTTGGGCGAGCCGTGGCCCTGTCGGGCGGTGAGCAGGCCCTTGCCGACGCCCGACGGTTTCAGGTGCGTGGTCAGCGAGTTGTCCAGGGACTGCATGACCAGGCCGATGATGGTCCGCTCCGACCACTTGCGGTTGGACAGGGAGCGCAGGACGAGCAACGGGTGCTTGGCCGCGTGCCCCAGGAAGCCCAGGACGCGGGAGGCACCCGAGCCCTTCTCGCCGGCGTACGGGACCTGGAGGATCGACAGGCCGCCCATCGAGTTGGAGCCCTTGCCGTAACGCACCGGTTCGATGTGGGTGCTGGCGTCGGGGTGGACGGAGGACGTGATGGCGACGCCGCGCGTGAAGTCGGCGTGCGGCTCGCCGGTGGCCCTGCGGTAACGCCGGTCGTCGGTCTGGGCGCCCACCAGTGCCTCGGAGTTGGTGCGGGTCAGCCCGCCGAGCCGGTCGGACAGGTACGGGAGCTGTCCGCCCGCCTTCATGCGGTGCAGCAGAGTCTGGGTGCCGTAGGTGCCGGCGGCGAGGACGACGCGGCGGGCGGTGAAGGTGCGGCCCGGCTCCCCCGTCGTACGGTCCTTGCCGTTCTTCGGGCGGTGCTTCCTGCGGGCGGTGGGGAGCGTGGCGATCGCGAACCCGCCGCGCGAGTCCTCCGTGACGGAGACGGCCGTGGTCATCGGGTGGACGACCGCACCGGCCTTCTCCGCGAGGTACAGGTAGTTCTCGTTCAGGGTGTTCTTCGCGCCGTGCCGGCAGCCGGTCATGCACTCGCCGCACTCGTTGCAGGCCTTGCGCTCGGGCCCCACGCCGCCGAAGTACGGGTCGGGCACCTGCTCGCCGGGGGTCGCCCGCGCCGTGCCGTCGGCGTCCTCGCCGTCGCCGAAGAAGACGCCGACCGGCGCCATGTGGAAGGTGTCGCCGCAGCCCATCCGCTCGGCGGCGGCCTTCAGGTGCACGTCGGAAGGGGTCATCGTCGGGTTGAGGCGGACCCCGAGCATGCGCCGGGCCTGGTCGTAGTACGGCGTCAGCTCCTCCTGCCAGTCGGTGATGTCCCGCCACTGGGGGTCGTCGAAGAACGGTTTCGGCGGCACGTAGAGGGTGTTGGCGTAGTTCAGGGAGCCGCCGCCCACGCCTGCTCCTGCCAGGACCATGACATTGCCGAGGAGATGGATGCGCTGGATGCCGAACATGCCGAGCTTCGGCGCCCAGAGGTAGTTCTTCAGGTCCCAGGAGTTCCTGGGCAGCGACTCGCGGGTGAAGCGGCGGCCGGCCTCCAGGACACCGACGCGGTAGCCCTTCTCGGTGAGGCGCAGTGCGGAGACCGAGCCGCCGAAGCCGGAGCCGACTATGAGGACGTCGTAGTCGTACCCGCTCTCGTCCCGGGTCTGGACAGTCTTCTCCTGCGACACGTGCTCTCCTCGTCGAGAACGGGGTACGGGTACGGATACGGAAACGGGTGCGTATGGGGGCGTACGGGGGGGCGGCGGGCCGCTCAGCGGAAGCGGAACGCCTTCATCAGGCGCAGGCTGCGGCTCATGAACGCCGCGTACTTCTCGTCGTCCATCCCCAGTGACGGCGCCATCGGCAGCAGCCGCTGCTGGGCGACCGTCTGGGCCTCGGTGTACTTGAGGATGCCCTCGGAGCCGTGCCGGCGGCCGAGGCCCGAGTCCTTCATGCCGCCCATCGGCGACTGGACGCTGCCGTAGGCGGAGGCGTAGCCCTCGTTGATGTTGACGGTGCCGGTGCGCAGGCGGGCGGCGACGTCGCGGCCGCGCCGGGCGTCCTTCGTCCAGACCGCGGAGTTCAGGCCGTACGGCGTGGAGTTGGCGTGCTCGACCGCCTCGTCCTCGGTCTTGAAGCGGTACACGGAGACGACCGGGCCGAAGGTCTCCTCGGCGCACACCGTCATGGGCGCCGCGACGCCGTCGAGGATGGTCGGCTCGTAGAAGTACGGGCCGATGTCCGGACGTGCGACACCGCCGGCGACGAGCTTCGCGCCCCGCTCCACGGCGTCCGCGACATGGCGCCGCACGGTCTCCAGCTGCCGGTCGCCCACCAGCGAGCCCATGTCGGCGCCGTAGGAGAGGGAGGTGCCGAGCCGCATCGCCCTGGTGCGCGCGGCGAAGCGCTCCAGGAAGGCGTCGGCGACGGACTCGTGGACGTAGAGGCGCTCGATGGAGATGCAGAGCTGCCCCGCCGACGAGAAGCAGGCACGGACGGCGCCCGCGGCGGCCTTCTCGATGTCGGCGTCCTCCAGGACCAGCATGGCGTTCTTGCCGCCCAGTTCGAGGGAGACGCCGACCAGGCGGGCGGCGGCCCCCTGGGCGACCTCGCGGCCGGTGCGGGTGGAGCCGGTGAAGGAGACGTAGTCCGCGTGCCTGACGACCTCGGGGCCGACGACCGGACCCTCACCGAGGACGACCTGGAAGACCTCGGCGGGCAGGCCGGCCTCGATGAGCAGGTCGCGGGCCCACAGCGCGGTGAGGCAGGTCTCGGTGTCGGGCTTCATGACGACGGCGTTGCCCGCCACGAACGCGGGGATCGCGTCGCCGACGGACAGTTCCAGCGGGTAGTTCCAGGGGGCGATCTGGCCGACGACACCGCGGGGGTGGCGCAGTTCGGTGACCTTGGTGAGGGTCGGCACGGCGCCGGTGTGCCGCCTGGGCCGCAGGTAGGCGGGCCCCTTGCGGCCGTAGTGCCGGGCGGCGACGGCGACGGCCTGGACCTCCTCGTGGGCGTGCAGACGGGCCTTGCCGGTCTCCAGCTGGATGAGGTCGAGGACCTCGGCCTGGCGCGCCAGCACCAGGTCGTGGAAGCGGAGCAGCACGGCGGCACGCTGTCGTACGGGAGTGCGCGCCCACACGGCCTGGGCGGCCCGGGCCCGCTCGAAGGCGCCGGCCACGTCCTCGGGCGTGGATTCGGGCAGGTCGGCCAGTTTCTCGCCGGTGAAGGGGGTGTGGTTGGCGGTGCGGCCGGACCCGGCCACGCCCTTGGTGAGCTGGGCGACCAGCTCGGGCGTGACCACGTCGGCAGCGGTGCGGGCGCCCTCCGGGGTGGGGGCGAGGGGGTTCGTGCCGGTGAGTTCCGGGGCCTGCGCGTCCGTCATGTGCCGCAGGGTATGCCGCGGGGCGGGCTTTGTGTACCCGTCGGTAACGGGGATTCGCGGTGATTCACCGAGTGCTCACATCACGCCAGTGATCGCTGGCAAGAAACCCGCTGATCAGGGCGTTACACGGAAGGACTGGATCTGATCACTTCTTTTACGTCCGGTGTGGGCCGGAGACCGCCGGCCACCGCTTCCAACTGCTGGGCGACGTCCTCCGCGTCCGGCCGCAACGCGGCGTGCTCGGCCAGCAGGCGTTCGACGACCGTGCCGAGGAGCCCGGACGGCCCTGCCGACCCAGGCCGCACAGGCGACTCAGGCGGCCTGGACAGCCCGGACGGCCCGGACGCCGGTGGGTCGCCCGCGGCGGCTCGCAGCAGGGCACCGAGGGATCGCAGGTCGGCCGCGGGCCCGGTGTCCCGCGGCGACTCCTTCCCCGCCCGGAACTCCTCCTCCGCCCGGAAGTCCTCCCCCGCCCGGAACCTCTGGCCCGGCGGGGGCCCCTCTCCTGGCGGGGCACCCTGCTCCGGCAGGACACCCTGCTGTGGCGGGGCCGCCCCCTCCCCCGGCAGGTGGGCGGTGCCGAAGTCGGTGAGGACGACGCGGTCGTGCCGGCCGAGGAGCACGTTGGCGGGCCGGACCGCCCGGTGCACGATGCCGACGGCGTGCGCGGCCCGCAGGGCGCCGAGGACGGCGAGGCCGATGCGGGCGGCCTCCGCCGGTGGGACCGGGCCGCGCCGGAGCACTTCGTGCAGGGACTCGCCCTGGACCCACTCCATGACGATCCAGGGCAGTCCGTCGAGACCGGCATCCTCGACGACCACGTCGAGGATGCGGACCGCGGCGGGATGATCGACGCGGGCGGCGGCGCGCGCCTCGCGGTAGAGGCGGTGGGCCGCCCTCCGGTAGGTCTCGCCCTCCGGGACGCCGGGCAACCGGGGCCACCGGACTGCGACTTCGCGGTCCGCCGCCTCGTCGAGGGCCCGCCAGACGGTGCCCGACCGTCCGGAGCCGGCCCGCCGCAGCAGCCGGTAGCGCCCACCGACCAGTCGGCCCTCGAGTCCCATCAGAGCTTGTCGACCTCCCAGTTGGCGATCACCGTCCGGGCGATCTCCCGGCCCTCGTCGGCGAAGTAGCCCTCGCGGGGGTAGTCGATCGACACCTTGTACATGTCACCGTTGCCGGCACGGTAGTAGAGGATGTGGAACTCCCGCTTGCGGGGGTGCTCCGTGTCCGTGGTCGTGTAGGCGATGGTGTTCTCGGCGGCCTTCTCGCCCTTGTACTCTGTCTCGCTCGGCTCCCCCTTGGGAGCGGGCTTCTCCGCGAAGTCCCAGGAGTACTCGCCGTCCTTGAGCATGTCCCAGTCCGCCCAGGCGTTGGCCCCCGCGGTGTCCGGGATCTCGCCCGCCTCGTCGTCGGCCTTGATGTCCCGGTCCACGAAGACGGTGACCGCGCCGCTCGGGTCGGAGAACGTCTCGTTGGTACCGTCCCACTCCTCGTCCTCCGCGTGCTTCTCCTTCACGAACTCCGCGGGCACGCCGACGCTCATCCCGACCTTCGCGCCGAGCTTCTGCTGCTTCCAGCCCTCCGGCAGGGGGCCCGCGAAGGGGTCGGCGACCACGAGGTACGAGGCCACGGCCGCCGCCACGACCGCCGCGCCGAGGGTGATCCACACGTTGCGGCCCAGCCGGACGCCCCAGCGCGAGCCGGTGCCCGGCCCGGTGCCCGACGCCCCACGGGCAACACCCGCGGCACCGAACGGCGCAACCCGGGTCGGCGGCGGCGCGGGCGGGTTCGCGGCGGCGTCGAGCAGCGTGCGGACCCGGGCGGCGTCCGGGCGGCGGGCAGGGTCCTTGTCCAGCAGGCCCGTGATGACCTCGGCCAGCGGGCCCTGCGCGGCGGCGGGCGGCGCCGGCACGGCGTTGAGCACCGACTGGAGCGTGGCGGGCGTGTTGCTGCGGCGGAACGGCGAGACCCCCTCCGTCGCCGCGTACAGCACCACGCCCAGGGACCACAGGTCGCTCTCCGGGCCGGGACGCCGCCCCAGCACCCGTTCCGGCGCGATGTACTCGGGCGAGCCCACGAAGCCGCCGGTGTCGGTCAGGTTGGTCTCGCCCTCGATCTGTGCGATGCCGAAGTCGGCGAGGACGACCCGGTCGTGCCGGCCGAGCAGTACGTTGTCCGGCTTCACGTCCCGGTGCAGGATGCCGGCCTGGTGCGCGGCCTCCAGCGCACCGAGCACCTCAAGACCGATCCGGGCCGCCTCGCGCGCGCCCAGGGTGCCTTCCTGCAGGGCGTCGCCCAGCGAGCGCCCCCGTACCAGCTCCATGACGATCCACGGCCGGCCGTCCACGACCGCCACGTCGTGCACGTCGACCACGGCGGGATGGTCGAGGCGGGCCGCGGCGCGCGCCTCGCGGCGCATGCGCTCGAAGGCGTTGTCCCGTTCACGTTCGGGAAGGTGGTCGGGGACGCGGGGCTCCTTGACGGCGACCTCGCGGTCCACGGTCTCGTCCTTCGCCCGCCACACCGTGCCCATGCCGCCGTGCCCGAGCCTGGCGATCAGCCGGTAGCGGCCGGCGACGAGGCGTCCGGCCCCCGGGTCCCCGGCGCCCGGCTCCCCGGCCACCGTGGGCGCCGCGGCTGCCGCGGCCGGAGCGGAAGAGGGCACCGCGGTCGGCGCGGGCGACGGCGGCGCGGCCGGTTCGGGCGACGCGGCCGGTTCGGGCGACGTGGCCTGCGGCGGTACGACCTCGGTGGGCGCCGCGTACGGGTTGCCGGGATGCGGCACCGCGACCGGCTGGTTCGGTGGCTGCAGGTCAAAACTCGTCGGCTCGTCCGCCCCTGAGCGGGGCCCCCCGTTGCTGCTCATGGTCCATCCATACCGCGCCGGACGCGGCCCTTTCCACCGCCGGTGTCCGGCGGTCACACACCCGTGACGCGACGTGCCGCTTATCTCCCGGTTGGGCCGGATGCGGTGGGGCCGGACGCGGTGGGCTCGGATGCGGTGGGGCCGGCGGGCGCGGACGGTGAGAGCGGCGGTGACAGCGGCGGTGACACCGTCCCGGTGGTCGGTGTCGCGGGCGCCGAGGTCGTCGGCGTACCGTTCCCGTCGTCGTCGCCGTCCGCCAGCAGGGCCGCCAGCGAGATGCCGGCGCCCGCGGCCGCGACGACGAGCAGCACGGCCGTCAGCACACCCCGCCTCAGCCTCCGGGACCCGCCGCTCCCGGCCGCCCGTGCGGTCGCGGGGGTGCGGCCGGTGCTCAGGAAGGCACGCAGCATCCGGTCGGCCGACGCCGCGTCCAGCCGTCGTCCGGGGTCTCGTTCCAGCAGGCCCCGTACGACCGGGAGGAGCGGTCCGGCCTGCTCGGGCGGGCGGATCTCGTCGGTGACCACGGCGTGCAGGACACCGCCGAGCGAGTCGCGGTGGAAGGGGCTCACGCCACTGAGGACGGCGCACAGCAGTACGCCCAGCGACCACAGGTCCGACTCCGGCCCTGTTCCGGCGCCGGACATCCGTTCCGGCGCGGTGTACTCGGGGGAGCCCACGAAGGAGCCGCTCTCGGTGAGCGTGGTGGCGCCCGCGACCTGTGCGACCCCGAAGTCCGTGAGGACGACCCGGCCGTCGTCGGCGATGAGCACGTTGGACGGTTTCACGTCCCGGTGCAGGATGCCCGCCGCGTGTGCGGTGCGCAGGGCGTCGAGCAGGGCGACGCCGATCCGGGCGGCCTCGCCTGGCCCGACCGGACCGTGCGTGGCGACGCGGTCGGCGAGCGATCCGCCGTCGACGAACTCCATGACCATGTACGCGCGTTCGTCGTCCTCGACGACATCGTGCACGACGATGACGTGCGGATGCCGCAGCCGCGCGACCGCGCGGGCCTCGCGCAGGGTGCGCTCACGGCGCCGCCGGGCCTCGGCCGCGGAGAGGGTCTCGTCGAGGGGGAGCGCCTTCACGGCCACTTCGCGGGCGAGGAGTTGGTCGGTGGCCCGCCAGACGATGCCCATGCCGCCGCGGCCGAGCCGTTCGTGGAGCCGGTACCGGCCCGCGATGACACGCCCGCCCGCCCCCTCGGTCACCATGCGGCCCATCATGCCCCACCTGACGCACCGGCTCCGGGTCGCTGTCACACGGGTGGCCGACAACCGACGGGTGTGCGAGACCCGTTCGGTGCCTCGCGGCTGCCGCCTCACGGCCGTCGCGTCGTACGGGTCAGCCGGTCTTTTCCTGCCAGCTCTGGAGCACGGTCCTGAACTGCTGTCGCGTGGTCGGCCAGTCGCTGGCCGGCCCCGACATGTTGAAGGCGTACTCGACGCCGTCGCGGGAGACGTACGACTGCGACACGGCGCGGCGCGGGCCGGGGAAGGAGGTGTCCTTCGCCAGCGCGGTCCAGGTGTACTCCCACCGGGCGCTGTCGCGGTCCCGGTAGTCGACCCTTTCCAGGGCGACGCGCTGGTAGTCGACCAGACGCTGGCCGAGCTGGGCGTCCAGGTCCTGCTGGTGGGTGTACGGGTCGTTGTAGTCGGGGGCGGTGTCGACGGATATGCGGATGACGTGCTCGCCGCCGTCGGGGGTGTAGTCGATCTGCCGGAGTTCGCCGCTGTCGCCGTCGAAGTCCTTCCGCTTCCAGCCCTTGGGCAGGGACAGGCCGAAACCCAGCGGGTCGTTCCGGCGTACCCAGTCGGCGGGGACGGAGCTGCCGGGGTCCTTGCTGCTGGCGGAGGGGTCGGGCAGGGGGGAGGTCGAGCGGGTGGGCCGGGAACCGGCCTCGGAGCCGCGCTCCTTGTCGCCCTGCTGGTCGAGCAGCACGGCGGTGCCCGCGCCGATGAGGGCGGCGACGGCGACGACCAGGACGAAGGTGCGCGGGCGCCCGAGCCGGTGGCGTCGGGGAGCGCCCGGCCCGACCGGTACCGGGCCGGTGGCGGTGTGGCCCGGCGGCACCTGCCCGGGCCCCGTGTGCCCCGTGTGCCCCGTGTGCCCCGTGCCGTCGCGACCCGGGTGGCCGGGGCGGCCCGCGCTCGTGTACGCCGAGTTCGTGTAGTCCGTGTACTCGGATTGCCCGTACGCCGAGTTCGTGTACCCGGCCCCCGCGTGCCCCGGGACCGAGGCGCCGACGGCCGTAGGGCCGGTGCCCGTGTGACCGGTCACCCGGTCACCGGTGGCCGCGGGACCGAACGCCGTATGACCGGTCGCCGCAGAACCCACAGCCGTGGGACCGGTACCCGTGGGACCGCTGCCCGTGGGACCGCTGCCCATGGGCCCACTGCCCGTGGGCCCGCTGCCCGTGGGCCCGTTGGCCGCCGACCCCGTGCCGGGCGGCCCGGCCACCGGCGGACCGGCCATCGACGGACCGGCCACCGGCGGATACGGCGTCCCGGTCGCCGGGCCCGCCGGGTGCTCGTGCGGGGTGTCTCCCTGGTCCGGCGGCCCCGTGTACTGCGTGGTCGGCACGTACGCCTGGGCCGCGTCCGGGCGCCGCCCCTCCGCCGCCTGGGCGAGCAGGTGCTCGGTCTCGGTCGCGTCGGGCCGCGCCTGCGGGTCCTTGCAGAGCAGGGCGCTGATGACGGGCGCCAGCGGACCGGCGTACCGGGGCTCGGTGGCCTCCTCCTCGACGACCGCCTGCATGGTCGTCAGCGGCGAGGTGCGCCGGAACGGCGACCTGCCCTCCACCGCCGTGTACAGCGTCGCGCCGAGTGCCCACAGGTCGGAGGAGGGGCCGGGGTCGTGGCCGCGGACCCGTTCGGGCGCGAGGTAGTCGACGGAGCCGACGACCTCACCGGTCCGGGTGATGGTGGAGTCGCCCTCGATCTGCGCGATGCCGAAGTCGGTGAGCAGCACCCGGCCGTCGTCGCCGAGCAGTACGTTGCCCGGTTTGACGTCCCGGTGCAGGACACCGGCGGCGTGTGCGGCGCGCAGGGCGCGCAGCACCCACAGGCCGATGCGGGCCGCCTCCCGCGGTTCGACCCGCTCTTCCGTCTTGACCGCGTCGGCCAGCGAGCGGCCCTCGACCAGCTCCATCACGATCCACGGCCGGCCGTCGTGTTCGAGTACGTCGTGGACGGTGACGACGGCCGAGTGGTTGATCCGTGCCGCGGCGCGCGCCTCGCCCCGGGTGCGCGCCAGCAGGATGGCCTGGTCGCTCTCCGAGACGTAGAGCGCGGCGGTCAACTCCTTGATGGCGACGATCCGGTGCAGCACCTCGTCGTGTGCGCGCCACACCCGGCCCATGCCGCCGCTGCCGATGGCCTCCTCGAGCCGGTATCGGTCTGCGACGAGCCGGCCCTGCATCTGATTCACGTTGCCCCGCAATGGTCTTGTCAGGGCCAGACTAGGGACCGGCCACCCGTCGGGGAACGGGCGGGGTGGGATGGAAACCGCTCTGTGACGGTTGTCGCTTTCCGTGATGGCAGTCAACCATCGGGGCGAACTGCGGTCAGGGCGCGTACCGGTAGGTCGCCGAGGCCTGCTCGAAGATCCGGCTCACCTCGTCCCGTTCCGCCTCCGGACCGCGGACCTGCACCACGTGGTAACGGCCGTCGATCAGGACGGCGGCGTTGTGCACGAACAGCTCGCCCTTCACACCGGTCCAGGTGAACTGCCCCTCAGCAGAGGTACGTCCACCGACCTCGATGGTCTTCAGCCCGCTGGAGGTGGCCCAGCTGGAGGCCCGGTACGACGCCAACTCGGGCTCGCTGTCGCGCTGGTAGGCCATCGGGTCGTCACCGAACTCCGAGGCGCGGTCCCGGCCGGGCACGACGAGGAGCTCGAAGTCACCCTTGCCGTAGACGACCTGGCCGCTGCCGTTGCGAGGGGTGCGGTCCCAGCCCTCGGCGACGGCGACGCTGAAGCCCTCCTGGTCCTTGCGCAGGGTGAATCCGTCGGCGACGTCGGACTGCGGTTCGGTGGAGCCGCCCGCCGTCCCGGAGGCGCCGGGGTCGGTGGTCGGGGAGTTCCGCTCGGGCTCCGGCTCGCTGCCGGTGTCCGGCGAACTCTCGGCCGGCGCGCGGCTCGCCCCGCCGGCGGCACCGGTCCGTGCGGTGCCGGAGTCGGCGGTACCGCTCTTCGGCATGAAGAACACGGCGTACGCGACCGCCCCGGCCAGGGCGAGCAGTATCACCAGGAGCAGTGTCCGGCCGAGGCTGCGCGGGGAGCGGGCCGGCTCCCGGCCCCGCTTGTGCCGCCCGTGGTGCGCGGGCAGCCCGGCGCGCCGCCTGCGCACCAGCTCGCCGCGGCGGCGCACGATGGGCAGCCGGCTGGTCTCCGCGGGCGGGGCCGGGATCACGTTCAGCCCGGCCTCGGGCTCGGGCGCCGAGCGCACGAGGGAGCGCAGCCAGCCGCGCAGTTCCTCGAAGTCGATGCGCTCGGTGGGGTCCTGACGCAGCAGCGACTCCACGACCGGGCGCAGCGGCCCGCACTCCTCGGCGAAGGCGGGCGGCTCCGCGCACACGATCTGCACCAGCTCGGCGGTCGACTCCTCCGGGTAGGGCGCGTGTCCCTGTACGGCGCGGAAGAGCAGGGCGCCCAGCGCCCACAGGTCCGTCGCCGGGCCGATGGGCGCGGCCAGCTGCCAGTTCTCGTGCACGGGGCCCGCCTGCTCCGGCGCCCACCGCTCGGTCACCGGCCCGACCACGGCCATCCGCGTCTGCCGGGCCCGCTCGGCATCGAGAGCGGTGGCGGGGCCGCGGGACGCGGGCGTACGTGCGGACGGCCCGTCCCAGCCTCCGGCCCCCGCGGCGCCTGACTCCACGCCTGGCTTCACACCTGGCTTCACACCTGGCTCCAGGCCGGGCTCCAGGCTTGGCTTCAAGCCAGGCTCCAGAGAGGCCGCCTCCCGTGCCGGGGCGGTCGGGACCGGCCGCGCTGGGCCGGTGGCCCAGGGCGTGGTGCCGTGCCAGGGGTCTCCGGTGCCTACGCCGTAGGGGTCGGCGATCTGTCCGGGCGGGGCGTTGGCGCCGGGCCCGGCTCCGGCGGCGCCGGGGAGGGAGCCGAAGCCGGCGCCTCCACCGAGGCTGGAACCGCCCTCGAACCCCCCACCTCCGACAGGACGGGCACCGGTCTCGAACGCGGCGCCTCCCACGCGACCGGAACCGGAACCGGGACCGGGACCGGGCCCCGGACCGGCACCGGAACCGGTCTCGAACGCCCTGTCTCCGGCGGACCCCGGACCGGCGGCGAACCCCGCGTCCCCGGCCGGAACGTCGCCGCCACCCTCGTACGGCCTGCTGCCCGGACGGGCCCCGTAGTCGACCGGCCCGGTCTCGAACCCGGGGCCAACCCCGTAGGCGTCCCGACCGGCGTCGACCCCGTAGGCGTCCCGACCGGCGTCGGGCCCGCGTCCGGGCCGCGCCCCACCGGAACCGTCTCCGGCACCGGCACCGGCACCGTCTCCGGCTCCGCCCTCGATGCCGTGGCCCGGGTGCCCGTCGGCGGCCGTGGTGCGCTGTGGCAGGCCGTCGGCACCGCTGTCGGGGGCGGGGCGGGCGCCGGGCAGGGCCGCGCGACCGTTCTGGGCCTCCTGGACCCGGGCCGCGGCGCGGGCACCGGCGCGGTACGCGGCGATCGCACCGGCACGCGCGGCGCGGGCCTCGCCCGCGGGGTCCAGCGGCGCGGGCGCGAGCCCCGGAGGGCCGGGCGTGGGGGTGCCGGGCACCGGCAGCTCCCCGACGCCCCGCGCCTCGATGGCGGCCCGGCGGGCGGCCTCGGGATCGGCGTCGCCCGGTCCCGGGCCGGACGCGGGACCGAGGATCCCGGCACGCGCGCCACCGGAACCGGAACTCCCAGCCCCGGTCCCAACCCCAGCCCCAGCCCCAGCCACGGACCCGGGCCGAATCGCGGTGGTGCCGGAGGCACCGGGCGTGCCGCCTCCCGGGCCGAAGGTTCCGCCCGGACCGGTCGCGGGGGGCGGCTCCTCGTCGGGGGCGGGGACGGGGTCGTACCCGCACAGCGCCTCCTCCGCCGCCCCGGCCGCCAGACCGGTCAGCATCACACGTCCGTCGTCGCAGACGAGTACGGTCCGCGCGGTGATGTTGCGGTGCACCCAGCCGTGGGTGTGCAGCACCCGCAGCGCGAGGAGCACGTCGGAGGCGACCTCGGCGGCCCGGTACGGCGTCAGGGTCTGCTCGGCGAGCAGCGCGGCCAGCGGCCTCGCGGCCACCAGTTCGCTGACGATCCACAGCGAACCGCCCTCGGCGAACACGTCGAAGACCTGGTCCAGGCGCGGGTGGTCGGGCACCGCGGCCGCGGCCTGGGCGGCCTCGACGGCCCGCCGCACCACCGGGTCGGCCGGCCGCCGCACGGCCCCGCCCGCGGCCGGCGACCGCCTGCCGGAATGCCGGACACCGGGGTGCCGGAGGCCTCCGTCGCGGGCCGTGAACCCGTCGGGAAGGCCCTCCACGTCGAGCACCTCCGCCTCGACGACCTCCGGCAACGGCACCTGCCGTACCAGCACTTCCTGGCCGCTGTACGTGTCGAAGGCCCGGGTCTCGGTGAGTTCGTACTCGTCGGACGGCGGCAGGGGCAGGCGGTAGCGGTCGGCGAGTACCCGTCCCGCATAGTCGTCCACGTCGCCACCCCCGGCAGCCCTCGGTCAATTCCGTTCGTCCGGCGGGCCGTTCCGGCTGCGTACGGTCCGCAAGCACTCACGATACGTGCCGGAGGCAACCCGCAATGAGCTGATGCCAGATATCGGGCGGCTCAAACCCGGCCCCGCCCGCTCAGGACTTGGGTTCGAAGGTCTCCGACAGGGTCTGCCAGGTGTCCTCGCGCAGGTCACTGTCCCAGTCGGCCGCCTTCGCGGTGTACATCAGCGCGTAGCCCTGGTGGTCGTTGACGACGAACCCCCGGTCCACGGTGCGGTACTTGGTGCCGCCGTCGGTGTAGGTGAACTCCCAGTCGGCCGCGTTCCAGTCCCGGTAGTCCACCTTCTCTATGCGGATCTTCTTGTACTGCGAGCGCACCATGTACTGCTCCTGGCTCTCCCAGTCGGAGACCGGGTCGCCCTTGGGCGTGGAGGTCCAGGCGACCAGCAGCTTCTGCCCGCGCGGTCCGGTGAAACGGTCCCCCGCGGACCCCGTGGAGGCGTACTTCCAGCCCTCGGGCAGCCCGATGCGGTACCCCTGGCTGCCCTTGTGGGTGGCGGCCGCGCCCTCGCCGTCGCCGGAGTCGTCGGACTTCCCGGCGTCGTCCTGCGCCCCGCTCCCCGCCTCGCCGGACGCGCCGGCGTCCGCGGCGGACGCGTCACCGCCCGCGGCCGGGGCGGAGGCGGAGCCGTCGGTGCCGGTACCGCTCTCCTCGTCCTGCTTGGTGTCGCCGCTCGGCCCGGCGGAGGCCACGGTCCCGCCACCGCCACCGCCCTCGGCGCCCTTCTCGTCGTCGCCGCCCCCGAGCGTGAGGGCCAGTACGGTGCCGAGTACCGCGAGGGCCACGACCACCGCGATGATGATCAGCGTACGGCGGGGCACCACGTCGGTCAGCGGGGCGCGGGGCGCGGAGCGGACCGGCAGGTCCGGCGGCGGCATGACCGGCCAGCCGGAACTGCGCGCACCCGCGGGAGAGTTAGCCGTACCACCGCCCGTACCACCGCTCGTGCCACCGCCGGTGCCACCGCCCGGACCGCTGCCCCCGGAGGCCGCTCCCGTGCCCGCACCACGGCCCGCGCCGACGCCGGAGCCGGACCCGACCCCCGCGCCCACACCGGACCGCGCACCCGCACCGGACCGTGTGCCCGCGCCGGAAGCCGCGCCCTCGGCCGGTCCCGGCGGGGCGACCGTACCGGCGGCCCCGGACGCCGCAGCCGTTCCCGCGGCCTGCGACATCCCCGCCGTGCCGGCGCCGCCCCGGCCCTGCCTGGTCCGCGCGGCGGCCGCGGCACCGGCCGCGCCCGCTCCGACGGCGGCCTTGC
Source organism: Streptomyces mayonensis (assembly GCF_018982965.1). GTDB lineage: Bacteria > Actinomycetota > Actinomycetes > Streptomycetales > Streptomycetaceae > Streptomyces > Streptomyces mayonensis. Next base: position 16,021 of record NZ_JACBYP010000036.1, on the reverse strand, counting down.
GCACGGAACGCAGCGCCCCGCGCAGCCGCTCCCCGGCCTCCTCGGTCCGCCTGCCCCCGTTGCCCGCCGCGCCGCCGCGGCCCGCCGGCCCGTCCGGCTGTGCGGGCAGCGGCACGACCTTGGTGGCGTCCACGGGCTCGGGCTCGGGAGCGTGGATGACCTTGTTGAGCATCGCGCGGGCGCCCGCGTCGTCCAGCCGCAGGGCGGGTTCCTTGTTGAGCAGCCCGTAGATGACGTCCCGCAGCGGTCCGGCGTTCTTCGGTTCCTCCAGGTTCTCCGTCATCACCGCGGTGAGCGTGGCGATCGCGGAGCCCTTGTCGTAGGGCGGGGTGCCCTCCACGGCGGCGTACAGCAGCCCGCCGAGCGACCAGAGGTCGGCGGCCGGGCCGGGCTTGTGGCCGCGGGCGCGCTCCGGGGAGATGTAGGAGGGGGCGCCGACGAGCATGCCGGTGGAGGTGATGGACGGGTCGCCCTCCACCTGGGCGATGCCGAAGTCGGTGAGCACGACCCGGCCGTCCTCGGCGATCAGCACGTTGGACGGCTTCACGTCACGGTGCAGGATGCCCTCGCGGTGCGCGGAGCGCAGCACGTCGAGGACGGCGAGGCCGACCTCGGCGGCGCGCTTCGGCTCCAGGAGGCCGTCCTCGCGGATGGCCTCGGCGAGCGACTTGCCCTCGACGAGTTCCATCACGATCCACGGCCGGTCGTCCTCCTCGACCACGTCGTAGACCGTGACGGCGCTGTTGTTGCGGATCCGCGCGATCGCCTTGGCCTCGCGCAGCGTGCGCGTGATCAGGCGCCGCTTCTCCTCCTCGTCGATGTTGCCCGGAAACCGCAGCTCCTTGACGGCGACCGTGCGTCCGAGGGTCTCGTCCTCGGCCCGCCACACCGTCCCCATGCCGCCGCGGCCGAGCACGTCTCCCAGCCGGTACCGCCCGGCGAGGAGACGTGCGCTCTTGTCCGTACGGGATGTCCCCGCCCGCTCCGCCTCCGACATGCGTCCCCTCATGCAACCCGCCCTGACAGAGCCTCCATTGTCCCTCACGCGACAAGTGCTCGACGCCCAGGGTGCCACGGGAGGCGGCCGGAGGCGGAGCCGGGCACCGCCCTGCCCCGACACCGCGTCACACCCGCCCCCACGGCCCCTCGGGGACCGCGCCCCTACCGCGCCGCGATGTCCGGCGCCCCCAGCCGGGCCGCGTCGGCCGTCAGGTCGTCGGGCTGGCGCTGCGACTCCCGTTCGGCCTCGACCCGCTTCTCGTAGTGCTGGACCTCCCGTTCGATCTGGTTCTTGTCCCAGCCCAGCACCGGTGCCATCAGTTCGGCGGCCTCACGGGCGCTGCGCGTGCCGCGGTCGAAGGTCTCGATGGAGATGCGGGTGCGCCGGGTCAGCACGTCGTCCAGGTGCCGGGCGCCCTCGTGCGAGGCGGCGTAGACGACCTCGGCGCGCAGGTAGTCGTCGGCGGCCTGCAGCGGCGCACCCAACGAGGTGTCGTCGGCGATGAGTTGCAGGACCTCCTCGGCCATCGCCCCGTACCGGTTGAGCAGGTGCTCCACGCGCACCACGTGCAGGCCGGTGCGGGCGGCGATCCGCGCCCGCGCGTTCCACAGCGCGTGGTAGCCCTCGGCGCCGAGCAGCGGTGTCTCCTCGGTGACGCTGTCGGCGACCCGCAGGTCCAGCCCGTGCACCGCCTCGTCGACGGCGTCCTTGGCCATCACCCGGTACGTCGTGTACTTGCCGCCCGCCACGACGACCAGGCCGGGCACCGGGTGCGCGACGGTGTGCTCGCGCGACAGCTTGCTGGTGGCGTCGGACTCGCCGGCCAGCAACGGGCGCAGCCCCGCGTACACGCCCTCGACGTCGTCGCGGGTGAGGGGCACCGACAGCACCGCGTTGACGTGCTCCAGGAGGTAGTCGATGTCGGCGCTGGACGCGGCCGGGTGGGCCTTGTCCAGGTCCCAGTCGGTGTCGGTGGTGCCGATGATCCAGTGCCGGCCCCACGGGATGACGAACAGCACGGACTTCTCGGTGCGCAGGATCAGCCCGGTGCTGGAGTGGATGCGGTCCTTGGGCACGACGAGGTGGATGCCCTTGGAGGCGCGGACGTGGAACTGGCCGCGCTCCCCGACCATCGACTGGGTGTCGTCGGTCCACACCCCGGACGCGTTCACCACTTGTTTGGCGCGGACCTCGTACTCCCCGCCCGCCTCGACGTCCTGGACCCGTGCGCCGACCACCCGCTCGCCCTCGCGCAGGAAGGAGGTGACCCGCGCGTGGTTGGCGACCTGCGCGCCGTACGCCGCCGCCGTGCGCACCAGGGTGGCCACGAAGCGGGCGTCGTCCACCTGTGCGTCGTAGTACTGGAGGGCCCCGACCAGCGCGTCCTTCTTGAGGGCGGGCGCGACCCGCAGGGCGCGGCCGCGGCTCAGGTGACGGTGCATCGGCAGGCCCCGGCCGTGGCCGCGGGCCATGGACATGGCGTCGTAGAGCGCGACGCCCGAACCCGCGTACAGCCGTTCCCAGCCCTTGTGCTGCAACGGGTACAGGAACGGCACCGGCTTCACCAGGTGCGGGGCGAGCCGCTCGAGCAGCAGCCCGCGCTCCTTCAGCGCCTCCCGTACGAGCGCGAAGTCGAGCATCTCCAGATAGCGCAGGCCGCCGTGGATCAGCTTGCTGGACCTGCTGGAGGTGCCGGACGCCCAGTCCCGGGCCTCCACCAGGCCGACGGACAGGCCGCGCGTCACGGCGTCGAGCGCGGTGCCCGCACCGACCACACCGGCGCCCACCACCAGTACGTCAAGCTCGCGCTCGGCCATGGCCGCGAGCGACTCGGCGCGCTGCGCCGGCCCCAGTGTCGCTGTCCTCACTGCTGCCTCCCGCTGTCGGTCGCGTCGGCCGCACCCGTCGGGCGAGCCCGGTTCCTGGTACCCCCATGCCCAGATTCTGACCCGCCTGCCCGAGATCGGCAGCCGCACGCCCCAACCTGTGGACAACCCGGCATCCGGATCCGCCCACGCCTGTGGACAACTCCCCCGCCCACCGGCGCCAACCACGCCAACCCCCGGGTCTCCGCCGTCGACCCACGTCAGAACCAGCTGAAACTCGCTGAAACCCGGCAAAACCCCGCTCATCAATCCCACATATCGGTCATATTTACTCCTAGTCTGACGTTGTGCTCGCCCATCCTGTCCACCGGGCTTGCACACCTGTCCCGCTCCGGCTACTGGGAAGGACGGCCCACGCCATGCCCGCAGATCTCGCCGTCATCGGACTCGGCCCGTACGGCCTGCCCCTGGCCCAGGCCGCCGTCGCCGCCGGCATCCCCACCCTCGGCTACCGCACCGGCCCCGAGGCCGACCCGCTCACCCCCGCCGAGGTGCGCCGGATGCTGGCGACGGGCTTCCGCACCCCGCACGGACCGGCCGAGCTGGGCCGCGTCCGCACCGCCGTCATCTGCGCGCCCACCCCGCCCTCCCCCGACGGCGGCCTGGACCTCGGCCAGGTGGAGGCCGCGGCCCGCACCCTGGCCGCGCACATGCGCCCGCACACCACCGTCATCCTGGAGTCGCCGGTGCGGCCCGGGACGACGGAGGAGTTCCTGCGCCCGCTCCTGGAGCAGGGCTCCGGGCTGCGCGCCGGCCGCGACTTCCACCTCGCCTACTCCCCCAGCCGCGTCGACCCGGGCAACCGCGACTTCACCCCGGCCAACACCCCGAAGGTCATCGGCGGCCTCACCCCCGCCTGCACCGAGTCGGCCGCCGCCTTCTTCAGCCGCCTCACCGACAAGGTGGTCCGCGCGCGGGGGCCGCGGGAGGCGGAGACGGTCCAGCTCCTGGAGACCAACTTCCGGCACGTGAACATCGCCCTGGTCAACGAGATGGCCGTGCTCTGCGACGACCTCGGCGTCGACCTGTGGGACGTGCTGCGCTGCGCGGAGACCAAGCCGTTCGGCTTCCAGGCCTTCCGCCCCGGGCCCGGCGTCGGCGGCCACTCCGTCCCCCAGGACCTCACCGGCCGGGCCCCGCACAGTCTGCGCATGGTGGAGCTGGCCCAGCGGGTCAACTCCCAGATGCCCCGCTACGTCGTCCAGCGCGCCGCCGCCCTCCTCAACGAGCACGGCAAGTCCGCGCGCGGCGCCCGCATCCTCCTGCTCGGCGTCACCTACAAGGCCGACCTCGCCGACCAGCAGGCCACCCCGGCCGAGGAGATCGCGACCCGCCTGATGTCGATGGGCGCCGCGGTGAGCTACCACGACCCGCACATCCCGTCCTGGAACGTCGCCGACCGCCCCGTCCCCCGCGCCGACTCCCTCTACGAGGCCGCCGCCGACGCCGACCTCACGATCCTCCTCCAGCAACACCGCACGTACGACCTGCAGGGCTTGTCGGTCAAGGCCCAGCTCCTCCTGGACACGCGAGGCGCCACACCCACGGGGGCGGCGCACCGGTTGTGAGGCGGGGGCGCACGGAGGTGACCGGGCCACGAGGCTGGTGGTGGGAGGGCGGCTGCGCCGGTACGGTGGGGCGGGTGGAGCCCACCGCACTGGGAATGCGGCAGGCTCCAGAGAAGTGATCGGAGTGTCCGCCCCTAGTTCACGTGGGGGCGGCCGCTCACTTCCCGTAGATCCACAAGATGCACCTCCTCCGGAACTTCACCATCCGCAGACGGATCAGGTCCCAGCGAGTGGGCTTGCGGTGACGGCCCATGGCGCGCCCCCTTCCACGATGCCGCCCATATCCCGGTGAGGCGGTCCGTCCGGAATTCGGGCCGGGCCCCGAGGAGCGGGGTCCGGAACGGTTCCTTGGAAGGGGGCGCCCCAGAGAACGGGGTCGCCGAGCAGGGACACTACCGACCCGGCACGGCCCTCCCCCGCGTATTCGCCCCGAACACCACCGCACGCCCCCGCGCCACGTCACGCGCCCCCTCAAGAGCCCCCGAGCGCACGAAAGGGGCCGGTCACCCCACCCGGGTGACCGGCCCCTGCACGTCCCGTGGGGACTACCGCCGGTGCTGCGAGTCCGCGACCGTGACCTCGACGCGCTGGAACTCCTTCAGCTCGCTGTAGCCCGTGGTGGCCATCGCGCGGCGCAGGGCGCCGAAGAAGTTCATGGAGCCGTCGGGGGTGCGGGACGGGCCGGTGAGAACCTCCTCGATGGTGCCGACCGTGCCGAGGTCGACCTTCTGCCCGCGCGGCAGCTCCTCGTTGACGGCCTCCATGCCCCAGTGGTGGCCCCTGCCCGGCGCGTCGGTCGCGCGGGCCAGCGGGGAGCCCATCATCACGGAGTCGGCGCCGCAGGCGATGGCCTTGGGCAGGTCGCCGGACCAGCCGACGCCGCCGTCGGCGATGACGTGGACGTACCGGCCGCCGGACTCGTCCATGTAGTCCCGGCGGGCCGCGGCCACGTCGGCGACCGCGGTGGCCATGGGCACCTGGATGCCGAGCACGTTGCGCGTGGTGTGGGCGGCGCCGCCGCCGAAGCCGACCAGGACGCCCGCGGCGCCGGTACGCATCAGGTGCAGGGCGGCGGTGTAGGTGGCGCAGCCGCCGACGATCACCGGGACGTCGAGTTCGTAGATGAACTGCTTCAGGTTCAGCGGCTCGTGCGAGCCGGAGACGTGCTCCGCGGAGACGGTGGTGCCGCGGATGACGAAGATGTCGACGCCCGCGTCCACGACGGCCTTGGAGAACTGGGCGGTGCGCTGCGGGGAGAGCGCGGCGGCGGTGACCACGCCCGAGTCGCGCACCTCCTTGATGCGCTGCCCGATCAGCTCCTCCTGGATGGGAGCGGCGTAGATCTCCTGGAGGCGGCGGGTCGCGGTGTCCGCGTCGAGACCGGCGATCTCGTCGAGCAGCGGCTGCGGGTCCTCGTGCCGGGTCCACAGCCCTTCCAGGTTGAGGACGCCGAGGCCGCCCAGCTCACCGATGCGGATGGCGGTGGCCGGGGAGACGACCGAGTCCATGGGAGCGGCCAGGAACGGCAGCTCGAAGCGGTAGGCGTCGATCTGCCAGGCGATCGAGACCTCCTTCGGGTCCCGCGTACGGCGGCTGGGGACGACGGCGATGTCGTCGAAGGCGTACGCCCGGCGGCCGCGCTTGCCGCGCCCGATCTCGATCTCAGTCACGTCTGTGGCCTTTCCCTGATGCGTTGCAGCGCCTTCCAGTATCCCCGACGGGCCCGCCGGGGCAGTGCTGAGGGCGGCCCCGGATGGTCCGGAGCCGCCCTCGGGAGGCTGCTGCCTGCGTGGTTACTTGCTGCGGCTGTAGTTCGGCGCCTCGACGGTCATCTGGATGTCGTGCGGGTGGCTCTCCTTGAGGCCCGCGGAGGTGATCCGCACGAAGCGGCCCTTGGACTCCATCTCCTCGATGGTGGCGGCACCGACGTAGCCCATGGTCTGGCGCAGGCCGCCGACGAGCTGGTGCAGGACGTTGGCGAGCGGGCCGCGGTAGGGGACCTGGCCCTCGATGCCCTCGGGCACGAGCTTGTCGTCGGAGGCGACCTCGGCCTGGAAGTAGCGGTCCTTGGAGAAGGACTTGCCCTGGCCGCGGGACTGCATGGCACCCAGCGAGCCCATGCCGCGGTACGACTTGAACTGCTTGCCGTTGATGAACTGCAGCTCGCCCGGCGACTCCTCGCAGCCCGCGAGCAGGCTGCCCAGCATCACGGTGTCGGCGCCGGCGGCCAGCGCCTTGCCGATGTCGCCGGAGTACTGCAGGCCGCCGTCGCCGATCAGCGGCACCCCGGCGGCGCGGGCGGCGAGGGACGCCTCGTAGATCGCGGTGACCTGCGGCACGCCGATGCCGGCGACGACGCGGGTCGTACAGATGGAGCCGGGGCCGACGCCGACCTTGATGCCGTCGACGCCCGCGTCGATCAGGGCCTGGGCTCCGTCACGGGTGGCGACGTTGCCGCCGACGACGTCGACGCCGACGCTGGACTTGATCTTCGCCATCCAGCTCAGGGCGTTGCTGTTGTGGCCGTGCGAGGTGTCGACGACCAGGAAGTCCACGCCCGCGGCGGCCAGGGCCTGGGCGCGCTCCAGCGCCTCGGGGCTGGCGCCGACCGCGGCGCCGACCAGCAGCCGGCCCTCGGAGTCCTTGGCGGCGTTCGGGTACTGCTCGGCCTTGACGAAGTCCTTGACCGTGATGAGGCCCTTGAGGACACCCTCGTCGTCGACCAGCGGAAGCTTCTCGATCTTGTGCCGGCGCAGCAGCTCCATGGCGTCCACACCGGAGATGCCGACCTTGCCGGTGACCAGCGGCATCGGCGTCATGACCTCGCGCACCTGGCGCGTGCGGTCGGACTCGAAGGCCATGTCGCGGTTGGTGACGATGCCGAGCAGCTTGCCGGCCGGGTCGGTGACCGGGACGCCGCTGATGCGGAACTTGGCGCACAGGGCGTCGGCCTCGCCGAGCGTCGCCTCGGGGTTGACCGTGATCGGGTCGGTGACCATGCCGGACTCGGACCGCTTGACGAGGTCGACCTGGTTGACCTGGTCCTCCACGGACAGGTTGCGGTGCAGCACGCCGACGCCGCCCTGGCGGGCCATGGCGATGGCCATGCGGGACTCGGTCACCTTGTCCATCGCCGCCGAGAGCAGCGGGAGGTTGACCCGGACGTTGCGGGAGATGCGGGACGAGGTGTCGACCGCGTTCGGGAGCACCTCTGACGCTCCCGGCAGCAGCAGCACGTCGTCGTAGGTCAGCCCGAGGGTCGCGAATTTCTCAGGCACTCCGTCGACGTTGGCAGTCATGACACCTTCCCCAAATGGCCTTGATCGGTGCGGATGTCCATGCTAACGGGAAGTGGAGGTGGCTCATTCCACGACCGGGGCGGCCCGCACTCTTCGTAGCTTCGTACGGATGGCGGTCCCCACCCGTTCACGGCGGCGGCGCACCGTCCGTCCGCACCGTTCGCTGCGGCGCCCCGCCGCACATCTGCGCCGTTCCCGGGGGCCGGCACACCGCCCGAAGGTACCGGGCAACGCCCCTCGTGCCGTTCCCGGCGGCGGCTACTGCTCCGCCAGGGCCCGCAGCCGGCTCAGTGCCCGGTGCTGGGCGACCCGCACGGCCCCCGGTGACATTCCCAACATCTGCCCGGTCTCCTCGGCGGTCAGGCCGACGGCGATGCGCAGCAGCAGCAGCTCGCGCTGGTTCTGGGGCAGGTTGGCCAGCAGTTTCTTGGCCCAGGCGGCGTCGCTGTTGAGCAGCGCGCGCTCCTCGGGGCCCAGGGAGTCGTCCGGCCGCTCGGGCATCTCGTCGGAGGGGACGGCCGTCGAGCCGGGGTGGCGCATCGCCGCGCGCTGCAGGTCGGCGACCTTGTGGGCGGCGATGGCGAAGACGAACGCCTCGAAGGGGCGGCCGGTGTCCTTGTAGCGGGGCAGCGCGAGGAGCACCGCGACGCAGACCTCCTGGGCGAGGTCCTCGACGAAGTGCCGGGCGTCGCCGGGCAGCCGGGACAGGCGCGTGCGGCAGTAGCGCAGCGCCAGGGGGTGGACATGGGCCAGCAGGTCGTGCGTGGCCTGCTCGTCCCCGTCGACGGCGCGGTGGACGAGCCCACCGACCGTCCCCTGATCCGGGGGCGCCTCGTCGTCACGCATCGGTCCATCGTGCCTTGCGGCCGTCCGATCCGTGGCTCCGTGCCCGTTGTTGTGCACCGAAGCGTTATGAGCAGGTGCGCCGGAACTCATCCCCTGCGCCCTCCCCTTCCGCTCGACCGACTCGTCCCCGAGGAACTCCACACCTCAAGGATGCGTCATCCGCGGCGAAACCAGCAGCGGGCACCCGGCGGGTCGCCTTGTCACCCCCGCTCACCTCGCGGTAAGCGGGGATCTTCACGTCCCCGACGGCCCTGACCGGCCTCTGCACGGGGGCTCCTAGCGGACCAGGCCCCACCGGAAACCGAGCGCCACGGCGTGCGCCCGGTCCGAGGCGCCGAGCTTCTTGAAGAGCCGCCGGGCGTGGGTCTTGACGGTGTCCTCGGAGAGGAACAGCTCGCGGCCGATCTCCGCGTTGGAGCGGCCGTGGCTCATGCCCTCCAGGACCTGGATCTCCCGCGCGGTGAGGGTGGGCGCGGCGCCCATCTCGGCCGAGCGCAGCCGGCGCGGGGCGAGCCGCCAGGTGGGGTCGGCGAGGGCCTGCGTGACCGTGGCGCGCAGTTCGGCGCGCGAGGCGTCCTTGTGCAGGTAGCCGCGGGCACCGGCGGCGACCGCGAGGGCCACGCCGTCCAGGTCCTCGGCGACGGTCAGCATGATGATCCGTGCCCCGGGGTCTGCGGACAGCAGCCGCCGGACGGTCTCGACGCCGCCCAGTCCGGGCATGCGCACGTCCATCAGGATCAGGTCGGAGCGGTCGGCGCCCCAGCGGCGGAGGACTTCCTCGCCGTTGGCGGCCGTCGTCACACGCTCGACGCCTGGCACGGTCGCGACCGCGCGGCGCAGCGCCTCTCGGGCAAGCGGGGAGTCGTCGCAGACGAGGACGGAAGTCATGGCCGTCCTCCGCAGCTCTTGCGCGTCACGTTGAGCCTCCAGGCTGGTACGAAATCGTCACCTGTGCGGTCGACCGTCCCGGACGCCCGCCCGAGCACTTGTTCCTTCAACCGCCTCCGCACTCTCAACGACGGTCACTCGAAAGAGTTACGGGGCTGTGTGTCGTCTTCAGCACTCTACGTGAGGGGTCGGCCACGCAGCAGACATGCGCGTCGGACCCACGCCGATTCGCCACAACCAGTGCCCCATTCAGCCGCTTTTCTTCCACTTCGCTGGTGTCTGCGGCTAGATTCGCAATGAGTCATATTTTCATCTCCTTAGATCGTAGTTGTACGGTTGCAGACGCTGTATCCCTTCATCCACCCATATCGGCAACAAGGGGTCACGCAATGGCAGATTTCTCCCGCCTTCCCGGACCGAACGCGGACCTGTGGGACTGGCAGCTCCTGGCTGCGTGCCGTGGGGTGGACAGCTCACTCTTCTTCCATCCGGAAGGCGAACGCGGTGCGGCACGGAGCGCTCGCGAGAACTCGGCCAAGGAGGTCTGCATGAGGTGCCCGGTCCGCGCGGAGTGCGCGGCGCACGCGCTGGCGGTGCGCGAGCCGTACGGCGTGTGGGGCGGGCTGACCGAGGACGAGCGCGAAGAGCTGATGGGACGCGCCCGTCACCGGCTGGTGGCGGCATCGGCACCGACCGGCGGGGAGGCGGTCGCACCTCACTGAAGGAACGTTTCTCCGAAAAGGGCCGCCAGCCGGCCCTCCGACGCGGTCAGCGCGCCGGCGGACGGCGCGTGCCTGCCCGGCTGAGCTCGTCCAGCGTCGCCGCCACCGCCGGGACCTGGGCCAGGTCGGGCAGGGTGAGCGCGACGATCTCCCGCCGCACCGCCGGCTCCAGCGTCACCGTCCGTACGCCACGGGGCCGTACGGAGTCGACGGCGAGCTGGGGCAGGACGGCCACGCCCAGTCCGGCGCCGACGAGGCCGACCACCGCGGGGTAGTCGTCGGTCGCGAAGTCGATGCGGGGGCTGAAGCCCGCGCCCTCGCAGACCTCGACCAGCTGGCCGCGGCAGCGCGGGCAGCCCGCGATCCAGGACTCCCGGGCCAGCTCCCCGATGGCCACGGCCCCGTCCGCAGCCGTACGCGCGAGCCGGTGCGCCTCGGGCACCAGCGCCACCAGCCGGTCGGTCAGCAGCGGCCGTACGACGAGGTCGTCCCATTCCTCCGCGCCCGCCGCGCCCTCGTAGCGGAAGGCGAGTGCCACGTCGCAGTCGCCCTCGCGCAGCAGCTGCACGGAGTTCGGCGGCTCGGCCTCCTCCAGCGAGACACGGGTGCCGGGGTGCGCGGCCCGCAGTGCGGCCAGCGCGGTCGGTACGAGGGTGGAGCTGCCGCTGGGGAAGGAGACCAGCCGCACCCGTCCGGCGCGCAGCCCGGCGATGGCGGCGACCTCCTCCTCGGCCGCGGTGAGCCCGGCGATGATCCCGGCGGCGTGCCGCACCAGCGCCTCACCGGCCTGGGTGAGCCGCATCTCGCGGCCGGTGCGTACCAGCAGCGGGGTGCCGACGGAGGACTCCAGCGCCTTCATCTGCTGGCTGACGGCGGGCTGGGTGCAGCCCAGCTCGCGCCCGGCGGCGGAGAAGGAACCGGTCGATGCCACGGCGCGCAGCACACGGAGATGACGAGCCTCGATCACGCCTCCGAGGATAAGCGCCCCTTTGACCGGGCGGCGAATAACACGTCGACGCTTTGACCCGCGCTGTTCTACCGTTCCCCCATGAACCGTCCCGTCTCCCCGCTGCACCGTCCTGCCGCGAAGCTCCTGTCCGTCAACCTGGGCCGCCCCACCGCGGTGCCGTACACGGACCAGCCCGAGGGGGTCACCGGCATCGACAAGCGCCCCGCCGAAGGACCCGTACGGGTGGCGGCACCCGGCACGAAGGGGGCCGGAGGGAGCGGACTGGCCGGCGACGCCGTCTGCGACACCCGCCACCACGGCGGCGACGACCAGGCGGTGTACGCGGTGGCCCGCGAGGACCTGGACGCGTGGGAGCACGAACTGGGCCGTCCGCTGCCGAACGGCGCCTTCGGCGAGAACCTCACCACCACCGGCCTGGACGTCTCCGGCGCCCTGATCGGCGAGCGCTGGCGGGTCGGCCCCGAGCTGCTGCTCGAGGTGACGTCCGGGCGCATCCCCTGCCGGACCTTCCAGGGCCACATGGGTGAGCAGCGGTGGATGAAGCGCTTCATGGAGAAGGCCGCGCCGGGCGCGTACTTCCGGGTCGTGGAGCCCGGCGAGATCCGCACGGGCGATCCGGTGCGCGTCGTGCACCGGCCCGCCCACGAAGTGACCGTGGCCCTGCAGTTCAAGGCGGTCACGATCCAGCGGGAGCTGCTCCCCCGGCTGCTCGCCGCGGGTGACGCGCTGCACCCGGAGGCGCTCGCGAGGGCACGGAAGTACGTGGCCGAGTACGGCTCCTGACCGGCCGCCACCAGATTGTCACCGGCCCTCACCAGGGCCTTCTTCACCACATCTGCACGATCGTCGGCAGGAGTGAGCGAACCGGACCCACCCGGTCCGGACCCATAACCTTGCGCCATGACAACGGCATTGATTACGGGATCGACGGCGGGCATCGGCGCCGCGTTCGCGCGTCGGCTGGCGGCGGACGGACACGACCTGGTCCTGGTGGCCCGGGACACCGAGCGGCTGCGCGGACAGGCGACCGAGCTGCACGACCGGCACGGCATCGAGGCCGAGGTGCTGACGGCCGACCTCGCGACCGACGCCGGCATCGAGGCGGTGGCGGCCCGCCTGGACGACCGCAGGAACCCCGTCGACCTGCTGATCAACAACGCCGGCTTCGGCAACAAGGGCCGCTTCCTCGACGTCTCCACGGCCGACGAGCTGACCATGCTCAAGGTGCACTGCGAGGCGGTGCTCCGGCTGACGTCGACGGCGGCGGAGGCCATGCGGCAGCGGGGCCGCGGCGGCGTCGTCAACGTCGCCTCGACCGCGGCCTTCGTCCCGCGCGGCACGTACGGCGCCTCGAAGGCGTGGGTCGTGCAGTTCACCCAGGGCGTGGCGCAGGACCTGGCGGGCAGCGGCGTACGGCTGATGGCGCTGTGCCCCGGCTTCGTGCGCACGGAGTTCCACGAGCGGGCCGGCATGGACACGAACAGCATCCCGAAGTGGATGTGGCTCGACGCCGACAACGTCGTCACGGCCGCCCTGTCCGACCTCTCCCGCGGCAAGTCCGTCTCCGTCCCGGACCCCCGCTACAAGGCCCTGATGGGCGCGGCGAAGCTGGTACCGCGGGGGCTGCTGGGCGGGTTCACGTCCCGGACGGGACGGAAGTACGGGCCGCGGTAGGAAGAGCGGCCGGTCGCCCCCCGGACCGGATACGCGCCCGAGCGAGCCGGCCTTCCACCGGGCCGGGACAAAGGGCAAGGGCGGTCGGCGACAACGGTGTGCGGCACGATTCCGCCTTTCTGTAACGGTACTGTCCACCCTGCGCGATCGGGCTCCTGCGCGCCGTAATCTGTGCGACGGCCAGGCCGGCACAGGGGGGAACATGTCAATTCCGGACGACGGCGCCGAACGCCTTGAACGTCGAACGATCGGCACCTATCGCCTGGTTTCCCGACTCGGGGCGGGAGGTATGGGCGAGGTCTACCTGGCCCATTCTCCGTCGGGTCGCCGTGTGGCCGTGAAGGCGGTGCACCCGCAGCTGGCGGAGGATCCCCGCTTCCGGGCGCGGTTCCGCCGGGAGGTGGCGGCCGCGCGGCGGGTCAGCGGGGCCTTCACCGCCCCGGTGGTGGACGCCGATCCGGACGCCCCGCAGCCCTGGATGGCCACGATCTACGTGCCCGCCCCGACCCTTTCGAGGCATATCCAGGACAACGGCCCCATGCCCGCGGAAGAACTGTGGCAACTTTTCGCCGGATTAGCCGAAGCCCTGCGCGACATCCACCGCGTCCACATGATCCACCGGGACCTGAAACCCAGCAACGTCCTCATCACCGAGGACGGACCACGGGTCATCGACTTCGGTATCGCCAAGGCCGTCGACCACAATGCCGGGGAGGTGCTGACCCAGACCGGCCAAATCGTCGGGACGCCACCGTTCATGGCCCCTGAGCAATGGCAGGTTCCGCCGGCCGTCAGCCCGGCCACCGACGTCTTCGCGCTCGGCTCGCTCCTGGTCTACGCGGCCACCGGCCGCGGCCCCTTCGACGCGGGCAATCCCTATGTGACGGCCTACCAGATCGTCCATCACGACCCCGACCTGGGCACCCTCCCCGACTCTCTGCGGACCGTCGTCGGAAGATGCCTCGACAAGAACCCGGCCCACCGGCCCACTCCGGACGAGCTGCTCACCGTGGTGCACGCCCGCCGCGCCGCCACCACCCGGGAGCCGGCCGATCAGGGTGCGGAGGACACAGCCGTCCCGCGGCACCGCAGTCGCAGGAGGCGCGGTTTCAGCCGTGCCCTCACCTCCGGGGTCGCAGCCGTCGGTCTGCTGGCCGCGGGAATTCCGGTCGCGCTGGACTGGTGGCACGAGTCGTCGCAGCGGACGACCGGCTCCGGTGCCGAGTACGACGCCGCAACGACCAGCGTCGCCAACGCGGCGACGACCCGGGGCGGCACCCTGCGCTTCGCCGCCACCCAGGAGGCCGACTCCTGGGACCCGCAGCGCACCTACTACGGGTTCGTGTGGAACTTCGCCCGCTACTACGCCCGCCAGCTGGTCACCTTCGCTCCCCAGCCGGGGCCCAGAAGCACCGCCCTGGTGCCCGACCTCGCCACCGGCCTGGCGGAGGTCTCGGACGGCGGCAGGACGTACACCTACGTCCTGCGTGAGGGCAGCACCTGGGAGGACGGGTCGCCCATCACCTCCCAGGACGTCAAGTACGGCATCGAGCGGACCTGGGCCAGTGACGTCGTCTCCGGCGGCCCCGCATACCTCCAGAAGGTCCTCGATCCGAAGAAGACCTACAAGGGGCCGTACAAGGACGAGCATCCGGAGAAGCTGGGGCTGCGGGCCATCGAGACCCCGGACAGCCGGACGATCGTCTTCCATCTCGCGCAGCCGAACGGTGACTTCGAGCAGATGCTGGCTCTGCCCGTGGCGTCCCCGGTCAAACGGGAGCGTGACACCGGCAGCGTGTACGAACTGAGGCCGTTCTCGTCGGGACCGTACAAGTTCGCGTCGTACGACCCGCACCACAAGCTGGTCCTGGTCCGCAACGAGCGGTGGAACGAGGAATCGGATCCAATCCGTCCGGCGCTTCCCGACCGCATCGAGGTCACCTTCGTCGCCGATGCCGACGACATGGACACCCGTCTGATCAAGGGCGAGTTCGATCTCGACCTGAACGGGACCGGACTCAGCCGGGCTGCCGTCTCCAAGGCGTTGAAGAGCTCCGACCTCAAGAGACACCTGGACAATCCGGGTACCGGATTCATCAGGTATGCGGCGTTCCCGCAGTCGGTCGAGCCGATGAACGACATCCACTGCCGCAAGGCCGTCATCCTCGCCGCCGATCACAAGGGGCTCCAGACGGCCCGGGGAGGACCACTCGTCGGCGGTGACATCGCGCCCAACATGCTCCCGGCGTCCATCGCGGGATCCGATCCGGCCTACGACCCCTACGGCGTGCTCGAGAACAAGGGCGGGCCACAACTCGAAGCGGCCAGGAAGGAACTCGAGGCGTGCGGAAGGCCGGACGGCTTCTCCACGACCATCGCCGTGCGCAAGAACGTACCGGTCGAAGTGGACACCGCTCTGGCCCTGCAGAAGCAGCTGGAGAAAGTCGGCATCCGCACGACGATCGACCGCATCGACGGCGCCGCGACCTTCGGGGTGCTCGAGTCGCCCAAGGCGGTGAAGGACAGGGGGTACGGCATCATCCTCATGGGTTTCGCCGCGGACTTCCCGACCGGCCAGGGTTTCCTGCGTCCGCTGGTCGACGGACGGTTCATCCTGGAGTCGGGCAACAACAACTACAGCGAGCTCGACGATCCGGAGATCAACGACCTGTTCGACGATGCGATCGCCGAACGGGATCCGGTCAGGGCGGGGAGGATCTACCACCAGATCAACCGTCAGGTCTCCGAGAACGCCGTCTATCTGCCCATCACCTACGAGAAGATCATGATGTGGCGTGGCCCGCGATTGACCAACGCCTACACGTCGGACGCCTACTTCGGCCGCTACGACTACGTGTCGTTGGGCGTGGAGTAGCAGCCGTGCCCGGACCAGCGGTCGGGACCGGGGGAAGAACCGGGGCGCGCGGCCGGGGGTGTCACCCGAACGTGTGATCCACCCTCGTCCGTGGCCTGCCTCGCGCCCCGGCGACGTAGCGTCGGATGGCTGCGCCCGCAGCGGGCGGGAGGTCGCAGGTTCGGCGAGGAAGAGGGCGGCATCGCGTGAGCGCGGGCACTTGGGGCCGGGACGGACTGTTCGTGGACGGCACCGGCAGGGGGCGTACGGACAGCAGGCGTACGGACGGGGCGAGGACGGGCCGGGGGGCGGCG
>NZ_JACBYP010000035.1 GCF_018982965.1 Streptomyces mayonensis | reverse complement strand
GGAGAACGCAGTGGGAGTTTCCCTGGCCAAGGGCGGCAACGTCTCGCTCAGCAAGGGACCCCGCTCGACAGCCGGTCGCCGGCCACGGGTACGGGGACGGGTATGGGTGTGGGTACGGCTCAGACGTTGACGCCGAAGTCCGCCGCGATGCCTGCGAGGCCCGAGGCGTAACCCTGCCCGACCGCCCGGAACTTCCACTCGGCGCCGTGCCGGTACAGCTCGCCGAAGACCATCGCGGTCTCGGTCGAGGCGTCCTCGGACAGGTCGTAGCGGGCGAGTTCCTGTTCGTTCGCCTGGTTGACGACCCGGATGAACGCGTTGCGCACCTGGCCGAAGCTCTGGCCGCGGTTCTCCGCGTCGTGGATGGAGACCGGGAAGACGATCCGGTCGACCTCGGTGGGGACGGCGGCGAGGTTCACCTTGACCGCCTCGTCGTCGCCCTCGCCCTCGCCGGTGAGGTTGTCACCGGTGTGCTCGACCGAGCCGTCCGGGCTGGTGAGGTTGTTGTAGAAGACGAAGTGCCGGTCCGAGAGCACCTTGCCGGAGGTGTCGAGGAGCAGGGCGGAGGCGTCCAGGTCGTAGTCGGTGCCGGTCGTGGTGCGCACGTCCCAGCCCAGACCGACCAGTACGGCGGTCAGGCCCGGCGCCTCCTTGCTGAGCGAGACGTTGCCGCCCTTGGCCAGGGAAACTCCCACTGCGTTCTCCTTCGTCGTGTTCGCGTGTCACGGCTGCTGATCACGTTCCGTTGCGCACGTCCCGCCGATCACGACCGCCGGGCGCGTCCGTGCGCCCACTCGACAATCTACAACACTGTAGAAGTTGGCCCTCCGGCCCCTCTCCGGCCCCTCTCCGGCCGCCTTCCGGCCCGCCTTCTATACGATGTCGCCCCGGAAGACGGACGGCGGCAGTGAGGAGGCGGGTCGTGACGGACCACCGGCGTGCGCGGCGGCGGGGCCAGGGCGAGCTGGAGGCACTGGTGCTGTCGGCGCTGAGCGGGGCGGACGGCCCGGTGACGGCCGGCTGGGTCCAGGAGAACCTCGGCGGCGACCTCGCCTACACCACGGTCATCACGATCCTGACCCGGCTGCTGGAGAAGGGCGCGGTCAGCCGGGAGCGGGCGGGCCGGTCCTTCGCCTGGACTCCCGCCTCGGACCACGCCGGTCTGGCCGCGCGGAAGATGCGGAAGGTCCTGGACGCCGAGAGCGACCGTGAGGCGGTACTGGCCAGCTTCGTCACCGGCCTCGATCCGGACGACGAGCGGCTGCTGCGCGCGCTGCTCGGGCACGCCCGCGCCGCGGAGGGCGGCTGACGCCGCATGGGGGTCTTCGTCTTCCTGCCGCTGGTCCTGCCGCTCACGGCGTGGCCCGTCGCCCGGCTGGCCGAGCAGCACCTGCACCCGCGGACCGCGACCCGGCTGCTGACCGCCGTCGCCGCCGTGATGGCCCTGTGCAGCACCCTCTGCCTGGCCCTGCTCATGGTGGTCGGCACCGCGCAGCTCCCGGGCAACCCCCTGCCCGACGGCTGGTCCGACCCGGAGGTGCGGGCGGCGGTGCCCTACGACGAGGTCGCCGGCAAGGCGGCCATCCCGGCCCTGTGCGTGGTGGTCACGGCCTCGGCGCGGGCCCTGTGGCGTCACGGCCGGGTACGCCGCCGTGCCCACCGCGCCCTGGCCGGGCTGCCCGGCTCGACGGTGGCCGTACTGCCGGACGACGTGCCCTACGCGTACGCGCTGCCCGGCAGGCGCCGGGACCGGGTGGTGGTGACCACGGCCCTCCTCGACTGCCTGGAACCGGCTGAACGGCGTGCGCTGTTCGCCCATGAACGGGCCCATCTGACCGACCGGCACCACCGCTTCCTGCTGACCGTCCGGCTCGCCGCGCTGGCCAATCCGTTCCTGCGGCCCCTGCGGACCGTCGTCGCCTACACGGCGGAGCGGTGGGCCGACGAGACGGCCGCACGGGCGGTCGGCGACCGGCGCACGGTGGCGACCGCGATCGGCAAGGCGGCTCTCGTCTCCCGGGGCACGCCGGTCGCCACCCTCGCCGGTCTGGCGGCCCCCGGCCCGGTGCCGCGCCGGGTGGCGGCCCTGCTGGGCCCCGCTCCCGCGGTCCGCACCTGGCCCCCGGTCTTCACCTCGGTGGGCCTCGCAGCGTGGGGCGCGGCCGCCGGTACGGCCATGTCCGCGATGTCGTCCGCGAACGCCGCCGTCACCATGTTCCTCGTCCTCCGCGCCGCCACGCATCTCTGAGTGCTCCTCTCCTCCTCGGAGATTCCTCGGGAGATTCCCTCGGGAAAGACCAGGTCACAGCGGTGCCGGGAAAACTCCCTCACGCGATCGGGTGATCGGCCAATCCGGAACCGGGCCTGCTCCGGATTCCCGGTGTGAGCAGAGAACCGAGACCACGCCGCCGACGAACCGGCGGCTGACCCCGGATCCGGGTCGGCCGGCCGCCGCGCAGCGGCACCGCGTACTCGGCGGGCCGCCGTACGCCGACCGGGCCCCGCACCACAGCTCCCCGTCCACGACTCCGTCACAACGACCCGTACTCACGACTCCGTCACAACGACTCGTACTCACGACTCCGTATCCACGCAGCCTTCGTGATCCACGCATCCTTCGTGCTGCCTGTTTTCAGGGAGAACCTCCATGAACGCCCGTATTCGTCGTTCTGCCGTCGCCGTCGTCGCGGCCGCCGTCCTGCCCCTGTCGCTCGCCGCCTGTTCCGACGACGGCGACAGCGGCTCCTCGGACTCCGCCCAGGCTGAGTCGTCGGCCCCCGCGGCCGGCGGCGACCAGTCGGCGGACACCTCCGGCGGCATGTCCGGCGGCGACAGCGACGAGCCGTTCGGCCCGGCCTGCTCCACGGTGCCGAAGGAGGGCGCCGGTTCGTTCGACGGCATGGCCAAGGACCCCGTCGCCACCGCGGCGTCGAACAACCCGGCCCTGTCCACGCTGGTTTCGGCGGTGAAGAAGGCCGGCCTGGTCGACACGCTCAACAACGCCGAGAACATCACGGTGTTCGCGCCGACCAACGACGCCTTCGCGAAGATCCCGAAGGCCGACCTGGACAAGGTCCTGAACGACAAGGCGATGCTCACCGACATCCTGACCTACCACGTCGTGGGCCAGAAGCTCGCGCCCAAGGACCTGGAGAACGGCTCGTTCGACACCCTGCAGAAGTCCAAGCTGACCACCTCGGGCTCGGACGAGTCCTACAAGGTGAACGACTCCGCCAACGTCGTCTGCGGCAACGTCAAGACCGCCAACGCCAACGTCTACATCATCGACAGCGTCCTGATGCCGAAGAGCTGACGCGCGGGCGGGCGCGTCGGCGCCGGGGACGGGCAGGGCGGTCGCCCGCCCCCGGCGGTCCGGGGCCCCTGTGGTAGCTTGCGGAAGCCAGTCGAACCCACCTGGTGGGTCAGGGAATCCGGTGCGAATCCGGAGCTGACGCGCAGCGGTGAGGGTGACGGGCGGGACACGGGCCACTGGGCGGCACACGCCGCCCGGGAAGGCGTTCCGTCCGGACGAACCCGAGTCCGAAGACCTGCTGGCACCCGTGCCGCGTGCGGCGCGGGCCGCATCGTACGAACGGGCTTCGCGCATGAGCCCTCGACGCCAGAGGATCGTCCTTGCCCGCAGCGCGCCCCGTCGGCCTCCGCCGGACCCTGTTCTCCCGCCGTGCCCACGGCCTCTCCCGCTGTGCCCACGGTTTCTCGCGTCGTGCCCTGCGCGGTCCCGTCCTGCTCCTGTCCGGTGCCCTGCTGGCCGCCGGCTGCGGTTCGGGGACGTCCGGCGGCGACTCGGCCGCGGCGGACGCCGCGGCCGGCTACCCGCGCACCGTCCGCGACTGCGGACAGGACGTGGAGGTCACCGCGCCCCCCGAACGGGCGGTCTCCCTCAACCAGGGGACCACGGAGATACTCCTCTCACTCGGCCTCGCCGACCGCATGGCGGGCACCGCCACCTGGACCGACCCGGTCATGAAGGGACTGGAGAAGGCCAACGCGGGTGTGCCCCGGCTCGCCGACGACATGCCGTCCTTCGAGACGGTCCTGGACGCCGAACCCGACTTCGTCGCCGCCTCCTTCGCCTCCACGCTCGGCACCGGCGGCGTGGCCACGCCCGAACGGTTCGCCGAACTCGGCGTGCCCGCCTACCTCTCCCCGTCCGACTGCGCCGGAAAGGACAACAGCGGCGACGGCGACGGCGTCCGGGACGAGGCCCTCACCATGGACACGGTCTACGGCGAAGTCCGTGATCTGGCCCGCGTCTTCGACGTCGAGGAGCGCGGCGAGAAACTCGTCGCCGACCTCAAGTCCAGGGTGCGGAGGGCGACAGCCGGCATCGACGCCTCCGGCGTCGGCATCATGTACTGGTTCGCCAACTCCACCTCGCCCTACATGGCGGGCTGCTGCGGCGCCCCCGGCGTCATGACCCGGGCCGTCGGCGCGGAGAACGCCATGGACGACACCCACGAGGAATGGCCCCAGGTCGGCTGGGAGACGGTCGCCGACCGCGACCCGGACGTGCTGGTCCTCGGCGACCTCACCCGCAAGTCGCAGACGGCCGAGACGGCGGCCGGGAAGATCGAGTTCCTGGAGTCGAACCCCGTCACCAGGAACATGACCGCCGTACGCGAGAAGCGGTACGTGCTGCTCAGCGGCCAGGCCATGAACCCCACCATCCGCACGGTCGAGGGCATCGAGCAGGTGGCGGCCGCGCTGCGCGAGTACGGGCTCACCAAGTGACGTCCGCCGAGGGGGCGGAGACCGCGGGCCGGGCGGCCTCCGGCATACCCGTCGCCCGCCGTGTCCGCCCCGTGTGGCTGCCGGCCGCCGGGATCGCCGCCCTGTGCGTCTCGGTGGCCCTCGCCGTCACCGTCGGCCCGGCGGACATCGGCGTCGCCGACGTGTGGTCCGTGATCGCCGCCCACCTCGGCGCCGGCACCACCGCCGGGGACGTCTCCCCGCTCCGCGACGGCATCGTCTGGGACCTGCGGCTGCCCCGCACCCTCCTCGCGGCGGTGTGCGGCGCGGGACTCGCCGTGTGCGGCGCCGTCCTGCAGTCGCTGCTGCGCAACCCGCTCGCCGACCCCTTCGTCCTGGGCGTCTCCTCGGGCGCCTCGACCGGGGCCGTACTGGTCGTCGTCCTCGGCGTGGGCGGCGGCGCGCTGTCCGTCTCCGGCGGCGCGTTCCTCGGGGCGGTCTGCTCCTTCGCGCTGGTCATGCTGCTCAGCCACAGCCTGGGCGGCTCCACCGACCGGGTGGTGCTCGCGGGCGTGGCGGCGATGCAGCTGTTCTCCGCCCTCACCTCCTTCGTGGTGATGACCGCGGCCGACGCCGAGACCACCCGCGGTGTCCTGTTCTGGCTGCTCGGCTCGCTCGGCGGCGCCGGCTGGCCGGACGTGTGGACCGGCACGGCCGTTCTCGCGGTAGCCCTGGCCGTGTGCCTCGGTCACGCCAGGACGCTGGACGCCTTCGCCTTCGGCCAGGACGCCGCGGCCACGCTCGGCGTCCACGTGGCCCGCACCCGGCTGGTGCTGCTGTGCGTCACCGCCCTGCTCACCGCCGTGCTGGTCGCCTCGGCCGGCGCGATCGGCTTCGTCGGCCTGGTGCTGCCGCACGCCGTACGGGCCCTCACCGGCCCCGGGCACGCCCGTCTCCTGCCGCTCTGCGCGCTCTCCGGGGCCGTGTTCCTGGTGTGGGTCGACACCCTGGCCCGTACCGTCCTCGAACCCAAGGAGGTCCCGGTGGGCGTCGTGACCTCGCTGATCGGCGTGCCCGCCTTCGTCCTCGTGCTGTACCGCACCCGGAGGTACCGGTGACCCTGAGCGCCGAGCGGGTCTCCCGCGCCGCCGGTGGACGCCTGATCCTGGACGGCGTCGACCTGAGCCCCCGGCCCGGGGCCACGACCGGCCTGCTCGGCCCCAACGGCTCGGGCAAGTCGACCCTGCTGCGGCTGCTCGCCGGCGTACTCGCCCCGGCGTCCGGCGTCGTCACCCTCGACGGCCGCCCACTGGACCGGATGGGCCGCCGGGACGTCGCCCGCCGCGTGGCCGTGGTCGAGCAGCAGGCGGACACGCAGGTGGAACTGACGGCCCGGGACGTCGTCCGGCTCGGCCGCATTCCGCACCGCCGCTCCTGGGCACCGGCGTCGGCGGCCGACGAGGAGGCGGTCACCGACGCCCTGCGGCGCACCCGCCTCACCGCACAGGCCGACCGGCTCTGGCACACCCTCTCCGGGGGCGAGCGCCAGCGCGTCCAGATCGCCCGCGCCCTCGCCCAGCAGCCGCGCGAACTCCTGCTGGACGAACCGACCAACCACCTCGACCTCAGGCACCAGCTGGACGTGCTCGCGCTCGTCGCCGCGCTCCCCGTCACCAGCGTCGTCGCCCTGCACGACCTCAACCTCGCGGCGATGTACTGCGACCACCTGGTCGTACTCTCCGAGGGCCGCGTCGTGGCCCGCGGCGAACCGGCCGAGGTCCTGACGGCGGACCTGGTCGCGGAGGTGTACCGGGTCCACGCCGAGGTCACCCGCACCGGCCCCGACGACCGCCCGCACGTGCGCTTCCTGGCCACGCTGCCGGACCGGGCCGACCTCGGTCCGGACCAGACGGGTCTGGGTCCGGACGAGACGGGCCTAAGTTAGGACCAGACCGGCCTCGGCCCGGACTGAAACGGTCCCGCCCCGGGCCCAAACCCGACCGGTCCCGGCCCGGACCACACCGGCTGCGGCCCGGACCAGACCGGCCTCGAACGTGGTCCACGAAGCGTCACTCCGTCAGCCCGGCGGCGAGCGTGGCGCCCAGCTCCCAGCAGGCCTCCAGGTCGGCCCTGCCGGGTTCCCCGGTCGCACTCACCGCCGGTGCCGCCCGCTGCCAGCCGAGCCCCGTCGTGACCGACTCGATGCCGCGCACCGCGCCCGTGGTGTCGTTGCCCCCGTGCACGTAGTAGCCGAAGGGGCGGCCCCGCGTCTCGTCCAGGCACGGGTAGTAGACCTGGTCGAAGAAGTGCTTCAGCGCACCCGACATGTAACCCAGGTTGGCCGGAGTGCCCAGCAGGTAACCGTCGGCCTCCAGCACGTCGACGGCCGTGGCCGCCAGCGCCGCCCGCCGGACCACCCGCACCCCTTCGATCTCGGGCGCGGTCGCCCCGGACACGACGGCTTCGAGCATCGCCCGGCAGTTCGGCGACGGCGTGTGATGGACGATCAGCAAAGTGGCCACCCCCGAAGCCTGCCGCCCCGCACCCGCCGGCCGCAAACGGACACCACGTGCCCCGTCGCCGACCACTCGCCGCCGGCCGCACGCCCCCGGCGGCTCACTCCTGGGGCGCCCCCGTCTCCGTCAGCCCGCCGTCGGCCAGCTCCAGCCACCGGCCCACACCGATCTCCCGCAGGAACCGACGGTCGTGGCTGACGACCACGAAGGCTCCCCGGTAGGAGTTCAGCGCGCTCTCCAACTGTCCCACGCCGACCAGGTCGAGGTTGTTCGTCGGCTCGTCCAGGAGCAGCAGGTGCGGGGCCGGCCGCGCGCACAGGACACAGGCCAGCGTGGCCCGCAGCCGCTCGCCGCCGGACAGCAGTCCGACCGGCAGGTGCGCGCGGGCGCCCCGGAAGAGGAAGCGGGCGAGGAGGTTCATCCGCTCGGCCTCCGGCCGGTCCGGGGCGTGGGCGGCGAAGTTCTCGGCGACGGTACGTCCGTCGTCGAGCAGGTCCAGCCGCTGGGACAGGTACGCGACGCGCCCGTCGGCGCGCCTGACCCCGCCGCCCCCCGGTGCCAGGTCGCCGTTGACCAGACGCAGCAGCGTGCTCTTGCCCGTCCCGTTGGCCCCCGTCAGCGCGATCCGCTCGGGACCGCGGACCGTCAGGTCGACGCCGGCTCCCGCGAACACGTCCCTGTCGCCGAGCCGGATCCGCAGCCGCTCACCGAGGAAGAGGGTGCGCCCGGCGGGGACGTCCGTCTCCGGCAGATCCAGCGTGATGCGCTGCTCCTCGCGCAGTGACCGCTCCGCCTCGGCCAGCCGCGCCCTCGCCCCGCCCACCCGGTCGGCATGGGTCTGGCCCGCCCGCGCGGCGGACTCCTGTGCCCCGCGCTTCATGGTGCCCGCGAAGATCCGGGGAAGGCCGGCGTTCTTCAGATTGCGGGCGGCGTTGCTCGCGCGGCGGTCGGCACGCTCACGGGCCTGCTGCAGCTCCCGCTTCTCCCGCTTCAACTCCTGTTCGGCATTGCGGACGTTCTTCTCGGCCACCTCCTGCTCGGCACGGACCGCTTCCTCGTACGCGGTGAAGTTGCCGCCGTAGAAACGCAGTTCGCCTCGACCGAGTTCGGCGACGCGGTCCATGCGGTCGAGCAGCTCCCGGTCGTGGCTGACCAGCAGCAGGCAGCCGTGGTAGTCCGTCAGCACCTCGTGGAGCCTGCTGCGGGCCGCCACGTCCAGGTTGTTGGTGGGTTCGTCGAGCAGCAGCACGTCGGGCCGCTTCAGCAGCTGGGCGGCGAGCCCGAGGGAGACGACCTGGCCGCCGCTGAGCGTGCTCAGCCGCCGGTCCAGGGCGAGGCCGTCGAGGCCGAGGCGGTCGAGCTGGGCGCGGGTGCGCTCCTCGATGTCCCAGTCGTCGCCGATGACCGTGAAATGCTCCTCGGCCACGTCTCCGGACTCGACGGCGTCGATGGCCCGGACCACGGCGTCGACGCCGAGGACCTCGGCCACGGTGAGGCCGCCGGTCAGCGGAAGGGCCTGGGGCAGGTGGCCGAGGACACCGGACACCGACACGGAGCCCGCGGCGGGCCGCAGCTCCCCGGCGATCAGCTTGAGCAGGGTGGACTTGCCGGCACCGTTGGGGGCCACGAGGCCCGTACGGCCCGGGCCCGCGGTGAACGACAGGTCCTCGAAGACGGGGGTGGCATCGGGCCAGGAGAAGGACAGACGGGAGCAGCGGACGGTGGCGTCGGACATGGAGACGACCTCGGGGAGGCAAGGGGCAGGGAACAGACCACTGCCCGGCAGACAGGGAGGAAGGGAACGACGAGGAGGCCGCTGCGACGGCGCTCGAACGCGCCCGCTGCGGCCTGCCGGGACCGGGTCTCACCCGGAGATGTCGTCGTCACCCACCATGTCCGCGACTCCCTGCTCAACGGTGCTCAACGGTCGAAGTCCCCGCAAGGCTAGCAGCCGGGCTCCCGCACCGGCCCCGGCTCCGGCCCCGGTCCCAGGTCGGACGTGGTGTGCCGTCCCGGTCGGAGAACCGGCGGTTCGGCCGCCGCGAGGGCCTGGCCGTACAGCTCGCAGGGCGCCGCTTCGGCGTCGAGCAGGTGGGCGACCGCCGCCGTCGCGGTGCGGTGCCAGCGGGCGTGGTGGCGGAGCATCGCGTGGTCGCCGTCCTCCAGCAGCAGCATCCCCGCCCGGGCACCGGCGCCGCGGGCGCGGGCGACGTACGCGGCCGACTCGGCGGGGTCGGTGACGCGGTCGCGGCTGCCGTGCAGGACGAGTACGTCCCGGTCCCGCAGCTGGGCGACGGGCTCGCCCGGCGGACACCAGGGCGCGAGGGCCACCACCCCGCGCACCCGGTCGGCGCCCGCCGCGCGCAGGGCCGCCCGGCCGCCCATCGAGTGGCCGAGCAGGACCACCGGCACGTCACCGGCCAGGCCGTGCAGCTCGGCGAGGGCGCGCCGAGTGTCCCGCAGCGGTTCCGCGGCGGCGCCGTTCCAGCCGCGGCTGCGGTAGCGCACCCGGGCGAGCAGCACGTCGTCGCGGCCGGTGGCGGCCTCCAGGGCCCGCAGGAAGGGGCGCATCCGCAGCGCCGCGAGCTGCCACGGGCGGGCGGCACTGCGGCTCTCCGCCCGGCCGCCGTGCAGCACCAGAACGGCCGCTCGGGTCCGCGCCGGACGGCGCCGCACCCGCAGCGCCCCCTCCGTCGACGGTTCGCGCTCCACGCTCATGCCGGTCCGTTCCCTTCTGGACTTTCCGGTTCTCCCGGCTCTCCCGGTTCTCCGGTTCTTCCGGTCCTGCTGGTTCTTCCGGTTCTTCCGGTTCTTCCGGTTCTTCCGGTTCTTCCGGTTCTGCTGGTTATCAGGTTCTTCTGGTTTCTTCTGCTTTTCCCGTCCCTGCGTCTCCCGGATGATCCGTTGCCGCGCCGTTCCCGGACTGGTGTCCCCTCGCATGTCCCGTCGCAGCCGTTCACAGCCTGCTCCAATCCGCCCGGCCCCCGGCTCCGGATTACCCACGCCAGCGTTGATCACAGTCGGGTGGAGGAGCAGCGACATGCCGCGAGCGTCAGGGGAGGCCGCACGCCGTACCGCCGTCGTCGGCAGCGGAGTGGCGGGTCTGACCGCCGCACACGTACTGGGCGGGGCCCACCACGTCACCCTCTACGAGGCCGAGGGGCGCCTCGGCGGACACGCCCACACCCACGACCTCACCTCGTCCGACGGCCGCGTCCACCGGGTCGACTCGGGATTCATCGTGCACAACCGCCGCACCTACCCGAACCTCCTGCGTCTCTTCGACGAACTCGGTGTCGCCACCCAGGAGTCGGAGATGAGCATGTCGGTCCGGTGCGAGGGCTGCGGACTCGAGTACGCAGGCGCCCGCGGCCCCGCCGGACTGCTCGCCCGCCCGCGCAACGCCCTCCACGGCCCCTACCTGCGGCTGCTCGCACAGGTGCCCCGGTTCCACCGCGCCGCCCGCCGGCTGCTCACCGAGGACGCCGACCAGGCCCTGACGCTCGGCGAGTTCCTGGACCGCGAGGGCTTCTCGCCGTACTTCCGGGCCCACTTCATGACGCCCGTGGTCTCCGCGGTGTGGTCCTGCGACGCCGCCACCGCCCAGCGCTACCCGGCCGCCTACCTGTTCCGCTTCCTGCACCACCACGGCATGCTCGCCGTCGGCGGCTCGCCGGTGTGGCGCACGGTCACCGGCGGCTCCCGCTCCTACGTCGACCGGATCGCCGAGCGGCTGCCCGACGTCCGCACCGCCACCCCGGTCCGCGCCGTGACCCGGCACGCGGACGGCGTCGACGTCACCGCCGCCGACGGCACCACCGAGACCTACGACCACCTCGTCGTCGCCGTACACCCGGACCAGGCACTGGAGTTGCTGGCCGACCCGACGCCCGACGAGAAGGAGGTGCTCGGCGCCTTCCGCTACTCCCGCAACGCCACGCTCCTGCACACCGACACCACCCTGCTGCCCCGCTCCCGCAACGCCCGGTCGTCGTGGAACTACCTCATGCCGGCCTGCGACGCGGGCGCCGACCGGGTCAGGGTCAGCTACGACATGAACCGGCTGCAGCGCCTCGACGCCGCCGACCGCTACGTCGTCACGCTCGGCGGGGAGGACCGCGTCGACCCCGGCCGGGTGCTGGCCCGCATGACCTACGAACACCCCGTCTACACGCCCGAGTCGGTCGCCGCGCAGCGCCGCCTGCCCGCACTGCGCACGCCGGTCACCGCCTACGCCGGCGCCTACCACGGCTGGGGCTTCCACGAGGACGGCTGCCGCTCGGGGGTGCAGGCCGCCGCAGCCCTCGGAGTGACCTGGTGACCCCCGCCCCGACGGCACGACCCGGGCTGTACCCCTGCGAGATCGGGCACATACGCCTTGACCCGGTCCGGTACACCCTGCGCCACCGCACCTACATGTGGCTCGTCGACCTCGACCACCTCCCCGAACTGCCCCACCCGCTGCGCCCGCTGGCCGGATTCCGCGCCCGCGACCACTTCACCGGCGACGCCCCCACGCTGCGCGCGGGCCTGGAGCGCTTCCTCGCCTCCCGCGGTGTCGACCTGGAGGGCGGCCGGGTCCTGATGCTCACCCACGCCCGCGTCCTCGGCCACGTCTTCAACCCGCTGACCCTGTACTGGTGTCACGGCCCGGGCGGCGCCCCGCGCTGCGTGGTCGCCGAGGTGCACAACACCTACGGCGAACGCCACACCTACCTGCTGAACCCCGACGAGGCGGGCGTCGCGCACGTGGACAAGGAGTTCTACGTCTCGCCGTTCTTCCCGGTCGACGGCGCCTACCGCATGCGGCTGCCGCTGCCCGCGGACCGCCTCGACCTGACCGTACGCCTGGACCGCCCGGGCGCCCGGCCGTTCACCGCGACCGTGCGGGGCACCCGGCGGGAGGCGACCCCCGCCGCACTCCTGCGGCTCGCGCTGCGGCACCCCTTCTCGACCCTCGCGGTGTCGGCCGGGATCCGCAGGCACGGCATCCGTCTCTACCTGCGCGGTCTGCCCGTCCGGCCGCGCCCGAGTCACCGCACCACGGAGAAAGCGACATGACCGCAACCCACCCACGCCCCGCCGCCGCGACCCCCGTCCCCTCGGGCCGCCGCACCCCGGTCGACCCGCACCGCTGGCCCGACGTCGCCGCGCCGCCCAGGTCCTCCCGGGCGCGCCGCGCCGTCACCGCCGCCGTAGTGCGGCGCGCCCTCGGCCGGCTGCCCCTGCGGGTCCGGTTCGCCGACGGGGACACCGTCGGCCTCGGCGGTCCGCTGGTGGAGGTCCACGACCCCGACGCCTTCCACGGGCGGATCGGTGCCCAGGGCCTCATCGGCTTCGGCGAGTCCCACATGGCCGGGGAGTGGGACGCCCCGGACCTGGTCGGCGCCCTCACCGTGCTCGCCGCCCACGCGGCCGACCTGGTCCCCGCCCCGCTCCAGCGGCTGCGCGGCCTGTGGCACCAGCGCCGGCCCGCCGACCGGCGCAACACGCCCGAAGGCGCCCGGGACAACATCAGCAGCCACTACGACCTGTCCAACGACCTGTTCGCCCTCTTCCTGGACGACACCCTCAGCTACTCCTCCGCCGTCTTCCCCGTCTTCCCCGCCCGCCGCGCCTCGTTCGCCGCCGCCCAGCAGTGCAAGATCGACCGGCTGCTCGACCTCGCCGAGGTCGGCGAGGGCACCCGGCTCCTGGAGATCGGCACCGGCTGGGGCGAACTGGCCCTGCGCGCCGCCCGGCGCGGCGCCCACGTCACCTCGCTCACCCTCTCCCGCGAACAGCGCGACCGCGCCCTGGAACGCGCCCGCGAGGCGGGCCTAGCCGACCGGGTCCGGGTCGAACTGCGCGACTACCGCGAGGAGAAGGACACCTACGACGCCGTCGTCAGCGTCGAGATGATCGAGGCCGTCGGCGCCGAGTTCTGGCCGGTCTACTTCCGCACCCTCGACGAGCGCCTCGCCCCCGGCGGCCGGGCCGCCCTCCAGGCCATCACCATGCCGCACGAGCGCATGCTCGCCGCCCGCGACACCCACACCTGGATCCAGAAGTACGTCTTCCCCGGCGGCCTGATCCCCTCCACCGACGCGATAGAGGCGACCGTCCGCGACCACACCGGCCTGCGCGTCGCCCACCGGTACGACTTCGGCGCGCACTACGCCGAGACGCTGCGGCTGTGGCGCGAGCGGTTCACCGAGCGCGCCGCCGAGGTCGACGCCCTCGGTTTTGACGAGACCTTCCGGCGCCTGTGGACGTTCTACCTCGCCTACTCGGAGGCCGGCTTCCGCGCCGCCTACCTCGACGTCCAGCAGTACCTGTTCACCAAGGAGGGCACCGCCCGATGAGCACCGTCCGCACCGCCAGGACCGGCGCCGCCCACCGGCTCGCCGCGCTCGTCGAGGACGCGCTCGGCGGCCCGCTCCCCGTCCGGCTGCGCGCCTGGGACGGCTCCGAGACCGGCCCCGCCGAGGGCCCCGCGGTCGTCGTCCGCTCCCGGCGCGCCCTGCGCCGCCTGCTGTGGCAGCCCGGCGAACTCGGCCTGGCGCAGGCCTACGTCACCGGCGAACTCGACATCGACGGCGACCTCGCCGACGGCCTGCGCCGCATGTGGACGGCGACCCGCGAACGCCGGCTGCACCCGCCCCGCCTCTCCCTCGCGGACCGGGTCCGCGCGGCGGGCACCGCCGTCCGCCTCGGTGCCGTCGGCCCCCGCCCAGCGACCCCCGCCTCCCAGGCCCGGCTGCGCGGCGGCCTGCACACCAAGTCCCGCGACCGCGCCGCGATCAGCCACCACTACGACCTCTCCAACGACTTCTACCGGCTCCTCCTCGACGAGACCATGGCCTACTCGTGCGGGCTGTGGCCGGAGACGTACAGCGACGCCGACACCGAGACCGACGCAGCCGGCGCCCAGCGCGCCAAGCTTGAGCTGATCTGCCGCAAGCTGGGCCTCACCGACGGCTCCCGCCTCCTCGACATCGGCTGCGGCTGGGGCTCGCTGACCCTGTACGCGGCCGAACGGCACAAGACCCGGGTCACCGCGGTCACCCTCGCCGGGGAACAGGCGGCCCACGTGCGCGGACAGGTGCGGGAGCGCGGCCTGGCGGACCGGGTGGAGGTGATCTGCCAGGACTACCGCGACATCACCGGCGGCGACTACGACGCCGTCTCCACCGTCGAGATGGGCGAGCACGTCGGGGACGCCGAGTACCCGGCCTTCGCCGCCGCGCTGCACCGCATGGTCCGCCCCGGGGGACGCGTCCTGGTGCAGCAGATGTCCCGCGGACGCAACGCACCCGGCGGCGGCGCCTTCATCGAGGCCTACATCGCCCCCGACATGCACATGCGTCCCCTGGGCGAGACCGTCCAGCTCCTGGAGGACGCGGGGCTGGAAGTACGCCACGTCGAGTCGCTGCGCGAGCACTACGTCCGTACGGTCGCCGCCTGGCACCGCACCCTGGAGCAGCGCTGGGACGCGTTCGTCGCGCTGGCCGGCGAGGAGACGGCCCGGGTGTGGCGGCTGTACCTGGTGGGCGGCGCGCTCGCCTTCGAGCAGCGGCGCATGGGCGTCGACCAGATCCTGAGCGTCCGGCCCACCGCCGAGGGCGTCAGCGGGATGCCCGCGACGCCGGGGGAGTGGTACGAGCGGCTGGACCGTTCGTGAACGGCTTCCCGTGGGGCGCGTTCGCCGCGGGCCTCGGCTGGGCGGCGGCGGCCGCGTTCGCCGTCATGCTGGCCACCTTCGCCGTCGCCCTGCGCAAGGGCGTCCACCGGATCGTGGACGTCGCCTGGGGCCTCGGCTTCGCCGCCGTCGCCGCCGTGACCTGCTCGGTCGCGGCGGTGACGGGGGAGGGCGGCACCGGGCGCCAGGTGCTCGTCGGGGTACTGACCGTCGTATGGGGGGTGCGGCTGGCCGCGCACATCGCCCGGCGCGGCCGGGGCCACGGCGAGGACCCGCGCTACGACGCGATGCTCGCCAAGGCCCCCGGCAGCCGTAACCTCTACGCCCTGCGCATGGTCTACCTGCTCCAGGGCGCCCTGGTGTGGCTGGTGTCGCTGCCGGTGCAGGCCGCCGCGTACGGGGCCGGGGCGCCGTCGGTCCTGGCCTGGGCCGGAGCCGTGGTGTGGGCGGTGGGCCTGGCCTTCGAGTCCGTGGGGGACGCCCAGCTGGCCCGGTTCAGGGCGGACCCGGCCAACCGGGGGCACATCATGGACCGCGGGCTGTGGAGCTGGACCCGGCACCCCAACTACTTCGGCGACTTCTGCGTCTGGTGGGGCCTGTTCCTCATCGCCTGCGACGCGGGCCCCGGCGCCGCCGCGGTGTCCGTCGTCTCCCCGCTGGTGATGTCGTACCTGCTGATCGGTGGCAGTGGGAAGCGGCTCCTCGAGCGGCACATGGCCGACCGGCCGGGGTGGGGCGCCTACGCGGCACGCACCGGCGGCTTCTTCCCGCGTCCGCCGCGCGGGTCCGCGTAGGACCCCCGGTGCGGGACCGTCTCCGGTCCTGAACGAGAACTGAACCTGAAAGGGGGTGAGGGCCCGGCCCTCACCCCCTTTCAGGTTCAGGCAGGCATGCTCAGCAGCGCGACCGGGTCGGAGGTCGGCTGCTCCGACCCGCCGGCCGGCTCGACCGTGATGCCCACGCCCGCCGCACCGTCGACGGCCCCCTCCATCAGCACCGCCTGACTGGTGCTGCCGGAATCCATCAGGCCCGCCGAGCGCATCGTGCCGTGGTCGTCGAACCAGAGCTGGTACACCTTGCCCTGCGGCGGCTCGGCCATGCCCGAGGCCAGGAAGACCGCGCGGTCCCGGTCCTCGGAGACGACCAGCGTCCCGCGCGCCCCGTCGGACAGCCGTGCCGTACGGGACTCGGCGTCCGGCGCGGCCAGCACCCCGGCGAGGGTCTCGGCCCGCTGCTCGGCCTGTGCGGCGCGCTCCGCGGCGTCCTGCGCGCGTTCGTACTGCCACACCGCCGTGCCGCCGAGGCCCGCGGCGGCGGCCAGACAGGCGGCCAGCGCCCACCGGGCGAGACCCCGTCCGCGGGGCGCGGCGCGGCGGGCCTTCTGCGCCGTGCCGCCGTCCGGCGGAACCTGGCGCACGGTGGTGATGCGGTGCAGCACGCGCTCCTTGAGCACGGGACCCGGCGCAAGGGTCTCGGCCAGTCCCAGCCGGGCCGTGGCGGCGGCGAACTCCCGGGTCTCCTGGGCGCAGGTGACGCAGCCCGCCAGATGGCGTTCGAAGGCGTCCCGCTCGTCGTCGGGCAGCGCGTGCAGGGCGTAGGCGCCCGTCAGGCTGTGCAGGTCCTCGGTGCGCATCACGCGCTCACCCCCAGGCAGTCACGGAGCCGGATGAGACCGTCACGCAGTCGCGTCTTGACCGTGCCGAGCGGCAGCGCGAGCGCCTCGGCCACCTGCCGGTAGGTCAGGCCGCGGTAGTAGGCCAGGGTGACGGACTGGCGCTGTATGTCGGTCAGGGTGCGCAGACAGCGCCGCACCTGCTCCCGCTCCAGCCGGGTCTCGACCTGCTCGGTCACCTCGTCGTACTCGGGCGTCCGGTCGAGCAGGGCGGCCTTGTGGTCACGGGCCGCCGCGGCCTCCACCGAGCGCACCCGGTCGACCGCCCGCCGGTGGGCCAGGGTCAGGATCCAGTTGACCACCGTGCCGCGCTCGGGCCGGTAGCGGGGCGCCGTGCGCCACACCTCCACCAGCACCTCCTGCGCGACCTCCTCCGACTGCGCCTGGTCGCGCAGCACCGCCCGGGCCACCCCGAGCACGGACCCCGCCACCGCGTCGTAGACCGCGGCGAACGAGTCCTGATCGCCCAGGGCCACCTCACGCATCAGCTTCTGCAGATCTGGCTGGGACGACGGGTTTCTGCCGATGTGTACGGCTTCCTTCACGGTGGCTTCTCCAAGACGAGTGCGACGGGGCGTGGGTTTCCCCGCGTAATCCGGGGCCCCGCGGCCTGCGGATTGGTCGCCGGACGGCACGATACGCGGGGGCGACCTCGCCGGACGCCCTTCTTCCCGGGCAAGACCGCCGGTACACTGGCCACCGTTCGCGTTCAGGGAATCAGTCAAGAGGGAGGTGAGGTCGATGACCGTGTGCGCAGCCCCTCGTGGCGCCCGGGTCTCCCTCGCGTCCCGAGCGGCGTCCTGACCCCGCTTCCCGCAGAACGCACACCGGAAGGGATCATCGTCCCGTCATGCCCCGCACCTGGAACACCCGCGCCGAGACCGGCGCCGACATCCCCGTCGTCCGCGACATCGTCACCGCCGCCTTCCCCACCCCCGAGGAGGCCGCCCTCGTCGACGCGCTGCGCGCCGACCCCGGGGCGTGGATCGAGGGGCTGTCCCTCGTCGCGGTGGACGACTCCGACCGTCCCGTGGGCCATGCCCTGCTGACCCGGTGCCACATCGGGGACCGTCCGGCGCTGTGCCTGGCCCCCGTCGCGGTGCGTCCCGAGCGGCAGCGCGGCGGCGCCGGCACGGCCGCCGTGCGGGCCGCGCTGGACGCGGCCGGGCGGCTCGGCGAGCGCCACGTCGTCGTCCTCGGCCACCCCGAGTACTACCCGCGCTTCGGCTTCACCCGGGCATCCGCCCACGGCATCGGGCTGACCGTCGACGTCCCGGACGAGGCTCTGATGGCCCTCACCCTGGATGCCGCCCACCCGCTGCCCGCGGGCACCGTCCGGTACGCGGCGCCGTTCGGCATCTGATCCGACACGCACCGTGGCGGCGGGCGACCGTCCCGCCGCCACGGCGCGTTTTCTTCGGCGCAACCCCTTGACCCCGTGCCCGCCCTGCTTCACATTACTGGTTAATGCGCATTAGGTAATGCGCATTAACACGCAGTGCGGGAGAGCGGCGCGACACGGCGACGCCACAGAGCGGGCGCGAGAGAAGCGACAGAGAGGGGCGGCGGTGGCGAAGGAAGCCGCAGGGCGGGAGCGACCGGGCAGGGCGCCCGCACCGGCCGGCCGGCGGGGCCGGCCGAGGCAGGCCGAGGTCGCCAGGCTCGCGGGGGTCTCACAGGCGACGGTGTCCCTGGTGCTCTCGGGCCGCGACATCGCGACCGGGCGGCCGATCTCGGCACCGACCCGGGCCAAAGTCCTGGACGCCGCCCGCAGTCTCGGCTACGTCCCCGACCCGGCCGCCAGCCGGCTCGCCGCCGCCCGCAACAACCTGCTCGGCGTCTTCAGCTTCACCGCGACCTTCCCGACCGACGTCCGGCACTCGTACTACCCGTTCCTCGTCGGCGTGGAGCAGGAGGCCGCCGCCCAGGGGTACGACCTGGTGCTGTTCACCGGGTCGAGCACCGGGGGAGCGGGGGCCGGCGGCACCGGCGCGCTCAACCGCGTGCGCCTGGCCGACGGCTGCCTCTTCCTGGGCCGCCACGCCCCCTCGGACGAGCTGGGCCGGCTGGTCGCCGACGGCTTCCCCGTCGTCCACGTCGGCCGGCACGACGAACCGGAGGGCCTCGCCTGGGTGGGTGCCGACTACGTCAGCGCCAGCCGCGAGGTCGTCACCGCGCTCGCCGGACTCGGCCACCGCCGGGTCCTGCTGGTCCGCGAGGACGACGACGCGCCCGCGTCCGCCGACCGTGAACGCGGCTTCCTGGACGGTCTCGCGGCGAGCGGCCTGCCCGGCGGCCCCGGCGCCGTCTTCCGCAGCGGCGACCCGCGTCGCGATCTGACCGCCGACCGCATCCGGGCCTGGCTCGCCGACGGCGTGAGTGCCTTCGTCGCCGAGGAGACCGACACCGGAGCCGCCTGGCGTGCCCTGCGCGCCGCCGTCGACGAGGCGGGCCTGGACTGCCCCGGCCAGGTGTCCCTCGCGCTGCTCGGCAGTCCGCCCGCCGACCTCGCGGACGGACCGGTGCCGATGGGCTTCGACATCCCGCGCCCCGCCCTGGGCGCCGAGGCCGTGCGCCTGCTCGCCGCCCGGATCGGCGGCGGCCCGGCCGTGGGCACGTTCGTCGCCTGCGCCTTCCGGCCGGGCACCACCGCGGGACCACCGGCCACCCCCTGAACACACCCCCGTACCGACCACACCGACTCCAGGACCGCACACCCCCGTACCGACCTCACCCCCGTACCGACCGCACCACCAGAAGGAGCAGCGTGATACCGGAACCCGACATCCTCGTCGTCGGTGGCGGCCTCGGCGGCGTCGCCGCCGCCCTCGCCGCCTGCCGGGCCGGCCGCAGCGTCGTCCTGACCGAGGAGACGGACTGGATCGGCGGCCAGCTCACCAGCCAGGCCGTGCCGCCCGACGAGCACCCGTGGGTCGAGCAGTTCGGCACCACCGCCACCTACCGGCGGCTGCGCGAGGGCATCCGCCAGTACTACCGCCAGTGGTACCCCCTGCGGGCCGAGGCCGCCGCGCTCACCGACCTCAACCCCGGCGCGGGCCGGGTCAGCAAGCTCTGCCACGAGCCCCGCGCCGCCCTCGCCGTCCTGGAGGGCATGCTCGCCCCGCACCGGGCGGCCGGGCTGCTCACGGTCCTCACCGAGCACCGCCCGGTGGCCGCCGAGGCCGACGGCGACGCCGTACGTGCCGTCACCCTGGAGAACCTCCGCGACGGCACCCGCCGCACCGTCCCCGCCCGGTACGTCCTGGACGCCACCGAGACCGGCGAACTGCTCCACCTCGCCGGCGTCGAGCACGTCAACGGCGCCGAGTCCCGCGCCGAGTTCGACGAACCCCACGCACCCGAGCAGGCCCAGCCGGGCAACCAGCAGGGCATCACCGTCTGCTTCGCCCTCTCCCACCACGAGGGCGAGGACCACACCGTCGACCGCCCCGCCGACTACGACTTCTGGCGCGACTACAAGCCCGAGTTCTGGCCCGGCCCGCTGCTCGGCTTCGAGGCCCCCGACCCGCGCACCCTGGAACCGGTGCCGCGCACCTTCGAACCCAACCCCGACCTCGACCCGCTGGCCGTCAACGCCGACCAGAGCGCCGACGCGGGCGACAAGGAACTGTGGGGCTTCCGCCGCATCCTCGCCCGCAAGCTGCACAGCGACGGCGCCTTCGACTCCGACATCACCCTCGTCAACTGGCCCCTGAACGACTACTGGCTGAAGCCCTACATCGGCCAGGAGGCCGAAGCCCTGCGCGAGGCACGGCAGTTGTCCCTGTCGGTGCTCTACTGGCTGCAGACCGAGGCGCCCCGCAGCGACGGCGGCACCGGATTCCCGGGGCTGAGGTTGCGGCCCGACGTCACCGGCACCGAGGACGGCCTCGCCAAGGCGGCCTACGTGCGCGAGTCCCGCCGGATCAAGGCGGTCACCACCGTCACCGAGCACGACGTGGCCATCGACCTGATCGGCCCGTACGGCCGCACCCGCCACCGGGACTCCGTGGGCGTCGGCAACTACCGCATCGACCTGCACCCGTCCACCGGCGGCGACGGCTACGTCGACATCGGCTCCGTGCCCTTCGAGATACCGCTCGGCGCCCTCGTGCCCCGCCGGGTGCGCAACCTGCTGCCGGCCGGCAAGAACCTCGGCACCACGCACATCACCAACGGCTGCTACCGCCTGCACCCGGTGGAGTGGAACATCGGCGAGGTCGCCGGAGCCCTCGCCGCCCACTGCCTCGCCGAGAACGTGGAGCCGCACCAGGTGCAGGCCGAGGACAAGCGGTACGACGAGTTCGCCAAGGTGCTCGACCGCGCCGGCGTGGAGCGTCACTGGCCCGACGTCAGGGGCTACTGAACGACCCCGCGCGCGAGGGGGTGTCGTTCGGATCCGGCCGGTTCCAGGCAACGGTGCGTTGCCGCCGACCCCGGCAGGATCCGGACCACGCCCCCAGGGGAGTCCGGGCGGGGCAGCACCACCTGCCCCGCCCGGTGACCGCCCGCGTGCGGACCGACCCAGCACAAGGAGGTGCCCGGACATGACCACCCACCGCATCCGCGTCGGCATCGACGTGGGCGGAACCTTCACCGACGCCGTGGCGGTCGACGCCACGACGCTCAGGCTCGTGGGCCAGGTGAAGGTACCCACGAGCCACCATCACGAGGACGGCGTCGCGCACGGCATCGTCGAGGCGCTCGACCGGCTGCTGAAGCAGACCGGACACGCACCCGCCGACGTCGCGTTCCTGGCGCACGGCACGACACAGGCTACCAACGCCCTGCTGGAGGGCGACGTCGCCACCGTCGGCCTGCTCGGCATCGGCACCGGCGGCGGAACGTACTTCACCCGCCGGCTCGCCACCCTGGCCAAGCTCGAACTCACCCCCGGCAAGCGGCTGCCGCTGCACTACGCGCACGTGGCCGACCCCGACGACGCCCCCGCCGTCCGGGCCGCCGTCGGACGGCTCACGGAGTCCGGCGCCCAGGCCCTGGTGGCCAGCGAGCCCTTCGGCGTCGACCGGCCCGAGGGCGAGGAGGCGGTCGCCGACGCGGCCCGCGCCACCGGCCTGCCGACCACCGCCGCGCACGAGATCACCTCCCTGTACGGGCTGCGCAAGCGCACCCGCACCGCCGTCGTCAACGCGGCGATCCTGCCCCGGATGCTGGCCACCGCCGACCTCGTCGACGCCTCCATCACCAAGGCCGGGGTCACCGCGCCGCTGATGGTGATGCGCTGCGACGGGGGAGTGATGTCCCTGGACGAGATGCGCAGGAGGCCCCTGCTCACGGTGCTGTCCGGGCCGGCCGCCGGAGTCGCCGGCGCGCTGATGCAGGAGCGGGTCAGCGAGGGCGTGTTCCTGGAGACCGGCGGCACCTCCACCGACATCAGCGTCGTCAGGCGCGGCAAGGTCGCGGTACGGCACGCGGTCCTGCTCGGGCAGAGCTCCTACCTCAACGCCCTCGACGTCCGCACCGTCGGCGTCGGCGGCGGCTCCATGGTCCGCGTCTCGGGCGGCCGGGTCACCGGCACCGGACCGCGCAGCGCGCACATCGCCGGGCTGCCGTACGCCTGCTACGCCGACCCGGCCGACCTGCGGGACGCGAAGCTGACCATGATCAGCCCGCTGCCCGGCGACCCCGCCGACTACGCGGTCCTGGATGCGGCCGGCGGCCGGTTCGCGCTCACCATGACCTGTGCCGCGAACGCCCTCGGCCTGGCCCCCGAGGGCGACTTCGCCCACGCCGGCCCGGAGACCGCCCGCGCCGCGCTGGCCCCGCTCGCCGCCGCCCTGGGCACCGACGTGCCCACCGCCGCCGCCCGGCTCCTGGACGCCGGCACCGACCGGGTGAAGTCCGTCGTGGACGACCTCGTGCGCGAGTACCGCCTCGACACCGACACCGCCGTCCTCGTCGGCGGGGGCGGCGGCGCGGCCTCCGTCACCCCGCACCTGGCAGCCCGCACCGGCATGACCGGCCGCATCGCGCAGCACGCCGAGGTCATCAGCCCCATCGGTGTCGCCCTCGCCCTGGTCCGCGAGCAGGTCGAGCGGATCGTGCCCGGAGCCACCCAGGAGCAGATCCTCGCCGTCCGCGCCGAGGCCGAACGCGCCGTGGTCCAGCAGGGCGCCGCCGCCGACGGTGTCGAGGTCGAGGTCACCGTCGACCCGCAGACCAACGTCGTGCGCGCCGTCGCCACCGGCGCCACCGAACTGCGCACCCAGGACCGCTCCCACCGGGCCGACGACGCCGAGCGCCTGCGCCTGGCCGCCGCCAGCCTGAAGACCGACCCGGCGGACGTGCAGGTGATCGCCGGCACCCCCGCGCACACCGTGTACGGCGTCGAGGTCCGCCGCCGGTTCCGGCCCGTCCGGCACCCGGTGCGCGTCGTCGACGCGGACGGCGTCGTACGGCACCACGCCACCGACGCCCGGGTCGAGGCCACCACCGTCGCCGGCGCCCCCGAGGTGCTGGCCAAGCTGGTCGCCGAGCACACCTCCTACGGCGACGGAGGCGTCCGCGCCCCCGCCGTGCGGCTGCTGCTCGGCTCCCGCATCGCCGACCTCTCCGGCGTACTGGACCCGCAGCCGCTGCTCGCCCTGGCCCGCAGCGAACTGCGCTCCCGTGCCGCCGACGAGCCGGTGGTCGCCGTACTGGAGGTGCGCGAATGAGCGTGTCACAGGCCCCGGGGACGGCCGACCTCGCCGCCACCGACGACCTCGGCTGGGCCGTGCGGCTGCTGGCCGCCACCCCGACCCACGAGCACCGCGACCCGGAACTGCTGCGCCGGTGGGCGCGGGCGGCTGACGCGTTCGGCGCCGCCCTCGCGCCCGTCGCGTGCACCGCCCGGGTCGTGGAGAGCGAGGGCGGGCTCGAACTCGGGCTACTGGCCCGCTACGGCTCCAGACCTCCCACGGTCGAGCTGTTCACCGACACGATCGACCTCGCGGAACGGACCGTCGACGCCCGCGGCTGGCGCCACTGGTACCCGCCCGGTTCGGTGCGGGCCGCCGCCCTCGCCCACGAGGCGGTGCACGTCCACCTCCACCACGGCCCCGCGAAGGCCGCCCTGAAGCAGGCCCTCGGGCACAGCGCCCTGCGCCTGGGCCGGCTGCGCGTACCCGGCCACGTCGCCGGCGCGGAGGAGGTGGCCGCGCACGCCTACGCCCGTACCGTCTGCGGACTCGGCCGCAGCCCCCTGCTGCTGACCGCCGCCCTGGCCGCCGAGGCCGAGGCCGGGAGCGGGACCACCCCACCACCTGCACGTGACGCAAGAAGAGAGAACTGACCCATGGGTGTCGTCATCCTCCTCGTCATGGCGGCCGGCGTCGCCGCGATGCTCACCCGCAAGCTCCCCACCGCCTTCGCGCTGGTCCTGCTCGCCGTGGTCATCGCCTTCCTCTCCGGCGCACCCCTGACCGGCGAGAACAGCGTCCTGGACACGGTGCTCCAGGAGGGCGCCCCGGCGCTCGCGGCGACGATGGTCGCCATCATCCTCGGCTCCTGGCTGGGCAAGCTCCTCGACGAGACCGGCATCGCGGGCACCCTCGTCCGCAAGATCGTCGAGTTCGGCGGCGACCGGCCCACCGTCGTCGCCCTCGGGGTGCTCGCCGTCTCCGCGCTCGTCGGCACCGTCACCGGCTCGGCGCCCGCCGCGATGCTGGCCGGCATCATCGGCATCCCCGCCATGGTCGCCGTCGGCGTGCCGAAGGTGACGGCCGCCGGCACCGTGCTGATGGGCATCGCGGTCGGCGTCCCCTTCGAGCTGCCCGTCTGGCAGTTCTTCTCCACCGCCCTCGACCTGCCGGTCGACACCGTGCGCGGCTTCATGGTGAAGCTGTTCCCGTTCGCCCTGGTCGCCGCGGTCGCCTACGTCGTCGTCGAGAACCGGCGGCGCGGCACCGAGCACGCCTGGTCGCTCAAGTCCGTCTCCGCGCGCCCGGCCCCGCGCCGCGAACGCCTCGGCGACGCGCCCTGGTACGCGCTGCTCGCCCCCGTGGTCCCGCTGGTCCTGGCCCTCGGCCTGGACGTCGCCATCATCCCCTCGATGCTGGCCGGCGTGCTCTACGCGCTGGTCACCACCACCCGGCCCGGCGAGATGAACAAGCGGCTGCTGCGCACCCTGTACGGCGGCTTCGAGGTGGCCGCGCCGCCGCTCGCCCTGTTCGTGGCGATCGGCATCCTGCTGGCGGCCGTCGAGCTGCCCGGCGCGGTGGACGCCCTGGAGCCGCTGATGAAGGCGGTCAGCCCGCAGAACCCGGTGCTGTTCGTCATCGTCTTCACCCTGCTGGTGCCGCTGTGCCTCTACCGCGGCCCGCTGAACGTGTTCGGCCTCGGCGCGGGCATCGCGGGCGTCCTCATCGCCACCGGCATCTACCCGGCCGTCGCCGTCCTGGGCATGGCCACCTCCTACAACCAGGTCTTCGGCGTCGCCGACCCGACCAGCACCCAGACCGTGTGGGCCGCGCAGTACGCGGGCGTCAGCCCGCAGCAGGTCATGCTCCGCACCCTGCCCTACGTCTGGCTGGTCGCCCTGGGCGGCATGTGCGTCACCGCCGCCCTGTACGTGTGACCCTTCCCCTCTCTCCAGGAGTCGACATGCACGAGCCGCACCTCGACCGCCGACTGTTCCTGAAGGGCACGGCCGCCACCGGCGCCGCCCTCGCGCTGGGCGCCACCGCCGTGCCCACCGCCTCCGCCGCGCCCGGCGGGTTCCCCGACTACACCTACGTCCGCACCCTGCTGACCCCGTCCCGGCTCGCCTACAACCCCACCGGCGAGATCATCTTCCCGACCGTACGGGGCGTCTACGACCGGCTGCCCGCGAACGGCCGGCTCGGCCGCTACTACCTCTACTACGCCCCGCACGACGCCCCCGGCGGCATCTGCCTGGCCTACGGCGACTCGCTGGAGGGCCCGTTCACGGAGTACCCGCACAACCCGATCGTCTCCAAGAAGTGGTCGCCGCACTACTCCGTCAGCCACGTCTCCTCGCCGCACGTGATGTGGCACGCGGGCCGCAAGGAGATGTGGCTGTACTTCCACGGCGAGAACACCACGACCAGGCTGGCCCGTTCCGCCGACGGCGTCGACTTCACGTACGACAAGGTCGTGCTGAGCACCTCGATGCTGCCGTCCGGCACCACCGAGACCTCGTACGCGCGGGTCTTCCCGCACGAACTGCCCTCGCGCGGCGCCCACTACGTCATGGTGTTCATGATGAACAACAAGTCGGACCACCGGGACATCGGCTGGGGCTGGTCCGCGGACGGCCGCGACTGGACCTTCTCCCAGGAGCCGCTGGTGCGCCACGGCGACGTCGGCGCCGTCAACGTGGGCGGCCCGCACCTGCTGCACCGGAACAACAGCACGTACGTCGTCTACAACAAGGACAAGGAGAGCGGCGGCGACCTGATGATCACCGAGGTCGGCAACGACTTCTCCCGCCGCGAGCACCTCGGAGTGTTCTACGACTCCCGGAATTCCGCACCGGAGAACGGACGTTCCGCCTCGCCGTCCTTCGGCACGGACCACGGCGTCCCCTACATGATCTACGAGGCGGGGGAGCGCCTGGCCGGTTCGATCGCGATGGCCCGGGGCTGACCGGCGGCCCTGGCCGCCGCCGTGCACGACAGCGGGGCTCGCCCGTCCGCACGGACGGGCGAGCCCCGCTGTCGCCGGGCGCCTCAGGCGACGGGTGCCGGGTCCTTGCCGGCCGGTCCGGCGAGACCCTCGCCGGACTCCTCGGCCAGGCGCTCCATGCCGCTGGTGGTCTTCAGGGGCTTCTCCTTGATGAAGACGACGGCGACCAGCGCGAGCACGGCGAACGGCGTGGCGATCAGGAACAGATCGGCCGTCGCCACTCCGTAGGCGTGCTCGACGATCGTGCGCATCGGGGCGGGCAGCGCGGACATGTCCGGGACGCTGCTCTCGCCCGATCCCTCGCCACCGGGCACGGTGATGCCGGCGTTGCTGAGACCCTTGGCCATCTCGTCGGCGACCCGGTTGGCGAGGATCGCGCCGAGGACGCTGACGCCGATGGTGCCGCCCATGCTGCGGAAGAAGGACAGCACGGAGGTCGCGGCGCCCAGGTCGGAGGCGGCCACGTCGTTCTGCGCGGCCAGCACCAGGTTCTGCATCAGCATGCCGACGCCGACACCCAGGATCGCCATGTAGAGGCTGAGCAGACCGAAGCTGGTGCTCGCGTCGATCGTGGCCAGCAGCGCGAGGCCGGCGGCCATGATCACCGCGCCCGCCACCAGGTACCGCTTCCACTTGCCGGTGCGGCTGATGACCTGTCCGGCCACGGTGGAGGACACCAGCAGGCCGAGGATCATCGGCAGGCTCATCAGACCCGCGACGGTCGGCGACTTGCCCAGCGAGACCTGGAAGTACTGCGAGAGGAAGACGGTCCCGCCGAACATGGCGACACCGACCAGGAGGCTGGCGACCGTGGTCAGGGTGACCGTGCGGTTCTTGAAGATGCCGAGCGGGATGACCGGCTCCGCGGTGCGGGCCTCGACGAACACCGCCGCGACCAGCAGCAGCACGCCGCCGCCCGTGAGCGCGCCGGTCTGCCAGGAGGCCCAGTCGAACTCGTTGCCCGCCAGGGACACCCAGATGAGCAGCGCGCAGACACCGGCGACGATCAGGAAGGCGCCGAGCCAGTCGATGCGCACCTCGCGCCGTGTGGTCGGCAGCCGCAGCGTGCGCTGCAGCAGGGCGATGGCGAGCAGCGCGAACGGCACGCCGATGAAGAAGCACCAGCGCCAGCCCAGCCACGAGGTGTCCACCAGGACGCCGCCGACCAGCGGTCCGGCCACGGTGCCCACGGCGAAGACGGCACCGAAGATGCCGGCGTACTTGCCCAGCTGGCGGGGCGGGATGACGGAGGCCATCACGACCTGGGCGAGAGCGGTCAGACCGCCCGCACCGATGCCCTGCACGACCCGGCTGAAGATCAGCAGCCCGACGCCGTGCGAGAAGCCGGCCAGCAGCGAGCCCACCACGAACATGCTCAGCGACAGCTGGAGCAGCAGCTTCTTGTTGAAGAGGTCGGACAGCTTGCCCCACAGGGGCACCGTCGCGGTCATCGCCAGCAGCTCGGAGGTCACGACCCAGGTGTAGGACGACTGGCTGGCGCCCAGGTCGGCGATGATCGTCGGCAGCGCGTTGGCCACGACGGTACCGGCCAGGATGGCGACGAACATGCCGGCCATCAGGCCCGACATGGCCTGGAGTATCTGCCGGTGGGTCATGGAGGTGGGAGGCGCGTCGGCGGGCGCCTGGGTAGCGGTCACGGCATCTCTTTCGTGTGGTGGTCCGGTGGGTCGCGAGCCCGGCGCGGAGGCTACGCGGAGGGTGCCGGGAGACCGGCGGCGAGGAGCGTGAAGACCTCGCGGAAGACGTCCAGGAAGGCGGCTTCCTCCTGGTGGGCGGACCAGTGGTCCATGCTGGTGCGCACCGCGACGCTCGCCACCGCGGCCAGCAGCCGCGGATAGAGGCCGGGCTCGGACCCGGGTCCGGAGCCGCCCGTGCCGCCGGCCCCGCGCAGGCGCTCGGCGACGGCGTCGGCCAGGTCCTCCTCGGCCGCCCTGTGGGCCCCGACGCCGCGCGCCAGGAGGTGCGGGGAGGCGTGCAGGACCTCGGCCTGCAGACGCCACAGTTCGTGCTGCTGTTCCGCCTCGGCCAGTTCCGCCGCCATGGCCTCGCGCAGGGCTTCCAGCGGGGAGAGGCCGGCCGGTGCCTCGACGACGGCGCGCCGCATGCGCGCGCCCGCTTCCGCGTCGATGACCACGAAGGCGTCGTCGCGGGTGTCGAAGTAGTTGAAGAAGGTACGCACCGACACTCCGGCGGCGGCGCTGATCGCCTCGACGGTGACCTTCTCCGCGCCGTGCTCCGCGGCGAGACGCACCGCGGCCTCGGCGAGAGCGGCACGCGTGGCCCGC
Organism: Streptomyces mayonensis; assembly: GCF_018982965.1. Classification (GTDB taxonomy): domain Bacteria; phylum Actinomycetota; class Actinomycetes; order Streptomycetales; family Streptomycetaceae; genus Streptomyces; species Streptomyces mayonensis. The sequence goes on along the minus strand of NZ_JACBYP010000035.1, from coordinate 41,589 downwards.
TTCTTCCGCTCCCGCAGCCCGCCCTCTGCGGCACTCTTCTCCGACATAAGTTGCATGGTATGCAAAGATGCATGACATGCAAAATTGATAACGGCGGCCACCCGACCCCGTGCGCCCTTCGCGGATCCTCGAATACTCGGCCAATCGCGGTGTAACGCGGCGAAGTTGGGGTACTCGCTGCGCCAGCACGGCCGGCACCGGGGTCGGCGCCGGTGGCGGCCGTGCTGTTCGGCCGTGCTGCTCACGGCCCTCGCCCTCGCCGTCCTGCCCCGGTCTCCCTGTCCCGGATTCCCGGCAGTCCGAGCGAGCGGCGCCCGGGGTCCGCGCGAGAGCGCCCGGGTCGTCCGGATCCCGACGTGACCCGAACGGCCCTCTCGGGTACCCGCCCGGTCCGCACAGGGTTGGGATGTCCACGGGACCCTTGCCCCTCCCCGACCGCTGTCCCGAACGGAAAGGCCCCCGATGTCCGCCGACACGCAGCAGCCGCCGCCCGGGCTCACCGACGAGGAACTCGCGGGTCTGGACGCCCACTGGCGCGCCGCGAACTACCTCTCCGTCGGCCAGATCTACCTGATGGACAACCCCCTGCTGGCCGAACCGCTGCGCCCCGAGCACGTCAAGCCCCGGCTGCTCGGCCACTGGGGCACCTCACCCGGTCTCAACCTGGTCCACACCCACCTCAACCGGGTGATCAAGGCGCGCGGTCTCGACGCCCTGTGCGTCTGGGGTCCAGGACACGGCGGGCCCGCCGTCCTGGCCAACGCGTGGCTGGAGGGGTCGTACAGCGAGACCTACCCGGACGTCACGAGGGACGCGGCGGGGATGGCCCGGCTGTTCAGACAGTTCTCCTTCCCCGGCGGCGTGCCGAGCCACGTCGCGCCCGAGACGCCGGGCTCCATCCACGAGGGCGGCGAGCTGGGCTACGCGCTCTCGCACGCCTACGGCGCCGCCTTCGACCACCCCGGCCTCGTGGTCGCCTGCGTGATCGGCGACGGCGAGGCGGAGACCGGCCCGCTGGCCACGTCCTGGCACTCCAACAAGTTCCTCGACCCCGTCCACGACGGCGCGGTCCTGCCGATCCTGCATCTCAACGGCTACAAGATCGCCAACCCGACCGTCCTCGCCCGCCTCCCCGAGGCGGAACTCGACTCCCTCCTGCGCGGCTACGGCCACGACCCGCTGTACGTCACCGGCGACGACCCGGCCGCCGTCCACCGCGCCATGGCCCAGGCCATGGACACCGCCCTGGACCGCATCGCCGCCCTCCAACGGGCCGCCCGCGAGGACGGGGCCACCGACCGAGCCCGCCTGCCGGTGATCGTCCTGCGCACCCCCAAGGGCTGGACCGGCCCGGCGGAGGTCGACGGCGTGCCCGTGGAGAACACCTGGCGCGCCCACCAGGTCCCGCTGCCCGCCGTACGCACCGACCCGGACCACCTCGCGCAGCTGGAGCGCTGGCTGCGCTCCTACCGGCCCGAGGAACTCTTCGACGACACCGGAGCACCGCGCCCAGCCGTCCTCGCCGCCGTCCCTGAGGGACCCCGTCGCCTGGGCGCCACCCCCTTCGCCAACGGCGGCCTGCTCCTGCGCGAGCTGCCCCTGCCCGACCCGGACGAGTACGCCGTGCCGGTCGACCGCCCCGGCGCGAGCATGCACGAGCCCACCCGGGTCCTCGGAGACCTGCTGCGCGACGTCATGGACGCCACCGCAGACCGGCGGGACTTCCGGCTCGTAGGCCCCGACGAGACCGCCTCCAACCGGCTCCAGGCCGTCTACACCGCCAGCGGCAAGGCCTGGCAGGAGAGGACGCTGCCCGTCGACGAGGACCTCGACCGGCACGGCCGGGTGATGGAGATCCTGTCCGAACACACCTGCCAGGGCTGGCTGGAGGGCTACCTCCTCACCGGCCGCCACGGCCTGTTCTCCTGCTACGAGGCCTTCGTCCACATCGTCGACTCGATGGTCAACCAGCACGTCAAATGGCTGCGCGTCACCCGCCGACTGCCCTGGCGGGCGCCCATCGCCTCCCTCAACTACCTGCTCACCTCCCACGTGTGGCGCCAGGACCACAACGGCTTCTCCCACCAGGACCCCGGGTTCGTCGACCACATCCTCAACAAGAGCCCCGAAGCCGTCCGGGTCTACCTGCCGCCGGACGCCAACACCCTGCTCTCCGTCGCCGACCACGCGCTGCGCAGCCGCGACTACGTCAACGTGATCGTCGCCGGCAAACAGCCCTGCTTCGACTGGCTCTCCATGGAGCAGGCGAAGGTGCACTGCGCACGGGGCGCCGGCATCTGGGACTGGGCCGGGACCGAGGACGGCGGCCGCGAGCCCGACGCGGTGCTCGGCTGCGCGGGCGACGTCCCCACCCAGGAGGTGCTGGCCGCCGCGCAGTTGATCCGCCACCACCTGCCCGGGCTCGCGGTGCGCGTGGTGAACGTGGTGGACATCGCCCGGCTCCTGCCCAGCGGCGAACACCCGCACGGCATGACCGACTTCGAGTACGACGGCCTGTTCACCGCGGACAAGCCGGTCGTCTTCGCCTACCACGGGTACCCCTGGCTGATCCACCGGCTCGCCTACCGGCGCACCGGCCACGCGCACCTCCACGTGCGCGGCTACAAGGAGATCGGGACCACCACCACCCCGTTCGACATGGTGCTCGGCAACGACATGGACCGCTTCCGCCTCGTCATGGACGTCATCGACCGGGTGCCGGGACTCGCGGTGCGCGCGGCCGCCGTGCGGCAGCGGATGGAGGACGCCCGGCTGCGCCACCACGACTGGATCCGCGAACACGGCGTCGACATGCCCCAGATCGCCGACTGGAGCTGGGACGGCTCGCGATGACCGCGACCCCCTCGACCTGGGACTACGCACACTACGACCCGGCCGAGGAACGGCTCAGGGAGTCCCTGTGCACCCTCGGCAACGGCTACTTCGCCACCCGCGGCGCCCTGCCCGAGTGCCCCGCCGGTGACACGCACTATCCGGGCACCTACGTGGCCGGGTGCTACAACCGGCTCACCTCCGCCGTCGCCGGCCGCGAGGTCGAGAACGAGGACATGGTCAACCTCCCCAACTGGCTGCCACTGCGCTTCAGGACCGCCGCAGGGGACTGGCTGACGCCGGACACCGCCGAGGTGCTCGACCACCGGCAGACCGTGCACCTGGACTCGGGACTGCTGGAGCGACGCACCAGCTTCCGGCTCGACGCCGAACGCGTACTGGCCGTGCGCCAGCTGCGCCTGGTGCACATGGCCGACCCCCACCTCGCCGCACTGCGCACGGAGTTCACCGTCGACGGCGGCCCGGCCGACCTGGAGGTGGCCTCGTCCCTCGACGGCGGGGTCACCAACTCCGGGGTGCCGCGCTACCGGGACCTCGACGGCCGTCACCTCACCCACGTCCACACCGGCGACACCGGCGACGGCACGGTGTGGCTGCGCTGCCGCACCCGTACCTCGGACATCCGGATCGGCATGGCGGCCCGCACCACCGCCGGCGCGCCGGTCACCACGGCGCGCGAACACCTGTGCGTCACCCAGCGCACGGTCCTGCGCGCCGAGCCGGGCCGCACCGTCACCGTCGACAAGACCGTCGCCCTGCACACCTCCCGCGACCCGGCGATCAGCGACCCGCTCCAGGCCGCCGTCGACCGCGTGACCGACGCCGCCGGCTTCGACGACCTGCTGGAGCGGCACCGCACCGCCTGGGGGCAGCTGTGGCGCCGCGCCGAACTGGAGGTCCCCGGCGAGGCCGGCAGCATCCTGCGCCTGCACCTCTTCCACGTCCTGCAGACCCTCTCCCCGCACACCGCCGACCTCGACGTGGGCGTGCCGGCGCGCGGACTGCACGGGGAGGCCTACCGCGGGCACATCTTCTGGGACGAGCTGTTCGTCCTGCCCTACCTGAACCTGCACTTCCCCGAGGTCTCCCGGGCCCTGCTCCACTACCGGCACCGCCGCCTGGAACGGGCCGGCGCGGCGGCCCGTGCCCTCGGCAGGCGCGGCGCGCTGTACCCCTGGCAGAGCGGCAGCGACGGCCGCGAGGAGACCCAGCAGCTGCACCTCAACCCGCGCTCGGGCCGCTGGCTCCCGGACCACTCCCACCTCCAGCACCACGTGGGCTCGGCCATCGCGTACAACGTGTGGCAGTACTGCGAGACCAGCGGCGACGCCGAGTTCCTGCACACCAAGGGCGCCGAGATGCTGCTGCAGATCGCGCGCTTCTGGGCCGACTCCGCCACCTGGGACGAGCGGCTGGGACGGTACCGCATCCGCGGCGTCGTCGGCCCCGACGAGTACCACGAGGCCTACCCCGGCGCCGACCGGCCGGGCCTGGACGACAACGCCTACACCAACGTCACCGCCGCCTGGGTCCTGGCCCGCACCCTCGAAGTCCTCGGCGAACTGCCCGAACCACGCCGCCGTGAACTCGTCGAGCGCACCGCTCTGGGCGAGGAGGAACTGGAACAGTGGGACAGCGTCTCCCGCACCCTGCACGTCCCCTTCCACGAAGGCGTCGTCAGCCAGTTCGAGGGTTACGGCGAACTGGCCGAGCTCGACTGGGCGGGCTACCGCGAGCGGTACGGCGACATCCGGCGCCTCGACCGCGTCCTGGAGGCCGAGAACGACAGCGTCAACAACTACCAGGCATCCAAGCAGGCCGACGTCCTCATGCTCGGCCACCTGTTCTCCCCGGCCGAACTCGGCTCACTCTTCGACCGGTTGGGCTACCGCCTGGACGAGCGGACCTGGCAGCGCACCGTCGACCACTACCTCGCCCGCACCAGCCACGGATCGACCCTCAGCGGACTCGTCCACGGCTGGGTCCTGGCCCGCGCCCGGCGCTCGGAGGCCTGGTCCTACTTCCAGGAGGCGCTCAAGGGCGACGTCGCCGACCTCCAGGGCGGCACCACCGGCGAGGGCATCCACCTCGGCGCCATGGCGGGCACCCTCGACCTCGTCCAGCGCGGTCTCACCGGTCTCGAGACCCGCGGCGGCGCCCTGTGGCTGGACCCGGTGCCACTGCCGGAACTGTCGTCGTACGGGTTCTCCGTGCGCTACCAGGGCCACTGGGGCGTGCGGTTCCGGCTGGAGCACGGCCGGCTGGAGATCGCCGTGCCCCCGGCCGGCCCGCTGCCGATCGACGTCAGGCTGCCGGACCGCGAGGTGCGCCTCCAGCCGGGCGACACCTGCCGGCTGGTGCTGCCGGACGGGCCGGCAGGGCCTCCGGCCCGTCAGCCCGCGAGCGGATAGGTCACCGTACGCGCGGACCCGTCCGGCCTGCCGTCGGTGTAGGTGAGGGTCACCCGGGTGAAGTGCGGGGCACCCGTGCCTCCCTCCCCGCCCGTGGACCGGTCGAGCCGGACGGTCACGGGGTACGAGTGGAAGGCACCCGCCGCGCAGTAGGGGTCGCAGTCGTTGACGGCGTGGGTGCCCCGGCCGACCGCGCCGGTCGAGTCCCAGCTCAGCCAGTGCAGGGACACGAGGCGGCTGTTGCCGTCCCCGCAGGCGAGCAGGTACGACCCGGGCCGCACCTGGGGCTGCCCCGAGCAGTCGACGAGTACCGGTTGCGGTGTCTGCTGGGTCCGCGCCGCGGGTGACGCGGACGGTGCGGCGAAGGCCGTGCCCAGGGGTGCTGCGAGCGCGGCGGCGGCACAGAGTGTGACCGCTGCCCTCATCGGGTTCCTGCCCATGTCTGCTCCCGGCCGTCTCGGGGTCGCTTGTCTCCGCTTCCCGTTTCCCCGTACCGACCGTACGACCGAGTCGACCAACGCACCACTCGTACGGAGCACCGCCCGCTGCGCCGCCCCGGCCCGCCCACCGGGCTCACTGCCCGGTGCGCAGGTCGACGCCCCGCCGGGCCAGATGCAGGACGCCCACGACGATCAGCGCCACGCCCAGCAGTTGCGGCACGACCCACCAGTGGCCCCGTACGTCCTCGCGGTACAGGACCACGCCGAGCAGGAGGCTCACCGTCGCGTCGCCCAGGGTGAGGGCGGGCTGGGAGGCGACGAGCGGGCCACCCTGCATGGCGTGCTCCAGCAGGAGCACGGCGCACACACCGGCCAGCGCGAAGCCGTAGGTCTGCCACGCGGTCAGGAAGCCGACGACGCCGCCGGAGTCCAGGACACGCATGGAGTCCTTCATCAGACCGGCCGTCAGCGCGTAGCACACCGCGGTGGCGGCGCCGAGACAACCGGCGCGCGCCTTGCCGAAGGGACGCCGCAGACCGGCTCCCGCCAGCAGTACCGCGGCTCCGGCACAGGCCGCGAGTGCGGGCACCCAGCGGTCCAGCGGCACGTCCTCCGCGCCGCCGTCCGGCGCGGCCGAGGCCAGCGCCACGCCGAGCCCCACCACCACCCCGCCGACGGCGAGCCACACCGCCTCCGGCAGCCGGGTGCCGGTCAGCAGCGAGGCCAGCAGCAGGGCCAGCGGAAGCTCCAGCACGAACAGGGGCTGGACGAGTGACAACGGCCCCGTCGCCAGAGCCACCGCCTGCCCCACACCGGCCACCACCACGGCCAGCATGCCGCCGAGCCACACCGGCCGCCGCAACAGGTCCAGGACGAGCCCCGGGCGGAAGCCCCGGGACTGCGGCACACTCAGCGCGGCACGGCGCTGGAGCACGGTCGCCAGCGCGTTGCTGAACGCGGCGAGGAGGGCGAAGAGCACCGGCAGGACGAAACCCATCCACCGATACTCACCCCGTTTCCCCCGGGCCGCGCGCCGCGCCGCGTCGAGAGGGGAGCAGGTGTGCTCAGGCGTCGCCCTGCCCGGCCGCGTCACCGGCCGGGGCCTGCTGCTCCTGCTTCGCCGCGGCCGCGTCGGCGGCGGTGTAGTACACCGACGTGCCCTGCTTGGAGCGCTGGGCCTGGTTCCTGGCGACGAGCCCCTCGAGGGTGGTGCGCACGACCGTGGTCTTGACGGTGCGTTCGGGGTGGGTCTCGCCCAGGGCCGTGGTGATCTCGGCCGCGGAGCGGGGCTCGTTCTGCCCGGCGAGGTGGTGGCGCACCAGCTCGACCAGCGTCGGCTGGGCCGGCGCCTGCGCCGGTGCCTTCCCGGCGGCGGGCTTCGCCGCGGCCTTGGTGTCCCTGGTGGCGTCCTTGGCGCTCTTGGTGCCCTTAGCGGCGGCCTTGGGGGACTTCGTGTCGGCCTTGGCGGGCGTCTTGGCCGTGCCCCCGGTGGCGGCCCTGGCGGCGGATCCGGCCTTCTTGGGAGCCTTCGCAGGTGCCGCGGCGGCCGGTTTCGCGGACTTGCCGGCACCCGGCTTGGCGGTGGTGGCGCGCTTGGCCGGCGAAGTGGCCCTCTTGGCCCGCGCACGCCTGCCCGCGCCCGGCCCGGCGGACGTGCCCGCACGCGGCGTGGGCACGGCGGCCGCTGCACCGGACTCCCCGGGCGCGTCCGCCGACTGGGCCGGGGAGGTGATGCCCAACGCCTGCTGCATGTTCACCAACAGGGCGTGGTCGTGCTGCAGCGCGGCCAACTGCTCCTGGAGAGCGGTGATTTCCGTGCTGACACGTTCCTGCTCCTTGGCGTTGCGCTCCAGGTCGTCGGTCACCTGGACGCTGTACTGCGAGGCGAGTTCGGTGGCGTTCTGCGTCGTGCTCTCGGACATGTGTGACTCTCCTCGATTCGCGGCCGTGAAGGCAGACGGACCATGCGTGGTGTTCGCCTGCTCGCTGCCGAGCCGGTATACCACGTATGGTCACTCACGTGGAATGTGCCGCCGCAACTCCGCGCATGTGTTCGGGACTTGGCGGGCATCGGTCACCCGCGAGCGTCATCCGCGCAGCGGCTGTGCCGGCTACCTGGCACGTGAGTTCAACCGGTCCACCCGGCGCGACGCCGTACGCGCCTCCCGCTCGGCCCCGGTCACTTCCTCGCCGGCCCGGTGGACCCGTTCTTCCGCTGCCCGGTGCTGCCGCTCGGCGCGGTCGAGGTCCGCGTGGGCCGTGCGCAGCTGTTCCTCGGCGGTGTTCACCGCCGCACGGGCCCGCTCGCGTTCCTCGTCCGCCCGGCGCAGCGACGCGTCCGCCGCCGACCGTTTTGCCCGTCCGTCGCGCAACCGCCGCGCGGCCCGCTCCGCCTGCTCCTCGGCCCGCGCCAGTTCCTCCTGCCGTCTGCGGCGCCGCTCCGCGAGTTCGTCACCGGTGCCCGCGGTGCGCCGGGCGGGCTTCGGCCGGGGCGCCGGCCCGCGGGGTGCGGCGGCGAACGGGGCGGTGTCCGGCGGGAATTCGGAGGGCGGGGCGAGTGACGCGGCCAGGCGTCCGGCGGCCCACTCGTCGGCGGCTCGCGCATCCGCGAGCACCGCGCGCAGGGTCGACTCGACCTCCCGCTGCGCCGACTGGGACAACCGGTGCCCGGCCTCGCCGGCCAGCTGTGCGGCCTGCTGGGTCAGGGCGGAGACGACGCGTCGGCGCTGCGCGGAGAGTTCCCTGAGCTCCGCGGCGTCCAGGGTGCGGTGTGCCTCGCGCAGGGACTGCCCCAACTCCTGGAAACGACGGGCCTCTTCCGGTCGCGAGCGGGCCAGGAGGTTCGCCGCCCAGGCCGCGAGCGTGGGCCTGCGGGCGGCGTGGATCCGGCGGGCGTCCTCCTTGCGGCCGGCGGTCCGGGCGGCGGCCGCGCGTTCCTCGCGGCGGGGGACGAAGTCGCCGGGCGGTGTCGAGTAGAGCTCGTCGAGTACCGACTCGGCCGACTCGGTGCCGTGGCCGCCGGTCTCCCGGCCGGTCCCGCCGCTCCCCTTGTGGTTCATGGCCACCGTCTCCTCCGTCTCCCTCCGGTCCCCTCCGCCTCCGCGGCTCTCCTCCGTGGCCTCGGCACCTGCTCCGTCCTGACCGCGGTCGTCCTCACCTCGGTGGGCGGCGCGTCCGCTTCGGCGGTGAGGAGGCGGCCGCCCGAGCCGCCTCCTCGTCGTCGTAGACGAGGAGCCCGTCCGGCCGCAGCCGGGCCCCCGGTGTGGGGGAGTGGGGTGTCAGGCGGCCGTCGTGCATGAGGTGGTCCACGGGAGTGTCACGGGCCAGTACGGCGAAGTCCGCGACGAGGCGCCGGTGGCAGCGCCACCACACGGCCTCGCCGCACATGACCGCGGTGCGTTCCCGCACTGTCTGCGCGAGCAGCTCGTCCATGGCGGCGACGAACTCCGAAGTGCGGGTGTGGGCGGCGTAGCCCCGGAAGGACGCGTTGCGCCAGACGACGTCCGGGGAGTCCGGCGGCAGCTTGCGGAAGCCGCCCAGGCGGCGCTCCCACCGGTAGCCGAGGCCTTCCTCGGGCATCCACCGTGCGAGCCGTTCCCGCAGCAGGTCGGGGTCGCGGCGGCTGCCGGGGGCCGTCCGGACGTCGACCACGGCGGCGACGCCGGCGCCCCGCAGCAGGCCGGCCAGCTCGGTGCGGCCCGCCGTGCCGTGTCCGAAGGTGACCAGGTGCGGCTGGGACATGGGGGCGGAGTCCCCCCGCTGCCCGCGCTCATGCCTCCCGTCGGCGCCCGCGCCGGACGCCCGGTGGGCGGAGCCGGTCCGGGGCGTGCCGGGCGGTGACCACCCACCGCCTCAGGCGAAGGTGCGCCGGTAGGCCTGGGGGCTGACGCCGGTGGTGCGCTTGAAACGGTCCCGGAAGGCGGTGGGCGAGCCGAACCCGACCTGACCGGCGATGCGCTCCACGGAGTGCTGGGTCGTCTCCAGCAGGTGCTGCGCCTGGCGGACCCTGGCCCGGTGGAGCCACTGCAGCGGGGTGCTGCCGGTCTGCTCCCGGAAGCGGCGGATCAGCGTCCGTGTGCTCATCCCGGCGTGGGCGGCGATGTCGGCGAGGGTGAGGTCGCGCGCCAGGTTGTCCCGCAGCCAGGTGAGCAGGGGCTCCAGGGCGGAGCCCCGGGGGACGGGCGTGTAGTCGTGGACGATGAACTGGGCCTGACCGCCTTCCCGCTCCAGCGGCATGACCGACAGCCGGGCGGCGTCCGCGGCGACCGCGGAACCGTAGTCCCGCCGGATCATGTGCAGGCACAGGTCCAGTCCCGCGGCGGCACCGGCCGAGGTGAGGAGCTGCCCGTTGTCGACGTAGAGCACCTCCGGGTCCACCTCGACGGCCGGGTGGGCACCGGCGAGCGCGTCGGCGGCGAGCCAGTGCGTGGTGGCCCGCAGCCCGTCGAGCAGTCCGGTGGCGGCCAGCGGGAAGGTGCCCGCGCAGATGGAGGCGATCCGCGTGCCGTTCGCGGCGGCCGTGCGCAGCGCGTCGCGCACGGCGGGGGAGAGCGGGTCGGTGGGGGTGGCCGTGCCGGGCACGACGATCGTGTCCGCGTCCCGCAGCCCGTCCAGACCCCAGGGCGCGCGCAGCGTGAAGGCGCCCGTGTCGACCTCGGACCGCTCGGCGCACACGCGGATCTGGTAGCCGGGCCGGCCGTCGGGGAGCCGGGTGCGGCCGAAGACCTCGATCGGGGTGGACAGGTCGAACGGGATCACCCGGTCCAGGGCGAGTACGGCGACGGTGTGCATGGCCGGAAGGCACCTCCTCACGGGTACGGCGGCCGCGGCACCGGACGCCTGGAGCACCAGTGAACCGCAGGTGGCGGACATGATCGTAGGCCGTGTCACTTTCCCGTTGAAAGTCGTCACCACTGCCATGCGTGCAGGCGCGCACGCACACCGCTGGACGGTCGGACAACACAGTTTGCCTAATCGAATTAGGCAATTGCATAATCGGCGACGTACACCGCGCCCTCAGTGAGGCGCACCCACCTCCGGAGGCGACATGCACACCACGGACGACTGGATCACCACGCCCGTCACCCAGGACCTCCTGCGGGGCGCCCTCGACCTGGAGCGCACCGGGCACGGCGTGCTGCCGCACCGCCTGCCGGCCAGGGCCCGCGCCCAGAACGCCGACGGGCAGCTCGCCATGGCCGAGTCCCAGCCCTCGGGCGTACGCCTGGCCCTGCGCACCCGGGCCACCGTCGTCGAACTGGACACCCTGCCCACCAAGCGCGTCTACACCGGCGCCCCGCCCCGCCCGGACGGCGTCTACGACCTGCTCGTCGACGGCCGCCCGGCGGGACGGGGCAGCGTCACGGGCGGGCGCGTCCTGACCATCGACATGACCACCGGCACCGCGGAGCTGGAGCAGGGCCCGGTCGGCACCGTCCGCTTCGCCGGCCTCCCGGCGGGCGACAAGGACGTCGAGATCTGGCTGCCCCACAACGAGACCACCGAACTCGTCGCCCTGCGCACCGACGCCCCCGTAGGGCCCGCGCCGGATCCCGGCCGCAGGGTCTGGCTGCACCACGGCAGCTCCATCAGCCACGGTTCGGACGCCGCGAGCCCCACCACCACCTGGCCCGCCCTCGCGGCCTCCCTCGGCGGAGTCGAACTCGTCAACCTGGGCCTGGGCGGCGGCGCCCTGCTCGATCCGTTCACCGCCCGGGCCATGCGCGACACACCGGCCGACCTGATCAGCGTCAAGATCGGCATCAACGTGGTCAACGCCGACCTGATGCGCCTGCGTGCCTTCGGCCCCGCGGTGCACGGCTTCCTCGACACCCTCCGCGAGGGCCACCCCACGGCACCGCTGCTGGTCGTCTCGCCGATCCTGTGCCCCGTCCACGAGGACACCCCGGGGCCGCTGATGCCCGACTTCAGCGGAGCGGCCGAGGGACGGATGCGTTTCGTGGCCACGGGCGACCCGGCGGAAACGGCGAGTGGGAAGCTCACCCTCGACGTCATCAGGAACGAACTGGCCCGGATCGTGACGCAGCGCGCGGCCGACGACCCGAACCTGTACCACCTCGACGGCCGCGAGCTGTACGGGGAGGACGACTTCGCCGAGCTGCCGCTGCCCGACGACATCCACCCGGACGCCGCCACCCACCGCCGTATGGGCGAACGCTTCGCGGCACTGGCCTTCACCGACGGCGGCGCGTTCGCGGAACGGGCGCGGGCCGCCGACGGGGCCTCCTGAGGGGGGCCGGCCCGGCGTCAGCCGGTGACCACGGCGGCGAAGCGCCGGGCGACCCGCCGCCAGACCGCTTCGGCCGCCGGCTCGTCGCGTGCCGCCCGGTCGGCCAGCTCCACCGGGTCCAGGCCCCGGGCCCGGAGCCGTTCCGCGTCCCAGGACCTCACGCGGTCCGCCCCCGCCTCGGGATGGAACTGCACACCCCACGCCCGCTCACCGACCCGGAACGCCTGGTACGGACAGCGCTCGCTCGCCATCAGCCAGGCCGCGCCGGGCGGCAGGGCGGTGACGGCGTCGACGTGGTGCTCGACCGCCGTCACCCGCTCCGGCAGCCCCCGGAACAACGGATCGTCCCCGGCCTCGGGACGCACGTTCAGCGGGGTACTGCCGAACTCCGGCTCACCGTGGGCGCCGTGGACCGTGCCGCCCGCCACCCGGGCGAGGAGCTGGCCGCCGAGGCAGATGCCGAACACCGGCACCTCCCGATCCAGTGCCCCGGCGACCAGCGCGCGGGTGGGTGCCAGCCACGGGGCGCGCTCGTCGTCGTCGGGCAGGAAACCGCCGCCGAGCACCAGGATCCCGTCGTACTCCGGACGGACGGGAAACGGAACACCGGCGTACGCGTGCAGGACGTCCAGCGACACCCCCTCCGACGCCAGCCACGCACCGAACCGACCCGGCCCGCCGCCCGCGTGGTTCTGCACCACCAGCACCCGCGACACCGCCCACCCCCTGCCTCACGTCCGTCAGCGCCGCGCCAGGTAGAACCGCAGTGCCCTGTGCAGCACCCTGCTCAGCGCATGCTCCCACTCCCCGAGGTACTCGACGGCCTCGCCCCCCGCCCCGGTCTTGAACCGGAGCAGCCCCAGCAGGTGGTTGTCCTCGTCGAGGGTGTCGGTGATGCCGCGGAAGTCGTAGACGGCCGCGCCCCGTTCGTGGGCGTCGCACATCATCCGCCACTGCAGGGCGTTGTTCGGCTGGACCTCGCGCCGCCGGGCCGTCGAGGCGCCGTAGGAGTACCAGACGTGGTCGCCCACGGTCAGCATCGTGGCCGCGGCGAGCACCTCCCCGTCGTGATGCGCCAGGTACAGGCGCATCCGGTCCGGGTCCTCGGCCGTCAGCGCGGCCCACATGCGCTGGAAGTAGCCGAGGGGGCGGGGAACGAACCGGTCCCGTTCGGCGGTCTCCACATACAGCTCGTAGAACGCGCCGAGATCCTCGTGGCCGCCGCGGACGACCTTGACGCCGGCCTTCTCCGCCTTCTTGATGTTGCGACGCCACTGCTGGTTGAAGCCGCTCCGGATCTCCTCCAGCGACCGGCCCGCGAGCGGCACCTGGCACACGTAGCGCGGCTGGCCCGCCGCGAACCCGTCCTCCCCGCCGGACTCGGTGCGCCGCCAGCCCAACCGGCGCAGCTCCTCGGCGACGTCGTCGGCCCCCGGCTCCCGGGCGGTGGCCGGCACGTCGCCGAGCCGGTGCGCCGCAGGGTCGGCGACGGCCGCCTTGACGGCCTCCGGGCTCCAGCGCCGTGCCACCACCGGCGGCCCCATCCGCACCGAGAACGCACCCCGCTCCCTCAGGTGCGCCAGCATGGGCCGCAGCCACCGCTCCAGGTCCCGGGCGCCCCAGTCGACGACCGGGCCCTCGGGCAGGTAGGCCAGGTATCGCCTGAGCCCCGGCAGCGGACGCAGGAGCACCAGCCCGGCCCCCACCAGGTCACCGCCCTCGTCGAACCAACCCAGGCTCTCCGCCCGCCACTCGGGCTTCACGCCGCCCCACGCGGGGGTCTGCAGATGGCTCACGGAGGGCCGGGCCGCGACGAAGCGCAGGTGCTCCTCGCGGCTGATCGGTCTCAGGTGACAGTTCACGGGCGGTGCCCCTCTGTGGTTCGGCTCTGTTGTCCGGCGCCGTTCGGCTCGGTTCCGGCCGGGCGGTCCTGCGGACGCCGGCCGGTGGCAAGGACCGGCCGGCGTCCGCGCGGTGGCCGCCCCGCACCTCACAGGGAACAACGGCGGCGGCCGGTGCGCGCGCTGCCGACCGGCCGCCCACCCGTGTGCAGCGCCCGGCGGGCGGAGCCGAGGGCCGGATGGCAGCGTGGAAGGACTGGGCGGTGCGGGCAGGACGGAGCGGACGGCCATGGCACGGGCGATCTGGACAGGCGTGATCACGTTCGGGCTGGTCTCGGTGCCCGTCGGTCTGTTCACCGCGACCGAGGACCACACGGTCCACTTCCACCAGTTGCAGCGCGGCACCTCGGACCGCATCCGCAACCGGCGCGTCAACGAACGCACCGGCAAGGAGGTCGAGGCCGCCGACATCGTCAAGGGCTACGAGGTCGGCGAGGGCGAGTACGTCGTCGTGGATCCCGACGAACTCGACGAGATCGCGCCGGGCCGCTCCCGCACCCTGGACATCACCGACTTCGTCGACCTGGACCGGATCGACCCGGTCTACTTCGGCCGCACCTACTACCTCGCCCCGCGCGGCGAGGAGTACCTGAAGGTCTACGAACTCCTGCGCACCGCCCTCGCCGAGACCGGCAAGGCGGGCGTCGCCACCTTCGTCATGCGCAACCGCCAGTACCTGACCGCCCTGCGCGCCGAGGAGAGGGTCCTGCTGCTGCAGACGCTGCACTGGGCCGACGAGGTCCGCGACCCGGTACGGGAACTGCCCGAGCTGCCGTCCAGCCGTGCGGGCCGCGGCAAGGAACTCGACATGGCCCTGCGCCTCGTCGACGCCCTCAGTGGCGACTGGGACCCCGAGCGCTACCACGACACCTACCAGGAGAAGGTCCGCGAGCTGGTCCGGGCCAAGGCCGAGGGCGAGGAGGTGGCCGTCGCCGAGGAGGCGCCGGGCGCCACCAATGTCGTCGACCTGATGGACGTCCTGCGGGGCAGCCTGGAGCAGGCGAAGGGCGGCGGAGAACGGGCGGCCCGGAACTCGGGCGGCCGGGGAGCGGACGAGCCGCGGAAGAAGGCGGGAGCGCCCCGGAAGAAGCCCACGGCAGCGGGGAAGGGGAAAGCGGGCCCCGCCCACAGGACTCCGCCCGGGCGGAGCGAACTGCGGGAGCTGAGCAAGGCCGAGCTCTACCAGCGGGCCACCGAGCAGGACGTCCCCGGCCGCTCCAGGATGAGCCGCGAGCAGCTCGTCGACGCGCTCAGCGGCACCCGCGCCCGGCGGAAGAAGACGACCGCCGCCTGAGCCGGACGAAGCGTCGTCCGTACCGGACCGGGCGCCGCCCGCACCGGATCACGCAGCGCCTGCACGGGACGAAGCGGCGCCCGCACCGGACCGGACGCCGCCCCCACTGGCCGACCGCCGCTCGAACCTGACCGCTCTTACCGCCCGGACCGCCCGGACCGCCCGGACAGCCCGCGCCGCGGCCAGGCCGGGGATCAGGCCGTGCTGAGCATGCCCTCCCGCAGCCGCTTCAGCAGTCGCGAGATCAGCCGCGACACATGCATCTGCGAGACGCCGAGGCGCTCGCCGATGTCCTTCTGCGTCAGCTCCTCGACGAACCGCCAGTGGATGATCTGCCGGTCGCGCTCGTCCAGCTCGGCGATCATCGGGGCCAGGGCGTGGAAGTCGTCCACGAGTTCCAGGGCGGCGTCGTCGACACCGATGAAGTCCGCGAGCGCCGACTCGCCTTCCTCGCTGCCGCCCACGGCGGCGTCCAGGGAGGCGGAGTTGTAGCCGTTGGCCGCCAGACGGGCCTCGACGACCTCGTCCTCCGGAAGGCTCATCAGTTCCGACAGCTCCTGCGTGGTGGGGTTGCGGCCCAGCCGGCTGCGCAGCTCCTCGGTGGCCCGGGCCAGCTGGACACGGGCCTCCTGAAGCCGCCGGGGGACGTGCACCGCCCACGAGGTGTCCCGGAAGAACCGCTTGATCTCACCGACGATGTACGGCACCGCGAAGGAGGTGAACTCCACCTCGCGGGTCAGCTCGAACCGGTCGATGGCCTTGATCAGGCCGATCATGCCGACCTGGACGATGTCCTCCATCTCCTCCGGGCCGCGGCTGCGGAAGCGGCCGGCCGCGAAGCGCACCAGGGACATGTTCATCTCGATGAGGGTGTTGCGAGCGTACTGGTGTGCGGGCGTGCCCTCTTCCAGTACCGCAAGCTGCTCGAAGAACAGCCGCGACAACTCCCGCGCGTCCTTGGGCGCCACCTTGGACGGGTCCGCGATCTCCGGCATCTCCGTCGTGGTGTGCGCGGTCGCCTGTGCGGTCGTCGTCATGATGTGCCCTCCCGATCGATCGGCCCCCGTCGTTGTCACCCTGTCGGCCGACGCATGGGCGCCTACCCGGAGTCAGGCCCCGCACACCTTCCGGATCGGTGCGGATCGTGAACGGGCGGTCACCGGGAGGCCGGCGGTAGGCCGGTGAGGGGACAGCCGGGCGACAGCCGGGCCGAGCGGGGAACAAGACAGGGTGAGCGTCCTCGGAAGGGAAGACCAACCATGTTCGAAGCCGAAAACATCCGTGACTGGCGCGGCCACGACGTCGTCGACCACGACGGCCGCAAGATCGGCACCCTGGAGTCCATCTACTTCGACACCCTCACCGACCGCCCCGCGTTCGCGACGGTCACCACCGGACTGCCGACCCGTCGCCGCCTCGTGTTCGTCCCGGTGGACAAGGCCACCGTCGCGCCGGGCCACATGAAGGTGACCTACGACAGGTCCCTCGTCAAGGACGCGCCCGGGATCGACCCGGACGGGGAACTCGCGGCCGAGGACGAGAGCGCGGTCTTCGCCCACTACCACCTGCCCTACGAGCCGGGCAGCCGCGGCGAACGCAGGCTCGGCCGCCGCTGAACGGCCCGGGGGCCGCGGGCCCGCCGAGCGGCAGGTCCGCGGCCCCCGGGCGGGACTCCGGGCCAGGTACTACGAGACGTCCGCGCCTCGGGCCGCCGCCTCCGTCTCGGAGGTGGCGCTGCCCGTCGCCAGGGTGCCTCCGGCGCTTTCCAGATGGGCCCGCACGAACCACTGGAACTGCTCCAGATCCCTGAGCTGCCCGATCAGGAGATCCTCCGTCGCGGTGTCGATCTTGCCGGCCTCCTCGACCGCCGCGCGCATGCCCTCGACCACGCCCGTGTACACGACGTCGAGCGCGCCGAGGTGGGCGATGGCGTCGGCCCGGCCGATGGAGTAGTCGTCCCACTTGCGCTCGGCCACCAGCGCACCGGGCGTGCCCTGGGCCACCCCGCCGAGCGCGGCGATGCGCTCCGCGACGTCGTCGGCCATGTCGCGGACCTGGTCGACCTGCGGGTCGATCATCTCGTGGACCGCGATGAAGTGCGGTCCCACGACGTTCCAGTGCACGTGCTTGAGGGTCAGGTGCAGATCGTTGAGGGCGTGCAGGCGCAGCCGCAGCACACCGATCAGCCGCCCGGCGGCCTCGCGCTCGATGCCGGGGACCGTGTACTTCGGGGTCAGGTCGTGCGTCATGGCGGACCTCAGCTCCTCATTGCTCTTGGTACATCGTTGCTCCGTGCACGAATGCCCCGTATCGGCGTCGTCAGACATGCCCGGGCGGCGTCGTGGCGCCGCCCGGCCGCCCGTGACCGCGGCCGGGGTCAGGAGGGAGGTGCCGGCAGCGGCATCGCGTCGAGCGCCCGGGCCGCGTGCGCCAGGTTGGACGCCATGGCACGGCCGGTGGAGAGCGCCCAGTCGTGGCCGCGCTCGTCGTCGAGGAAGTCGGGACCGGGCCCGGGGCCGAGGTGCCAGTAGGTCCAGGCCTGACCGGGGACGGTGTAGCCGATGTCGGCGAGTCCGCCGCTGATCTCGCTGATGACGTGGTGGGCACCGTCCTCGTTCCCGGTGACCAGGACGCCCGCGACGCGGTTGTAGGCGACCGGGCGGCCCTCGTCGTCGGTCTCGCTCAGCATCGCGTCCATGCGTTCCAGGACCCGCTGGGCGACGGAGGAGGGACGGCCGAGCCAGGTGGGCGAGGCGATGACGAGGATCTGGGAGGCCAGCAGCTTCTCGTGCACGGCCGGCCAGTCGTCGCCGTCGCCCATGTCGGTCTCGACGCCGGGCTTCAGGTTCAGGTCGACGGCCCGTACGACGTCCACCTCGGCCCCGTGGCCCTTGAGGGCGGCGATGACCGTGGAGGCGAGGGCCTCGGTGTTGGAGGGCTCGGGGGACGGTTTGAGGGTGCAGTTGATGACGAGTGCGCGCATACCTCCCGTGTTCCCCGGCCACCGCCCTTCGACCGGAGATGCGGTGCGGGCGCCGCCCGGTTCACCCGGACGGGCCCACGGCGGTGCGGCCCCGCTATCGTCCTGCCCATGGCCGACGAGTGCTTCCGGGAGCCGCGGCTCGCCCGGATCTACGACGCGCTGGACACCGACCGCGGCGACCTCGCCCCGTACCTGGACACGGCCGGGGAACTCGGCGCACGGCGGGTCCTGGACATCGGCTGCGGCACCGGGGTCTTCGCCCTGCTTCTCGCCGGCCGCGGCACGGACGTGGTGGGCGTCGACCCCGCCCGGGCGAGCCTGGACGTGGCCCGGGGCAAGCCGGGAGCCGGCCGGGTGCGCTGGATCGAGGGCGACGCGACCGCACTGCCCCCGCTCCGCGTCGACCTGGCGACCATGACGGCGAACGTCGCCCAGGCCGTCACCGGCCCCGATGCGTGGCGGCGCACGCTGCGCGGCGCCCACGAGGCCCTGCGGCCCGGCGGGCACCTGGTGTTCGAGACGCGGGACCCGGCCCGGCGCGCCTGGCGGGAGTGGGACCGCGAGCACACCCACCGGGTCGTGGAGATCCCCGGCACCGGCGCCGTCGAGAGCTGGTGCCGCGTCCTGGACGTGAGCGGGCCGCTGGTCACCTTCCGGTGGACCTACGTCTTCGCCGCGGACGGTGCGGTCCTCACCTCCGACTCCACGTTGCGCTTCCGCGAGCGCGCCGAGGTGGAGGCGGACCTGACGGGGCAGGGGTACGAGGTGCTCGAGGTGCGCGGCGCCCCCGACCGCGAGGGCCGGGAGTTCGTCTTCGTCGCGCGGCGCCCCGGGGCGGACTGACCCCGGCGGGGCCGACACCGCTTCGCACGCAGCGTGCACCGGCGCACGGAGGGCGCACCGTGGAAACGGGTGAGCCCTGTACGCGCCCCCTCGGCGATGCGGAGAATCGCAGTGGCCGTGATCACGCGGCGGGGGAGACGTGGCGTCGCCCGACCGCCGACTGCCGGGAAGCAGGTCGATCAGCATGCTCTTGCGTCTGCCCACGTCCGTGTCCGAGGCACAGCAGTGCCTGGCGGAGGGGGCGTTGCCCGTCGGCGGGGCCACGCTCGTGTGGGCCACCTGGCAACGCGACGGATTCCCGGACCTGGCCATGTCCCTGCGGAACGTCCCGGAGGCCACCGTCCTCGAACCCGAGGCGCTGGGCGCGGCCGTGGTGCTGCACCGCATCGACGACCGGGTGCCCCAGGTGCTGCGCCGGGCGGCGGGCTCCGTGGGGACCGGGGCCGTGCGCCGGACGGCCACGGTCGGCGGCAACATCGTCGGCAGCA
Source organism: Streptomyces mayonensis (assembly GCF_018982965.1). GTDB lineage: Bacteria > Actinomycetota > Actinomycetes > Streptomycetales > Streptomycetaceae > Streptomyces > Streptomyces mayonensis. The sequence continues at coordinate 22,126 of NZ_JACBYP010000035.1, read as the reverse complement.
GCCTGCGCTGCCTGCTGCCCGCGGCCCTCGTGCTGGACGCCCGGGCCACGGTGCTCGGGCCCGACCGCACCTACGAGACCGATCTGGCCGAGGTGGTGGCGAAGCGTCATCTGCTGCTCGGCCTGCGCTGGCGCACGCCGGTCGCCAGCGGCTACCGCAAGCAGCCCGCCGAGGCCGGCGGGCCGCCGCCCCTGGTCGTCGCCACCGCCGTGCACGCCGACGACGACGGCCGGCGCCACCTGCGGGTCGCCGTCCGGGACGGCTACGAGGTCCTCGGCGCGACCGTCGCCTGCGACGGGGGCACCGGTGAGGCGGCCCGCGCCCTGGAGGGCACGGAGGTCGCCGCCCTGCCGGCCGGTGCCCTGGACGTGGTGCACGAGCAGGTCGCCGACATCCTGGGCCCCCTCGCCGGCCGCTGATCCGGCGGCCGGCGCCGCCACGGGCGGGTCAGCCGTTGGCCAGGGCCTTGACGCGGTCCACCGCACCGTTGAACTTGTCGTGGTCCCCGACCGTCGGACCGGACGAGGTGTACTGCCACATGGTGTGGAAGCCCCAGCCGGCCGGAAGGGGACCCACGGTCGAGGCGTACCGGGCGATCCACAGCGGGTTGCTGGCACCAAAACCGCTGTAGTTCCCCGTGCACTGCTTCCACCAGTTGGTGGAGGTGTAGATGGTGGCGTGGCGGCCGGTGCGCTGCTTGTACCGGTTCAGGAAGTCCCGGATCCAGCTCACCATCTGACTGGACGTCCGGCCGTAGCAGGTGGCCCCGTACGGGTTGTACTCGATGTCGAGGACGCCCGGCAGCGTCTTGCCGTCCTTCGACCACGCGCCGCCGTGGTCGACGAAGTAGTCGGCCTGGGCGGCACCGCCGGCGGTGTCCGGGGTCGCGAAGTGGTACGCGCCACGGATCATGCCGACGTCGTACGAACCGCCGTACTGCTGGGCGAAGTACGGGTTGCGGTAGGAGGTCCCCTCGGTGGCCTTCACGAAGGCCCACTTGACCCCGCTCTTCCAGAGGGTGGACCAGGCGACGTTGCCCTGATGGCTGGAGACGTCCACCCCCTCGGTCTGGGCGACCCTGGTGTCGACGGGGCGCCCCCGGACACCCTCGTGGGCGAGGACGCCCGCGCCCATGTGGGCGGAGCCGCGGACGGCCGGTCCGGTGTCGTCGGCCGAGGCCGGAACAGCGGGCAGGGTGAGGAGGAGCGACTGGGCGGCGAGGAGGACGCCCGACGTGAGCAGGCGTGAGTGGCTCTGGGCCACGGTTATGGGTCTGCGCATGGCACCCATCTGATCCGCGGTCACGGCCCGCCGCACCTCACGATCGGCCAGACGGTGTCGCCGTGTGGGCCGGGCGGGTGGCGCACACCCCGCCGCCGGTCCCCGCGCACTGCCCGGACCCGCGCGCGACGGCACACCGGTCCCACCCAGAACGCCTGTATCACATCGGTGCGTTCGATTGGTGGGATGCCGTGGAAGTTCGCTCCTCGGTGGGGTTCACGGCCGGTCCGGCGTACGCGCCGGTGACGCTGACTAGCATGAATCGCACGCCCGCCGGAGTGATCGACGACCGTCCGGCGGTACGGCTCCGACTCGCGGCCGGCGCATGCCGTCGGCCCTTCCCCGCTTTCAAGGACCCAAGGGACCGCGGAATGTCAGTGTCTGCACCCCCCACCCCGCCCCGGACGCAGAAGGCCCACCGCTCCACGCCCGCCGTCCCCCTGGTCGTGCTGCCCGCGGCCGCCGCCGGCGCCGGTGCCGCCTGGGCCGCCGCGCCCGAGGCCGCCCGGGGCTGGACCGCGGCCCTCGCCGGGACCGCGTGGCTCTGCCTCGCCGTGACCGTCCTCGTCGCGTCCCACCTGGTGGGGCGGGCGCGGCGGACCGCGGCCGGCCGCAGGACCGAGACCGGCTCCCTCAAGGCCCGGCTCGCCCAGGAGAACGCGGCCCTGGTGCACCTGGTGAACGTCGCGCTGCCCGCCGTCGCACAACAGGTGCGCGACGGCACGGGCGCGGACGAGGCGGTGGCGAACGCCGCCGCGGGCTCCGGACCGCACCTGCGGCAGGTCCTCCAGAGCTGCGCCGCCCTGATGGAGGACGCCGTACGGCGCGCCGCGGACGCCGAGTCGGCCCATCAGGAGGCGGTGCGCGAGAGGCGACGGAACACCGCGGACCTCGAACACCTCACGAGCAGCACCCTGCCCGCCACAGTGCCGAAGCTGCGGGAGGGCGCCTCGGCGGAGGCCGTCCTCGCCGAACTGGACTGGCCCCGGGGACCGCAGGCGCGTGCCTGCGCCGAGCTCTTCGTGCGCGAACTGGCCCACAGCGAGCGGCGCACCGCCGCCGCGCAGGCCGCCGCCGCCAAGTCCCTCAGCCGTGTCCAGGCCAAGGCCGTCAGCATGCTCGCCGACCTCAGGGAGATGCAGGATCGTCACGGCGAGGAGTTCCTCGGCGATCTGCTGCGGCTCGACCACAGCACCTCGCAGCTCGGACTCGTCACCGACCGCCTGGCCCTCCTGATGGGCGGCCGCTCCAGCCGCGCCTGGAACCGGCCGATCGTGATGGAGAGCATCCTGCGCGGCGCCGTCGGCCGCATCGCCGCCTACCAGCGGGTCCGCATGCACTGCGCCACCGACGCCGCGATCTCCGGGTACGCGGCCGAGGGCCTCATGCACCTGCTCGCCGAACTCATGGACAACGCCGCCAACTTCTCGCCGCCCATCGACGAGGTCCACGTCTACGTGGAGGAACGTACCGCCGGAATCGTCGTCACCATCGAGGACAGCGGACTGAAGATGGCCGACGCGGCCATGCGCCACGCCGAGGAGGCCGTGTCGGGACGGACCACCGACCTCGCCTCCCTCCAGGGCACCCGGCTGGGCCTCGCCGTCGTCGGACGGCTCGCCGCCAAGTACGGCGTCGGCGTGAGCTACCGGCCCTCCTCGCGGGGCGGCACGGGCGTCGTCGTCCTCGTACCGCCGCAGTTGCTCGCCCAGCAGCGCGACCCCGGACCCGCCCTGACCGGCCGTACCTTCGGCGGCGCCGTGCCCGTGCCCGGCCCGGCCCCCGCAGCCGAGCCCCCGGCCCTCGCGCGGCGCGTCCCGGACGTCCGGCCGACCGCCCCGCCGGCCGTACTCCCCGACCAGGCCGTACGGCCCCGCCAGGCGTCCGCCACCGCGGGCGGCCTGCCGGTGCGCTCACCGGGCCGCACGATGGCCGAGGCCGAACGGGAACGGGGCGACCAGTCCCCGCCGCCCGCCGATCCCGCGGCGGCCTCCCGCAACGCGGGATCCAGTTTCGGCGCCTTCCACCGCGGGCGCAGGTCCGGGGCGAACGGCGGGGCACCGGCATCCGGCCCCGGATAGCCGGCGCGCGCCCCACCGCACGGCGCGTATCGGCGCCCTCCCGCCCCCGAGTTCGTGAGATTGGAGGAACGGGCCGGTGACCCCAGCACCAGGAACCACCGTCCCCGCACCCACCATGCAGACCACCGACAACAGCCTCACCTGGCTCCTGCAGAACCTCCTGGACCACACACCCGGCACCCGCCACGCCCTCGTCCTGTCCCGCGACGGCCTCAAGCTCTGCTGGACCGAACACCTCACCCTCGACCGGGCCGACCAGCTCGCCGCCATCTGCTCCGGCATCCAGGCCCTCGCCCAGGGCGCGTCCGTGGAGTTCGGCAACGGCACCGGCGGCGTCCGGCACTCCATGACCGAGTTCCACGGCGGGCTGCTGTTCATCGTGGAGGCGGGCGAGGGTGCCCACCTGGCCGTCGTCGCGGTGGAGGACGCCGACCCCGGCGTGGTCGGGCACCGGATGACCGAGATGGTCGAGCAGATCGGCGAGCACCTGCGGGCCGAGCCGCGCCACGCCGCCCCCGGGAGCAGTTCGTCGTGACGCGCAGGCCCGTGGACACCGGCGCGCCCGACCGGCTGTACACGGTCACGGGCGGACGCAGCCGCGCCGACGACTCGTTCGACCTGGTGACCCTGGTGGTCGCGGAGTGCCAACCGTCGGCCGGCATGCAGTCGGAACACGTCCGCATCCTCGAGCTGTGCCGCCACCCCACGGCCGTTGTCGAGATCGCCGCCGAACTGGCCCTGCCCATCACGGTGATCCGCATCCTGCTGGGCGACCTGCTCGCCGTCGGGCGCATCACGGCCCGCCATCCGCGCCTCGCGCAGTCCGCCGCGACGCACCCCGATACCGCCCTTCTGCAGGAGGTGCTCCATGGGCTCCGCAACCTCTGACACACCGGCCTCCGCGCCCACCGCCCGTGGCCGCAAGCCCCTCACCGACGCCGCGGAGACCGGACTGAAGATCGTCGTCGTGGGCGGTTTCGGCGTCGGCAAGACCACCCTCGTCCGCTCCGTCAGCGAGATCCGGCCGCTCAACACGGAGGAGGTGATGACCCAGGCCGGTGTCGGCGTCGACGAGACCGACGAGGTCGCGGGGAAGACCACCACCACCGTGGCCTTCGACTTCGGCCGCATCAGCCTCAACGACCGCATGGTGCTCTACCTGTTCGGCGCCCCCGGTCAGGAACGCTTCTGGTTCCTGTGGGACCGGCTCTTCTCCGGCACCCTGGGCGCCGTCGTCCTCGTCGACACCCGGCGCATGGACGACTCGTGGTACGCGATAGACCGGCTGGAACACCACGGCACCCCGTTCGTGGTGGCCGTCAACCGCTTCGACGACGACAGCGCCCGGCACTCCCTGGACGAGATCCGGCAGGCCCTCGCGCTGCCCGAGCACGTCCCGCTGATCGACTGCGACGCGCGGGTGCGGACGTCGGGCAAGCACGTGCTGGTCACCCTCGTGGACCACCTCTACCAACTGGCCCTGGCCCAGGAGAGCACACCGTGACCGACATCGACCCCGCACCCCTGCCCACCGCCGTGCAGGGCTGCCCCGCAGCCCACCCCGACGCCGTGCCGCTGGCGGGCTTGGAGTACCAGCAGACGCCCTCCGACCTGTACCGCGGACTGCGCGCCGAACACGGCGCGGTGGCGCCCGTACTCCTCGACGGCGGCGTCCCCGCCTGGCTGGTCCTCGGCTACCCCGAGGTGAGCTACGTGACCAGCCACGACGAACTGTTCGCACGGGACTCCCGCCGCTGGAACCAGTGGGGCCGCATTCCGCCCGACTGGCCGCTCATGCCCTACGTCGGCCACCAGCCGTCGGTGCTGTTCACCGAGGGCGAGGCACACCGGCGGCGGGCCGGCGTGATCACCCAGGCGCTCGGCGGCGTCGACCAGTTCGAACTGGCCCGGGACTGCCGGCACCTCGCCGACGGGCTCATCGCGGCCTTCGCGGGCAGCGGCCGGGCCGAGCTGATGAGCGGCTACGCGCACGCCCTGCCCATGCTCGCCGTGGTGCGGATGTGCGGGATGCCGCACGGCGGCGCCGACACCCAGCAACTCGTCGAGGACCTGCGGGTCTCCCTCGACGCGGCGGAGGGCGACGACCCGGTGGCGGCCTACGCCCGCGTGGGCGAGCGCATGCACCGGCTGGTCCGGCACAAGCGGGAGCGGCCCGGCCCGGACGTCACCTCGCGGATGCTGACCCATCCGGCCGGGCTCACCGACGAGCAGGTCGTGCAGGACCTGATCTCGGTCATCGCCGCCGCCCAGCAGCCCACCGCCAACTGGATCGGGAACACCCTGCGGCTGCTGCTCACCGACGAACGCTTCGCCCTCAACGTCTCCGGCGGCCGGCTCAGCGTCGGCGAGGCGCTCAACGAGGTGCTGTGGCTGGACACGCCGACGCAGAACTTCATCGGCCGCTGGGCCGTCAACGACACCCAGCTCGGCGGCCGGCACATCCGCGCCGGTGACTGCGTCGTCCTCGGCCTGGCCGCGGCCAACACCGACCCGCAGCTGTGGCCCGAGGCTCACGTCGGTGCCGAGAACTCGGCGCACCTGTCCTTCAGCAACGGTGAGCACCGCTGCCCGTACCCGGCCCCGCTGCTCGCCGACGTCATGGCCCGCACGGCGGTCGAGACCCTGCTGGAGCGCCTCCCGGACCTCGTCCTCGCGGTCGAGCCCGAGGAACTGACCTGGCGTCCGTCGATCTGGATGCGCGGACTGACCGCCCTGCCGGCCGTGTTCACCCCCGTCGTGGTCTGACGGTCCTCGGGGGGCCGCTCACGCCGCGGGTGTGAACCGCACCGGCAGCGACGCCGGACCCCGGGTGAACACGCCCTGCTCGACGATGTCGAACCCGTCGTCCGGCCGCAGGTCCGGCAGACCGTCCAGGAGTTGGTTGACTCCGGTCTCGACCTCGGCCTTCGCCAGCAGCGCCCCGACGCAGAAGTGCCGGCCCAGCGCGAAGGCGAGGTGGTCGGCGGCGGCGGAGAACGCGGTCGTCGTGGTGAGGTCCTCGCGGAGGATGTCGAAACGGTCCGGGTCGCGGTAGCGGCTCCCGTCCCGGTTGGCCGCACCGATGAGGCAGGTGACGGTGGCGCCCGCGGGTATGGTGCCGCCGCTCAGCTCGACCTCGGTCGCCGACTGGCGCATGATCATGTGCACCGGCGGGGTGAAGCGCAGCGTCTCGGCGAAGGCGCGGGGGACCAGGGACCGGTCCTCCCGCACGGCCGCATACTGCTCCGGGTGGGCCAGCAGGTTGGCGAAGACGCCGGCTATCGCCTTGTCCGTGGTCTCGCCGCCCGCCGCGAGCAGCAGACTGCAGAACGCCTTGATGTCCTCGTCGCTCATCCGCACCCCGTCGACCTCCGCGGCGCACAGGGTGGACAGCAGGTCGTCGCCCGGGTTCTCCCTGCGTTCCCGGATGATCGGGATCATGTACTCGGCGAACTCGACACGGGTGCGGGCGCCGGCGGCGGCGACCTCCTGGTCGCCGGAGAGGTTGCCGAGGAAGGCGATGACCGACGTGTACCAGCGGTGGAACCGGTCGTGGTCCGCCTTGTCGAGGCCCAGCATGTCCGCGATGACGTTGACGGGGAAGCGGGTCGCGTAGTCGGCGACCAGGTCGGCGCGCCCGGTGTGCCGGAACGCGTCGATCAGCTCACGGGAGTTGCGCTCGATCACCGGCAGGAAGTGGTCCTGCAGTTCGGCCCCGCGGAAGGCCGGCGCGACCAGGGCCCGCCGGACCGCGTGCTCCCGGCCGCTCAGCTGGAGGATCGTCCGGCCGTGCACCGGCTCGATCTGCCAGTCGTAGTTCTCGGTGGTGAACTGACCCCCGCGGTCCTTGAAGACGCGTTCCACGTCCTCGTAGCGCGAGACGATCCAGCTCTGTGTGGCCTCGTGCCAGATCAGCGGCGCACTGTCCCGCATCGCCCGGTAGGCCGGGTAGGGGTTCGCCGCGAACTCGGGGGAGAGGATGTCGGGTACCTGCTGCGCGGTGGGCATGGGACTCCTCGGTCGACAACGGCCTGGCTCTTCCAGGCTATTGACGGCGCGGCGCCCCCGACAGACCGCGTGTGCCGCTATCCGCTCCGGTGCCCGCCGCCGAGGATGCGGTCGACGCCGTCCTCGAACCGGGCGTCGAAGTCGTGCCGGGTGAGGGCGGGCAGGGCGTCGGCGAGCGCCGGGTACGGGCCGGCCGCGACCGCCTCGCGCAGACGGTGGGCGTCCGTCTGGTCCGCGGCCTGCTCCTCCTGGGTGAGGCCGAGGGCGAAGTAGACCAGGGCGTAGGCGGTCCAGGCCGCCGTCTCCGGCGTGTCGTGGTGGTCGCTCAGTGCGGCGACGAGGGCGTCGGCGAAGCGCAGGGTGTGCGGGTCGGGGGCGTAGGTCCCGGCCACCAGGAACGCGCCGTCGCGGTGGGCGAGCAGCGAGCGGCGGTAGCGGCGCATCAGCTCACGGGCACGCTCGCCCGCGTCGTCGGGCAGCCGCTCGTAGCCGATCGTGCCGGCGACGGCGTCCGCCATGAGCTCCAGCAGCCGCGTCTTGCTCTTGGCGTGCCACAGCACCGTGTTCATCCGTACACCGATCCGGTCGGCAACCGCACGCATCGTGACGGCCTCCAGGCCCGACTCGTCGAGCAGGCGCAGGGCCTCGGCCACCACGGCGGCGGGGGTCAGCCGGGGACGCGGAGCGGGATCCGTTTGCTTTTTGGTCACTGACCTAGTTTAGTGCAGGACAGTTGATTGGTCGCTGACCAAGAGAGGTGGAGTGTGAGCGAGACGGAGATCATGAGGGGGACAGAGGCCATGAGCGGGACCGAAGAGGTCGTCGTGGCCGGAGCCGGCCCCACCGGGCTGTGGCTCGCTGCGGAACTGCGGCTGCAGGGCGTCCCGGTGACCGTGCTGGAGACGCGTACGGAGCGGGACCCGCACTCGAAGGCGTTGACCCTCCACCCCCGGACCCTGGAGATCCTGGGCATGCGCGGCCTCGCGGACGCCTTCCTCGGCGAGGGCGTGCCCGTGCCCACGGGGCACTTCGGCTCCCTCGAGTCGCGGATGGACTTCCGGGTCCTCGACACGCCCTACCCGTTCACCCTCTTCCTGCCACAGGCCCGCACCGAGGCCGTCCTCGAGGCGCACGCACGCTCCCGGGGCGCCCGCGTCCTGCGCGGGCACCGGGTCACGGGACTGGAGCAGGGGCCGGAAGCCGTACGGATCGAGGCGGAGGGCCCCGAGGGGCCGTACGCGCTGCGGGCGCGTTACGTCGTGGGCTGCGACGGCACCCGCAGCCTGGTCCGCCGTGCCGCCGGCATCGACTTCCCCGGCACGGACGCGACCGTCTGGGGCTGGCTCGCCGACGTCGTCCTGGACCGGACGCCCGCGCTGCCCCTGAGCGCCTCCGGGCCGGACGGAGGGCTGATGGCGGTGCCCCTGCCCGGCGGGGTCACCCGGTTCGTGGGACACGCGCCCGAGGACCGGCGCGCCGGACACCCCGGCGAGCTGACTCTGGAGGAGGCACGCGAGCGGACCCGGCGCGTCGTGGGCGACGACTTCGGCATGCGCGACCCCCGGTGGCTCTCCCGCTTCGGCAACGCCACCCGGCAGGCCGCCGCCTACCGCAAGGGACGCGTCCTGCTCGCGGGCGACGCGGCGCACATGCACTTCCCCGCCGGCGGCGTGGGCCTCAACGTCGGCCTCCAGGACGCCACCAACCTCGGCTGGAAGCTGGCCGCGACGGCCCTCGGCACCGCCCCCGCGGGCCTGCTGGACACCTACCACGCCGAACGCCACCCCGTGGGCGCCGATCTCCTGGCCTCCACCCGGGCCCAGACCGCCCTCATGACCGGCTACTCGCCCGAGGGACAGGCGCTGCGCGGGATTCTGTCCGAACTCATCGACACCGTCCCCGAGTTCTCCCGCGCGCTCGCCGAGCGACTCTCGGCCCTGGACGTCCGCCACCCGGCGGCCGACCCCGCCGCCCACCCGCTGACCGGCAGCCGCGCCCCGGACCTGGCCTTCGCGGACGGCACCCGGCTGTTCTCCCTGCTGCGGGACGGCAGGCACCTGCTGCTCGACCTCGACGGCCACCGGGGCGGCGACGCGGTGCCGGCCGGGCGCCCCCTGCCGCACGGTACCCGCCGGCACACCGTCCGCCCCGTGGCGGCCGGTGCGCGGTGGAGCGAGGTGCGCAGGGTGCTGATCCGGCCGGACGGTCACGTGGCCTGACCCGCGGGCCGTGCCGCGCCGGGACCCGGGGCACAGGCCGGACGGCCCCTCAGCCGAAGGGGGTGAGGAAGTCCCTCGGCCGCAGCGCCCGGCCGACGATGCGGGTGTCGCCGATCCAGCCGTAGAAGCCCTGCCCGAAGGCCTCGTCGAACTGGGTGGCGCCCAGGACGAAGGGCTTGCCGAGCGTGGCGATGCCGGTCGACGCCTGAGTGGGGTTGCGGGCGATCTTCGAGCCGTCCACGTACAGGGTGGTGCGGTGCCCGTCGTTGACGACCGCGATGTGCATCCAGCGCCCCACCGGCACGGCATGGCTCCACGACGTGGGGTCCGCGTCCTGGCGGTGGGGGTACACGACGAACTGGAGGAACCGCTCCGGGGACAGGTTGAGGCTGCACGTCGGCTCCAGCGGGGACCAGCCGGTGGTCTTGCCCGCGTCCCCGTTGCGTCCCTCCCAGCTCAGGATGCCCATCCAGCTGTGGTCGCCCGTGAAGGGCTCGGGGAGCCTGACGAAGGTCTCGACGGTGTACCCGCGCTGGAACTTCTCGCTGTTCAGGGGTGCCCGCGCGCCCGTGCGCAGGACGGCTCCGCGGTCCGGGTCCTTGCCGCCGTCGAAGCGGAGACTGGCGTGGGCCGGCTGCCCCGGATGGTGGTCGGGCGACCAGGTGAGCGCCTCGGACCCGCTGTCGTGCAGCCGGGCGACGGTGAGGTCGTTGCCGTGGCCGGAGAGGTCGCGCACCACGGCACCGTCGGCGACCGGACCGCCGTCCGGGACGGCGGCCGTGCCGGAGGCGTCGAACCGCCAGTAGGCGAGGGTGCCGCGCGGCATCACTGCGGAGGCGGGCCGCGGCTTCGGCGGCACGACGGGGGCGAAGCCGGCGAAGCGCTCGTCGAAGTCGATGCTCAGGCTGAACCGGTCGGCGGGGCCGGTCAGTTCGACCGTCTCGGCCTCCAGCGCGGTGCGCCGCCCGGGGTCCCGGGAGAGGAACCACGGTGCGAACGTCTCGACGTCGATCACCTGGCGGGCGAGGTCGAAGCCGTACGTCCGGATCATGCCGGCGCCGCCGTAGTAGCGGTCCTGGTAGTTGGTGATGTGGATGTGGACATCGTTGTCGGCGTCGTTGGTGAGCACCGTCCGCCCCGGCGGCCAGTAGTGTCCGCCCAGCGCCAGGAAGATCTGGTCGTTGGCGCGGATCAGCCCGTCCCACAGGCGTTGCCCGTGCTCGGAGAGCCGTGCCGAGCCGTCGCCCTCGGGGAGGGCGAGGTCGTGCGTGGTCAGGACGGCGGGCAGGGTGGGGTGGGCGTCGAGCACCCCCTGTGCCCAGGCCAGTCCCTTGTCGGAGATCCGCCAGTCCAGGGCGAGGATCAGCCAGTCGCGGCCCGCGGCGCGCACGACGTGGTGGCTGTTGTAGCCGTCGGGCGAGGCGCCCTTGAAGGTGGGCATCGAGGCGTAGCGCCGGGGCCCGAACTCCCGCAGGTACGCGGAGTCGCCGCGCTGGTCGTCCGTCGACGACGCGATGTCGTGGTTGCCGGCCAGCACGCTGTACGGCACTTTGCCGTGCAGCGTACGGAAGGTCTGGGCGGCCCGCCGGATCTCGTCCTCGGTGCCGTGCTCGGTGACGTCGCCGAGGTGCGTCATGAAGGCGATGTTCGCCCCGGACCGGTCGGCGACGAGGTGGCGGAAGGTCTCCCGCAGCGGTGCCGGGTCGGCGCTGTCGGCGTCGAAGAGGTACTGGGTGTCCGGCAGGACGGCCAGCGCGAAACGCGGACTGCCGGAGTCGAAGCGCCGGCCGCCGGCCGCCTCGGCGGCCTGTGCGGGGGTCGCCGCGGTGGCCGTGACCGTGGCCGCGGCGGCCGCCGTGACGGCGCCGCCGGCCACCGCGGCTCTCAGCAGCGTACGTCTGACCGGGCCGTTCTGTTCTTCCGCCGTGCTCATCCGACCTCCAGGAGCGTGCAGTTCACCGTGCGCGGCTCACGCTGGCCAGCGGCCGTGGCCGGACGTTGACGGTGAGCTGAACGCCGCATGGTGGGCGGCGGGCCACTGGAGGGACGGGCCGCGGGCCACTGAAGAGGAGCGGTGGGGCGGCAGGGTGGCCCGGTTGCGAGGACGCGGGCCCCGCGGTGACGGGCGCGGGCGCCCCGGTGCCGGGAGCGGTGCCGGGGGCCGGAGCCAGCGATGCCCGGATCCGAGCGTGGCGGATCCGAGTGTGCCGGAGCCGATCGTGGTGGACCCGAGTGTGCCGGAACCGACCGTGCCGGAGCCGACGGTGCAGGTCGGATCGTGCCGGAGCCGGCGGTGCCGGTGTGCGGTCAGGGTCCGCCGTCGACGGAGGCGCGCAGCCGGGCGCTGGCCATCCGCATGTGTTCGGCCATCGCCCGGTCCGCGGCCTCCGGATCGCGCGCCCGGATCGCCGCGAGCACCGCGTCGTGCTCGCACAGCGTCCCGCTGACGGTGCCCTCGATGTCGCTGACGCGCTCCATCCAGACCTGGAGCAGCGCCCGGATGCTGTGCAGGATGTCGCTGAGAACGGTGTTGCGGGCGATGCGGGCCGTCTCCAGGTGGAAGGCGATGTCGGCGTCGATGAACGCCGTGACGTCCCCGCCCGCGTCCCGCATGTGCCGGAGGTGCCGCTCCAGCAGGGCCACGTCCTCGTCGCTGGCGCGCTCGGCCGCCAGCCGGGCGGAGACCCCCTCCATGTACGTGCGGACCTCGACCAGGTCCTGGGTGCGACGCTGGCCCAGCATCAGACCCCAGTTGATCGCCCGGGGCAGGAACTCCGAGGTTCCCTCGCGCACGTAGGAGCCGGAGCCCGGGCGGATCTCGATGATGCCGAGCACGTCCAGGGCGGAGAGCGCGCCGCGCACGCTGGACCGGGCGACGCCGAGCGCCTCGGCCAGCTGCCGCTCGGCGGGCAGCCGGGTGCCGGGGCGGATGTCGCCGGCCGAGAGGTGGTCGAGGAGCCGCTTGGCGACCTCGCTGACGGACGACTCGCGCACCACGGGGCGCAACAGCTGCGCGAGGTCGGGCGCGTCGGCGGAGTGCTGATCAGGCTGACTGGTCACGGTCACCAGTCAACCAGATGCCGCGCACACGCGGCTGACCAGGCAGTTCATCGCCTTTTCGGGTGTGGTTTGTCAAGAGTTGGGTCATGGAACGATCTATGACCCTCGCCACACTGGTAAATTGGTGACCAATTTGGGGTCGGAGGCTTAGCGTGAACGCGAACCGGTCGGCCGCCCCCGTGGCGGACCCCCTGGTGTGACCCACCCCGGACGGAGCTGTCCGGGCGAGCCGAGGAGTCGCCATGAGTGCCCAAGCGCCATCCGCGGCAGTCGAGAGAACTGCCATCAAGAAGGTCTCAGTCCGCCTCGTACCGTTCGTGGCCCTGATGTTCTTCGTGAACTACCTGGACCGGACGGCCGTCTCGTTCGCCGAACCGAACGGCATGGGACAGGACCTCGCTCTGACCGCGGCCCAGTTCGGCTTCGCGTCCGGGATCTTCTTCCTCGGCTACATCGTGCTCGAGGTCCCCAGCAACATGGCCCTGCACCGCTTCGGGGCCCGCCGCTGGCTCGCCCGGATCATGGTGACCTGGGGCATCGTCTCCCTGCTCTTCACCTGGGTGAGCAGCAGCGAACAGCTCTACACGCTGCGCTTCCTGCTCGGCGTCGCCGAGGCCGGCTTCTTCCCCGGCGCGATCCTCTTCCTGAGCCAGTGGGTGCCGTCCCGTCACCGCACCAAGATCCTCGGCCTGTTCTACCTGGCCCAGCCGCTGACCACCGTCTTCGGCGCCCCGCTGGCGGGCTGGCTGATCGGCCGCCACGGCCTGTTCGGCCTCGAGGGCTGGCGCGTGATGTTCCTGTTCGTGTCGCTGCCCGCGATCGTCCTCGGCGTTGTGGCCTGGTTCTACCTGATCGACCGGCCCGCCGACGCGAAGTGGCTGACGCCGGCCGAACGCGACTGGCTGACCGCCGAACTCGCCGCCGAGAACGCCCAGAAGACCGGCCACGAGAGCAAGCACGCCAAGGGCGACCTCAAGAAGGCCTTCAGCAGCGCACGCGTGTGGATCCTCGCCGCCGTCTACTTCGGCTTCGTCTACGGCCTGTACGCGCTCGCCTTCTTCCTGCCGACGATCATCAACGGCTTCCAGGAGCAGTACGACACCACGTTCAGCGTGATGGACAAGGCCTGGATCACCGCCATCCCGTACCTGCCCGCCGCGGTCGTCCTCTTCTTCTGGACCCGCCACGCCACCCGGCACGGCACCCGCACCTGGCACGTGGCCGGACCGGCCGTCGTCGGCGGCGTGTCCATCCCCCTCGCCCTCTACATGGGCTCCCCGACCGCCACCGTCGCCGTCATCACCGTGACCGCCTGCGCCATCTTCGCCGCCCTGCCGGTCTTCTGGTCGGTGCCCTCCCGGTTCCTGACCGGCGCCGCCGCGGCGGCCGGCATCGCCCTGATCAACACCGCGGGCAACATCGCCGGGTTCGCCTCCAGCTACATCACCGGCTGGCTCAAGGACTGGACCGGCGCCTACTACGTACCGCTCTACCTCGTCGGCTTCTTCATGCTGCTGTCCGCCGCACTGATGATCCTTCTCGCCGTGCGCCACCGCACCGACGAGCCGCTCCCCGCCGCCGAGCACCAGGCCAAGGAGGCCATAGGATGACCCGCCTGTTCAACGACCCCGCCGCCTTCGCCGACGAGGCCCTGGAGGGCTTCGCCGCAGCGCACCGGCGCTGGGTGCGGCCGGTCACCGGCGGCGTGGTACGTTCCGCGGCCACCCCGGCGGGCCAGGTCGCCGTGGTGATCGGCGGCGGCTCCGGCCACTACCCGGCCTTCTCCGGCCTGGTCGGCCGCGGTCTGGCGCACGGCGCGGCCGTCGGCAACGTCTTCGCCTCGCCCTCCGCCCAGCAGATCCGCTCCGTCGCCACGGCCGCGCACGGCGGCGCCGGAGTACTGCTCATGTACGGCAACTACGCCGGAGACGTCCTGCACTTCGGACAGGCCGCCGAACGGCTGGCCGCCGACGGCGTCGAGGCCCGCACGTACGCCGTCGCCGACGACATCTCCAGCGCGGCGCCCGACGAGTCCGCCAAACGGCGCGGCATAGCCGGCGACCTGCCCGTCTTCAAGGCGGCCGCCGCCGCGGCCGAGCAGGGCCGCTCCCTGGACGAGGTGCTGCGCGTCGCCGAACGGGCGGGCGAGCGCACCCGCTCCTTCGGCGTCGCCTTCTCCGGCTGCACCCTGCCCGGCGCCGACCACCCCCTGTTCACCGTCCCCGAGGCCCGCATGGCCGTCGGCCTCGGCATCCACGGGGAGCCCGGCATCGGAGAGGAGGCCCTGCCCACCGCCGACGACGCGGCCCGGCTCCTGGTCGAGACCCTGCTGAAGGAACTCCCCGAGGACGTCGCGGCCCCGGACGGGCAGCGCGCGGCCGTCGTCCTCAACGGGCTCGGCTCGGTCAAGTACGAGGAGCTCTTCGTCGTCTACCGCAAGGTCGCCGCGCTCCTCGGCGAGGCCGGGGTGGAGATCGTGGACCCCGAGGTCGGCGAACTCGTCACCAGCTTCGACATGGCCGGTGTCTCCCTCACCCTGACCTGGCTGGACGAGGGCCTGGAGGAGCTGTGGCGGGCCCCGGCCGACACCCCCGCCTACCGCAAGGGGGCCCTCGGCGCCCCCGAGCCGGAGGACGACGGGAGGGCACCCGCCGAGGACGCCCAGGACACCGCCGTGCCCCCGGCCTCCGACGCCTCCCGCGCGGCCGCCGGCACCGTGCTGGCCGCACTGGACGCTGTGGCCGGGATCGTCGAGGCGCACGTCGACGAACTCGGCCGCATCGACGCCGTGGCCGGCGACGGCGACCACGGCATCGGCATGCGGCGCGGCTCCACCGCCGCCCGCTCGGCCGCCGCCGACGCCCGGGAACGCGGCGCGGGCGCCGGAACCGTCCTGCACCGGGCCGCCGACGCCTGGGCCGACCGGGCGGGCGGCACCTCCGGCGCCCTGTGGGGCACCGTCCTGCGCTCGCTGGGCACCGCCCTCGGCGACCGGGACGCCCCCGACGCCCCGCGCGTCGCCGAAGGAGTCACGGAGGCGTCGGCCGCCGTACGGCGCCTCGGCGGTGCCGAGGTCGGCGACAAGACCATGGTCGACGTCCTTGTGCCCTTCGCCGACGCGCTGGCCGCCGCCACCGCCGAGGGCCTGCCGCTGACCGAGGCCTGGGACCGCGCCGCGGGCACCGCCGCCGACGCGGCCGCCGCCACCGCCCGGCTGCTGCCCCGCAAGGGCCGGGCCCGCCCGCACGCCGAGAAGTCCCTCGGGACCCCCGACGCGGGCGCCCACTCTCTCTCCCTGATCACCCGCGCCGTCCACGGCGCACTGCTCAACCACCACTGAGGAAAGCCGCCATGACCGACAAGCTCCGCATCGTCGTCGGCTCCGACGACGCCGGTTACCAGTACAAGGAAGCCCTCAAGCAGGACCTGGAGAACAGCGCCCTGGTCAGCGAGGTCACCGACGTCGGCGTCGACGCCGACGGCCACACCGCCTACCCCAGGGTCGCCATCGCCGCCGCCGAGCTGGTCGCCCGCGGCGACGCCGACCGCGCCCTGCTGGTGTGCGGCACGGGCCTCGGCGTCGCGATCGCCGCCAACAAGGTCAGGGGCATCCGCGCCGTCACCGCCCACGACTCCTTCTCCGTGGAGCGCGCGGTCCTCTCCAACAACGCCCAGATCCTGACCTTCGGCCAGCGCGTCGTCGGCCTCGAACTCGCCCGCCGCCTGGCCGCCGAGTGGCTCACCTACCGCTTCGACGAGACCTCGGCGTCGGCGGCCAAGGTCCAGCTGATGAGCGACTACGAGAGCGCCGACGACGAGGGCGACGAGGGCGCGGCCGGCGACGGGGCGGCCGCCTGATGTCCGCCCCCGCCCCGGACCCCGTACTGCTGGGGGTGAGCCTGAAGATGTACTTCGGTCACCACCAGACGCTCAACTGGGCCCGCCGTATCGCCGCCCTGGCCGAGCGCCACCCGGCCGTCACCTCCGGCGCCGCCCGCCTGTTCGTCCTGCCGGCCTTCCCGACCCTGGTCCCCGCCACCGGCATCCTCGCCCCCTACGGCGTCGCCCTGGGCGCCCAGGACATCGCCACCGAGGACAGCGGCCCCTACACCGGCGAGGTCGGCGGCCCCGTCCTCAAGGAGATCGGCTGCCGCTACGCGGAGGTCGGCCACGCCGAGCGCCGCCGCCTGTACGGCGAGGGCGACACCGTCGTCGCCGCCAAGACCGCCGCCGCGCTCCGCAACGGCCTCACGCCCGTGCTGTGCGTCGGCGAACGCGACGAGGCCGACCCGGCCGACGCCGCGGCCCGCACGGTCGCCGAGGCGGAACGCCTGCTCAGCGGCGCGCGGGGCGCGGTCGTCCTGGCCTACGAGCCGCAGTGGGCCATCGGCGCCCCCGAGCCCGCCTCCGCCGACCACATCGCCACCGTGTGCACCGCCCTGCGCGAGTGGCTCGACGACAACCCCCGGCACACCGGCTCCACCGTCATCTACGGCGGCAGCGCCGGGCCCGGCCTGCTGACCCGTCTGGCCGGCACCGCCGAGGGACTGTTCCTCGGCCGCTTCGCCCACGACCCGGCGAACGTCGAGGCCGTCCTCGACGAGATCAACTCCCCGGCCCCGGTCCCGGCGGCGGTGGCGTGATGGCGTACGGCATCAGCACCTATGCCTACTTCTGGCGCATCTCCTCCCGCGCACCGGAGCCGATGTCCCTGCCCGCGATGCTGCGCGACACGGCGGACCTCGGCGGCCAGGTCTTCCAGATCTGCGACTACGCGCCGATCGAGTCCTACGACCGCGCGCGCCTCGCCGACCTCCGGGACACCGCCGCCGGCCTGGGCCTGACCCTGGAACTGGGCACCCGCGGCATCCGCTCCGGGCACCTCGGGCGCTACCTCGACCTCGCGGACGCCCTGGGCGTCACCCTGGTCCGCTCCATGCTGCACACCGCCGGCCACCGGCCGGACACCGCCGAGGCCGTGGCCCTCCTGAGGGAAACGGTGCCGCGCTACGCGGACGCGGGCGTCACGCTCGGTCTGGAGACCTACGAGCAGGTCGCCACCGACGACCTCGTGAGCGTCGTCCGCGCCGTGGACGACCCGCACCTCGGCGTCGTCCTGGACCCCGGCAACAGCGTCGCCCGGCTGGAACGCCCCGCGGACGTGGTGGCCGCCGCCGCGCCGTACACGGTCAACATCCACGTCAAGGACTTCGCCTTCACCCGCCGTGACGGCTGGGTCGGCTTCACCTACGCGGGCTGCCCGCTCGGCGAGGGCCTCCTCGACTACGACGGCATGATCGCCGCCACCCGCCCCGGGGAGCGCGGCATCAACCAGATCGTGGAGCACTGGCTCCCGTGGCAGGACGAGGGCTACGACGCCACCGCCCGGCTCGAACACCAGTGGACGCAGCACAGCATCAACACCCTCCTGAGGAGCAAGTAATGGCCACCGAGATCCAGACCCGGACCGACGTCACGACCGTCGCCGTCATCGGGGCCGCCGGCAAGATGGGCCAGCGCGTCTCCAACAACCTGGTCGAGAGCGACTTCCGGGTGCTCTTCAGCGAGGCGTCCCCCCAGGGCCAGGAGCTGATCCGCGGCCTGGGCCGCGAGCTGACCGAGTCCGCAGCCGCCGCGGCCGAGGCCGACGTCGTGATCCTCGCCGTGCCCGACGTGGTGCTCGGCAAGGTCTCCGAGGAACTCGTGCCGCTGATGAAGCCGGGGACCGTCGTCCTCACCCTCGACCCGGCCGCCGCCTACGCCGGTCTGCTCTTCGCCCGCGAGGACATCCACTACGCCTGCGCCCACCCCTGCCACCCCTCGGTGTTCCTGGAGCGCACCACCCAGGAGGAGTGGCAGGACACCTTCGGCGGCATCGCCGCCCCGCAGGAGGTCGTCGCCGCCTACGAGGGCGGGGACGCCGCCAAGCAGGAACTCGCCGACTCCGTCGTCCGCGTGATGTACGCGCCGGTCGTCGACGTGCACTGGGTCACCGTCAAGCAGCTCGCGGTGCTGGAGCCGACCCTGGTGGAGACCATCGCCTGCATGGTCGGTGCCCTGCTGACCGAGGCCCTGCACGAGACCGTGCACACCGTCGGCGTCCCGGAGAAGGCCGCCCGCGCCATGCTCCTCGGCCACACCCAGGTCGCCCTGGCCAACACCCTCAAGGGCTCCAACCCCTTCTCGGACGCCTGCCTGATCGCCATGGACTACGGCCGCGAGTCCATCGTGCGCGAGGACTGGAAGAAGGTCTTCGAGGACGAGGAACTGGACAAGGTCATCACGCGGATGCTGAAGATCAAGGAGATCCGCCGCTGACCGGTGCCGGAGGCGGCCGGCGCCGGGGGAATGCGCCGGTCCCTTCCGGCGTTGACCCCGTGACTGACATGCGCGGGTCAGAGTGACACCGCATGGCGGTCGGAAGGAGTCACCCCATGGCACGCAGCACCACCCGTCCGGTCGTCCGGCTGAAGTCCACGGCCGGCACCGGCGTCACCTACGTGACGCGCAAGAACCGGCTCAACGACCCCGACCGGCTCGTCCTGCGCAAGTACGACCCGGTGGCGCGGGAACACGTGCCGTTCCGCGAGGAACGCTGAGGAGCACCGAGGAGCACCGAGGAGCACCGCGTACCGCCGAACGGCACGACGGAGCGAGGAGAGAGCACATGAAGGTACGCAAGTCCCTGCGCTCGCTGAAGGCGAGGCCCGGGGCCCAGGTCGTGCGGCGCCGGGGCGTCACCTACGTGATCAACAAGAAGGACCCGCGCTTCAAGGCCCGCCAGGGCTGAGTACCGCGAGGGTCACCTCTCCACGAGGCCCGTTCCCGCCGCGCGCGGGGCCGGGCCTCGGCGGTGTCCGGAGCCGAACGGCCTGCTGACAGACTTGCGGGCGTGCCATCCGCTCCCCACCGAGGAGGACCCGTGACGACCGAACGGCCGCCGGACCGGCTCGTCCGCCACCAGCAGCGGTTCGACCGGCTGTTCGCCGACTACTTCGACACGCTGGGCAGGACTCTGGACACGCCCTCGTTCAGCCGGTTCGCACCCGAGTGCGTGGAGCTGCTGCGCGACCTGTCCCTGCGCGGCGGCAAACGGATGCGGGTCGTCCTGCTGCACGAAGCCGCCCGACTGGTCACCGACGGGCCCGTCGAAGGGCTCGACGCCGCCGCGCTGAGCGTCGAACTGCTGCAGACCCACGGCCTGGTGCACGACGACCTCATCGACGACAGCGCCACCCGCCGAGGCGGCCCCACCACCTACTACGCCTACCGGGAGCGGTTCCCCGAGCACCCGCGGGCGGCGCTCGGCCTGACCGTGCTCGCCGGTGACCTGGCGCTCGCCCTCTCGCTGCGCGTGCTTCTGGACTCCGGGCTGCCGGTGGAGGTGCGCCAGGCCATGGCCGAGGTCCAGACGAGGGCCGCGGCCGACACGATCGTGGGCCAGATCGCCGACCTCGAACGCGATTTCACCGCCGCGGTGCCGGACACCGGCATCCTCCACGACGTGGCCGACCGCAAGTCGGCCCGCTACTCGGTGCTCGCGCCGATGCGGCTGGGACTGCTGGCGGCGGGTGCCCGACCGGGCGCCCACGAGGACGAGTTGCGCCGGTACGCGCGGCTGGTCGGCATCTGCGGGCAGCTGCGCGACGACTACCTGGACCTGTTCGGGGACGCGGCCGCCATGGGCAAGCCGACGGGCGCGGACCTCCGCGAGGGCCGCCGCAGCTACGCCGTCGCGCGGCTGCTGGCCGCCGTGACCGGTCCGGAGCGCGCGGCCGTCGAGGAGGCACTCGGGAACCGCTCCTGCACCCCGGAGACCGTCGCCGCGATCCGCGCGATCGGTGAACGCCACGGTGTGGCCGACGCGTTGGAGGCGGACATGCGGCGGTGTGCCCGGCAGGCCCGGCTGGTCGCCGAGGGCTGGCACGGCCGGTGGCGTACGGAGGCGGTCGACTTCTTCGCGGCCCTGCCGTCGTGGAGCGTCGAGCGGGCCGCCTGACCGGTGAGCGCGGACCGAGCGGACCGGGCGGACCGCGGCCGGGCGGACCGCGGACCGGGCGGACCGCGGACCGGACGGTGCCCCGGAAGGCCGGAGCCTTCCGGGGCACCGCGCCGCGCTTCAGCGCCTCGCGGGTGTCACCGGGCACGCACCGGTCACGGCACGAGCTGCAGCAGACGGTTGGGCGAGCCCGAACCCGGGCCGGTCACCTTGTCGGCGGCCGCGCCGTCCACCAGCGCGTCGGCCACCTGGTCCGGGGTCGCCGAGGAGTGGCCGGCGAGGTAGACCGCCGCGGCCCCGGCCACGTGCGGGGTCGCCATTGACGTGCCCGAGATGGTGTTGGTCGCCGTGTCGCCGGTGTTCCAGCCCGCGGTGATCGAGGAACCGGGTGCGAACAGGTCCAGCACCGCGCCGTAGTTGGAGTAGCTCGCCCTGGCGTCGGTGTTGGTGGTGGCGCCGACGGTGAGGGCCTCGGTGACCCGGGCGGGGGAGTAGGACGACGCGTTGGCCGCGCTGTTGCCGGCCGCGACGGCGTAGGTGACACCGCTGGCTATGGAGGCGCGCACGGCGTTGTCCAGGGTGGTGGAGGCGCCGCCGCCGAGCGACAGGTTGGCGACCGAGGGGCCCGAGTGGTTGGCGGTCACCCAGTCGATGCCGGCGATCACCCCGGCCGTGGTGCCCGAGCCGTTGTTGTCCAGCACCCGCACGGCCACGACCTCCGCCTTCTTGGCGACGCCGTAGGTCGTGCCCGCGATCGTGGTGGCCACATGGGTGCCGTGGCCGTTGCCGTCGGAGGCGGTGGTGTCGCCGTCGACGGCGTCGTAGCCGTAGGAGGCACGGCCGCTGATCTCCTGGTGCGTGACGCGGACGCCGGTGTCGATGACGTACGCCGTGACACCCTCGCCCGCGCTGTCCGGGTAGGTGTACGTGCCGGAGAGCGGGAGCGAGGCCTGGTCGACGCGGTCCAGGCCCCAGGGGGCGTCGGACTGGGTGGTGTCGGCCAGGCGGACACGCTGGTCCTGCTCGACGGAGGCCACGGCGGGGTCGGCGGCCAGCCGTCGGGCCTCGGTGGCGGAGAGGGTGGCGGAGTAGCCGTTGAGGGCGCTGCCGAACGTCCGGCGGACCGTGCCGCCGTACTCCTCGACGAGGTCCTTCCCGGCGCCCGAGGAGGCCTTCAGCCCGGCGTCCTTCTCGAGTGTGACGAGGTAGCTGTCCTTGACGGCCGTGGGGGACCCGGCGGCCAGGACGGTGCCCTCGGCCGGGGCGGCCTGGGCGGGCAGGGCGGTGAGCGTGCCGGTGAGGGCGAGGGCCGCGGCACCGGTCAGTGCGGCGAACCGGAGTCTCTTGCTACGCAGTCGTGCCATGACGAGGGAGTCCTCCTCCAGGCGGGGGGGGGGGGGCGGGGGGGGGGGGGGGGGGGGGGGGGGGGGGGGGGGGGGGGGGCGGGGGGGGGGGGGGGGGGGGGGGGGGGGGGGGGG
>NZ_JACBYP010000034.1 GCF_018982965.1 Streptomyces mayonensis | reverse complement strand
CCGCCGCCCCTCGCCCGTGGAGGTCTGCCGCCCACCCGTGCGACCGCCTCCGCCCCCGCCCTGCACCCGGCGCCCGCGGCCTCCTCCGGCTCCGCGCCCCTGAGCAGCGCGGCGAGGAAGGCGCCGGTGAAGGCGTCGCCCGCCCCGGTGCTGTCCAGGGGCGACGCCCCGACGGCGGGGACACGCGCACTGACGGCGCCGGACCGGGCGACCAGCGCCCCGTCCGCCCCCTGCTTGGCGACCACCGTCGGCACGTGCCGGCTCAGCTTCGCCGCCGCGTCGGCCGGTTCGGGCAGTCCGGTGAGCAGGTACGCCTCGTCACGGCTGGGGAGCAGGACGTCCACCCCGTCGACGAGGGTCAGGAAGCGGTCGACGCCCAGTCCGGCGAGGAACCCCGCCGAGGCGGGGTCCAGACTGACCGGAATCCCGCGGGCGCGTGCCGCGGCCAGGGCCAGCGAGGCCAGAGCGCGACTCGGCTCCGAGAACAGGAGGTAACCCGACAGGTGCAGCCGGGCCACACCGTCGAGCAGCGCGTCCGACCAGTCGTCAGGGCCGATCCGCAACGACGCCCCGCTGTCCGTCAGGAACGTCCGCTCGCCCGAGTCGCCCGAGTCGACCAGGCAGATCACCGTCCCCGTCGGTGCCACCGCGTCGACGACCAGCAGCGCGCGCACGCCGCGGTCCGTCAGTTCCCGCCCGTGCCAGTCGGCCGCGTCGGCGCCGACCCCGCCCAGCAGCCGCACGTCGCCGCATCCTTCGTACGCCGCCCAGCAGGCGACGTTGGCCCCCGCGCCGCCGGGCAGCCGGCGGATCGAGGCGGCCGTGTCCGTGCCGGCGGCCAGCGGCCCCCGGTGCCGGGCGACGACGTCCGTGACGACGTCCCCGACCACGAGCAGGGCGCCGTCCGGACCGGTGGTCACGCGCCGGTCCAGGCCGCGGCGACGCGGGCCGCCAGCCGTACGTTCCCCCGCACCGCCGCGAGGTTCGCGCGCAGGGAGGCGCCGTCGGTGTGGCGGACGAGGTGGTCGAGGAGGAAGGGGGTGACCGCCTGCCCCGTGACCCCCTCCGCCTCGCACGCCCGCAGCGCGTCGGCGAGTACGCGCGCGTGCAGCGCGGGATCGAGCTGCTCCTCCTCGGGAACGGGGTTGGCGACGACGAGTGCCGACGCCGGTCCGTCCAGCGCGTCCTGGGCCCGCATGACGGCCGCCACCTGTTCGGGGCCGTCCAGCCGCCAGTCCACCGGATGACCGGAGTCGGACAGGTAGAAGCCGGGGAAGCGGTCCGTCCGGTACCCGGCCACCGCCACGCCCAGCGTCTCCAGCCGCTGCAGGGTCGCCGGCACGTCCAGGATGGACTTCACGCCCGCGCAGACCACCGTGACGCGGGTGCCGGCCAGCAGGGCGAGGTCGGCCGACTCGTCCTGCGTCACCGTCCACTCCCGGTGCACGCCGCCGAGCCCGCCGGTCGCGAAGACCCGTACACCCGCCCGGGCAGCCAGCAGGGCGGTCGCCGACACGGTGGTGGCTCCGCTCGCGCCGGCCGCCACCGCGAGCGGCAGGTCGCGGTGGCCCAGCTTGCGGATGCCGTCCTCGTTCGCGACGCGCTCCAGCTGCTGCTCGTCCAGGCCGACGTGCGGCCGCCCGTCCAGCACGGCGATCGTGGCCGGTACGGCGCCCTCCTGCCGCACCACCGCCTCCAGCTCCCGCGCCACCAGCAGGTTGCGCGGGCGCGGCAGACCGTGCGCGATGATCGTGGACTCCAGGGCCACCACCGGCCGCCGTGCCCCGACCGCCGCCCGTACCTCTTCCGACACCACCAGCGTCACGTGCCCGCCTCCTGTCCGACTGCTCTCCCCAGGCTCCGGTTCCCCTTCATCCCTGGCGGGCGGAACACCGGACCAAACCCGCGGCGGTGCCCGACCGGGCCCTTGCGGCCACCCGGGCGCGCCACGAGCCTGGGTGCCATGACGGACAACACGACACGTCTTGACCACGTCGTCCTCTGGGTGCGCGACCCGGTCGCGGCGGCCCGCTTCTACGAGAAGAACCTGGGGCTGCAGCCCCTGAGGATCACCGAGTACGCCGCAGGGACGGTGAGCTTCCCCTCCGTGCGCCTCAACGAGGAGACCATCCTCGACCTCGCACCGCACACCATGGCGGAACGCATGCGCGTGCTCCCCGGTGCCGAGACCAGTGCGGGGCACCCCGTCAACCACGTCTGCCTGTCGCTGTCCCGGCCCGGCTTCGACGCCCTGCGCGCCCGCCTGGAGGAGGCGTCGGTCCCGGTCTCGGAACTCTCGCACGACTCCTACGGCGCCCGTGGCACGGCCCGGCGGAGCTTCTACTTCGGCGACCCGGACGGCAACATCATCGAGGCCCGGCACTACGAGTAGCCCCCGCCCGGCACCGGTCCGGACAGGCCCGCCCGGCACAGCGCCCGGCGGGCCGCCCGCGCCGGTGCTCAGAACAACGGCTCGGGCAGCACGCCCTCCAGCGCGAGCAGTTGCCGCTTGGTGCCCACGCCGCCGCCGAACCCGCCGATGCCCCCGTCGCTCTCGACGACGCGGTGACACGGCACCACGACCGGCAGGGGGTTGGCCCCCATGGCCAGGCCCACCGCCTGGGCGGCGCCCGGCCGGCCCACCCGGCCGGCCAGGTCGCCGTACCCGACGACCGAGCCGTAGGGGACGCCCGATGCCAGCTCGCGCAGCACCTGCCGGTTGAAGCCCGAGACCAGCGACCAGTCCAACGGCAGCTCGAAGTCGCGCCTGCGGCCCGCGAAGTACGCCTCCACCTGGCGTATCGCCCCGGTCAGCAGCGGGGAGGCGGGTGCCTCGACGGGAGCCGCGCCCAGCCGGTCCGCGAGCCGCTCCAGCGCCTGGTCGCGGGCGGTGCCGGTGGCGTGGAACACGACGTTGACCAGACCGTCACGGGTGGCGGCCAGCAGCAGCGGACCGATGCCGGTACCGACGACCGACCACACGACCCGCTCCTCGTACTCCCCATGTCCGTACTGCCCATGGCTGTCCATGCGCCAACGGTACGGCCCGCCACTGACAACGCCCGGGGCGGCGACGGCCGCGACCGCCACCGCCCCGGGCGTTCGCCGGACGGACTCCAGGGACCCGACAGGCCCTACCGGCCGACCGCGTCGCGCACCACGTCGGGCTTGTTGGTGATGATGCCGTCGACGTCGTACCCGGCGACCCGCCGCGCGGTTTCCGCGTCGTCCACCGTCCAGGTCTGGACCTCCAGGGGCCGGCCGTGCGGTCCCGTGAACGCGTGCACCGAGGAGACGTAGCTCGTGGAGAGGGTGCCGTGCGACGGGTTGATCTGGTCCGCGAACTCCGCGTACGCCGGCAGCTCGGACACGGCCGGAGTCCCGAGGAAGCCGGTCTTCACGGCCGGCTTGAGCTCGTGCACCGTGCGGATGCTGTCCGCGTCGAAGCTCTGCACCACCAGGCGGCTCGCCACGTGCTGCCGGTCGAGCCAGCCCTCGTTCGCGAGGACCTTGAGGGTCTGCTGCTCGATGCCCGGGTACAGCGCGGGGCTCTTCAGCTCCAGCAGCAGCTTCTGGTGGTTGCGCTCGAGCCGGTGCACGTACTGCTCCAGCGTCGGCACGCGCGCGCCCGCGTACTCGGGCCCGAACCAGCTGCCCGCGTCCAGCCGCGCGATCTCCGCGGCCGTGAAGTCCTTCACCTTCCAGGGCGACCGGTCGGGGAAGACCTCCTCCACGTCGGTCGTACGCTGCAGGCTCTCGTCGTGGAGGACGACCAGCTCGCCGTCCCGGGTGCGCTGGACGTCGTTCTCCACCCAGCGGATGCCCAGCTCGGCCGCCTTGTCGACGGCGGCCAGCGTGTTCTCCGGCGCGTACCCGGAGGCACCTCTGTGGGCGACGACCGCCGGTCCGTCGCCGCCCGCCCCGTCGGTCCGGGCGTGCGAGAGGGGAGCCGTCAGGGCCACCCCCAGAAGAGCGGTGGTCGCGACGGCAACTGCGCGCACATGCATGCGTACTCCTCGCATCGAGCGATCACGGACAGCACCACTGTGACACCGGAGAGTCAACGGAAGGGGGGTGCAGAATGGCCACAGGCTGAATGGAGTTGCTCAACTACGCTCACCGGGGCGGCACAACTGGGGCGGGACCGTGATTCTTTGCCGGAGAACCGTTCGACCATTCCGGTGGGAGCCCATACTCTCTGCGTCGACCCCGGTCGTTCGCGCGGCCCCCGCAAGGGGCGCACATCAGGAGGTTCCGGGACGCAACCGGGGCGCAAGCAGGCGGAAGGGCAGCCGCAGATGCAAGACACGGTCGACGGGTTCAGCTACGGAATCGTCACACCGCTGGTGGCCTACCTCATGGCCTGCCTCGGCGGAGCCCTCGGCCTGCGCTGCACCACCAGGGCCATGCTGGTCACCCGCTCCTGGCGCCCCGGATGGCTCGCCCTCGGCTCCGCGGCGATCGGCTCCGGCATCTGGACCATGCACTTCGTCGCGATGATGGGGTTCACGATCGAGGACACGCCGATCCGCTACGACTGGCTGATGACCTTCGCCAGTCTGGCCGTCGCCATCGGCATGGTGGGGGTCGGGATCTTCATCGTCGGCTACCGGGGCGCGAGCGGAACGGCCCTGTTCACCGGCGGAACCGTCACCGGCCTGGGCATCGCCTCGATGCACTACCTGGGAATGGCCGGGATGAACCTGGACGGGCAGCTGACGTACAACACGCTCACCGTCGCCGTGTCCGTCCTCATAGCCATGGCCGCCGCCACCACCGCCGTGTGGGCCGCGGGACAGGTCAGGGGCTTCCTGTGGAGCGTGGGGGCCGCCCTGGTCATGGGCCTGGCCGTCACGGGCATGCACTACACGGGCATGGCCGCCGTGGAGGTGCACGTCCACGGCACGGCCGACCCCACCACCGGAGGGCAGCCGGCCGAACTGCTCGCCCCCATGCTGATCGGCCCCCTCGCCTTCCTCCTCGTCGCCGCCGCCGTCGTTCTCTTCGACCCGCTGATGGTCATGGGCAGGCCCGCCCCGGTCCTCGCCGAGCGCAAGCCGGGCATCCCCGCCCACACCCAGGCCCCGCGCAGAATCCGGCACCCGGCCCACCACCCCGGCCACCACACGCGCCGGCCCCTCCCGCGCCGGCGCTCCCGCACCCCGCAGAACCGCTGACGGGACGCGTTGTCAGTGCGGGGTCGTACGGTGGAACCCATGCGGCCCGTTACCCAGATCGAACGCACGGTGGCGCCCTTCGAGGTCGTCAGCCCCTACCAGCCGAACGGCGACCAGCCGACGGCCATCGCCGAGCTGGCCCGGCGTGTCGAAGCAGGCGAGAAGGACGTCGTGCTGCTCGGCGCGACGGGCACCGGCAAGTCCGCCACCACCGCGTGGATGATCGAGAAGCTCCAGCGCCCCACCCTGGTCATGGCGCCGAACAAGACCCTGGCCGCCCAGCTGGCGAACGAGTTCCGCGAGCTCCTGCCGAACAACGCCGTCGAGTACTTCGTCTCGTACTACGACTACTACCAGCCCGAGGCCTACGTCCCCCAGTCGGACACCTACATCGAGAAGGACTCCTCGATCAACGAGGAGGTGGAGCGCCTGCGCCACTCCGCGACCAACTCGCTGCTCACCCGCCGCGACGTCGTCGTGGTCGCCTCCGTCTCCTGCATCTACGGCCTGGGCACCCCGCAGGAGTACGTGGACCGCATGGTCCCGCTCCGGGTGGGCGAGGAGCACGACCGGGACGAGCTGCTGCGCCGCTTCGTCGACATCCAGTACACGCGCAACGACATGGCCTTCAGCCGCGGCACCTTCCGCGTGCGCGGCGACACCATCGAGATCTTCCCGGTCTACGAGGAGCTCGCCGTCCGCATCGAGATGTTCGGCGACGAGATCGAGGCCCTCTCCACGCTCCACCCGGTCACCGGCGAGATCATCAGCGACGACCAGCAGCTGTACGTCTTCCCCGCCTCCCACTACGTCGCGGGCCCCGAGCGCCTGGAGCGCGCGGTCAACGACATCGAGAAGGAGCTGGCCGAGCGCCTGACCGAGCTGGAGAAGCAGGGCAAGCTCCTGGAGGCCCAGCGGCTGCGGATGCGCACGACGTACGACATCGAGATGCTCCGCCAGATCGGCTCCTGCTCCGGCGTGGAGAACTACTCGATGCACTTCGACGGCCGCTCGCCCGGTTCCCCGCCGAACACCCTGCTCGACTACTTCCCGGACGACTTCCTGCTGGTCATCGACGAGTCGCACGTCACGGTGCCGCAGATCGGCGCCATGTACGAGGGCGACGCCTCCCGCAAGCGCACCCTGGTCGACCACGGCTTCCGGCTGCCCTCCGCGCTCGACAACCGCCCGCTGAAGTGGGAGGAGTTCCAGGAGCGCATCGGACAGACCGTGTACCTGTCCGCCACCCCGGGGGCCTACGAGCTCTCCCGTTCCGACGGCGCGGTCGAGCAGATCATCCGCCCCACCGGCCTCGTCGACCCGGAGGTCGTCGTCAAGCCCACCGAGGGCCAGATCGACGACCTGGTGCACGAGATCCGCACCCGCACCGAGAAGGACGAGCGCGTCCTGGTCACCACCCTCACCAAGAAGATGGCCGAGGACCTCACCGACTACTTCCTGGAGCTCGGCATCCAGGTCCGCTACCTGCACAGCGACGTCGACACCCTCCGCCGCGTCGAGCTGCTGCGCGA
The DNA here is from genome assembly GCF_018982965.1 of Streptomyces mayonensis. Classification (GTDB taxonomy): domain Bacteria; phylum Actinomycetota; class Actinomycetes; order Streptomycetales; family Streptomycetaceae; genus Streptomyces; species Streptomyces mayonensis. Next base: position 65,211 of record NZ_JACBYP010000034.1, on the reverse strand, counting down.
GCTGCGCGCCGGTGAGTACGACGTCCTGGTCGGCATCAACCTGCTGCGTGAGGGCCTCGACCTGCCCGAGGTCTCCCTGGTGGCGATCCTCGACGCCGACAAGGAGGGCTTCCTGCGCTCCGGCACCTCCCTGATCCAGACCATCGGCCGCGCGGCGCGCAACGTCTCCGGCCAGGTCCACATGTACGCCGACAAGATCACGCCGGCGATGGAGAAGGCGATCGACGAGACCAACCGCCGCCGCGAGAAGCAGATCGCGTTCAACGAGGCGAACGGCATCGACCCGCAGCCGCTGCGCAAGAAGATCAACGACATCGTCGCGCAGATCGCCCGCGAGGACGTCGACACCGAGCAGCTGCTCGGCTCCGGCTACCGCCAGGTGAAGGAGGGCAAGGGCGCCAAGGCCCCCGTGCCCGCCCTCGGCGGCCGGGCGACGGCCGACGCCGAGCCGGCCAGGGCCGGGAGCAGGGGGAAGGGCCGGGGCAGGGCCGAGGAGACGGTGCCGACCGACCGTCCCGCAGCGGAGCTGGCAGGGCAGATCGAGGACCTGACCAACCGCATGCGGGCGGCCGCCGCCGACCTCCAGTTCGAGATCGCGGCGCGGCTGCGCGACGAGGTCTCCGAGATGAAGAAGGAACTGCGTCAGATGAAGGAGGCGGGCCTGGCCTGACGGCCCGTCCGGGGCACGCGCTGTGTTGCAAGACCGACACAAAGCGCGGACCGGGGTGGGGCACCGTCAGTGCCCCTGCGTAGGGTTCAGGTCAACCGCGGGGACCGCGGCAACAGGGGACAGCTCGAGAGGGGATCAGCGCGTGACCGTCAACATGACCAAGGGTCAGGCCATCAGTCTGCAGAAGAACGACGGCGGCAGCCTGACGTCGGTGCGCATGGGTCTCGGCTGGCAGGCGGCTCCCCGGCGCGGCCTGTTCGGTTCGCGCACCCGGGAGATCGACCTGGACGCCTCCGCGGTGCTCTTCGCGGACAAGCAGCCGGTCGACGGCGTCTTCTTCCGCCACCTGGTGAGCGACGACGGCTCGGTGCGGCACACCGGGGACAACCTCGTCGGCGGTGTCGGCCAGGGCGGCGACGACGAAGCGATCCTCGTCGACCTGCAGCGTGTCCCGGTCCACATCGACCAGATCGTCTTCACGGTGAACTCCTTCACCGGCCAGACCTTCCAGGAGGTGCAGAACGCGTTCTGCCGCCTCGTCGACGAGACCAACGGCCAGGAACTCGCCCGCTACACGCTGGCCGGCGGCGGTGCCTTCACGGCACAGATCATGGCCAAGGTGCACCGGGCCGGCCAGGGCTGGTCGATGACCGCCATCGGCACCCCGGCCAACGGCCGCACCTTCCAGGACCTGATGCCGGCGATCCTGCCGGTCCTCTAGGGTCCGCCGGCGCGGGCGTCGTCGGCGACGGACGACGCTCCGCGCCGACGCCCTCTCCGCCCTGCGGCTGGACACACCCGGGGCCGGACACACCGGACTTCGCTCACCTGCATCGACGAGATTCCGTGGCTCTCCTGCGGCCTGATCCGCCGGACAGGCCCCGGGGCCCGCGGCCCGACACCAACGGCCGGTCCCGCCCGCGGGGCCGCCGGACGCCGCACGACACTTCGCGGCGCCGCACGACTGACACAGGGGGACAGGCGATGACGGCCGAGCTGACGCGGGGACAGAACCACCCGCTTCCCAGAGCCCGCCTCGAGATCCGGGTCTCGGCCGGCACACCGGTCGTGGCCGCAGCCACGCTCGGCGACGAGAACGGCACCGTCCACGGCGTCGAACGGGTGGCGCACCCGGGCGCCCCCGTACTGCCGGGGCTCGAGGTCTCCCGGCAGGCCGCCGCCGCCCACCGCCTCGCCGCGGACCTGGACGCCGTGCCCGACGCCGTACACCGTGTCAGCGTGCTCCTCGCCCTGCCCGTCGGCGGCCGGGGCCCGGCCCGCTTCGGGGCCGTCGCCGCGCCGTTCGTCGCGGTGACGGGTCTCGACGGCGAAGAGGTCGCCAGCTACACCCTCACCGGACTGGAGAGCGAGTCCGCAGTCGTCGCGCTGGAGCTCTACCGGAGACACGGCGCCTGGAAGGTGCGGGCCGTCGGCCAGGGCTACGCGGGCGGACTCGCCGAACTGTTCACCGACCAGAAGCTGCCGGAGGCCGACCGGCTCGCCGGGAGCATCCACGAGGCGGTGGCGCGCGGGCTGGCCCGGTCCGTACCGGCGCCGCCGGCGCGCACGGCGGAGGGCGACCGCTCCCCGCAGGCCGCCGCCCCGGCCCACCGTCCCGACCGCGGCGCCGCGCCGCAGGCCGCCGCCGGGCCCGTGCCGGCCGCGTCGCCGTACGACACCGAGGGCGCCTCGGGCCCGCAGCCGGCCGACGGACCGGGGCAGCACGGCGCCCCGCACCCGTACCCGGGAGGTCCGGACGACCCCGCCCCCGCCGGCGGACCCGTCGACTACAGCCACCCGCGCCGGCAGAGCGCGGCACCACCCCCGCCCGCGCCGTCCGCGCCCCCGGCAGAACCGGGGCAGCCCGCCCGTCCCGTAGCCGGAGACGCCACCGGCTGGTCCATGGAGGAGCGGCTCTACAACCAGGTGTGGGGCATGTTCGAGGACCTGGCCCGCACCACGGCCGCGTACCGCAGCGCCGTCGACTTCGCCGACTCTCGCAGGGAGAAGGAGCTGGACCAGGCCCTGTCCGACCCCCGCACCCGGATCGGCGGGCAGGGCGACGCCGCCCGGGAGGCGGCACGGACCCGGTACGGCCGGTTGGTGTCCCAGGCCAGGGAGGCCCTGGACCGGGACGTCGCCCAGCTCGTCGCGGAGGCCGAGGTCGTCGAGCCCGCCCTGCCCGCGGCCTACGCCCGCTGGGACAACCCGGTCTGGCACGGGTACCGCGTCCCCATGGAGATCCCGATGGCCGTGCGGCTGGGCGACCTCCACCTGCCCGAGGCGGACCGGATCCGCATCCCGATGCTGGTCCGGCTGCCGCTGGAGCGGGGACTGTGGATCGACAGCGGACGCTCCGCCTCCGCCGACGGTGCGGTCACCGACTCCCACGAGATGCGGGGCCTGGGCCTTCGGACGGCGGTCGCACATGCGGCCCGGCTGCTGGCCGTCTATCCGGCGGGCGAGTTCACCGTGCACGTCATCGATCCGGCCGGGGCAGGGACCGAGGCGCTGGCGCCCCTGGTGCAGACCGGGGTCCTCTCGGCGCCGCCCGCGCTGGGCGCCGCGGGGACGGCGGACGTCCTGGGCCGCCTGACCGAGCGCGTCGACCTGGTGCAGATGGCCCTGCGCGGCGGCGCTCCCGACGCGCTTCCGCCCGGTCTCGACACCTCCCAGCAGCTCCTGATCGTCAACGACTTCCCGCACGGCTTCGACGACCGGGCGGTGAACCAGCTGCGCTACCTCGCCGACGAGGGGCCGGCCGTCGGGGTCCACCTGATGATGGTCGCCGACCGGGAGGACTCCGCCGGGTACGGGCCGCTGCTCGACCCGCTGTGGCGCTCGCTGCTGCGGCTCACCCCGGTGCCCGAGGACCACCTCGCCGACCCGTGGGTCGGGCACGCGTGGACGTACGAGCCCCCAGTCGTGCCGTCCGGCAGCCAGGTGCTGCAGCAGGTGCTCGCTCAGGTCGCCGCCGCCCGCCGTTCCTGGGGCCGGTGACCGTTCCCGAGCTGGCCTTTTGAGCTTAATTTGCGAATCTCTTTACCTTCTCTTGGTGATTGGGGTACTGTCGTCCGTACGGAGGGGAGTACTCCCTGCCTGCTGCGGCGTACCCGTCAATACGGATCAGGCCAGATCCCGGGGCGTCGGCCCGTGAGGTTCCGGACGTGTTCACGCGTCCCGGCACCCGGGGTGGAAGAGACCTCCGGCAGCGACGACGCTGACATCTGCCGTGTGACGTACTGCCGGAGGCGTAGTGGAAGTTTCGGTGACCCTGTGGGTCCTGACCATCGTGGGCCTAGCCGCCCTGATCTCGGTCGATTTCTTCATCGGCCGCAAGCCGCACGACGTGTCGATCAAGGAAGCCGGCATCTGGACCGGCGTCTGGATCGCCCTGGCCGGACTCTTCGGGCTCGGCCTGCTGTTCTTCGGCGGCGGACAGCCCGCCGGTGAGTTCTTCGCGGGCTTCATCACCGAGAAGTCCCTCAGCGTGGACAACCTCTTCGTCTTCGTCCTGATCATGGCGAAGTTCGCGGTGCCCTCGCAGTACCAGCAGCGTGTGCTCCTCATCGGTGTCCTCATAGCCCTGGTCCTGAGGGCGATCTTCATCGCCGCCGGCGCCGCGATCCTCGCCAGCTTCGCGTGGGTCTTCTACATCTTCGGCGCCTTCCTCGTCTGGACCGCCTGGAAGCTCGTCCAGGAGGCCCGGGCCGACGAGGAGGACGAGGAGTTCGAGGAGAACAAGCTGCTCAAGGCGGCCGAGCGCCGCTTCGGCGTCGCCGACCGGTACCACGGCACCAAGCTGTGGATCGAGGAGAACGGCAAGCGGGTCATGACCCCGATGCTGGTCGTGATGCTCGCCATCGGCACCACCGACGTCCTCTTCGCACTCGACTCCATCCCGGCGATCTTCGGCCTGACCCAGGACCCGTACATCGTGTTCACGGCCAACGCGTTCGCCCTGATGGGGCTGCGGCAGCTGTACTTCCTCATCGGCGGTCTGCTGAAGAAGCTGGTCCACCTGTCCTACGGCCTGTCCGTGATCCTCGGCTTCATCGGCGTCAAGCTGGTGATGCACGCCCTGCACGAGTCCGGCGTGCACGTGCCCGAGATCAGCATCCCGGTCTCGCTCGGCGTGATCTGCTCCGTGCTGATCATCACCACGATCACCAGCCTCCGGGCCTCCAAGAAGCAGGCCGCGGCCGAAGCGTCCGCCGGCAGCGACGACGCCTCGAAGGACAGCGTCGAGGCCTGACCCCAGACGCTCCCCTTCGGACCCGGACCCGGCACCGGACCCGGACCCGGCACCGGAGCGGCGAGCGGCGGGCGGCACGAAGCCGCCCGCCGCTCCCGCCGGTGCCGGAAGCGGCGGGCAGAGCCGGAGCACAGGGCCCGGTGCCCGCAGTGGACGACCTTCACGCCCACGGGCGCGTTCATGCTCCTGATCCTCACCTGAGGTCGCGACCTGCCCGGCCCGGTCGTCGCGCTGCTGACCATCGTCCTCGCGGCTTCTGTTCGGCCTCAGCTCCACGCACATGGTGCTGCTCGCCCGACTGCGGTGGCCGACTCCCCGCCCCCGGCGCGCGGCCGCACAGCGGTGCTCACGGACGAGTCAGTACGTCACCGTGATAGAACCGGGGCCGAGCGACGCCCGCCCCCGTGCCGTCGCACCCCGACGGACCGGAGGAACCGTGACCCGCACCCTGGCCGACGCCCCGATCTTGATCCTCAACGGGCCCAACCTGAACCTGCTCGGTCAGCGGCAGCCGGAGATCTACGGTTCCGAGACCCTCGCCGACGTCGAGGCCCTGTGCGTGAAGGCGGCGGCTGCGCACGGGGGCACAGTGGACTTCCGGCAGTCCAACCACGAGGGCGAACTGGTCGACTGGATCCACGAGGCCCGGCTGCACCACTGCGGGATCGTGATCAACCCGGCCGCGTACTCGCACACGTCCGTCGCGATCCTGGACGCGCTCAACACCTGCGACGGGCTGCCTGTGGTGGAGGTCCACATCTCCAACATCCACCGCCGTGAACCGTTCCGGCACCACTCCTACGTCTCGCAGCGCGCCGACGGGGTCGTCGCGGGGTGCGGTGTGCAGGGGTACGCGTTCGGGGTGGAGCGGATCGCGGCGCTGGCCGGGACGGGACGGGCGCAGGCCTGAACCGCCGGGCCGCCGGCCGGGGGCGGGGATGGGGAGGCCGGCGGCCCGTGCCGCGCGGGTGACGTCACCCCGCGCGGGGCTGCCTCCAGTCGACCGCGCCCACCTGCCCGGCGGGAGCGTGCACGGCTCGTCGGTGTGTGCGAAGGCTTCACACGGGGCGCGTACGGCGCGCTCCGGGCGCCGGGCGGGCAGGTCCGCCCGGCGTACGCGGCGCGCGCCCGGCGCTCACCAGCCGCGTGCGTGCCACTCCGGCAGGTGCGGTCGTTCCGCGCCGAGCGTCGTGTCGTCACCGTGCCCGGGGTAGACCCACGTCTCGTCCGGGAGCACGTCGAAGACCTTGGTCTCCACGTCGTGGATCAGGCTCGCGAACGCCTCCGCATCCTTGAAGGTGTTGCCCACGCCCCCCGGGAAGAGGCAGTCCCCGGTGAACACGTGGGGATGCCCGTGGGGGTCGTCGTAGACGAGGACGATGGAGCCCGGCGTGTGCCCCACCACGTGGCGTGCGGTGAGTTCCACCTCTCCCACCCGGATCGTGTCGCCGTCGTCGACCGCGACGTCGGTCGGCACCGGGATGCCCTCGGCGTCGTGCCGGCCCGCGTACGTGCGGGCGCCGGTCGCGGCGACGACCTCGGCCAGCGCCTGCCAGTGGTCGCCGTGCCGGTGGGTGGTGACGACGGACCCGATGCCGTCGTCACCGATCGTGCCGAGCAGGGTGTGCGCGTCGTTCGCGGCGTCGATCAGCAGCTGCTCGTCGGTGGCCCGGCAACGCAGCAGGTAGGCGTTGTTGTTCATCGGGCCGACCGCGACCTTGGTGATCATCAGGTCCTTGAGCTCGTGCACGTCGGCGGGCCCGCCGACCGTCACCTCTCCGCTGTACGTCATGACGGCCAGCCTAGTCCGCGGCGGTGTCGCTCGGACCGGCTCCCCGGTGCCTACAGCGGCGGCAGCGCCGGCAGCGGGCCGCCCTCCACCGTGAGCGCGGTGCCCGCACGGCGGCCGGCGAGCCAGCCGAGCAGATCGGCCGGGGCGCCGGTGACGGTCACCTCGGGGGCGTCGGCCTCCCGTCCCGTGCGCCACGCGCGCGTGCCGTCCGTCAGCCGGGTGGGCGGCACGTCCGGGTGCCCGGCGAAACGGGCGGCCAGGAACTCGTTCTCCCGCTCGGTGAAGTCCGCCGGCAGGTCCTCCAGCTCGTACCCGATGCCCAGGTCCACGTGATGCAGCTCGACCTCGATCCAGCGCCGGAACGGGACACGGGCGGCGGTGTCGGTGACGCCGTTGCGCAGAGTCACCGTGCGCGACCAGTCCGCGGGCACCGCTCCCGTCTCCTGGAACCGCGCCGCGCTTTCGCGCACGTCGGTGAGCTGGGCTTCGAGCAGGCGCGGGGCGTCCCGCTCGATGTCGGCGTCCCGGGCCTCGCCGCTGACGTACATGGGGCGGCCTTCGAGAACGTTCACGAGAGCGTCGGCGTTGCGGGCCAGGTGGGCCAGGACGTGGCCGCGGCTCCAGCCGGGAAGCCGTGACGACTCCGTCACGGACGCGTTGTCCAGTTTCCCGACCGCGGTGAGCAGCCGCTCGGTCGCGTCTCGGACAGACGCCAGGTCATGAGCGTGATCAATCATGCCGCTGACCCTAGACCCGCCACACCTTCGGGTGAAGGTTGTGAACGACCCCTTCGATTCGAATGCACGTGCTATATGGTCGGGGGCGGCGTCGGGCATGCTGGGAAGCCGGGGTTTGTTGGCAACCGGTGAATCCGACCGGCGTTGTCAGTGGCTCCCCCTAGTCTGAGGAAGACGGGGGCCCCGCCCCTGTCACTTCTCTCAAGAAAGGTGCGGACCGGCGTGGCCGACCGTCTCATCGTCCGTGGCGCGCGCGAGCACAACCTGAAGAACGTCTCGCTCGACCTGCCACGCGACTCGCTCATCGTCTTCACGGGCCTGTCCGGGTCGGGCAAGTCCTCCCTGGCCTTCGACACCATCTTCGCCGAGGGCCAGCGGCGCTACGTGGAGTCGCTCTCCTCCTACGCCCGGCAGTTCCTCGGCCAGATGGACAAGCCCGACGTCGACTTCATCGAGGGCCTGTCCCCGGCGGTCTCCATCGACCAGAAGTCGACCTCGCGCAACCCGCGCTCCACGGTCGGCACCATCACCGAGGTCTACGACTACCTGCGCCTGCTCTTCGCCCGCATCGGCAAGCCGCACTGCCCCGAGTGCGGCCGGCCGATCTCGCGCCAGTCCCCGCAGGCCATCGTGGACAAGGTCCTGGAGCTGCCGGAGGGCAGCCGCTTCCAGGTGCTGTCGCCGCTGGTCCGCGAGCGCAAGGGCGAGTTCGTCGACCTGTTCTCCGACCTCCAGACCAAGGGGTACTCCCGCGCGCGGGTGGACGGCGAGACCGTTCAGCTCTCCAACCCGCCCACGCTCAAGAAGCAGGAGAAGCACACCATCGAGGTGGTCGTCGACCGCCTCACCGTCAAGGACTCCGCCAAGCGGCGCCTCACCGACTCCGTCGAGACCGCGCTCGGCCTCTCCGGCGGCATGGTCGTGCTCGACTTCGTCGACCTCCCCGAGGACGACCCCGAGCGCGAGCGCATGTACTCGGAGCACCTGTACTGCCCGTACGACGACCTGTCCTTCGAGGAGCTGGAGCCCCGCTCCTTCTCCTTCAACTCGCCCTTCGGCGCCTGCCCCGACTGCTCCGGCATCGGCACCCGCATGGAGGTCGACCCGGAGCTGATCGTCCCCGACGAGGACAAGTCCCTCGACGAGGGCGCCATCCACCCCTGGTCGCACGGGCACACCAAGGACTACTTCGGCCGCCTCATCGGCGCCCTCGCGGACGCGCTCGGCTTCCGCACGGACATCCCCTTCGCGGGCCTGCCGCTGCGCGCCCGCAAGGCCCTGCTGAACGGCCACAAGACCCAGGTCGAGGTCCGCTACCGCAACCGGTACGGGCGCGAGCGCCGGTACACCACGGCCTTCGAGGGTGCGATCCCCTTCGTCAAGCGCCGGCACAGCGAGGCCGAGAGCGACGCCAGCCGCGAGCGCTTCGAGGGCTACATGCGCGAGGTGCCGTGCCCCACCTGCGAGGGCACCCGCCTCAAGCCCCTCGTCCTCGCGGTCACCGTCATGGGCAGGTCGATCGCCGAGGTCTCGGCGATGTCCATCAGCGACTGCGCGGACTTCCTGGGCGAGCTGAAGCTCAACGCCCGCGACAAGAAGATCGCCGAGCGCGTGCTGAAGGAGGTCAACGAACGGCTGCGCTTCCTGGTCGACGTGGGCCTCGACTACCTCTCGCTCAACCGCGCGGCCGGCACCCTGTCCGGCGGCGAGGCCCAGCGCATCCGCCTGGCCACCCAGATCGGCTCCGGACTTGTCGGCGTGCTCTACGTCCTCGACGAGCCGTCCATCGGCCTGCACCAGCGCGACAACCACCGGCTGATCGAGACCCTCGTCCGCCTGCGCGACATGGGCAACACACTCATCGTCGTCGAGCACGACGAGGACACCATCAAGGTCGCCGACTGGATCGTCGACATCGGCCCCGGCGCGGGTGAGCACGGCGGCAAGGTCGTGCACAGCGGCTCCCTCAAGGAGCTGCTGGACAACACCGAGTCGCAGACCGGCCTGTACCTGTCCGGCAGGAAGGCCATCCCGCTGCCCGACATCCGGCGACCGCACGATCCGTCCCGGCAGCTCACCGTGCACGGCGCCCGGGAGAACAACCTCCAGGACATCGACGTGTCCTTCCCGCTGGGCGTCTTCACGGCCGTCACCGGCGTCTCGGGGTCCGGCAAGTCGACGCTGGTCAACGACATCCTCTACACCCACCTCGCCCGCGAGCTGAACGGCGCGAGGAACGTCCCGGGCCGGCACACCCGCGTGGACGGCGACGACCTCGTCGACAAGGTCGTCCACGTCGACCAGTCGCCCATCGGCCGCACCCCGCGGTCCAACCCGGCGACGTACACCGGTGTCTTCGACCACGTCCGCAAGCTGTTCGCCGAGACGACGGAGGCGAAGGTCCGCGGCTACCTGCCCGGCCGCTTCTCCTTCAACGTCAAGGGCGGCCGCTGCGAGAACTGCGCGGGCGACGGCACCATCAAGATCGAGATGAACTTCCTCCCGGACGTCTACGTCCCGTGCGAGGTCTGCCACGGCGCCCGGTACAACCGGGAGACCCTGGAGGTCCACTACAAGGGTAAGTCCATCGCCGACGTCCTGGACATGCCGATCGAGGAGGCGACCGACTTCTTCGAGGCCGTCCCCGCGATCTCCCGGCACATGAAGACCCTGAAGGACGTCGGCCTCGGCTACGTCCGGCTCGGTCAGTCCGCGACCACCCTGTCCGGCGGCGAGGCCCAGCGCGTCAAGCTCGCCAGCGAACTGCAGCGCCGCTCCACCGGCCGCACGGTCTACGTCCTGGACGAGCCGACCACCGGCCTGCACTTCGAGGACATCAGCAAGCTGCTGACGGTCCTCGCCGGACTGGTGGACAAGGGCAACACGGTCATCGTCATCGAGCACAACCTCGACGTGATCAAGACCGCCGACTGGGTCGTCGACATGGGGCCCGAGGGCGGGGCCGGCGGTGGCCTGGTGGTCGCCGAGGGCACGCCGGAACAGGTCGCCGGGGTCCCCGCCAGCCACACCGGCAAGTTCCTGCGGGACGTCCTCGGCGCCGACCGGGTCAGCGACGCGGCCTCGGTGCGGTCCCCGCGCAAGGCGGCGAAGAAGACCGCCGTCAAGAAGACGGAGGTCAAGGCGACCGCCGCCAAGACGGCCAGGGCGGCGGCCAAGAAGGCAGCCAAGCCCGCCGCGAAGAAGGCGACGCGGACGAGCAAGGCCTGAGCGACGACGCCTCGTGGAATTGGGGTGCCGGGGCCCGCGGACGATCGAACCCGTGGGCCCCGGCACCCCGCCGTACGGCAACCACAGGCAGCAACGGCAACAGCAGCAGCGGCGCGCGTCAGGCCTGCACCTCGTGCGCGTACGGCGGCTCCGCGCCCGCGCGCGAGCACGTGACCGCCGCCGCGCGCGCGGCGAAGCCCAGCAGTCCCGTCCAGCCCTCCCGCCCCAGCGCGGCAACGGCCGCCGCGTCGAGCGTGTCGCGGGCCGCGAGACCGTGCAGCAGCGCGGCGTTCACCGTGTCGCCCGCGCCGATCGTGTCGACCACTTCGACCCGCTCGCCCGGCACCGTGTACTCGCCCCCGTCACGGGTGTACGCCGTCAGCCCCGCACCGCCCCGGGTGACCACCACCGCCGCCGGGCCCGCCGCGAGCCACTCCCGCGGCGTGCCGCCGAGCCACTCGGCGTCCTCGGCGGACAGCTTCAGCAGGGACACCGACGGCAGCCAGCTCCAGAACCGGGTCCGGTAGGCGTCCGGGTCGGGGATCAGCCCCGCCCGGATGTTCGGGTCCAGTGCCGTGAACACGCCCTGCGCGGCCGTCTCGTGCAGCAGCGCCTCGTACGCGCTCGCACCCGGTTCGAGCACCAGGGAGCAGGTCCCGAAGGAGACCGCCCGAGTGCCCGGCGGCAGCCCGGCCGGCACGGTGAACAGCCGGTCCGCCGTGCCGTCCACGTAGAAGGAGTACGCCGCCGAGCCGTCCGCGTCGAGCGAGGCCACCGCGAGCGTGGTCGGCTCCGGCCCGCGCTGCACCGGAGAGACATCCACGCCGGTCTCCTCCAGCCTGCCGAGGAGCGCCTCACCGAAGGCGTCGCGGGACACCCGGGAGCAGAACGCGGTGGGGGAACCGAGGCGGCCCAGGGCGACCGCCGTGTTGTACGGGCCGCCGCCGAGCGCCGGGCGCAGCGCGGCGAGGGCACCCGTGCCCTGCGGTACCAGGTCGATCAGTGCCTCACCGGCGACGACGATCACGGGAGGGTCCTTTCGTGGGCCTTGACGGTTTGCTCGGGGCAGCCGCACGACGTGCGGTGGACGTAGGTGCAGGGCAGGCGCACGGTCCGAGCGGGCCGGTCCGGCGCGGCGAGGCGCTCCAGCAGCAACTGGACGGCCTGCGCGCCGATGTCCCTGCTGGGCTGGGCGACGGCGGTGAGCCGGGGAGCGAACAGGTCGGCCCAGGCGAAGTCGTCGAAGCAGCAGAGGGCGAGGTCGCCGGGCACGGACAGGTCCCGGGTCCGCAGGGCGCGCAGGGCGCCGATGGTCATCGCGTTGTTCGCGGTGACCAGCGCGGTGGGCGGCACCGCCAGGGACAGCAGCTCCGCCGCGGCCCGTTCGCCGCCGGCCGCCTCGGAGTCGCCGTGGACCAGCAGCCGTTCGTCGAAGGGCAGCCCCGCCGCGGCGAGCCCGTGCCGGTACCCGGTGATCCGCTCGCTCGTGGTGCTGAGCCCCGGCCGGCCCGCGACCAGGCCGATCCGCCGGTGGCCGAGCCCGGCGAGGTGGCCGACCAGGAGGGCCGTCGGCCCGGCGCTCTCGGCGCAGACCTGGTCGAAGGGCAGGGCGTCCGTGTCCTGCGGCGCGCCGACGACCCGGTCGAGGAACACGGCCGGCACCCGGTGGCGCGCGAGGTAGCCGACGAGGTCGCGCGGCTCGGCCGAGGGGGCGACGATCATGCCGTCCACGCGCCGCTCGTGCAGCAGCTGCACGACCTTGCGCTCGTGCGCGGGATCGTCGTGCGGGTCGGCGATCAGCAGGCCGTAGCCGTGTTCCAGGGCGCTCGCCTCGACGCCCTGGAGGATCTCCGTGAAGTACGGGTTGCTGATCGCCGACACCGCCAGCCCGATGGAACGGGTCCGTGAGGTCACCAGGGAACGGGCAAGGGTGTTCGGGGTGTAGCCCAGCTCCTCGACGGCGTCCAGCACGGCCCGGCGGGTGCGGGGGAGCACGGGCCGGGTGTCGTTGAGCACGTGCGAGACGGTCGCCACGGAGACCCCGGCGCTCCGTGCCACATCAGCCATGGTCGGCACCGGCCCACCCCCTTCGCTCACGGCCGCGGCTTCGGCCCACTGCCCCCTGCGTGCTGCACCGGCCGGGACCGTATCCCATCCGACGTAGGCGCGTAAACGCTTGCGCAAACGTTTACGCGCAGGCGCCCCAGCCAGCGCGCCCCGGCAGCACGCCCGCGGCCGCCCGGACAGCGCGCCCGCCGCACCCGGTCCGGGGGCGGCCCGGATCGCCCGATATCGTCACCCCTGCACGCCCCCCCCGACCAGTGGAGACCTCATGTCCGGCCGTACCGTCCCGAGCCGTCGTACCGTCCTGCGCTCGGCGGCGGTCCTCACGCCCGTCGCGGGACTCGGTGCGTCCGCCTGCTCACCGGGCGACGACGGCGCCGCCCCGGCCAGGCCCGCCGAGCCCGTCGAGCTGGGTGCGGACGGCGAGGTGACGAAGGGCGCGACCAAGTTGTACCGCGACGCGAACGTCGTGGTCAGCCGGGCCGGGGACGGCTCTCTGAAGGCGTTCAGCACGGTCTGCACGCACGCGGGGTGCCCCATCAAGAAGCTGGAGGGGACGAAGCTGGTCTGTCCCTGTCACGGCAGCGAGTTCGACGCCCGCACCGGCGAGGTGCTGCACGCCCCGGCGACCACGCCGCTCATCGAACTGCCCGTCGAGGTGAAGCAGGGCCGCATCGTCGCGAGCCCCGGCACCTGAGGCGAGCCTCCGCCCTCACTGACGTGAGCCCGGGGCCCGACCGGAGCGTTCCGGAGTCGCCGTCCCGCGCCGGAGCCGCCCGGTCGGCGGTGCCCTGCTCCCTCACTCCCAGTCCCACCCGATCCCCAGCATCCCCGACCGCACCCGCGGCTCCACGAGGTGCACCGAGCGGTGCCGCCCGCTCAGGGCCAGCTCGTGCCGGCCGCTGCGCGGCGCCGCCGGGGAGTGCTGCGTGAAGCGGTGGCAGCGCACCGGCACGGCCGCGGCGTCGAAGCACACCTGGAGCGCGTACTGCCCGCCCGCGGCGTCGAAACCGCGGACGTACTCCCGCGACGCACCCGCCGTGCCGTCCTCGACGCCGTACCGGAAGAGATACGTGTCCCCGGTGCGCAGCCGAGTGTCGAAGAGCAGCTCGGCCACGAGCACGCCCGTGTCGTGATGGGTGCGGACCCGCCCGGTGCGGCAGTTCTCCAGCGCGTGGACGGCCATCCGCGCCGGTACGCAGCCCGGGTCGCCGTAGTGGACGGCCACGAAACGGTCGACGCCGTCGTGGTGGGCGCGGACGATGTGGTGCGACTCGCGCTCCGCCAGCTCACGGCGGGGCCCGACCCTGACCCGCTCGTGGTGCCCGAGGGTGTGCACCCCGCCGTCCGCCGGCGGCCGGTCCAGCTCGGCCAGCAACCGGTCCAGGACGTCCGAGGCCTCCAGATGGGCGCGGTAGGTGCGGCCTGTGGGCCGACGGCTCGCAGGCTCCTCGTCGGCGTCGGCGAGCAGGCGGATCAGCGACTCCTCCGGCAGCCGCAGTATCTCCTCCAGGGCCCGCACGGCCCGCAGCGACTCGGGACGCTGCGGGCGCCGGGCGCCCTGCTGCCAGTAGCTCAGACTCGTGACGCCCACCCGCACCCCGTGCCGCGACAGGTGGTGCTGCACGCGCTGCAGCGGCAGTCCGCGTGCGGCGATCGCGGCGCGCAGGGCGACGTGGAAGGGGCCACCGCGCAGGGCCGAGTCGAGTTCCGCGGTGGCGAACTCCGCGTGCTGTGTGGCGTGCGGCATGCAGGGGCCTTTCTGTGAAGTTCGCGACGGCTGGTCAGACCGTTCGCGCGGACCGGCCGGGGCCGCCCCCCGCTCGCCGGCGCAGAGGTCTCCACATCCGTGCGCCGCGCTTCAGGGCCCCGAGTCCCTCCGCATTGAAGCGTGTTGACCTAGTCCCGACAACACCTGAAGGCCCGCCGGCACGTGTCCTGGCCGAGAACGCACGGGCCGGGGCGTCCCGGCGGCACAGGGGGTGACCGACCGGTCCCGTACCGTCCTCTCCGGGTGTCCCCGCGGCCCTGCTCCCCGGCTGCTCCCAGCCGCCCCGGGCACCCGCCACGTCGTCCGCGGACACCCCGCGCCGGCCTGTCCACAGGCGCCCCGGCCCGTTGTCCACAGGCGCCCCGGCCCGTCGTCCACAGCCCCGCCGCGGTGTCGGTCCCCGCCAGTAGGGTGTGAGTCATGGCCGACCCCTCCAGCTACCGCCCCAGGCCGGGAGAGATCCCGGACTCCCCGGGGGTGTACAGGTTCCGAGACGAGCACCGCCGGGTGATCTACGTCGGAAAGGCGAAGAGCCTGCGCCAGCGCCTGGCGAACTACTTCCAGGACCTGGCGAACCTCCACCCCCGCACCCGCACCATGGTCACCACGGCCGCGTCCGTGGAGTGGACGGTGGTGTCCACGGAGGTCGAGGCGCTCCAGCTGGAGTACTCCTGGATCAAGGAGTACGACCCCCGGTTCAACGTCAAGTACCGCGACGACAAGAGCTACCCGTACCTCGCGGTGACGATGAACGAGGAATTCCCCCGCGTCCAGGTCATGCGCGGCCAGAAGAAGAAGGGCGTGCGCTACTTCGGGCCCTACGGCCACGCCTGGGCGATCCGCGACACGGTCGACCTGCTGCTGCGCGTCTTCCCGGTGCGCACCTGCTCCGCAGGCGTGTTCAGGAACGCCGCCCGCACCGGCCGCCCCTGCCTGCTCGGCTACATCGGCAAGTGCTCCGCCCCGTGCGTGGAGCGGATCTCGCCCGAGGACCACCGGGAGCTCGCCGACGAGTTCTGCGACTTCATGGCCGGGCGCACGGGCACCTACCTGCGCCGTCTGGAGCGGCAGATGGGCGAGGCCGCCGAGGACATGGAGTACGAGCGGGCGGCCCGCCTGCGCGACGACATCGGCGCCCTGAAGAAGGCCATGGAGAAGAGCGCGGTCGTCCTCGCCGACGCCACCGACGCCGACCTGATCGCGGTCGCCGAGGACGAGCTGGAAGCGGCCGTGCAGATCTTCCACGTGCGCGGCGGACGCGTGCGCGGCCAGCGCGGCTGGGTCACCGACAAGGTCGAGGAGATCACCACCGGCGCCCTCGTCGAACACGCCCTCCAGCAGCTGTACGGGGAGGAGAGCGGGGACGCCGTCCCCAAGGAGGTCCTGGTCCCCGCCCTGCCCGACCCGGTCGAACCCGTGCAGCAGTGGCTGACCGACCGGCGGGGCTCCGGCGTGTCGCTGCGCATCCCGCAGCGCGGCGACAAGAAGGCGCTGATGGAGACCGTCCAGCGCAACGCCCAGCAGGCGCTCGTCCTGCACAAGACCAAGCGGGCCTCCGACCTGACGACCCGCTCGCGAGCCCTGGAGGAGATCGCCGAGGCCCTCGACCTCGACAGCGCCCCGCTCAGGATCGAGTGCTACGACATCTCGCACCTCCAGGGCGACGACGTCGTGGCCTCCATGGTCGTCTTCGAGGACGGGCTCGCCCGGAAGAGCGAATACCGGCGGTTCCAGATCAAGGGCTTCAGGGGACAGGACGACGTCCGTTCCATGCACGAGGTCATCAACCGCCGCTTCCGCCGCTACCTCGCCGAGAAGGAGAAGACCGGCGAGTGGGCCGACGGCGTGGACGGGACGGACACCGGCGACGGCCCGGGGCCGGCGGCCGAGCCGTACGCGGCCGAGCAGGGCGCCGACGGCCGGGCCCTCACCGACGGACCCGCCCTCAAGGACGACGACGGCCGCCCCAAGCGCTTCGCCTACCCGCCCCAGCTCGTCGTGGTGGACGGCGGTCAGCCGCAGGTCGCGGCCGCCCAGCGAGCCCTGGACGAACTGGGCATCGACGACATCGCCGTCTGCGGCCTCGCCAAGCGGCTGGAGGAGGTCTGGGTGCCCCGCGAGGACGACCCGGTCGTCCTGCCCCGCACCAGCGAGGGGCTGTACCTGCTCCAGCGGGTCCGTGACGAGGCGCACCGCTTCGCCATCACCTATCAGCGCACCAAGCGGGCCAAGCGCTTCCGTTCCAGCCCGCTGGACGACGTGCCCGGCCTGGGGGAGACCCGCAAACAGGCGCTGATCAAGCACTTCGGTTCGGTGAAGAAGCTGCGGTCGGCGACGATCGACCAGATCTGCGAGGTGCCCGGCATAGGCCGCAAGACGGCCGAGACGGTCGCCGTGGCCCTGGCCGGGGCCGCCCCGGCCGCACCCGCCGTGAACACGGCGACCGGAGAGATCATGGATGACGAGGACGGGGCGCCCGGAACGACGGCGGACGCCCTCGGGGAGTCCGTGTCCGCGGGCACCCCGGACGAACGACGGGGGCAGGAGAGATGACCGAGCACGAGGCACAGCCCACAGCGGGACGCGAACAGGCGCAGTCCCCGCCCGGAGAGGAGCGGACGAGGCCCGCAGACTCCGAGGCACAGGCACAGGCACAGGCACAGGCACAGGCACAGGCACAGTCCCGGCCGGGACGGGAACAGGTCAGGGCCGAGACGGGACCGGAGCAGCCCCACAGCACGACCGGCGAGGACCCGGCCGCGAGGACGACCGGCGAGGACGGGGCCGCGCGGTCGACCGGCGGGGCTTCCGGCCCGCAGGCGGCCGGAGACGACGGACCGCGCCAGGACAACGGAGCACAGGTGAGTACGGGCAAGGAAACAGCCGGGGCGCACGAGGCGGCCATCCCCGAGCTGGTGATCATCTCCGGCATGTCCGGGGCCGGCCGCTCGACGGCCGCGAAGTGTCTGGAGGACCTCGGCTGGTTCGTCGTCGACAACCTCCCGCCCGCGCTCATCCCCACCATGGTGGAGCTCGGCGCCCGCTCCCAGGGCAACGTGGCGCGCATCGCGGTCGTCGTCGACGTCCGCGGCCGCCGCTTCTTCGACAACCTCCGCGAGTCCCTCGCCGACCTCGACGCCCGCGGCGTCACCCGGCGCATCGTCTTCCTGGAGTCCTCCGACGACGCCCTGGTGCGCCGCTTCGAGTCGGTGCGCCGCCCGCACCCCCTCCAGGGTGACGGCCGCATCGTCGACGGCATCGCCGGCGAGCGGGAACTCCTGCGCGAGCTGCGCGGCGACGCCGACCTGGTGATCGACACCTCCAGCCTCAACGTGCACGAGCTGCGCGCCAAGATGGACGCCCAGTTCGCGGGCGAGGAGGAGCCCGAGCTGCGGGCCACCGTGATGTCCTTCGGCTTCAAGTACGGCCTCCCCGTCGACGCCGACCTGGTCGTGGACATGCGCTTCCTGCCCAACCCGCACTGGGTCCCGGAACTGCGCCCCTTCACCGGCCTCAACGAGGAGGTGTCGAGCTACGTCCTCAACCAGCCCGGGGCCAAGGAGTTCCTCGACCGCTACGCCGAACTGCTCCAGCTGATCGCCGCGGGCTACCGCCGGGAGGGCAAGCGCTACGTGACCGTCGCCGTCGGCTGCACCGGCGGCAAGCACCGGTCCGTGGCCGTGTCGGAGAAGCTCGCCGCCCGGCTCGCCGCCGAGGGCGTGGAGACGGTGGTCGTCCACCGGGACATGGGACGGGAATGACAGGACGTACTCCGCGGCTGAGCAGGCTGCGCCGGGGAGCGCCCGAGGGACGCGGCGGCAGACCCGCCGAGACCCGCGCCGCCCGGTCCGAGCAGGCCAGGGGCGGCCGGCCGCGCCGCCGGGGCGCCCAGCCCAAGGTCGTCGCCCTCGGCGGCGGCATGGGCCTGTCCGCCTCGCTCGCCGCGCTGCGCCGGATCACCGGCGACCTCACCGCCGTCGTCACCGTGGCCGACGACGGCGGCTCCAGCGGACGCCTGCGCGACGAGCTGGGCGTCCTGCCACCCGGCGACCTGCGCAAGGCGCTGGCCGCGCTGTGCGGCGACGACGACTGGGGTCAGACCTGGGCCCGCGTCATCCAGCACCGCTTCCAGTCCCAGGGCGACCTGCACGAACACGCCGTCGGCAATCTGCTGATCGTCGCCCTGTGGGAGCAGCTCGGCGACCACGTCCAGGCCCTGGACCTGGTCGGCAAGCTGCTCGGCGCGCACGGGCGGGTGCTGCCCATGTCCGCCGTCCCGCTGGAGCTGCAGGCTCTGGTGAAGGGCCACCGCCCCGGCCGGCCCGACGAGGTGGACACCGTACGGGGGCAGGCGACCGTGGCGCTCACGCCCGGTGAGGTGCAGTCCGTGCACCTGGTGCCCAGCGACCCGCCGGCCGTCCCGGAGGCGGTCGACGCCGTCCTGGACGCCGACTGGGTGGTGCTGGGACCCGGCTCCTGGTTCTCCTCGGTCATCCCGCACCTGCTCGTGCCGGACCTGCTGGACGCGCTGGTCGAGACGAAGGCCCGCCGCGTGCTCTCGCTGAACCTCGCCCCGCAGCCCGGAGAAACCGAGGGCTTCTCTCCGCAGCGTCATTTGGAGGTTTTGGGACGACACGCCCCTAAACTCGCCCTGGACGTGGTGCTGGCCGACGAGGCCGCCGTGCCCGACCGTGACTCGCTCACCGACGCCGCGAAACGGTTCGGCGCCGCGGTCGAGCTGGCTCCGGTCGCCCGGCCCGACGGAAGCCCGAGGCACGACCCGGAGCTGCTGGCCGCCGCGTACGACCGTATTTTTCGGATGCATGGAAGGATCGGCCCATGGCGATGACGGCAGCGGTGAAGAGCGAGATCTCCCAGCTCCCCGTCACCCGGACCTGCTGCAGGAAGGCGGAGGTATCCGCCATGCTGCGGTTCGCCGGAGGCCTCCACCTGGTGAGCGGACGCATCGTGATCGAGGCGGAGCTGGACACCGGGAACGCGGCCCGACGGCTCAAGCAGGACATCCTGGAGATCTTCGGACACAGCTCCGAACTGATCGTGATGGCACCGGGCGGGCTGCGCCGCGGCTCGCGCTTCGTCGTCCGGGTGGTCGCCGGCGGTGACCAGCTGGCCCGGCAGACCGGCCTGGTGGACGGCCGGGGCCGCCCGATCCGCGGCCTGCCGCCGCAGGTGGTCTCGGGGGCCACCTGCGACGCCGAGGCCGCCTGGCGCGGCGCCTTCCTGGCGCACGGCTCGCTCACCGAACCCGGCCGCTCCTCCTCCCTGGAGGTCACCTGCCCGGGGCCCGAGGCCGCGCTCGCCCTGGTCGGCGCCGCCCGTCGGCTGTCGATCGCCGCCAAGGCCCGCGAGGTCCGCGGCGTGGACCGGGTCGTCGTCCGTGACGGAGACGCCATCGGCGCCCTGCTCACCCGCCTCGGCGCCCACGACTCGGTGCTGGCCTGGGAGGAGCGGCGGCTGCGCCGCGAGGTCCGCGCCACCGCCAACCGCCTCGCCAACTTCGACGACGCCAACCTGCGCCGCTCGGCCCGCGCGGCCGTCGCCGCCGGTGCCCGGGTCCAGCGGGCCCTGGAGATCCTCGCCGACGACGTGCCCGAGCACCTCGCCGCCGCGGGCCGGCTCCGCATGGAGCACAAGCAGGCCTCCCTGGAGGAACTGGGCGCGCTCGCCGACCCGCCGCTGACCAAGGACGCCGTCGCCGGCCGCATCCGCCGGCTGCTGGCGATGGCCGACAAGCGGGCCTCCGACCTCGGCATCCCCGGCACCGACGCCAACCTGGGCGAGGAGGAACTCGCCGACAACCTCGTCGGCTGACGAGAGCGCTCCGCTCCGCGGCCGGCCGCGAGCAGGGTGCGCCGCCGCGAACCGGCGGCACACGGCACGCCACCAACAACCCGGCGGCACACGGCACATGGCCGGGAGCCCGGCGGCACACGGCGCGCGGCCGAACACCGTCGCCGGTCACGGTGCGTGCCGACGAGGGTCGCCGACCACACCTCGACCACGCCGTCGAGTACGCCCCCGGCCACGGTGCCGACCGCGCCGTCGGCCACGGTGCCGAAGACGGCCTCCGACACCGTCACCGGCCGCCGTCACCGGCCGCCGTCGTCGTCCGCCGCGGCGCACGGCACCGGCAGGCCGGCGACGAAGCCCGACCCGGGTGCCTGGCACCGGCGCTTCGGTCTCACGAGCCCCGCGCCCGCCGTTCCCCGTCCTGTGGCGGTGGCGGATGCCTGCCACGGACGAGTGAAAAGCGGCTCGCGGGGGACTGGCCAGGGGTCCCCAGAACGGGTGAACGTTCCGTCGCCCGAGGCGGTCCGTACCCCTACTGGCGGGTACGGACCGCCCTGCCGGGTATGGGCCGTCTCGATGTCACCACCGACGCCGTGGGGAGGTAGGGTCGGAGGTGGTCGGGGACATCCCAAATACAGCTCGCCGGCACATCGGGCCGGCGTACCAACGAGGAGATCGGTTCGTGACGATCCGCGTAGGCATCAACGGCTTTGGCCGCATCGGTCGTAACTACTTCCGCGCGCTGCTGGAGCAGGGTGCAGACATCGAGATCGTGGCTGTCAACGACCTGGGTGACACCGCGACCACCGCGCATCTGCTGAAGTACGACACCATCCTCGGCCGCCTCAAGCAGGAGGTCTCGCACACCGAGGACACCATCACCGTCGGCGACAAGACCATCAAGGTCCTTGCCGAGCGCAACCCCGCCGACATCCCGTGGGGCGAGCTGGGTGTCGACGTCGTCATCGAGTCGACCGGCATCTTCACGAAGAAGGCCGACGCCGAGAAGCACATCGCGGGCGGCGCGAAGAAGGTCCTCATCTCGGCCCCGGCCAAGGACGAGGACGTCACCATCGTGATGGGCGTCAACCAGGACAAGTACGACCCGGCGAACCACCACGTCATCTCCAACGCCTCGTGCACCACCAACTGTGTGGCTCCGATGGCGAAGGTGCTCGACGAGAACTTCGGCATCGTCAAGGGCCTGATGACGACGGTGCACGCGTACACGAACGACCAGCGCATCCTGGACTTCCCGCACAAGGACCTGCGCCGCGCCCGCGCCGCCGCGGAGAACATCATCCCCACCACCACGGGCGCCGCCAAGGCCACCGCGCTGGTCCTCCCGCAGCTCAAGGGCAAGCTGGACGGCATCGCCATGCGCGTCCCGGTCCCGACCGGCTCGGTCACCGACCTCGTCCTGGAGCTCGGCCGCGAGGTCACCAAGGAAGAGATCAACGCCGCCTTCCAGAAGGCCGCCGAGGGCGAGCTCAAGGGCATCCTGGAGTACACCGAGGACGCGATCGTCTCCTCGGACATCGTCAACGCCCCGGCGTCCTGCACCTTCGACTCGTCCCTGACCATGGTCCAGGACGGCAAGAACGTGAAGGTCATCGGCTGGTACGACAACGAGTGGGGCTACTCGAACCGCCTCGTCGACCTCACGGTCTTCGTCGGCAGCCAGCTCTGAGCGACGCGGGACCAGCAGGCACCTCGTATGCGGTAGGCAGGGCTCGGGCAGCGCAGGGTCGCGCTGCACGGGCCCTGCGCCGCGTCCGCCGCCCCCCGTCCTCGTAGGATCACGAGCGATCCGAGAATCCAGGAGCCCCCTTGAAGACGATCGACGAACTGCTCTCCGGAGGCGTCGCGGGCAAGCGCGTCTTCGTCCGCGCCGACCTCAACGTGCCGCTGGCCGGCACCACCATCACCGACGACGGCCGCATCCGCGCCGTGGTGCCCACCGTCAAGGCCCTGGCCGACGCGGGCGCGCGTGTCATCGTCGCCTCGCACCTGGGCCGCCCCAAGGGCGCCCCCGACCCCGCCTTCTCCCTGGCCCCGGCCGCCGCCCGCCTCGGTGAACTCCTCGGCGCCGACGTCGCCTTCGCCGAGGACACGGTCGGCACCTCCGCCGAGGCCACCGTCTCCGGCCTCGCCGACGGCGGCGTCGCGGTGATCGAGAACCTGCGCTTCAACGCCGGTGAGACCAGCAAGGACGACGCCGAGCGCGCCGCCTTCGCCGACCGGCTGGCCGGCCTCGCGGACGTCTACGTCGGTGACGGGTTCGGCGCCGTGCACCGCAAGCACGCCTCGGTCTTCGACCTGCCGAAGCGGCTGCCGCACTACGCCGGGTACCTCATCGCCACCGAGGTCGGCGTCCTGAAGAAGCTCACCGACGAGGTGAAGCGCCCCTACGTGGTCGCCCTCGGCGGTGCCAAGGTCTCCGACAAGCTCGCCGTCATCGACGAACTGCTCGGCAGGGCCGACCGCATCCTCATCGGCGGCGGCATGGCCTACACCTTCCTCAAGGCCAAGGGGTACGAGATCGGCACCTCCCTGCTGCAGGAGGACCAGATCCCGGCCGTCAAGGAGTACATCGAGCGCGCGGAGAAGAGCGGCGTCGAACTGGTCCTGCCGGTCGACGTCGTGGCCGGGCCCGAGTTCCCCGACCTGAAGGCCAAGGCCCCGGCCCACCCCACCACCGTCGCCGCGGACGCCGTCCCGGCCGACCAGATGGGTCTGGACATCGGTCCCGAGACCCGCAAGCTGTACGCCTCGAAGCTCGCCGACGCCGCCACCGTCTTCTGGAACGGCCCCATGGGCGTCTTCGAGCACCCCGACTACGCCGAGGGCACCAAAGCGGTCGCCCAGGCACTCGTCGACGCCCCGGGCTTCACCGTGGTCGGCGGTGGCGACTCCGCCGCGGCCGTCCGTACGCTCGGCTTCGACGAGAACGCATTCGGCCACATCTCGACCGGTGGCGGCGCCTCCCTCGAATACCTCGAGGGCAAGACGCTCCCCGGCCTCGCCGCACTGGAGGACTGACCTCAATGGCACCCAACCCGTCCGCCCGCACGCCGCTGATGGCGGGCAACTGGAAGATGAACCTCAACCACCTCGAGGCCATCGCCCACGTCCAGAAGCTCGCCTTCGCCCTCGCGGACAAGGACTACGACGCCGTCGAGGTCGCGGTCCTCGCCCCCTTCACCGACCTGCGCTCCGTGCAGACCCTGGTCGACGGGGACAAGCTCAAGATCAAGTACGGTGCCCAGGACATCTCCGCGCACGACGGCGGCGCCTACACCGGCGAGATCTCGGGCCCGATGCTGGCCAAGCTGAAGTGCGCGTACGTGGCCGTCGGTCACTCCGAGCGCAGGCAGTACCACGCCGAGACCGACGAGATCGTGAACGCCAAGGTCAAGGCCGCCTACAAGCACGGTCTGACCCCCATCCTGTGCGTCGGCGAGGAGCTGGACGTCCGCGAGGCGGGCAACCACGTCGCCCACACCCTCACCCAGGTCGAGGGCGGCCTCAAGGACCTCCCCGCCGAGCAGGCCGAGTCGGTCGTCGTCGCCTACGAGCCCGTGTGGGCCATCGGCACCGGCAAGGTCTGCGGCGCCGACGACGCCCAGGAGGTCTGCGCGGCGATCCGCGGCAAGCTCGCCGAGCTGTACTCGCAGGAACTGGCCGACAAGGTCCGCATCCAGTACGGCGGCTCCGTCAAGTCCGGCAACGTCGCCGAGATCATGGCGCAGGCCGACATCGACGGCGCCCTGGTGGGCGGCGCCTCGCTGGATTCGGACGAATTCGTCAAGATCGTGCGCTTCCGCGACCAGTAGCCTGCGGCGGGTCGGCCGGGCAGGTCGACCAGTGAGTATGCGGTCGCGGCGATACGTCGTACCCTTGCGGGGGCATGGTGGCCTGCGGGCATCGTGCCCCCGTCCCGCACAGAAGTCGTTCGTCCCGAGTCGTTGTCTCGAGTCGCTCGTCCCAAGTAGTTATCCGAGTCCGAGGAAGTTGGTCCAGCCGTGGTTTTGGGGTTCTCGATCGCCCTGATCGTCTTCAGCCTGCTGCTGATGCTGCTGGTGCTGATGCACAAGGGAAAGGGCGGCGGCCTCTCCGACATGTTCGGTGGCGGCATGCAGTCGTCCGTCGGCGGCTCCTCGGTCGCCGAGCGCAACCTCGACCGGATCACCGTGGTGGTCGGTCTGCTCTGGTTCGCGTGCATCCTCGTGCTCGGCCTGCTGATGAAGGCGAACAACTGACGCGGCACGTCGACCGTCCCGCACCCGCACACGTAAAGCCCCATGTCCGGTACGCGCCTCACCGCGCCGCCTATCATGGGGCTTGCGTCTGAGCGCTGGAGCTTGTAACTCCAATCACTGGACGCGCGTTGGGCCTTACGTAGACTGAGGCGCTCGCGGCGAAGTGAAACGCCGACTCGCTTCGCGGCACCATCACGCAGGGAGTTACGACCGTGGCAAGTGGCAACGCGATCCGGGGAAGCCGGGTCGGGGCGGGGCCGATGGGCGAGGCCGAGCGTGGCGAGTCCGCGCCCCGTCTGCGCATCTCCTTCTGGTGCTCCAACGGACACGAGACACAGCCGAGCTTCGCGAGCGACGCCCAGGTCCCCGAGACCTGGGACTGCCCGCGCTGCGGCTTCCCCGCCGGACAGGACCGGGAGAACCCGCCCGACCCGCCGCGCACCGAGCCCTACAAGACGCACCTGGCGTACGTGCGCGAGCGCCGCAGCGACGCGGACGGCGAGGCGATCCTCGCCGAGGCGCTCGCCAAACTGCGCGGCGAGATCTAGCGGACGGCCCCCGCCGGACAGGCCCCTGGTTACCGGCCCTGGTTCCGGACACGATCGGACGCCTTCACTTCTGCTCCGTTAGGTTGGACCAGCCGGGACAGCTGGTCACCTGAGAGAGAAGGCTGAAGTCCGACATGAACGCAGACGGTCGTAACAGGCTCCACCAGACGCCCGAATGGACCGCGCTGGCCAAGCACCGCGAGCAGCAGGGCGAGGTGCGGCTGCGCGAGCTCTTCGCCGCGGACCCGGGGCGCGGCAGCGACTGGTCGCTCCGTGTGGGAGACCTGTACGTCGACTACTCGAAGCACCTCGCCACCGACGAAACCCTCCGGCTGCTGCGGGAACTGGCCGTCGCGACGGACGTGTCCGGGCTGCGCGACGCGATGTTCCGCGGTGAGCGGATCAACATCACCGAGGACCGTGCGGTGCTGCACACCGCGCTGCGGGCGTCGCGGGACGCGGTGATCGAGGTCGACGGCGAGAACGTCGTGCCGAAGGTGCACGCCGTCCTCGACAGGATGGCCGCCTTCGCCGGCCGGGTCCGCTCCGGCGAGTGGACCGGCCACACCGGCCGCCGTATCCGCAACGTCGTCAACATCGGCATCGGCGGCTCCGACCTGGGCCCGGCGATGGCGTACGAGGCGCTGCGCGCCTTCACGGACCGCTCGCTGACCTTCCGGTTCGTCTCCAACGTCGACGGCGCCGACCTGCACGAGGCGGTCCGCGATCTGGACCCCGCCGAGACGCTGTTCGTCGTCGCGTCCAAGACCTTCACCACCATCGAGACGATCACCAACGCCACCTCCGCCCGGAGCTGGCTCCTCGATGCCCTCGGGGACGAAGCCGCGGTCGCCCGGCACTTCGTCGCCCTGTCGACGAACGCCGGGAAGGTCGCCGAGTTCGGTATCGACACGGCCAACATGTTCGAGTTCTGGGACTGGGTCGGCGGACGGTACTCGTACGACTCGGCGATCGGGCTGTCCCTGATGATCGCCATCGGCCCGGACCGCTTCCGGGAGATGCTGGACGGTTTCCGTCTGGTCGACGAGCACTTCCGCACCGCCCCCGCGGAGTCCAACGTGCCGCTGCTGATGGGGCTGCTGGGCGTCTGGTACGGCAACTTCCACGACGCCCAGTCGCACGCGGTACTGCCGTACAGCCACTACCTGTCGAAGTTCACGGCGTATCTCCAGCAGCTCGACATGGAGTCCAACGGCAAGTCCGTCGACCGCGACGGGCAGCGGGTGGAGTGGGAGACCGGGCCGGTCGTCTGGGGGACGCCGGGGACCAACGGGCAGCATGCCTATTACCAGTTGATCCATCAGGGCACGAAGCTGATCCCGGCGGACTTCATCGGCTTCGCCGAGCCGGTGGGGGAGCTGAGTGACGGGCTGAAGGCCCAGCACGACCTGCTGATGGCGAACTTCTTCGCCCAGACCCAGGCGCTGGCCTTCGGGAAGACCGCGGACGAGGTACGGGCGGAAGGGGTGCCGGAGGATCTGGTCGCGCACAAGACCTTCCGGGGCGACCGGCCGACGACCACGATCCTCGCCCGCGAGTTGACTCCGTCGGTGCTGGGGCAGCTGATCGCGCTGTACGAGCACAAGGTGTTCGTGCAGGGGGCGGTGTGGAACGTGGACTCGTTCGACCAGTGGGGTGTGGAGCTGGGGAAGGTGCTGGCCAAGCGGGTGGAGCCGGCGTTGACGGAGGGCGCGGAGGTGCCGGGGCTCGACGCGTCCACGGAGGCCCTCGTGGCGGTGTACCGGGAGTTGCGCGGGCGGGAGTGAGGCGCGGACGGTGACGGGGTGGGGCGGCGGGTTCTTCGCCCCCGCCGTCCCTTCCCTTCCCGTCCCTGGGGGGGGGTGCCCCCAGACCCCCTCATCGGCCTTCGGCCTCGTCCTCACACGCCGGACGGGGTGATTCAGTGTGCTTCGTAGAGGGCTTTCGGCAGTCGGGAGGCCGCCGGCTCGTCCAGGAGCCACAGGGTGCGGGTCCTGCCGCGGGCGCCCGCTGCGGGGGCCTGGATCTCGCCCGTGCCCGCCAGGGCCATCGCCACCGCGTTCGCCTTGTCCTCGCCCGCCGCCAGCAGCCACACCTCACGGGCGGTGCGGATCGCGGGAAGAGTGAGCGAGATGCGGGTGGGCGGTGGCTTGGGGGAGCCGTGGACGCCGATGACCGTGAGCTCCGTCTCCCGGACGCCGGGGTGCTCCGGGAAGAGCGACGCCACGTGCGTGTCCGGGCCGACGCCCAGCAGCAGGACGTCGAACGAGGGGACCTCGGCGTGGTTCTCCGGGACGGCCGCCCCCGCCAGTTCCCGCGCGTACGCCGCAGCGGCGGCCTCCACGTCCGTGCCGTGGGGGCCGTCGGACGCCGGCATCGCGTGCACGCGCTCGGGGTCCAGCGGCACCGCGTCGAGCAGCGCCTGACGCGCCTGGGTGACGTTGCGCTCCGGGTCGCCCTCGGGCAGGTAGCGCTCGTCGCCCCACCACAGGTCGAGGCGGCCCCAGTCGATCGCGTCCCGCGCCGGGGAGGCGGCGAGCGCGGCGAGCAGGCCGTTGCCGTTGCGGCCGCCCGTGAGGACCACGGACGCGCTGCCCCGGGAGGCCTGCGCGT
The DNA here is from genome assembly GCF_018982965.1 of Streptomyces mayonensis. Lineage (GTDB taxonomy): Bacteria > Actinomycetota > Actinomycetes > Streptomycetales > Streptomycetaceae > Streptomyces > Streptomyces mayonensis. Next base: position 37,460 of record NZ_JACBYP010000034.1, on the reverse strand, counting down.
CCACGATCCTCGTGATCAGGCGGGCCGCCGCGGCCTCGGCCATCAGCCCCTTGTCGCGGTGCACGACCAGCTGCGGGGTGTCGCTCATTTCGCCGCCGCCTTCCTCACCGGTGCCTCCTCCTGCGCCGCGTCCTTCGCGGGAGCTTTCGCAGCCGTCCCGACGGGGGCCGCGGCGGCGCCGCCCCGTTCGTCCGCGCCTCCTTTGGCCGGCGCGTCCGGCGCGTCCGACGTGTCCGGCGTGTCCGGCGTGTTCAGCCGGTCCACCCCGTACCGCAGCGCCGAGGCGTACGTGTCGTCCGGGTCCAGGCGGCGCAGCTCCTCCGCGATCAGCTCGGCCGTCTCACGGCGCTTGAGCGCGACCGCGCGGGCCGGCTGGCCGTGGATGGACAGGTTCGCCAGCGAACCGTCGGCCCGGTCCAGGACCACCGGACCGCCGTCGGTCTCCATCCGGACCGCCGTGAGACCGGGCCCTTCCGACGCCGAACGCTTGACCGGCACGGCGAGCCGGTCCGCGAGCCACATGGCGAGCAGCTCGCAGCTCGGGTTCAGCTCCTCGCCCTCCACCTCGACCGCCTGCACCTCGCAGTCGACCTGGTCGAGGGCCGCCGCCAGCATCGAGCGCCACGGCGTGATGCGGGTCCAGGACAGGTCGGTGTCGCCGGGCGCGTAGGCATCCGCGCGGGCGGCCAGCTCCCGTATCGGCTCCTCGCAGGCGTAGGTGTCGGTGACCCGGCGCTGGGCGAGGGCGCCCAGGGGGTCCTTCGCCGGATCGAGCGGCGCGTTGACCGGCCACCAGACCACGACCGGTGCGTCCGGCAGCAGCAGCGGCAGGACCACCGACTGGGCGTGGTCGACGACGTCGCCGTACAGCCGCAGCACGATCGTCTCGCCGGTGCCCGCGTCGGCACCGAGGCGTACCTCGGCGTCGAGGCGGGAGCGGGTGCGGTCCCGCGGGGAGCGCGAGACCCGCTTGATGACGACGAGCGTGCGCGAGGGGTGCTCGTGCGCGGCGTCGCTCGCGGCCTTCAGCGCGTCGTAGGCGTTCTCCTCGTCGGTGACGATGACCAGGGTGAGCACCATGCCGACCGCCGGGGTGCCGATCGCCCGCCGGCCGAGGACCAGCGCCTTGTTGATCTTGCTGGCCGTGGTGTCCGTGAGGTCTGTCTTCATGGGCGGCGCCAGCTCCGTCCGTCTCGCTCCAGCATGTCGTCGGCCTCGACGGGCCCCCAGGTCCCGGCCGGGTACTGCGCCGGAGTGCCGTGCTGGTCCCAGTACTCCTCGATCGGGTCGAGGATCTTCCAGGACAGCTCGACCTCCTCGGTGCGCGGGAACAGGTTGGCGTCGCCCAGGAGCACGTCCAGGATCAGGCGCTCGTACGCCTCCGGGCTGGACTCGGTGAAGGACTCCCCGTAGGCGAAGTCCATCGACACGTCGCGGATCTCCATCGACGTGCCCGGCACCTTCGAGCCGAAGCGGACGGTGACGCCCTCGTCGGGCTGGACGCGGATGACGATCGCGTTCGAGCCCAGCTCCTCGGTGGCCGTCGTGTCGAAGGGGGAGTGCGGGGCACGCTGGAAGACCACCGCGATCTCCGTGACCCGGCGGCCCAGGCGCTTGCCGGTGCGCAGGTAGAAGGGGACGCCCGCCCAGCGGCGGTTGTCGATCCCGACCCTGATCGCGGCGTAGGTGTCGGTCTTCGACTTGGGGTCGATACCGTCCTCTTCGAGGTAGCCGACGGCCTTCGCGCCGCCCTGCCAGCCGGCCGCGTACTGGCCGCGCACGGTGTCCCGGCCCAGGTCCTTGGGGAGGCGGACCGCGCCGAGGACCTTGGTCTTCTCCGCGGCCAGCGCGTCCGCGTCGAAGGAGGCGGGCTCCTCCATCGCGGTCAGGGCGAGCAGTTGGAGGAGGTGGTTCTGGATGACGTCGCGGGCGGCGCCGATGCCGTCGTAGTAGCCGGCCCGGCCGCCGATGCCGATGTCCTCGGCCATCGTGATCTGCACGTGGTCGACGTAGGAGCGGTTCCAGATCGGCTCGAACATCGTGTTGGCGAAGCGCAGCGCCAGGATGTTCTGGACCGTCTCCTTGCCCAGGTAGTGGTCGATCCGGAAGACCTGGTCCGGGGCGAAGACCTCATGGACGATCGCGTTCAGCTCCTCGGCCGACCTCAGGTCGTGTCCGAAGGGCTTCTCGATCACCGCGCGGCGCCAGGAGCCGCTCGACTGGTCGGCCAGGCCGTGCCGCTTGAGCTGCTGGATGACCACCGGGAAGGACCTCGGCGGCACCGACAGGTAGAAGGCGAAGTTGCCGCCCGTGCCCTGTGCCTTGTCCAGCTCCTCGATGGTGCCGCGCAGCCGCTCGAAGGCGTCGTCGTCGTCGAAGGTGCCCTGGACGAAGCGCATCCCCTGGATGAGCTGCTGCCAGACCTCCTCGCGGAACGGGGTGCGGGAGTGCTCCTTGACGGCGTCGTGCACGACTTGGGCGAAGTCCTCGTGCTCCCAGTCGCGGCGGGCGAAACCGACGAGCGAGAAGCCCGGCGGCAGCAGACCCCGGTTGGCGAGGTCGTACACGGCGGGCATGAGCTTCTTGCGGGACAGGTCGCCGGTGACGCCGAAAATGACCAGACCCGACGGCCCCGCGATGCGCGGGAGCCGTCGGTCTGCGGGGTCACGCAGCGGATTGCTGCTTGACAATTCTCAGCCCTTCGAGGGAGCGAGGCGCTTGAGCTCCGCCTCCGTGGACTTCAGCAGGTCGTTCCAGGACGCCTCGAACTTCTCGACGCCCTCGTCCTCCAGGAGCTGGACCACCTCGTCGTAGCCGATGCCGAGCTTCTCGACGGCGTCGAGGTCGGCGCGGGCCTGCTCGTACGTCCCGGCGACGGCGTTGCCGGTGATCTCGCCGTGGTCCTCGGTGGCCAGCAGGGTGGCCTCCGGCATGGTGTTGACGGTGTTCGGCACGACCAGGTCCGTGACGTACATGGTGTCGCTGTACGCCTTGTCCTTGACGCCGGTCGACGCCCACAGCGGACGCTGCTTGTTGGCGCCGGCCTTCTCCAGGGCGGCCCAGCGGTCGGTGCCGAAGGCCTCCTCGTACGCCTCGTAGGCGAGACGGGCGTTGGCGACGGCGGCCTTGCCGCGCGCGGCCTTGGCCTCGTCGGTGCCGAGCGCGTCGAGCCGCTTGTCGATCTCGGTGTCCACGCGGGACACGAAGAAGGACGCCACGGAGTGGATCTGCGACAGGTCCAGGCCGCGCTCCCTGGCCTTCTCCAGGCCGGTCTGGAAGGCGTCCATGACCTTGCGGTAGCGCTCCAGGGAGAAGATCAGCGTGACGTTGACGCTGATGCCCAGGCCGATGGTCTCGGCGATCGCGGGCAGGCCCGCCTCGGTGGCCGGGATCTTGATGAACGTGTTCGGCCGGTCCACCAGCCACGCCAGCTGCTTGGCCTCGGCGACCGTGGCGTGCGTGTTGTGCGCCAGACGCGGGTCCACCTCGATGGAGACCCGGCCGTCCTTGCCGCCGGTGTTGTCGAAGACCGGACGCAGGATGTCGGCGGCGTCGCGGACGTCCGCCGTGGTGATCATGCGGATGGCCTCTTCGACCGTGACCCCGCGCACCGCGAGGTCGGAGAGCTGCTGGTCGTAGCCGTCGCCCTGCGAGATCGCCTTCTGGAAGATCGACGGGTTGGTGGTGACGCCCACGACGTGCTGCTGGTCGATCAGCTCCGCCAGGTTGCCGGACGTGATCCGCTTGCGGGACAGGTCGTCCAGCCAGATCGCGACGCCTTCGTCGGAGAGGCGCTTGAGTGCGTCTGTCATGGAAAATGCATCTCCTACGTGTCGTGTACGAGCGTCAGCGCTGAGCCGCGGCGAGGGATTCCCGCGCGGCGTCCGCCACGTTCTCGGCGGTGAAACCGAACTCCTTGAAGAGCACCTTGCCGTCCGCGGACGCGCCGAAGTGCTCCAGGGAGACGATGCGGCCGGCGTCCCCCACGTACTTGTGCCAGGTCAGGCCGATCCCGGCCTCCACCGCGACCCGGGCCCGCACGGACGGGGGCAGGACGCTGTCCCGGTACCCCTGGTCCTGCTGCTCGAACCACTCGACGGACGGCATGGACACCACCCGGGTCGGCACCCCGCCGGCCTGCAGCTGCTCGCGCGCCTCCACGGCGACGTGCACCTCGGAACCGGTCGCGATCAGCACGACCTGGGCGTCACCACCGTCGGCCTCGAACAGCACGTAGCCGCCCTTGGCCGCGTCGTCGTTCGGCTCGTACGTCGGCACGCCCTGGCGGGTCAGCGCCAGACCGTGCGGCTGGCCCTTGCCGAACTCCTTCGTCCAGCGGCGCAGGATCTCGCGCCAGGCGATCGCCGTCTCGTTGGCGTCGGCCGGGCGGACCACGTTCAGACCCGGGATCGCGCGCAGCGAGGCCAGGTGCTCGACCGGCTGGTGGGTCGGGCCGTCCTCGCCCAGGCCGATGGAGTCGTGCGTCCACACGTACGTCACCGGCAGGTGCATCAGCGCCGACAGGCGGACGGCGTTGCGCATGTAGTCGGAGAAGACCAGGAAGGTCCCCCCGTAGATGCGGGTGTTGCCGTGCAGCGCGATGCCGTTCATCTCCGCGGCCATCGCGTGCTCGCGGATGCCGAAGTGGATGGTGCGGCCGTACGGGTCCGCCTCGGGCAGGGGGTTGCCCGCCGGGAGGAAGGACGACGTCTTGTCGATCGTCGTGTTGTTCGAGCCGGCCAGGTCGGCCGAGCCGCCCCACAGCTCGGGCACGATCGCGCCCAGCGCCTGGAGCACCTTGCCGGACGCGGCGCGCGTGGCGACGCCCTTGCCCGTCTCGAAGACCGGGATCTTCTCCTCCCAGCCCGCCGGCAGCTCGCCCTTGGCGACCCGCTCGTACTCGGCGGCGCGCTCCGGGTTGTTGTCCTTCCACTGCTGGAAGGACTTCTCCCACACCGTGCGGGCCGCCTGACCCTTCTCCAGGGCCTTGCGGGTGTGCGCGATGACCTCGTCGGAGACCTCGAAGGACTTCTCCGGGTCGAAGCCCAGGACGCGCTTGGTGGCCGCGACCTCCTCGTCGCCGAGCGCCGAGCCGTGCGCGGCCTCGGTGTTCTGCGCGTTCGGGGCGGGCCAGGCGATGATCGAGCGCATGGCGATGAAGGACGGCCGGTCGGTGACCTGCTTGGCCGCCTCGATCGCGTCGTAGAGCGCGTTCGGGTCGAGGTCGCCGTCGGGCTTCGGGGCGACGCGCTGCACGTGCCAGCCGTAGGCCTCGTACCGCTTGCAGGTGTCCTCGGAGACCGCGGTCTCGGTGTCGCCCTCGATGGAGATGTGGTTGTCGTCCCACAGCAGCACCAGGTTGCCGAGCTTCTGGTGGCCCGCGAGGGAGGACGCCTCGGAGGAGATGCCCTCCTGGAGGCAGCCGTCACCTGCGATGCAGTAGACGAAGTGGTCGAACGGGGACTCGCCCGCGGCGGCCTCCGGGTCGAACAGGCCGCGCTCGTAGCGGGCGGCCATCGCCATGCCCACCGCGTTGGCGACACCCTGGCCCAGCGGGCCGGTCGTGGTCTCCACGCCCGTGGTGTGGCCGTACTCCGGGTGGCCCGGGGTCTTGGAACCCCAGGTGCGGAAGGACTCCAGGTCCGCCAGCTCCAGGCCGAAGCCGGCCAGGTACAGCTGGGTGTAGAGGGTCAGGGACGAGTGGCCGGCGGACAGCACGAAACGGTCGCGCCCGACCCAGTTCGCGTCGGCGGGGTCGTGCCGCATCACCTTCTGGAAGAGGGTGTAGGCGGCGGGCGCCAGGCTCATCGCCGTACCCGGATGGCCGTTGCCAACCTTCTGTACGGCATCGGCGGCCAGGACGCGGGCGGTGTCCACGGCCCGCTGGTCCAGTTCGGTCCACTCGAGGTCTGTGGTGGTCGGCTTGGTGCTCACCCTGAGTCAGGGCTCCTCTCCACATGTCGGATGCCGGTGCACGCGTGCACCGGCTGCCGGCGCGTCCGTGAGTCGGCCGGCCGCTGTCGAGCCTACCCCCGTAAGTACGTGCGTTTTTCCCTGGAAACCAGAGTGCCGGGAGTCTTCTCGGTCTGCCTGTCGACCAGCGCAAACCGTATTCGGCAAGTGAATACGCAGCCGCTCATCTGACTGCTCAATGGGACCGGTGGACGCACGTCGGAGCGGGGCCGCCAACACGAGCCCACCCCCGCGGATGGCGAGGTACGGGCAACGTCTAAAGTGGCGTGGTACGCGCGAGCCTTTACCGGCACTTCACACGGTCGGGCTTGCTGGGATGTCTCTGTCAGGGGTGTGCGTGACGGCCGTTGAATCCCGTCCTGCGGGGGTTATCGGGACGAGCCAGGGCCCGAGTCACCGGCCGTTCGGGGCCCGTGTCAAGGCTTTCGTGGCGCTGACCAAGCCGCGGATCATCGAGCTTCTGCTGATCACCACTGTTCCGGTGATGTTCCTCGCCGAGCAGGGTGTTCCGAATCTGAAGCTGGTGCTGCTGACCTGTGTCGGCGGTTATCTCTCCGCCGGCGGCGCCAACGCGCTGAACATGTACATCGACCGCGACATCGACGCGCTGATGGACCGGACCTCGCAGCGTCCGCTGGTGACCGGCATGGTCAGTCCGGCCGAATGCCTGGTCTTCGGCATCGCGCTCGCGGTCGTCTCCACGCTGCTTTTCGGATTCACCGTCAACTGGCTGTCGGCCTGGCTCTCGCTCGGGGCGCTCCTCTTCTACGTCGTCGTCTACACGATGATCCTCAAGCGCCGCACCTCGCAGAACATCGTCTGGGGCGGCATCGCCGGCTGCCTGCCGGTCCTCATCGGCTGGTCGGCCGTGACCAACTCGATGTCCTGGGCGCCGATCATCCTCTTCGGCGTGATGTTCTTCTGGACGCCGCCGCACTACTGGCCGCTGTCCATGAAGGTCAAGGACGACTACGCACGCGTCGGTGTGCCGATGCTCCCGGTGATCGCGTCCAACAAGGTGGTCGCCCGGCAGATCGTCATCTACAGCTGGGTCATGGTCGTCGTCTCGCTGCTGCTGACGCCGCTCGGCTACACCGGCTGGTTCTACACGGCCGTCGCCCTGCTGGCCGGCGGCATGTGGCTGTGGGAGGCGCACGGGCTGCAGAACCGGGCCAAGGCCGAGGTCACGGGCGGCAAGCTGAAGGAGATGCGGCTGTTCCACTGGTCGATCACCTACGTTTCGGTGCTGTTCCTGGCGATCGCGGTGGACCCCTTCCTGCGCTGAGCGCTCTCGGCGAGCCGTCCGACGGGCGGGGCGCGTGGTCAAGGCCACGCACCCCGCCCGTCGCCGTTCGATCTACCCGTCGGTAGCATCCTGGTCATGGCAGACACGGAGCAGGCGGACACGGGGCAGGCGGACACGGGGCAGGCCGGCGCGAAGGGCGGCTGGGCCGACCGGTGGGACGCGTTCGAGGTGACCCGGACGGCCAAGCGGATCGACGCCTTCGCCAAGGCCCACGGCGGTGCCGAGGCCCAGGTGGCGTACCTCGGTGAGCGCGGGGCCCGGATCGTGCTCGTCGGTGCGGACGGCGCCTGGGGCGACCTGGTGGCGCGGACCCACGAGCGGGCGCGGAAGGCCGTGGAACAGTCCGGGATCACCGTCCACGACGACTTCGACGGCGAGTTCGCGGCCAGGGTCACCACCGGCCGCTACGAGTGGTCCCGCATGGCCGGTCTCCAGATCGGCGGGCGGGGCAACCCCGGAACCGGGCGGGACAACACCTGAGACCGGGCCGGGCGAATACCTGGGGCCGGGCCGAGCAACACCTGAGACCGGGTTCACCCGTTAGGACCGTAGGAAGCGCGCACGGCGCACGAGCCGCGAGGCGCGCGGGCCGCGAGGCGCACGGTCCCAGCAGGGGGAGCCCGGATGATCGAAACGCCGTCCCTGGTCGACCAGTACTGCCACGGCGTCCTGAGAACGGAGCTGGGCCTCGGCACCTTCGAGGCCCAGCTGGCCCGCACCGAGGGCCCGCCAGCGCCGGGCACCACCCTCTTCGACACCCAGACCGGCTTCGCGGTACGCCGCTGGTGCCCGCCCCTGCTCGGCCTGGAACCCCACTGCCCGCCCGCCCGGTACCTGGCCCGGCGCCGTGAACTGGGCGTCATGGAGGCCGACCGCCGGCTGCTGCGCGGCAGCGGCATCACGACCTACCTGGTCGACGCCGGACTGCCGGGCGACCTCACCGGCCCCGCCGAGATGGCCGCCAGCGCGGACGCCGACGCCCGCGAGATCGTGCGCCTGGAACTTCTGGCCGAGCAGGTCGCGGACACCTCGGGCACCGTCGAGTCTTTCCTCACCAACCTCGCCGAGGCGGTGCACGGAGCCGCCGTCCACGCGGTCGCCTTCACCTCCGTCGCGGGGGTACGGCACGGGCTGGCCCTCGCTCCGGAACCGCCCGGCGCCGGTGAGGTGCGCGGGGCCGCCGCCCGCTGGCTGACCGGGCGCGAGGTCGGCGGCGAGCTGAGCGACCCCGTGCTGCTGCGGCACCTGCTGTGGATCGCCGTCGCCTCCGGCCTGCCGCTCCAGCTGCACGCGGGCCTCGGCGAACCGGGCCTGCGCATCGACCGCACCGACCCGGTGCTGCTCACCGACTTCGTCCGGGCCACCGCCGGCCTCGGCACCGACCTGGTCCTGCTGCACGGCTACCCGTACCACCGCCACGCCGCCCACTTGGCCGGCGTCTTCCCGCACGTCTACGCCGACTCCGGCGCCGCCCTGGTGCGCACCGGCGCCCGCGCCGCGACGGTCCTCGCGGAGATCCTTGAGCTGGCGCCCTTCGGCAAGATCCTCTTCTCCAGCGGCGCCCAGGGCCTGCCCGAACTGCACGTGGTGGCCGCCGGCCTGTTCCGCGAGGCCCTCGGCCGGGTGCTGGGCGCCTGGGTCTCCGAGGGTGCGTGGTCACTGGTGGACGCGCAACGGGTGGCGGCGATGATCGCGTGGGGGAACGCGGGGCGGGTGTACGGGCTGGAGCAGGAACGGCGGGTGTACGGGCCGGAGTGAGCAGGAACGGCGGGTGTACGGGCCGGAGCAGAACACCGACACTGGGCGGATGCCGACCGACGCCCTGCTCGACCGCTTCCTCGCCGGCCTCGCACCCCTCGACCCCGTCGCCGTCTGGGCCCACGGCTCGCTGGGCGGAGGCGACTACCAGGAGGGCCGCAGCGACCTCGACCTGATCGCGGTGCTGCCCCGGTCGGCCACGGCCCGCACGGCCTGGCGGCTGGGGCTGCTGCACGCCTCCTTGCGCGCCGAACCCCTGGCCGGGCTGCTGCACTGCAGCTACCTGTCGCCCGGCGCCGCCGTCGACCCGGAGCAGCGGCACCTGACATGGGCGCACCGGCAGCTCTTCAAGCGGACGGTCACGCCGGTCACCCGGCACGAACTCCACAGCTTCGGACGTGTCCTGCACGGCGAGTCGCCGGAGCACCTGCTGCCGTCGGTCCCGGAACCGGAACTGACCGGATTCGTCGTCCGTGACCAGCGCGACTTCTGGCGGCCCGCGGTGCGCAGGGCGGAGCTGTGGCGGCAGGACGTCTGGGTCGACCTGGGCCTGCTCACCTTCGCCCGTGCCACCCTCACGCTGCGGGAGGGCCGCCTGATCACCAAGCGGCAGGCCCTGGACGAGCTGCCCGCCCTGGGCGCTCCCGGCGAGGTCGTCGAGGACGTGGCCGAGCGGCGCTACGGGAGCCCCGGGCCGGGCACCGAGGAGTGGATCACCCGTCGGGCCGGTCTGACCCGGAGCTACTTCGGCCCGGCCATCGACACGCTGCTGGGCGCGTGGTCCTGACCGGGCAGCCCGGGCACCGTCTCCTCCGGCCGCTCGCGCAGCGCCAGCAGCACGCGGAGCACCGCGATCCACACCAGGCACGAGCCCAGCATGTGCAGGCCCACGAGGACCTCGGGCAGGTCGGTGAAGTACTGGACGTAGCCCACCACACCCTGCGCGAGCAGGACCAGGAACAGGTCGCGGGTGCGGGACAGCGGGCCCTTGGGGGCGTCGACCGCCTTCAGTACGAACCACAGCGCGAAGGTCAGGGTCACCACGATCCAGGCCAGGACCGCGTGGGCCTTGCTCACCATCTCCCAGTCGACCGGCATCCGCGGCACGTCGCTGGAGTCGCCCGCGTGCGGGCCCGCGCCGGTGACCACGGTGCCGACCGCGATCAGCAGGACCGAGACGCCGGTCAGGACCCACACCAGCTGCTGGATCGCCCTGCCGACCAGGGGGCGCGGCGCCCCGTCGCCCTCCCGGGTGCGCTGCCACATCACGGTTGCCACGGCGATCAGGGCCGTGGACAGCAGGAAGTGGGCCGCGACCGTGTACGGGTTGAGGCCGACCAGGACCACGATGCCGCCGAGGACCGCGTTGCCCATGACGACCCAGAACTGCGTCCAGCCCAGCAGCGTCACACCGCGCCGGTACGGCTTCTGCGACCGGGCGGCGATGATCGCCCAGCCGACCGCGGCGCACAGGACGTACGTCAGCATGCGGTTGCCGAACTCGATCACACCGTGGACACCCATCTCGCTCGTCGAGGTGAGCGAGTCGTCGGTGCACTTGGGCCAGGTCGGGCAGCCGAGGCCCGAGCCGGTGAGGCGTACGGCACCGCCGGTGACGACGATGACCACCGCCATGGCGAGCGCGACGAGGGCCGCCCGCTGGACCGTCCGGGGTTGCGGGGTCCAGCGAGCGGCGATGAAGGCGAGCGGATTGCGCATGGCGGCTGCGGCGTCGGCGCGCGTCACGTTTGGCACGCCGTCCATCGTAGGCGCCCGCTTGTGCACGCTTTCACGAGGGTCGGGGTCCCGGCACGGGCCGCTATTCCCAGCGGAAGAACTTCCCGGCCGCCGCGAGCCCCGCGACCGCCCACACCGCGAGGATCCCCAGGTCGCCCCACGGCATGTCGGCGCCGTGCTGGAGGACGTCCCGCAGTCCGTCGGACAGGGCGGAGATCGGCAGCAGGCCCAGTACGCTCTGCGCCGCGTCCGGGAACCTGTCCAGCGGCACGATCACGCCGCCGCCCACGAGCAGCAGCAGGAAGACCAGGTTGGCGGCGGCCAGGGTGGCCTCAGCCTTCAGCGTGCCCGCCATCAGCAGCCCGAGACCGGAGAACGCGGCGGTGCCGAGCAGCAGGAGCAGCAGTACGGCCGCCGGGTTGCCCTGCGGCGACCAGCCCAGCGCGAAGGCGATGACCGTCAGCAGCGCGATCTGGAGGACCTCGGTGACCAGCACCGACAGCGTCTTCGCGGTCATCAGGCCCCAGCGGGGCAGTGGCGAGGCGGCCAGCCGCTTCAGCACCCCGTAGCGACGCTCGAAGCCGGTGGCGATGGCCTGTCCGGTGAACGCCGTCGACATCACCGCCAGCGCGAGGACGCCGGGGGCGAGGAAGTCGACCGACTCCCCGGTGCCGGTGTCGACGATGTCGACGGAGCTGAACAGGACGAGCAGCAGCGTCGGGATGACCACCGTCAGGAGCAGTTGCTCGCCGTTGCGCAGCAGCATCTTCGTCTCGAGCACGGCCTGCGCCGCGATCATGCGCCCGAGGGGCGCGGCACCGGGCTGCGGCGCGTACGCTCCGGTCGCCCCCCTCGGTCCGGTCGCCCCGGTCGTCGTGGTGGTCACCCGCGCAACTCCCTACCCGTCAGCTCAAGGAAAACGTCCTCCAGTGTGTGCCGTTCCACCGAGATGCGGTCCGGCATCACCCCGTGCTGGGCGCACCAGGAGGTGACCGTCGCCAGCAGTTGCGGGTCGACCTCGCCGTTCACCCGGTAGGTGCCCGGGGTCAGCTCGGCCGCCGCGGAGTCCGGCGGGAGCGCCTTGAGCAGGGAGGCGATGTCCAGTCCCGGCCGCCCGGAGAACCGCAGGGTGTTCTCGGCGCCGCCGCGGCACAGCTCCTCGGGCGAGCCCTGGGCGATGACCCGGCCGGCGTCGATGACGGCCACGTCGTCGGCCAGTTGTTCGGCCTCGTCCATGTGGTGCGTGGTGAGGATCACGGAGACGCCGTCGCCCCGCAGGTCCCGGACGAGGTCCCAGGTGGCACGGCGGGCCTGGGGGTCGAGTCCGGCGGTCGGTTCGTCCAGGAACACCAGCTCCGGACGCCCGACCACGGCCATCGCGAGGGCGAGCCGCTGCTGCTGGCCCCCGGACAGCCTGCGGTACGTGGTCCGGCCGCACGAGTCCAGGCCGAGCCGCTCGATCAGCGCGTCGACGTCCAGGGGGTGGGCGTGCAGCTTCGCGACGTGGCGCAGCATCTCGTCGGCGCGGGCCCCGGAGTAGACGCCGCCGGACTGGAGCATCACGCCGATCCGCGGTCGCAGTGCGGCGCCCTGGCGGACCGGGTCGAGGCCCAGGACGTGCACCGTGCCGGAGTCCGGCCGCCGGTACCCCTCGCAGGTCTCGACCGTGGTCGTCTTGCCCGCGCCGTTGGGTCCGAGTACGGCGGTGATCCCCGCCCGGGCCGTCAGGTCGAGGCCGTCCACCGCGGTCTTCGTGCCGTACCGCTTCACCAGGGCCTGCACCTGGACCACGGGCTCGCTTCGCATGGTTCACGAGTCTAGGGAGGCGGCCGGACGGCCGGGCGCGGGGGTGTGGAAAACCCCTCTCCGGAGTGCTTCCTCTCCGGATCGCCCCCCCGCTCGGGATCGCCTCCGCTCCGGAGTCCGCCTCCGGAGCGCAGAGGAACTCGCTCTCCTGAGCGCAGCGGGACTCGTGCCCGCGGGCGGCCCTATTCCCGAGGGCGGTGCAGGGGCAGCCAGCGTTCCGCGTAGGCGACCGCGTCGGGAAGCGGGAACAGCCGGGCCTCGGCCGCTCCGACCGTGCCGCGTACGACGGGGCGGTCCCGTTCGAAGTCGTGGCCCAGTTCGTCGAAGCCCTCCGACGTGATCGACACCTCGGTCACCCGCTCCCATCCCACCGGTCCCGGGCGCCCCACCTCCACCAGCGGGGAGGGGATCCGGTACTCGGCGAGGTGGAAGGCGGTGCAGGTGTCGTAACCCGTGCCGAGCAGCAGGACCCGGGCGTCGAGCCGTTCCAGCGTGGCCAGGGGGCTCCGTTCCCCGAGCCGGCAGTCCGCCGCGTGGCCCGCGATCACCTCGGCGGCCCGGGCGCCGAGCGCCGCGAAGGAGGTCTGCGGATGGGCGCTGCGCCGGGCGCCGGGCCAGGTGCGCACCGTCTCCGGAACGACGCCGACGCCGAGCGAGGGCGTGATAAGGGGGTCGTAGGCGGGCGTCGCGGCGCGCACGGTGTCCCACCACTCCTCGGGCACCGGCGGGTTCGTCCACAGGGCCGGGTCGGAGAGGTCGCCGGTCTGGGTCGGCACCACCAGGGTGCCGCCCGGACGGAGGACGTCGAGCAGCGCCTGGACGACCGCGACGGGCCCTCCGCAGACCCAGCCGAGCGCGCTGAGGGAGGAGTGCACGAGGAGGGTGTCGCCGGTGCGCACGCCCAGTTCGCGCAGCCCGGCGGCGAGCGTGCCGCGGGTGACGAGTGGGCCGGTCGGAGGGGGTGTGGGCATGCGGGGGAGTGTTCCCGAAGGAGGGAGCGAACGCCATCCGATTGCCTCCCGGATGATCGATCAGGGATCGTTTCCGCAGGTCACCTTAGGTATGCCTAAGTGACGCAGGGCACCGTCGGATGATCCGGACGCGGCTTGCCCGGCCCGGAGGAATTACGCAACAATGGCGTTGTGAAAAACGTTGGCGAGGCTCCGCAGGAGGAACTCGCGACCGGTGAGCGGTCGACCCGCAACCGTGTCGCGCGCTCCATCCTGGACCACGGGCCGTCGACCGTCGCCGAGCTCGCCGGACGCCTGGGCCTGACCCAGGCCGCCGTCCGGCGCCACCTCGACGCGCTGGTCGCCGACGACGTGGTCGAGGCCCGCGAGCAGCGGGTCTACGGCGCGCGCACGCGCGGGCGGCCCGCCAAGGTCTTCGCGCTCACCGACTGCGGCCGGGACGCCTTCGACCAGTCGTACGACAAGCTGGCCGCCGACGCCCTGCGCTGGATCGCCGAGCAGGAGGGCGGGGAGCAGGCGATCGCCGCCTTCGCCCGCGCCCGGATCGCCGCCCAGTCGGGCGCGTACCGCAAGGCCGTCGAGTCCGTCCCCGCCGAGCGGCGCGCGGAAGCGCTGGCCAAGGCCCTGAGCAAGGACGGGTACGCTGCTGCCGCGCGCAGCGCGCCCCACCCCCAGCAGGGCGAGCAGCTGTGCCAGCACCACTGCCCGGTCGCCCACGTCGCGGAGCAGTTTCCGCAGCTGTGCGAGGCGGAGACGGAATTTTTCGCCGAGCTGCTCGGTACGCATGTACAGCGGCTCGCGACCATCGCGCACGGCGACGGCGTCTGCACCACGTTCATTCCGAAGACTTCGCACGCGCCACCCACGGCGCGCGCGACCGAGAACACCGCTAACGCATCTGCAAGCACGGCCGGGAGGAACCCCGCATGACTCTCCCCACGGAGACTGCTCACCCTGAGCTCGAGGGCCTGGGCAAGTACGAATACGGCTGGGCCGACTCCGACACGGCCGGCGCCTCTGCCAAGCGTGGCATCGACGAGGACGTCGTCCGCGACATCTCCGCGAAGAAGAACGAGCCGGAGTGGATGACCAAGCTCCGCCTCAAGGGCCTGCGCCTCTTCGAGAAGAAGCCGATGCCGAACTGGGGCTCGGACCTGTCGGGGATCGACTTCGACAACATCAAGTACTTCGTGCGCTCCACGGAGAAGCAGGCGGCGTCCTGGGAGGACCTGCCCGAGGACATCAAGAACACGTACGACAAGCTCGGCATCCCCGAGGCGGAGAAGCAGCGCCTCGTCGCCGGTGTCGCGGCCCAGTACGAGTCGGAGGTCGTCTACCACCAGATCCGCGAGGACCTGGAGGAGCAGGGCGTCATCTTCCTGGACACCGACACCGCCCTGAAGGAGCACCCGGAGCTCTTCAAGGAGTACTTCGGCACCGTCATCCCCGTCGGTGACAACAAGTTCGCGTCGCTGAACAGCGCCGTGTGGTCCGGCGGCTCCTTCATCTACGTGCCGAAGGGCGTGCACGTCGAGATCCCGCTCCAGGCCTACTTCCGTATCAACACGGAGAACATGGGCCAGTTCGAGCGGACCCTGATCATCGTCGACGAGGGCGCCTACGTGCACTACGTCGAGGGCTGCACCGCGCCGATCTACCAGTCGGACTCGCTGCACTCCGCGGTCGTCGAGATCATCGTCAAGAAGAACGCCCGCTGCCGCTACACGACCATCCAGAACTGGTCGAACAACGTCTACAACCTGGTCACCAAGCGCGCCGTGGCGTACGAGGGCGCGACCATGGAGTGGATCGACGGCAACATCGGCTCCAAGGTGACGATGAAGTACCCGGCCGTCTACCTCATGGGCGAGCACGCCAAGGGCGAGACCCTGTCCATCGCCTTCGCGGGCGAGGGCCAGCACCAGGACGCCGGCTCCAAGATGGTCCACATGGCGCCGAACACCTCCTCCAACATCGTCTCGAAGTCCGTGGCACGCGGCGGCGGCCGCACCTCCTACCGCGGTCTCGTCGAGATCGGCGAGGGCGCCCACGGCTCCAAGTCGAACGTGCTGTGCGACGCCCTGCTCGTCGACACCATCTCCCGCTCCGACACGTACCCCTACGTGGACGTCCGTGAGGACGACGTGTCCATGGGCCACGAGGCGACCGTCTCCAAGGTCTCCGAGGACCAGCTCTTCTACCTGATGAGCCGCGGTCTGAGCGAGTTCGAGGCGATGGCGATGATCGTGCGCGGCTTCGTCGAGCCGATCGCCAAGGAGCTGCCCATGGAGTACGCCCTCGAACTCAACCGGCTGATCGAGCTGCAGATGGAGGGCGCGGTCGGCTGACCCCGCCCCCGCAGCAGTCCCCAGATTCAGGAACGCAGGAAGAGAGCAGACCGACAGCCATGGCTGAGGCTCAGAACATCCCCGTGGGCTCCACCACCGCGGGCCAGATCGCGGTGGCCGCCGAGTCGACCGTCGCCACGCGCATGAGCGCGCCCGCGTCCTTCGACGTGGCGGACTTCCCGGTCCCGCACGGCCGCGAGGAGGAGTGGCGGTTCACCCCGCTGGAGCGGCTGCGCGGGCTGCACGACGGCACCGCCGCCGCCACCGGCGACGGCGTGAAGGTCGACATCGACGCCCCCGAGGGCGTCGTCGTCGAGACCGTCGGCCGCGACGACGCGCGCATCGGCAGGGCCGGCGCCCCGGTGGACCGGGTCGCCGCCCAGGCCTACTCGGCGTTCGAGAAGGCCGGCGTGCTCACCGTCCCCAAGGAGACGGTGCTCACCGAGCCGATCCGCATCGCCGTGCACGGCGAGGGCGGCACCGCCTACGCACACCAGGTCGTCGAGCTGGGCGCCTTCGCGGAGGCCGTGGTCGTCATCGACCACACCGGCGACGCGGTGCTCGCCGCCAACGTCGACTACGTCCTGGGCGACGGTGCCAAGCTGACCGTCGTCTCGGTCCAGGACTGGGACGACAAGGCGGTGCACGTCGGCCAGCACAACGCCCTCGTCGGCCGCGACGCGACCTTCAAGTCCTTCGTCGTCACCTTCGGCGGCGACTTGGTCCGGCTGCACCCGCGGGTCGCGTACGCCGGTCCCGGCGGCGAGGCCGAGCTGTTCGGCCTGTACTTCACCGACCAGGGCCAGCACCAGGAGCACCGCCTCCTGGTCGACCACAACATCCCGCACTGCAAGTCGAACGTCGTCTACAAGGGCGCGCTGCAGGGCGACGACGCGCACGCCGTCTGGATCGGCGACGTGCTCATCGAGGCCGCCGCCGAGGGCACCGACACCTACGAGATGAACCGCAACCTCGTCCTCACGGACGGCGCGCGGGTCGACTCCGTGCCGAACCTGGAGATCGAGACCGGTGAGATCGTCGGCGCCGGCCACGCCTCCGCCACCGGCCGCTTCGACGACGAGCAGCTCTTCTACCTGATGGCGCGCGGCATCCCCGAGATCGACGCCCGCCGCCTGGTGGTCCGCGGCTTCTTCGCCGAGCTGGTCCAGCAGATCGGCGTCGCGGACATCGAGGAGCGTCTGATCGCCAAGATCGAAGAGGAGCTGGAGGCGTCGGTCGGATGACCTTCGTACGCGTCTGTGGAGCGGACGAGCTGGAGGAGGACACCCCGAAGCGGGTGGAACTCGACGGCACGCCGGTCTCCGTCGTGCGGACCGGGGGCGAGGTCTTCGCGATCAACGACATCTGCTCGCACGCGAACGTCTCGCTGGCCGAGGGCGAGGTCGACGACTGCCACATCGAGTGCTGGCTGCACGGCTCGCGCTTCGACCTCCGTTCCGGCAAGCCCGACAGCCTTCCGGCGACGCGCCCCGTTCCCGTTTACCCCGTAAAGATCGAAGGGGGCGGCGTCCTCGTTGACGTACGCGCCTCCCTCACCCAGGAGTCCTGAGGCACCCATGGCAACGCTTGAAATCCGAGACCTGCACGTCACCGTCGAGGCCGACAACGCCACGAAGGAGATCCTCAAGGGCGTCGACCTCACCGTGAAGCAGGGCGAGACGCACGCCATCATGGGCCCGAACGGCTCCGGCAAGTCGACCCTCGCCTACTCGCTCGCGGGTCACCCCAAGTACACGATCACCGGCGGCACCGTCACGCTCGACGGCGAGGACGTCCTGGAGATGTCCGTCGACGAGCGCGCCCGCGCCGGCCTCTTCCTCGCCATGCAGTACCCGGTCGAGGTCCCCGGCGTCTCCGTCTCCAACTTCCTGCGCACCTCCGCCACCGCCGTCCGCGGCGAGGCCCCCAAGCTGCGGCACTGGGTCAAGGAGGTCAGGGAGACCATGGAGCGCCTCAACATGGACCCCTCCTTCGCCGAGCGCAACGTCAACGAGGGCTTCTCCGGCGGTGAGAAGAAGCGCCACGAGATCCTCCAGCTGGAGCTGCTCAAGCCGAAGATCGCGATCCTCGACGAGACCGACTCCGGCCTGGACGTCGACGCCCTGCGCGTCGTCTCCGAGGGCGTCAACCGGGTCCGCGAGACCGGCGAGGTCGGCACCCTGCTGATCACGCACTACACGCGCATCCTGCGCTACATCAAGCCCGACCACGTGCACGTCTTCGCAGGCGGCCGCATCGCCGAGTCCGGCGGCGCCGAGCTGGCCGACAAGCTGGAGGCCGAGGGCTACGAGGCATACACGAAGGGCGGCGCATCCGAGTGACACAGCTGCCGGGCCTCCTCGACACCGAGGCGATCCGCAAGGACTTCCCGATCCTGGACCGCCGGGTCCACGACGGGCGGAAGCTCGTCTACCTCGACAACGCCGCGACCTCGCAGACCCCCCGCCAGGTCATCGACGTGCTCGACGAGTACTACGAGCAGCACAACGCCAACGTCCACCGTGGCGTGCACGTCCTCGCCGAGGAGGCCACGGCGCTGTACGAGGGCGCGCGTGACAAGGTCGCGGAGTTCATCAACGCGCCCTCGCGCGACGAGGTGATCTTCACCAAGAACGCCTCGGAGTCCCTCAACCTGGTCGCGAACATGCTGGGCTGGGCCGACGACCCCTACCGCGTGGACCACGAGACCGAGATCGTCATCACGGAGATGGAGCACCACTCCAACATCGTGCCGTGGCAGCTGCTCGCGCAGCGCACCGGTGCGAAGCTCCGCTGGTTCGGCCTCACGGACGACGGCCGCCTGGACCTGTCCAACGTCGACGAGGTCATCACCGAGAAGACGAAGGTCGTGTCCTTCGTCCTGGTCTCCAACATCCTGGGCACCCAGAACCCGGTCGAGGCCATCGTGCGCCGCGCCCAGGAGGTCGGGGCACTCGTCTGCATCGACGCCTCCCAGGCCGCGCCGCACATGCCGCTGGACGTGCAGGCCCTCCAGGCCGACTTCGTGGCCTTCACCGGCCACAAGATGTGCGGCCCGACCGGCATCGGCGTGCTGTGGGGGCGCCAGGAGCTGCTGGAGGACCTCCCGCCGTTCCTCGGCGGCGGCGAGATGATCGAGACGGTCTCGATGCACTCCTCCACCTACGCCCCCGCCCCGCACAAGTTCGAGGCGGGCACGCCCCCCATCGCGGGCGCGGTCGGCCTGGGTGCCGCGATCGACTACCTGAACTCGATCGGCATGGACCGGATCCTGGCGCACGAGCACGCGCTGACCGAGTACGCGGTCAAGCGGCTGCTCGAGGTCCCCGACCTGCGCATCATCGGCCCCACCACGGCCGAGGAGCGCGGCGCCGCGATCTCCTTCACGCTCGGCGACATCCACCCGCACGACGTGGGCCAGGTCCTCGACGAGCTGGGCATCGCCGTCCGGGTCGGACACCACTGCGCCCGCCCCGTCTGCCTGCGCTACGGAATTCCTGCGACCACCCGAGCGTCGTTCTATCTGTACTCCACGCCGGCCGAGATCGACGCGCTGGTCGACGGCCTGGAGCACGTACGGAACTTCTTCGGCTGACAGGACGGACGAGCGATCGCATGAAGCTGGACTCCATGTACCAGGACGTCATCCTGGACCACTACAAGAACCCGCACGGGCGGGGCTTGCGGGATGGCGACGCCGAGGTCCACCACGTCAACCCCACCTGCGGGGACGAGATCACGCTCCGCGTGAAGTACGACGGCACGACGATCAGTGACGTCAGCTACGAGGGTCAGGGCTGCTCCATCAGCCAGGCCAGCGCCTCCGTGCTGAACGACCTGCTGGTCGGCAAGGACCTCGCCGAGGCGCAGCGGATCCAGGAGACCTTCCTGGAGCTGATGCAGTCCAAGGGCAGGATCGAGCCCGACGACGCGATGGAGGAGGTCCTGGAGGACGCGGTCGCGTTCGCCGGGGTCTCGAAGTACCCGGCCCGGGTCAAGTGCGCCCTGCTGAGCTGGATGGCCTGGAAGGACGCGACGGCCCAGGCGCTGGACGGCGCCGACGCCGAGAAGGAGACGACGGCATGAGCGAGACCGTGGAAATGAAACCGGCCTCGGAGGAGGAACTCCGCGAGGCCCTGATGGACGTCGTGGACCCCGAGCTGGGCATCGACGTCGTCAACCTCGGCCTGATCTACGGCATCCACGTCGACGAGGCGAACATCGCCACCATCGACATGACCCTGACGTCGGCGGCGTGTCCGCTGACCGACGTGATCGAGGACCAGGCCAAGTCCGCCACCGACGGCATCGTCAACGAGCTGCGGATCAACTGGGTCTGGATGCCGCCGTGGGGTCCGGACAAGATCACGGACGACGGCCGCGAGCAGCTGCGCGCGCTCGGGTTCAACGTCTGAACCACACCGGCAGTACTGCTTCGGAAACGGCGGCACCTTCGGGTGCCGCCGTTTCCGTGTCCGCCTCTCGCCCCGTTATGTACGCTCGTACACATGGGATATCTGCTCCTGGTCGGAGCCATCGCCGCCGAGGTCGCCGGGACCACCGCCATGAAGTACAGCGAGGGTTTCAGCAGGCTGGCCCCCTCGCTCCTGACGGCCCTCGGCTACATCGTGTCCTTCGGGCTGCTCGCGCAGACCCTGAAGACCCTGAACGTCGGCACCGCCTACGCCATCTGGTCCGGCCTGGGCACCGCGGCCATCGCCGCGATCGGCGTGCTCTTCATGGGCGAGGGCATGACCGCCACCAAGGCCGCCGGCATCGCGCTGATCATCCT
Organism: Streptomyces mayonensis; assembly: GCF_018982965.1. Lineage (GTDB taxonomy): Bacteria > Actinomycetota > Actinomycetes > Streptomycetales > Streptomycetaceae > Streptomyces > Streptomyces mayonensis. The sequence continues at coordinate 16,769 of NZ_JACBYP010000034.1, read as the reverse complement.
CGGCGTCGTCGTCCTCAACCTCGGCGGAGCCCACTGATGCCCCGCCGCCACGATCCCGAACGCCGCCAGCGCATCATTGACGCGGCGATCAGGGTCGTCGGGCGGAAGGGCATCGCCGGGCTCAGCCACCGCAGCGTCGCCGCCGAGGCGGACGTGCCGCTCGGCTCCACGACGTACCACTTCACGACCCTCGACGACCTCATGGTCGCCGCCCTGCGCCAGGCCAACGAGGGCTTCGCCCAGGTCGTCGCCGCGCATCCCGCCCTCTCGGACCCCGAGGCCGACCTGCCCGCCGAACTCGCCCGCGTCCTCGGCGAGTGGCTCGGCGGCGACCGCACCGGCGTGGAGCTGGAGTACGAGCTGTACCTCGCCGCCCTGCGCCGTCCCGCGCTGCGCCCCGTCGCCGCGGAGTGGGCCGAGGGCGTGGGCGCCCTGCTCGCCGCCCGCACCGACCCCACCACGGCCCGCGCCCTGGTCGCCGTACTCGACGGCATCTGCCTCCAGGTCCTGCTGACGGACACCCCGTACGACGAGGAGTACGCGCGGGAGGTGCTGACCCGGCTGCTCTCCGCGCCCGGCACCCGAGACGGCCGCGGTCCCGGCTCGCATCCACCGGCGGCGGCCGGTTAGGTTGCCCTCATGACCGACACGACTGCTCCCCGCACCACCGGCGCCGTGGCCGCCGGCCTCGCCACGATCGCCGCCGACGGCACCGTCCTCGACACCTGGTTCCCGGCCCCCGAACTGTCCGCCGAGGCGGGCCCGTCCGGTACCGAGCGTCTCACCGCCGAACAGGCCGCCGAACTCCTCGGCGGCGGTGCCACCGCTGCGGTCGGTCCGGACGCCCGCCGCGGCGTCGAGGTGGTCGCGGTCCGCACGGTCATCTCCTCGCTGGACGAGAAGCCGGTCGACACCCACGACGTCTACCTGCGCCTGCACCTGCTCTCCCACCGGCTGGTCAGGCCGCACGGCCAGAACCTGGACGGCATCTTCGCCCACCTCGCCAACGTCGCCTGGACCTCGCTCGGCCCGGTCGCCGTCGACGACGTCGAGAAGGTCCGCCTCAACGCCCGCGCCGAGGGTCTGCACCTCCAGGTCACCTCGGTCGACAAGTTCCCGCGCATGACCGACTACGTCGCCCCCAAGGGCGTCCGCATCGCCGACGCCGACCGCGTCCGGCTCGGCGCGCACCTGTCCGCGGGCACCACGGTCATGCACGAGGGCTTCGTCAACTTCAACGCCGGCACGCTCGGCACCTCGATGGTCGAGGGCCGCATCTCTGCCGGCGTCGTCGTCGGCGACGGCTCCGACATCGGCGGCGGCGCCTCCACCATGGGTACCCTCTCCGGCGGCGGCAACGTCCGCATCGTCATCGGCGAGCGCTGCCTGGTCGGCGCCGAGGCGGGCGTCGGCATCGCGCTGGGCGACGAGTGCGTGGTCGAGGCCGGCCTCTACGTCACCGCGGGCACCCGCGTCACGATGCCCGACGGCCAGATCGTCAAGGCCCGCGAACTCTCCGGCGCCGACCACATCCTCTTCCGCCGCAACTCGGTCACCGGCACGGTCGAGGCCCGCCCGAACAACGCGGTCTGGGGCGGCCTGAACGACATCCTGCACAGCCACAACTGACCCGGCGTCCGCCGAGCGCCCTCCCCGTGTGCCGCGGGGAGGGCGCTCAGCGTTTCAGGGCCCGGTACCGCTTCAGCAGGGCGGTGACGCGGGTCTGGTCCGCCGGGCCGTTCAGCTCGGTGAGGAGGTCGTCGGGGCACAGTTCGTACAGGTCGCCCCACCAGCGGCGGCCCCTGGTGTCCCAGATGCGGTATCCGCCCGGGACGCCCCGGGCCACGTAGCGTCTTCTGCTCATCGGCGTCGACCGTAGGCGGCGCGGCGGCGCGCCGCCAGTGGTCTGGGAGCGCGTCCCGGTGACGTGGACGGGGGAGCGCCCTCCGTACGGATGACTGAGCGTGACCTTCCGCCGGGTCCGGCGGATGAACGGGACGACGGACACAGGGTCCGATCAGAGGCCGATCCGACGAAACGAGGGCCTGGTATGACGAACGAGCGGGCGAGGACCGTGGCGCGTTGGCTGGCCGGGGCAGGCGCTTCGGCGCTGGTGTGCTGCGCCCCGGTACTGGCCGCGGGGGCCGCCCACGCCGACGAGACGACGACCGGTTCGCACAACGGGCCCCGCGTGGGGCTCCTCAACGTCCACGTCGGGCAGATCGACGACCCGGCGGAGGACGTGCTGGAGCACACCCTGCTGTTCGGCGACGGCTACGCCTGGAACTGAGGGGCAGGGGTAGCGCCGTACCGGCCTGGGTACCCGGGGTGCTCCGAACCGGGAGGAGGCGGAACACCGTGACCGGAACCATGCACACCAGGCCGGTGCACGACGAGAACCACTCCGTGGGCGAACTCGTCGGACAGGCCACCGAGCAGCTCTCCAGGCTCGTGCGTCAGGAAGTGGCCCTCGCCAAGATGGAACTGGCGGAGAAGGGCAAGCGCGCCGGGCGCGGGGGCGGGATGCTGGGTGCCGCGGGCGCCATCGCCTACGTCGGCCTCTTCGCGCTGGCCGGTACGGCCGCCGCCGCGCTCTCGCTGGTCCTGCCCGTCTGGGCCGCCGCGCTCGTCGTGACGGCGGCGCTCTTCCTGATCGCCGCCGTCCTGGCCATGACCGGTCGAGCACAGCTCCGCCGGGCCGTGCCGCTGGGGCCCGAGGAGACCCTCGGCAGCGTCAGGGCCGACGTGGACCAGATCAGGGAAAGGGCACATCGATGACCGACGCGACCAGCCGGGACGGCGCGACGAGCGGCTCCACCGCGCAGCCGGCCGGCGGGGCCAAGGGGCCCGACGAACTGCGCAGGCAGATCGAGCAGACCCGCGGCCAGCTCGGCGACACCGTGGAGGAGCTGGCGGGCAAGGCGGACGTGAAGGGCCGTGCGAAGGCCCGGGCCGCCGACCTGAAGGACCGGGCCGGCGCCGTGACCGTGCAACTGCGCAGCTCCGCCGCGCACGCCGGGCACGCCGTGCAGGGCAGGGCGGGCAGGGCCGGCCACCGGAAGGCGGATCCGGTGGCCGGTACGGCCGGGACCGGCGGGGCCACCGAGTGGCATCCGCCGCGGGCGCGGGGCACGGTCCGGGCGGGGCTCGGGCGTTCGCGCACCGTAGTGGTCGCCGGGGTGGCGGTCGGCGCGGTGCTTGTGGTGGGCCTGGTGCGCCGCCGCCGGCACGGGCACCGCTGAGCCCACGGGTACGGCCGCGACAGGCGGGTACGGCCGAGTACAGGGGTACGGCTGAGTACACGGATACGGCGGACGCGGCGCGGTGGGGCGGCTCCGGCGCGAGCCCTCGCCCGGGAGCCGCGCTCGCCGAGCCGGTGCTCGGGCCGGGCTTGACCTCAAGTCCGGTCGAGGTCGGAGGGTGGTGCGTGCAGCCGAAGAGCACCGACCCCTGGAGACCGGCATGACCCGTCGCACCGACGCCCACCCCGAGCTGGACCGCCCCGACGTCCTGGCGCCCTTCTTCAGCACCTGGCGCGTGGGCACCCCCGCACGGCAGCGGCTGACCGTCGACGCCATCGCCCGCACCTGGGAGCGGCGGCCCTGGCCCGCCGAGGGGCTGCGCGGCTACCACGTCTACACCGGTCACGACGGCAGCACCCTGCTGCACCACTCCCAGTGGACGAGCGAGCAGGCATACGAGGCCTTCGCCAGAACCCACCGGCAGGAGCGCGTCGACGAGATCGACACCGCCGTGCCGGGCATCGAGCGCCTCGGACTCGGCAGGTACCGGCGCTACCGCAGCACGGCCGGCGAGGACCGGGCGGCCGCCGTTCCGGGGTGCGTCGTGATCGTCGGCGTCGAGTTCGACGGGCCCGACCCCGGCAGGCAGCGTGCCTGGGTGGACGCCGTCTTCGAGGCCCTGGAGAGTGAGCCGGCGCCGCACCCCGGCGGCATCCGCGCCCACTTCCACCTCAGCACCGACGGCACCCGCGTCCTCAACTACGCCGAGTGGGAGAGCGCGCAGGCCCACCGCGACGCCCTCGCCGCCCCCGGCGACGGCGTCGGCTCGCCGACGGCCCAGTGGACGCGGGTGCAGAACTGGCCGGGCCTGAAGAGCAGCACGGTCGACCGCTACGACCACGCCCTCGGTCTCGTCCCCGGCTGACCCGCGCCACCCGCCCCGCCTACGGCCCGCCGGTCACGGCCTGAACCGCACCACCTGCGGGTCGTGGTCGCTGATCTGGTCGTGGAACTCGGCGTTGACGTGCACGCTGTCGTAGGTCAGGTGCCCGCCGTGCCGGACCGACGGGCTGACCAGGATCTGGTCCAGGACCTGACTGTTGCCCTGGTAGACGTACGAGTAACGCTCGCTCTCCGGCAGCGACTTCACCGCCGACCACAGTGCTCCGCCGTCCTCCAGGATGTGCGTCGTCCGCGAGAATTCGAAGTCGTTGATGTCGCCGAGGGCGACGACGTCCGCGTCCTTCCGGACGGCGAGGATCTCCTTGACGAAGGTGTTCACCACCCTCGCCTGGGCGTGGCGCTGCGTCTCCGAGCCGCGCGCCGGCGGCTGGTACTGGGCCGTGAGCCCCTGGTCGCCGCCCTTGGAGCTGAAGTGGTTGGCGATCACGAAGACCGTCCGGCCGCGGAAGACGAACTCGCCCGCCAGCGGCTTGCGGCTGTCCTCCCAGGCCGGGTCCGCCGGCGCGATCCGGCCGGGGGAGTGGGTGAGCGCCGCCCCGCCGCGGACCTTGCGCACCCCGGTCGCCGTCGTCGCGTCGCCGCCCGGGCGGTCGGTGAAGGAGACCCGCTCCGGGTTGAACAGGAACGCCTGCCGGATGTTGCCGCCGGGCTCACCGCCGTCCGCCTTGTCCACCGGGTCGATGCCCCGCCAGTCGTAGCGCGGGCCGCCGGCCGCGACGATCGCGTCGATGAGCCTGCCGACCGTCGCGTCGGCCGCCACCGTGCCGTCGTCCGTGGCGCCGTTGTTGTCCTGGATCTCCTCCAGGGACACGACGTCGGGCGACTTCAGGCGGTGCACGATCGCGTCGGCGTGCGCCGCGAAGGTGTCGTCGGACGGGTCGAGGTTCTCGACGTTGTACGTCGCCACCGCCAGCTCCCGCGCGCTCTGCCGGCGCGTCGACTCGCGCTCCGTGCCGCCGCTCTCCAGAGTGCCGATCTCGCGCGCGGCCAGCGTGTAGCCGCCGTACTGGTTGTAGTCCAGCGGGCCGGAGGTCGTCCCGGCGAGGGTGTCGCCCACGTCGGCCGCCGGGAAGCCGGCCGGCTCGCCCAGCGACTGGATCTGCAGCCGGCCGGTGTTCTGGGCGCCGTAGGAGCCGTAGACCGTGCCGCCGCGGCGGTTCGGGTTCTCCCGGGGCTTCACCGTGACCCACAGCTCGGTGTACGGGTCCGTGGCGCCGACCACCCTGGCGTCGGAGACCCGGACGTTCATGCCCTCCAGGGACTCGTAGTGGTCCAGGGCGTACCGCGCGGGCCGCAGCCGCAGGCCGTTGACCGACCCGTTCGCCGCGTCGTCGCCCTCGGGCGCGTACGCGCGCGGCACCGAGCGGGCGGAGACGGTCGTCGCGGCCGGCAGCGCGTTGCCGCTCGAGACGACGGTGACCGTCGGGCGGGTGATCTCGGTGACCGACTGGTTGCCCGAGGACGTGCCGCCCGGGACGTACTCCGAGACCGTGCCCGACACGGTGACCGCGTCACCCACCGCGACCCGCGGGGCCTCGTTCGTGAAGACGAAGACGCCCTCGCTGGTGGCCGGGTCGTCGTCCGGCCGCGGGTCCTGGATCCAGAACCCCTTGGAGTTGCCGTAGCCGCGGACGCCGGTGACGATTCCGGCCACGTCCGTGACCTGCTTGCCCGCGTACGGCGACAGGCGGGTGCTGCCCTGGACGTCGTGGATCCGCAGGGAACCGGCCGGGGCGGGGCCGGCGTGCGCGGGCGCGGTGAGGGCGACGGTGGACGCCGCCGAGCAGACGGCGGCGACGGTGAGCGCGGCGAGGCGCGTCGAGGACTTGCTGGCCAACGGGATCCCTCCGGGGACGTGACGTGGCGCCGGGACGAGGGCGTGACGCATGGGGCGGCAGGGTGCACACGGGTCCCGGGGGACGGCCGCCCCCGGTTCTGGCCCGGTCCCTCCCCGGCCCTCCCCTCGCTTCCCCACGCTCTCCTCTTCGTTTCTACGCGCGTCAATCTCCTGCCGGGTCACGCCCGTTGTCAAGGTTTCGGCCATGTACACCACCCGACGGGGAGATGAACCGGGCGGCATGGGTGGAAACCCGTCTAGGCTGAGCCGTTGAGCGGTACGGCGTCCGGATGGTCGTACGGCGGTCAAGGCGCGCGAGGAGAAACAAGCCGATGTCAGACAGCTCCACCCTGCCGCCCGCACGGCTGCGCCCCGAAGCGGAGCTGGCCCGCGACGCGCTGTCCGCGCCGGTGCTCGCCCGGGCCGTGCGGCTGGCCCGCTGGGCGGGCCCCGGCACCCGGGTCGACGCCGGGGGCGGACTCGTCGAGGAACAGCTGCCCGCGGCGGCCGAGCAGCTCGGGCTGAGCGGGGACGACGCCGCCGCGTACGCGAGCGAGGCCTGGCGGATCGCCGTGGACACCGGGCTCGTCGAGATCACCGACGAGGAAGCGGGCACCGTAGCTCCGGGCGAGGACCTCGCCCTGCTCACCGGCGGTTCCCCGCAGGACGTGCTCGGACTCTGGCTCACCGCCCTGGAGGCGGTGCTCGCCGACGCGAGCGTGCCCGACCTCGACGACCTGGTCGACGCGATGGCCGAGGGCGGCGAGGTGGACCTCTCCTCCCTCGACTGGGACCCCGAGGCCGAGTCCGAGTTCCTCGACGGCGTGCTCGGCAACCTGTACCTGCTCACCGTCGGCGACGAGGGCCCCGGCGACGCCCCGGTGCCGCTGCCCGCCCTGGCCGCCTCCGTGATCGTGCCCAGCGACATGGGCGAGCCCAGCAACGAGGTCCTGGAGCAGGTCTCGGACGCGATGATGCGCCTGGACGACCAGTTCCGGCTCCTCGAACCGGTCGGACTCGTCGAGTACCAGCCGGTCGACGAGGCGCTGATGGCCGACGCCGACGAGGAGCCCGCGGCCCCCGTCGACGAGGCCGACGTCGCCCGCTACGGCATGGTGCGGCTCACCCCGCTGGGACTGTACGGACTGCGCGCCCGGCTCCTGGACGCCGGCTTCGAGGCCCCCGCCGTCGGGGACCTCGCCGACAAGGGCGCCGACGCGCTCCTCGACGGCACCGCGCCCTTCCCGCCGGCCGCGGCCCACGCCGAGACCGAGCTGTGGCTGGCCGGGCGGAGCCCGCTCGACGCCGCCCGGGAACTGCTGGCGGCGGCCCGCGGCTCGGACCCCGGTGCGCCGCTGCGCCGGCTCCGCTGCCAGCAGGCGCTCTCCCTGGTCGGCGCCGAGGCCGAGCCCGCCCTGCGGGAGGTCCTCGACGACGCCGAGCTGGGCGGCCTGGCGCGGGTGTGGCTCACCGAGCACGGCGCCCGGGACGTGCCGGCGCCGCCGCAGGAGATGGTCTTCTGGCTGACCATCGACACCGTCGCCGCGCAGCTCGCCGCAGAGGGCAACTCCGAGGAACTGCAGGCCCTGGTGGAGGGTCTGGCCCAGCAGCACAGCGGCTTCTTCGACACGGCCTGGCGCGTCGGCCACCCGGCGACCCCGGACGTCCTGGAGGCGATGGGACGGCTGCACCCCGACAAGAAGATCGCCAAGGAGGCCCGCAAGGCCGCCTTCAAGGCCCGCAGCCAGCACGGCGGCTGACCCGGCGGGGAGGAAGGCGGGGGACAAGGGGAGGGAAAGCGGCCGGACTGATCCGGGTCCCGGTGGCACGCCGTGCGGACGGCGGTCGCCCCGGGCCGGTCCGCACGGGGGCGGGGAACCCCCGCGCCGGGACGGTGAGAGGTCGCCGCCGGTTCAGCCGGAGTTCAGACATGCGTGCGCCTCCCGTTCAGGCGCGGGCGCCACCGTGGCGGCGGACCGAGGTACGCCACCCTCCACGGCTCGCCCACGTCACAGGAGACAGCATGTCGCTCACCCGCAGGGACTTCGCCGGCCGATCGGCGCTCACCGGTGCCGGAGTCGCACTGGCGGGCAGTGTCGGCGCCCTCGCCACCGCCCCCAACGCGCTCGCCTCCACGGACACCGAGAGCGTGGGGGAGGAGCACGGCAACGGTCACGGCCACGGCCACGGCGGCATCGGCTACGGGCCGCTGATCCCCGACCCGGACGGCATCCTCGCCCTGCCCGCCCGCTTCAGCTACGAGGTCATCACCTACTCCGGGCGGACCAGGCTGGAGTCCGGCGAGTACACCCCCTCCAACCACGACGGCACCGCCACCTTCGACGGCCCGCGCGGCGCCACCCTCCTCGTCAACAACCACGAGCTGGGCGGCCACCGCGACGACTGGCCGCACCCGGTACCGCTCGCCGAGGGCCTCGTCTACGACCCCGCCGCCGCCGGCGGCTGCACCGTCGTCGAGGTCCGGCGCGGCGGCCACGTCGCCGAGTGGGTCGGCATCGCCGGCACCGCCACCAACTGCGCGGGCGGCAGCACCCCGTGGGGCACCTGGCTGACCTGCGAGGAGACCGAGGACAGGGCCGGCTCCAACGGCATGACCAAGGACCACGGCTACGTGTTCGAGGTCGACCCCGAGGACCACCGCGCCAACCGGGACCCCGAGCCGATCAAAGCGCTCGGCCGCTACGCCCATGAGGCCGTCGTCGTCGACCCCGGGCGCGGCCACCTCTACCTCACCGAGGACGCCTCCGGACCCAACGGCCTGCTCTACCGCTGGACGCCGCCGGAGCACTTCCGGCACGGCCGCGGCCGGCTGCGCGCCCTGGCCGAGGACGCCGGGGTCCTCCAGGCGTTCAAGTGCCTCGACTCCGGCGGCAGGTTCGTCGACGACCTCTCCCGCGCGACGAAGACCGGCACGGTCTACGGCGTCGACTGGGTCGACGTCCCCGACCGCGACGCGAAGAGCACCTCCGTGCGCAGTCAGTTCGCCGACGGCGAGGTCACCCGCGCCCGCAAGCTGGAAGGCATGTGGTGGGCCGACGGCGGCGCGTACATCGTCTCCTCCTACGCCCGTGACGAGAGCCCCGGCCGCCCCCACGACGGCCAGGTCTGGTTCTACGACCCGAAGCGGCGCACCCTCACCCTGAAGGTCCTGCTCGGCGTCAACGCCGACCCCGACCAGGACGGCGCCTTCGACGGCCCGGACAACATCACCGTCTCCCCGTACGGCGGTCTGGTCATCGCCGAGGACGGCGAGGGCGTCCAGCACCTCTTCGGCGCCACCGACAGCGGGCGCACCTACCCCATCGCACGCAACGAGCTGAACATCGGCACCGAGGACGACCCCGAGTACAGCGAGTTCACCGGCGTCACCTTCTCGCCCGACGGCCGGACCCTGTACGCCAACATCCAGACGCCGGGCATCATGCTGGCGATCACGGGTCCCTGGAAGCGCCAGCGCCGGGAACGCTAACCGACGGCAGGCAGCAGGAGGCGGAAGACGCAGCCGCCTTCGGGGCGGCCGTCCAGTTCCAGACGCCCGTCGTGCGCCTCGGCGATGGCGGAGGCGATGGCGAGCCCGAGACCCGAGCCGGCCACCCGGTCCGGGTCGCGGCGCCCGGCCCGGTAGAAGCGGCTGAAGACGTGCCGTGCGTCGTCCGGGGCGATGCCCGGCCCGTCGTCGACGACTTCGACCACGCACACGGCGGCCCCGTACGGCATCGGCCGCCCGGTGCCGACCCGGCCGGGCCGGTCCGTGCCACCGCAGTCCCCGCCGGCCCGGGCTGCGCCCACCCGGACGAGGACCCGGGTGCCGGCCGGGGTGTGCGCGCAGGCGTTGGACAGGAGGTTGCCCAGGATCTGGGCGAGCTGGTGCCCGTCGCCGAGCGCCTCGACGACGTCGAGGTCCTGGCCCCCGTCGTTCTCCCAGTCACCCGCACCCGCACCCGAACCCGAACCCGCACCCGCACCCGCACCCGAACCCGAACCCGCACCGGCACCCGCTCCGGCATCGGCACCGCTCCTGGCCCGTTCCTCGCCCTCGCCCTCGCCCCGGCCCGGCAGGCGGCCGCCGAGCGGCTGGAGGCCGATGTTCCGGTCCGGGTGGCGTACGGCGGTGTCCGCGATGGCGTCCGCGCACAGGGAGAGCAGGTCGACGCGCTCGCGGCGGCGTACGGGCGCGTGACCGAGCTTGGCGAGCAGGAAGAGGTCGTCGACCAGGCGGCTCATGCGGTCGGCGTCGTGCACGATCCGGCTGTGCGCCTCCCGGCGTCGCGCGCCGGTCATCCGGGGCTGGTCGACGAGGAGTTCGGCGAAACCCTGGATCGCCGTGAGCGGGGTGCGCAGTTCGTGACCCGCGTCCGCCATGAACCGCCGCATGCGCCGCTCCGAGTCCTCGGCCCGGTGCAGGGCGCTGCGGAGCCGGTCGAGCATCGTGTTGAGGGCCAGGCCAAGGCGCCCCACCTCCGTGTCGGCGTCGGTCACCGGCACGTTCAGCTCCAGGTCGCCCGCGGTGATGTGCTCGGCGGTGCGCTCCACCCGGGTGAGCGGACGCAGACCCAGGCGGACGGCGGCGTTGCCCAGCAGCACGACGCCGCCCGCCGCCAGCGTGCCGAGCCCGACGCCGAACCAGAGCAGCTTGGCCGTCGCGCCGTCCACCGTGTCGAGCGGCAGGGCCACCACCGACCGCACCTGCCCGGGACCTGAGGCGGCGATCACCCGCCAGTCGGAGCCGTCGCCGCCGTCGGCCGGCACCGTGGCGGGCCTGCCGTCGGACAGCTCCAGGTCGGCCGCCCGGTCGGGCAGGTCCGGTCCGGCCGGGCTGGTGCGTCCCAGCGCGTCCTTGAGCAGGTCGCCCTGCGGGCCGTAGAAGAAGACGCGGTAGTCGGAGGGCAGCACGTCGGGGGCCCGGTGGCTGAGGCTGCCGTCGGCCAGGTCCTCGTACATCCCGGGAGGCGGCCGGAACCCGGCGAGCCGGTCGTCGACCTGGTCGGTCAGCCAGGACCGCAGGACCACCAGGCCGGCGAGCTGGCAGAGGGCGACCGCGCCGGTGGCCAGGAGCCCGGCGATCAGCACGAGACGGCTGCGCAGCGAGCGCGGACACAGCCGGCCCGGACGGCTCACGGTGTCACCGCCCCGCCTCCTCGGGCGGGAGCCGCAGGCAGTACCCCACCCCGCGCACGGTGTGGATCAGCGCGGGCGGTACCTGGTCGATCTTGCGGCGCAGGCTCTTCACGTACGTGTCGACGATGCGGGTGTCGCCGGAGAAGCCGTACTGCCAGACCTGGTGCAGGATCTCCCGCTTCTCCAGGACCCGTTCCGGGTGGGACAGCAGGCAGGACAGGAGGCGGAACTCGGTCGGCGACAGCTTCACCGCACGCTCCGCGCGGCGGACGCGGTGCGCGTCCTCGTCCAGGGTCAGGTCCGCGTACCGCAGCGGGGCCCGCGGCACGGCGGCGGACGCGGCAGCCGTGCCGCGGCGCAGGATGGCTCTGATGCGCAGCAGGACCTCCTGGACGTGGAACGGCTTGGTGACGTAGTCGTCGCCGCCCGCGCTGAGGCCGATGATGCGGTCCTCGATGTCGGTCCGGGCGGTGAGGAAGAGCACCGGCGTGTAGCAGCCCCGCGCCCGGAGTTCACGGGTGAGCAGGAACCCGTCCGTGTCGGGCAGCATCACGTCCAGGACGACCAGGTCCGGTCGGCCGCTGTCCGCCTCGGACATCGCCTCCCGTCCGCAGGCCGCGGTGACCACGCTGTGTCCGGCGGCGGTGAGCGCGGCGGTGAGCAGCGCGCGGATGCTCGGATCGTCCTCCACGACGAGGATCGTGTGCCCGCCGGTGGGGGTCCGCGGGACGGGGCGGTGCTCGGTCATGGTGCACACCTCGGGCGTGTCGGACGGGAACGGGGCCGGTGGTGCGGGCCGTGGCCCCGGCCCGTGGGCGGGCGGGGGCCACGGTGCGGCGCGATGGTAGCCGGGCAGCCTGTGCGGGACCCGTCAGCCGGTCACCTGCTCGTTCGCGGCGAGGGCCTTGCCGCGTTCGGTGACGGTCCTGCGCAGGGCGGACACGGCCGAGTCCAGCTGTTCGGAGTCGGCGCCCGCGGCCCGTGCCTGGTCGGCGAGGTCCGTCAGTGCCTCGGAGGCGGCGCCGGACCCGAAGAACGCCTGGTACAGCTTCCGGTACGCCTTCTCGTAGACGTCGTCGAAGGCGTCCGACTCCAGGAACCTCGTCTTGAGGACGTGCCCGGACATGGGGCCGCCGCCTCCCGCCCGGCCCTGGCCCTGTTCCTGCCCTTGTCCCTGCTCCGGCCCCTGCTCCGGCCCCGGTGGCTGGGCCTGTCCCGCCGGCCGGTCCTGGCCCGGTTGGCCGTCCTGTTCCGGCGCCCCGTCCGCGCCCGCGCCCACGCCCGGGCCTCCGCCTCCCATGCCGACGGAGTCGTCCGGCCCCGCGGTCGCGTCCCCGCTGAAGGTGAGGTTGTAGTCCCAGCCGAGCACCGAGAACCTCCTGGTGCCCAGGTCGTACCGGAGCAGGTAGTTCTTGCCCGGTCCGGCCATGTCGTCGAAGTTCAGCAACAGGTTCTGGGTGGCGACGTAGGAGGCCAGGGAGTCGACGTCCACGTAGGTGCCGAGGTCGCGGGCGAACTGCTCGTCCGACGCCTCGTTGACCCACTTGATGAGCTTCATGACCGGTTCCAGGTCCTGGCTGCCCTTCTTGTTGAGCTGTTTGAAGGACTTCTCGTAGTCGGTCGGGTCGTCGCCCGCGTAGTCGAAGCTGCTGCCGGCCCGGGCCTTGTACAGCACCCCGTCGCCGTCGCCTATGTCCTCGCCGTAGTCGGTGTCGGGGTTCTCCACCATCAGCCGGGTGACGGCCGGGCGGTTGTTCACCGTGAGGGAGGTGAAGCCGTACCGCTCGGCCTTCTGGCCGCTCGCGGCGGTGAGCGAGAGGGACAGCGCCTCGTTGAGCGGCACCTCGGCGTTGCTGCCCGGACGCAGCGAGATCTCCCGCTCGCCCTGGTAGGCGCGGCCCTCGACGTACTCGTCGATCTTGATGAGCCAGGGCAGTTCCTCGGGCTTCTTCTCGGACAGGTCGTACATCGCCATGCCCCCGCCTCCGCCGCCTTCGCCCCGTCCGCCGCCGGCCTGCCCGTCGCCGTTGCGGTTGCCGTCGGCGCCGCCCGCCGCACCGCCGCCCGCGTCGCCCCGGCGGGCGCCCTGCGGGGCGCCGTCCGGCATGTCCTGGCCGCCACCAGGCATGCCGCGGCCGCCGCCCCGCAGGGACATCAGGGTGGAGTTGCCCTTGAGGCGGATGCCGACGTCGTTCAGGTGGACGCCGTCGACGGTGAGGTCCGCCTCGATGTACTCCTTCGTGCCGTCGTCCTTGAACTCCTTGATCATCTTGTCGAAGTCGGTCTGGTCGTAGGTCAGCTCCACCGAGTGCGGGACCGAGGTGTCGTAGAGGTCCACCGTCCCCGCGACGTCGTCGGTGACGGCGTCCGCCTCGACGCGCGAGGCGGAGGTGACGTACGGGGAGATCCGCGCGTCGCCGAGGAAGTACACCATCGAGGCGAGGCCCACCCCGAGGGCGGCGGCCGGTTTCCAGTGGTGGCGCAGCCGTACCGGCAGCCGGTCCCGCAGCCTCCGTGCGCGTCGCGCCGTCGGGTCGGCCGCCATCACAGGTCGGTGGTGTCGTAGCCGGTCAGCACGGTGACCCGCTGTCCCGACGTACGCTCCTGGAGGGCGTTGACGAGGTCGCCGGGCTCGGCGCCCTTCTTCAGACGGACGGTGTAGAACACCTCGCTGAGCGCGCCGCCGCGGATCGTCTCCGTGCTGACCAGCTCGAACTCGCTGGTGTACTTGATCAGGACGTCGCGGATCTGCGGGGTGTAGTCGTCACCGGCCGGGACCTGCACCTTGACGACCTGGCGCTGCACGTTGAGGGCGAACCAGTCGAACTTGAACATGATGAGGACGACCGCGCAGATCACCACGGCGCCGACCGCCGCCAGCGTGTAGAAGCGGGCGCCGCAGGCCATGCCGATGGCCATCGCCAGGAAGATGAAGCCGACGTCCCGGGTCTCCTTGACCGCGTTGCGGAAGCGGACCACGGACAGGGCGCCGACCAGGGAGAACGCCCTCGCCAGGTTGGATCCGACGACCAGCATGATCAGTGCGACGATCATGCCGACGATCACCAGGGTCTGCACGTAGGACTGGCTGTAGGAGACGTTGCGGTGCGTGTACCGGTACACGAAGCCGATCAGTGTGGACAGGACGAACGACAGCGCCATCGCCGCCACGACGTCGGCCACGCTGAACGTGCCGCTGAGTTCCTGCAGATCGAGATCGAAGTTCACTTGGCTCCTGCTTTCAACGGCGCGTGGGGCGCCGACCGCTGCTGCAGCGGCTGTTCCTCTGGTGGGGTGGGCGGCGGGAAGTCCGCCTCGTTGACGTGGAAGACGGACCGGGGCGCGAGGCCGAACGTCTCGATGGACTGCACGTACTTGGAGACCCGGATCAGGTTCAGGTTGCGGCGCGCCGTCAGGTCCGTGATCCAGTGCGGCGTGCGCTCGTTGACCTTGATCTCCATGATCGCCATGTGCGGCGGGACGGTGAACCGGTTCTCGGGCGTGGGCGTGCCGAAGTGGAAGTCCCGGTCCCGGCCCCGCACCCGACGGTCGAAGGTGACGCGCAAGCCGGTGTCGGAGCCCCGGCCGACCAGTGCCTCGCGCTGGTAGCCGGTGATCGCGGTGGCCCGCAGGTCCAGCCGTACGACGAGGTCGAGCACCTCCTGGACGAAGGCGCTCTCCCGCTCCGAGTGGGCGACCGCCTCCCTGCCGTCGCACAGTTGCCGGGCCGTGCCGTAGGGGAGGGTGATCCGGCGCTTCTGGGTGACGCGGTTGACGCGCTGCTTGATCTCCACGCAGACCGGGGAGTCGTCGGTGACGCCGTCGGGGCCGCCGTAGTGCCGGATGCGCAGCTTGCGGCGGAACTTCAGGCCCTCGATCTTCTCCCAGTAGAACCGCAGGCGCGGCGTGTCGTAGTAGAGGCTCCACACGCCGTACCCGCCGACCGGGCTGTGCGCGTCCCGGTCCATGCGTTCGGCCAGCTCGTCCCGGATGGCCGCCGCCTGCTCCACGGGAACGAGGTACTTCAGCTCGAACCGGTTGAACGCGTGCAGCCGGCTCGCCACATGCAACGGTTCCTCACCCTGCGAGGGGACCACCCTGCGCCTCCTTCGTCGTACGTCGCCGACCGACCGGCCAGGAGCACGCAACCAGCGGCAGATGAGGGAGCCATGAGAATTCCGGGTGGATTGGAGGAGTCTTCCGGGCGTCCGGAAGATGAACGGAAGGGGCTTCCAGGGCCGCCTCGGTAGGGTGGCCCGTACGTGCCGAGCGGCAGGGGGAAGTGATGACGCAGGTCAGGCCCATGCGAGCGGATGCCCGGCGCAATCGCGCGCGGTTGCTGCGGACGGCGGCCGAGGTGTTCGCCGAGCACGGGGCGGGAGCGTCGCTGGACGACGTCGCCCGGCGGGCGGGGGTCGGGACCGGCACGCTGTACCGGCACTTCCCGACGCGGCAGGCCTTGCTGGAGGCCGTCTACCTCGAAAGCGTCGAGGCGATCGCCGCCCGCGCCGACACCCTCGCGGCCGCCCGCCCGCCGGGGGCGGCGCTCGTCGGGTGGCTCGGCGAACTCGCCGTCGGCATGCTCCAGGTGTGCGGAATGAAGGCGCTGCTGGGTACGGCCTTCACCGGGGCGGAAGCGGTGGCGGACCGGGCGTGCGGCGACTGTGTGCGCGGTGCGGCGGAACGGCTGGTGCGCGCGGCGCAGGAGGCGGGGGCGGTGCGCGGCGACGTCGAGCCGATCGACGTGCTGCGGCTGGTGCACGGGGTCGTGACGGCGTGCGAGTCGGCCGGGGAGAGCGACGGAACGGCCGTCCGGCGGTACCTGGCGCTGCTCATGGAGGGACTGGCGCGGGCGTAGGGGCGCTGTGGAGCTCCAGGGCCCGTCACTGAGGAGGCGCCCCGCCCCTCGATCCGGGCGGGGCGCCTCAGGTGGGCGGCCGGTCGGCTACAGCGCCTGCGCCGACGGCTTCACCATGCCGCGTACCGTGCGGGACTTGACGAAGTCGCCGATGGCCGTCATCTCCCACTCGCCGGAGTACTGGCGGATCAGCTTCGCCATCATCACGCCGGTCTGCGCCTCGGCGCTGGTGAGGTCGAAGCGGACCAGTTCCTCGCCGCTCGCGGCGTCGACGAGGCGGCAGTACGCCTTGGCGACCTCCGTGAACTTCTGGCCGGAGAACGAGTTGACCGTGAAGACCAGGCCACTGACCTCCTGCGGCAGCCGGCCGAGATCGACGACGATCACCTCGTCGTCGCCGCCGCCCTCGCCGGTGAGGTTGTCGCCGGAGTGCTTGACCGCGCCGTTCAGGATCGAGAGCTTGCCGAAGTAGCAGCTGTCGATGTGGTTGCGCTGCGGGCCGTAGGCGATGACCGACGCGTCGAGGTCGATGTCCTTGCCGCGGTACGCCGGCTCCCAGCCGAGGCCCATCTTGACCTGGGAGAGCACCGGCCGGCCGCCCTTGACGAGGGACACGGTCTGGTTCTTCTGGAGGCTGACCCGGCCCTTGTCGAGGTTGATCTTGCCGGCGCCCGGTGCGGGGGCGGGCGGTGCGGCCGGCGGCGCGGGCTCCTCCACCGTGACGCCGAAG
>NZ_JACBYP010000033.1 GCF_018982965.1 Streptomyces mayonensis | reverse complement strand
GGGTGGGCGGGGGGATCGGTGGGATCGGTGGGGTCGTGGCCGAGGGCTGCGGCGCCCGTGCCGTCGTGGGCGTCGTCGTCCGTCTGGGCGCGCAGGGTGCCGCGCTGGAAACCGGCGAGGGAGGACGCGGCGCGGTCGGCCGTGAAGTCGGCCCAGTCGTCCGACGAACCGTTACTGCCGTCCCGGCCGCCGCGGAGGTCCTCGTCGCGCAATTCGGCGGCGAGGCTGGTCTGCGGCACCCGGCGGGGCAGCGGTGCGAGGCCGCTGCGCTCGGCAGCGGAACCGGCGGTCGGCGCGGGCCGGCTCACGGGGACCTTCCGCGACGGCCGTACGGGCCGTTTCGCGGGAGCGGGAGCAGGCGTGGGAGGAGAAGGGTACGCGGAAGCAGGCGTGTCAGGCGCCGCCGCCCGTCCGGCTCCGGCGGCCCCCGCGGCGCTCCCGGCGTAACGGCCGGACGAGTCGGGGGAGCCGGGAGCGGCGGACGAGTCGCGGGAGTCGGCCGGCTCGGCCGGGTCGGCCGGGTCGGCCGGGTTCGTCCCGCCGGACGCCGGCACTGCGGGCAGCGGCCTCCCGTCGGCGGTCGCGCTCCCGCCGGTCACGTCACGGACCACGATCTCGTACGGGATCAGCACGATCGCCGTGGTCCCGCCGTACGGCGACGGGCGCAGCGTGACGGTGATGCGGTGCCGGTGCGCGAGGCGCGCGACCACGAACATGCCGAGCCGCAGGTCGTCGGCGAGCGCCACCACGTCGAACTGCGGGGCCACCGCCAGCTGCTCGTTGAAGGTGTCGTAGTCCTCCTCCGACATGCCGAGCCCGCGGTCCTCGATCTCGACGGCCAGGCCCTTGGCCACCAGCGCCGCCCGCACTCCGACCGGGTTGGGGGCGGGGGAGTACGCGGTCGCGTTGTCGATCAGCTCGGCGAGCAGGTGGATCACGTCCGCCACCGCGGGCGGGGCGAGACCGACCTCCTCGTCGGCGTGCAGCTCCACGCGCTGGTACTCGGCGACCTCGCCGACGGCACTGCGCAGGATGTCGACCAGCGAGACGGGTTCGCGCCAGGTACGCCGGGGCTGCTCGCCGCTGATGATCACGAGGTTCTCCTCGTAGCGGCGCAACTGGCTCGCCGTGGAGTCCAGTTCGTACAGGCCCTTGAGGATCTCGGGATCGGTGTGCTCGCGCTCCAGGGCGTCCAGCTTGCCGAGCTGCATGTTCACGAGGTTCTGGCTCTGCCGGGCGATGCCCAGGATGACCTTCTGGAAGCCGCGCCGCGTGTCGGCCAGTTCGACCGCGGTGTGCACGGCGGTGCGCTGGGCCGTGTTGAACGCCTGGGCGACCTGGCCCAGTTCGTCGTTGCCGTAGTCCAGCGGCGGGGTCGCCGACTCCACGTCGACCTTCTCGCCCCGCTCCAGCCGGGCCACCACGTCGGGCAGCCGTTCCTGGGCCAGACCGAGGGTGGCCAGCCGCAGTCCGCGCAGGCGCCGGGACAGCGAGCGGGTGATGCGCCAGGACATGACGACGCAGAGCAGCAGGGCCACCAGGCCGCCCGCGCTGAGGACCCCGGCCTTGATCAGCAGGCCTTGGGCCTCCTCCGCGCTGCGGTCGAGGAGTCCGTCGGTCTGCTGCCGGATGAGCTGGCCGTACTGGGTGCGGATCTTCTCGAAGGCGGTGACCCAGCGCTGCCGTGCGTCCGGCAGGTCGATCCGGTCGTTGCCGCCCGCCCCGCGGGCCGCGAGCACCTGGTCCTCGACGTCCTGGAGGGACTTCCACTCGGAACTCGCGAGGATGCGCTCGGTCTGCGCCTTGGCGTCGCCGCTCAGGGAGGGCACGATCTGGTCCTGCACCAGCCAGCGCCGGGTGTGCACCAGTTGGGCGAACCGGTCCCACTGCTCCTCGTCCATCCGGTCGGTCGACCAGGCCAGCGTGAGCCGGGCGTCCTCCTGGGAGACCAGTTCGGCGGCGTGTTCGATGGCGACCAGCGGACCCGCCTGGGAGGTGAGGTCGCCGTCGTCGACCTGCGACAGTTCCTGGAAGGCGTGGATCTGCTCGTCGACGATCGAGGTGTACTGGTCGAGTGCCTGCTCGGCGGTGATGTCGCTCGGGTTGTCCACCTGGTTGCGGTAGTACTCGAGGCTGCCCACCGAGCCGAGGACCGAGTACAGCTGCTCCGAGACGCGGGAGGGCGCACTCTCGATCGCGGCGGACTGGCCGACCAGCTGCGCGACCGCCGCGTCCGTCTTCCGGCGCTGCTCGTCCAGTTCCGTCCGGTTGCTGTCCGGCGCGGCCAGCCAGGCGGCCGACAGGCTGCGTTCCCGCTGCAGCGCCAGGGCGGCCTCGGTTCCCATGGCGCCGGTGTCGCGGCTCAACTGCGTCTGCTCGCGCAGCCGCAGGCCCTCCGAGAACATCTGGATCGTCGTGACGCTCCACACCGCGGCGAGGGTGACGCCGGGGACCAGGGCGAGGAGGATCAGGGAGAGACGTATGGAGCCGAGGCGGCGCCGGGCACCCTTCTTCCTTGTCTTCCGTGTCTTCCGTGCAGACATTGTCGTCCTAGGCGTGTGGTGGGGGCGTTCGGTGGCGGTGTTCAGTGGGGGAGGGGAGCGGATGCGTGCCGGCGTCGGCTGCCGCGGCGCCCGGTCACCGGGTGCCTCCCGCGGCGTATTTGGCGACCTCGCCGGCGTTCGTACGGGTCACGAACGCGGGGCCGGTCAGGACCGGGGCCTCGGTGCCGCCGCTGACGTTGCCGTTGGTGCGGTACAGCCAGAGGGCGTCCACGGCCAGGTAGCCCTGGAGGTAGGGCTGCTGGTCCACGGCGAACTGGATGTCCCCGCGCTTGACGGCGGACACCAGGTCCTCGTTGAGGTCGAAGGTGGCGACGTGTGCGCTGCTGCCCGCCTGGTCGACCGAGTCGACCGCGGCCATGGCGAACGCCGCACCGTTCATGACGACTTCGTCGATGCTGTTGTCCTGCTTCAGCCGGGCGGCGACGGCCGTGCGGACCGCGTCCATGTCGGTGCCCTCGACGTAGAGGATGTCGGTCTCGCCCTCGAACGTCTTCTTCACACCGGCGCAGCGTGCCTCCACGGCAACGTTGCCACGCTCGTGGATGACGCACAGGGCGTGCTTGGCCTTGAGGGAGGTCAGCTTGTCGCCCACGGCCCGTCCGGCGACGCTCTCGTCCTGACCGAAATAGCTCAGGAGGCCGGTCGCACGCCAGGCGTCCATGCCCGAGTTGAGTCCGACCACGGGGATTCCGGCGGCCTTGGCCTCGGCCACGGGAGCCTTCATCGCCTGCGGTTTGGCCAGCGTCACGGCGATGCCGTCGGCCTTGTCGCGGACGGCGTCGCGCACCAGGTCCGCCTGGTCGGCGGTGTCGGCGTCGCCGGCGTAGGTGAGGTCGATGTCGTCCTTGGCGGCCGCCGCCTCGGCGCCCTTGCGGACGCGGTCCCAGAAGGCGTCGCCCTCATCGCCGTGGGTGACCATGACGATCTTCATCCGGTCGGAGCCGCCCGCCGAGTCCGTCGCGGAGCCGTCCTCGTCCCCGCCGAGGGCGGAGCAGCCGGCCGCCAGCAGACAGACGGCCGCGGCGAGGGCCGCGGCGCGCAGAGGTCCGAGGGAGTGGGTGGACGGGGGAGATGTACTCATGGGGGCTGGGGCACCTCGCTGGGCAGCGGAGCAGGAGGAACAGGACGAGAGGCCCGGAGACACGGGTCAGTGCGCCAACCGGGTGAAAATCGCCTGGCCGGAGCAAACCGTGTGTGGCGGCTGGGAGTCAAGTGATCAGCGACCTGGTGTGAGTCGTCGGTGCCGCATCGTGATGAAAAGCGGTTGCGAAAGCGGGCCGAAGCGGAATCCCGGGCGGTATGCCGCCACGCGCTCGCCGTACGCGGCGCACGGCGCGCGGGGATTGGCGCACGGCCACGTACCGGAAGCCAGGCGCCACGTACCGGAATACACCCGCACGTACGGGAATCCACGCGCCACACACCGGAATACACCCGGCACGTACCGGAATCCGCGCGCCCGGCTTGCGACGCGTGGCGGCGGGCTTGCACCGCGCGGTGTCCTGCTCCCACAACGGCTCCCAACGCGCGGTGCCCGGCGTCCGCGCTCCGGGTGCGTGCCGGAGCGCGGTTGCCGGGCGGTCCGGATGCCGGACGATCAGGCGGGGCCGCCCGCGCTCTGCTCCAGCGGCGGCGGGGCCGTGCGTGCGGCCCGTGCCGCCTTCCTGCGGCGCCGGCGGTCGCGGCGCGACTCCTGGTCCGGAAGCCAGCCGAAGACCAGGCAGCTGCCGACGCAGCCGAGGAGCAGCCCGACCAGGAAGCCGCCCAGGTTGGAGGTGACCCAGGTGCCAAGCGAGGCCAGGACGCCGATGAGTGAGTAGAAGAGGCGCTGGGAGGGGTTCACCAGGGTCAGCAGCCCGCAGAGCAGCATCACGGCCGGCAGCAGGTATCCCGCGACGCCCTGCATGCCGACGTGGATCACGACCTTGAAGGACGCCTTCATGGTGAACAGGACCTCCGCCCCGGCCAGGGTGAGCAGCAGCCCGCCCCAGAACGGCCGCCCCGCCCGCCAGTTGCGGAACGCGGCCCACAAGCCCCGGCGCCGGTCGCCGGACATCAGCAGCCCGACCCGCTGAAGCGCAGCTTCAGGCCGGGCAGTTTGAACACCCCCGCCGTGGTGGCGTAGTTGGTCTGACGCAGGTTCTTGATCTGCACGGTGTCGGCCTGCTGGCTGAAGACGCCGGTCGGACCGCGCCCCTTCGGCCCGGCCTTGTCCAGCGTGCCGGCGTCGTTGCCGATCTCGATGTTGTTGAAGGAGGCGTCGCCCGACAGGAACGTCGAGTCGGTCGTCAGATCGCTCGCC
The DNA here is from genome assembly GCF_018982965.1 of Streptomyces mayonensis. Classification (GTDB taxonomy): domain Bacteria; phylum Actinomycetota; class Actinomycetes; order Streptomycetales; family Streptomycetaceae; genus Streptomyces; species Streptomyces mayonensis. The sequence goes on along the minus strand of NZ_JACBYP010000033.1, from coordinate 68,451 downwards.
GAGACCCGGGTGCTCCCGTCGCCCGCGGTGATGAGCAGGTTGGTGCCGCCCAGGTCGACGCTCTGGCACAGCTTGGTGAGTTCGGCTTTCTTGATCACGGAGGTGACGACCAGAACCTGGCCCCCGGTGTCACCGGCGTTGGGGCTGCCCTCGGCCATGTTGTCGAGCCCGCCGAACTGGGCGAACCCGTTGCCGTCGAGTTCCGTGGCGGTGACGGTGAAGGGCATGCCGGAGATGGCGAACTGCACGCCGAGGGCGCCCTGGGCGGTGAGCACCGCCAGGGTCGCGGCGACGGCGGCGGCGGGCACCGCGAGGACCGCGGCCCGTCGCAGTCTGACCCGGCCGGGTCTCGCGGGCTCGGGGGTGTTGCCGGCGGACGGGGTGACGTCCGGGGACGGGGCCATAGTCTGCTCCCAGGGGCCTGGTGAACGCGGTACGGACTTGGATGGCGCGTTGTCCTGGCGCGGACAGCGGCTGGGGCGCACGTCTCCCGTCAACTCCCGGCGGTTGCAGGGACGTTCACGTTACGCACCAGTAGCCATTCGGGAAGTTACCGGTGGTTACAGTGCAGGGTCAAGCAAGTTGTGGGTAAAGAGTGCGGGTTGTGTGCCGCCTGTCGCGCTGTCCGTGCGGTGGGCGCGGTGATGCGCGAGAACCCGCCTTCGACTTCCGTCCGTGTGCTTGACGCAGACACGACAGCAGTCGTACAACTGGCCCTGCTTCCCGGATCCGTGGCGCCGGATCCGTTCCCGCGGCGATCGCCGCGTTCCCGGCCCCCTTGCCCCACGGGAGCTCCGCCGTACCTAGCGGGTCGGCCCCGAGTCCGCCGGTGTCACACCGCCCGTCGGCGGTGCCGCGCCGAGTGCACCACCGGCCCCTTGCTCCGCGCGCGTCACCGGTCCCTCGTTCCGCGTGCACCACAGGCAGGTCCGTCCCCCGCTCCGCGCCCGGGCTCGCTCTCCGCCCCGGCGGAGTGGCAAGGCATGCGTCACGGGCGAGGTCCGTGACGTCTCCAACATCGGCCGGCCGCACCCCCGCGGCCGGCCGGCCCCGCCCCTGCGCCGAACCCCGCTTCACCGAACTCTCCCTTGATCGAAGTCCGCTTGGCCGAAGCCCGCTCACCCAACCCCACGTCCGAGAAGAGGCCGTCGCATGCGTACACGTACTCTGCTCACCCTCACCGCCGCCGTCGCCGCCCTGACCCTCCCGGCGGTCCTGCCCGCCGCGGCCGGGACCGCCGCCGACACCCCGGTCCTCACCACCGGTGCCGCCGGTGGCACGCCCGTCGCGGTCGGTGACACCCTGGTCGCCCCCCTGGCGAGCGGCACCAGCGCCACGTTCCACTCCAGTGCGGACGGCAGCAGCGGCGTCTCCTGCACGTCCTCGCAGTTCACCGTCACCGTCACCGACAACCCCACGGCCCCCGGAACGGCCACCGAGTCGCTCACCGCCCACACCTTCGACAGCGCGAGCTGCACCAGCAACGTCACGGGCGTCCTCGGCGTCACCGGCATCAAGGTCGCCAACCTGCCCTACACCAGCACCGTGTCCTCCGCGGGCGCCGTCACCGTCACCCCGGCGAGCGGCTCCGCCGTCCGGACCACCGTGTCCCTGCGCACCCTGCTCGGCAGCATCGACTGCGTCTACGAGTCCCCGGGGCTGACCGGCACGGCGAGCAACGCCGACAACTCGATCGCCTTCGCCGACCAGCACTTCACCAAGGTCTCCGGCTCCGGACTCTGTTTCGCCGACGGCTGGTTCACCGCCACGTACGCGCCCGTGACCGACGGCAGCGGGACCGTTTTCGTCAACTGACCGTTTTCGTCAACTGACGGAAACCGGCCCGCAACAGTCCCGGCGATCAGTCGAACCGGCCGGATCCGCGCCCGGGTCGGCCGCTCCCGCCCGGTCCCGCCCGGCGTGCCCGGTCCGCCCACCGAGCCGGGCGGACCGGGCACCGGCACCGGACCTGGCCGCGGCGGACCCTTGGCCAATGATCCGGATCTGACGACCAGTTAGCCGGTGAGTTATCGTGTACAGGGGGTGCAGACAGGCGGCACGGCCTGTTGAGTTCCAGCCCAGGAGAGTTCAGCCGATGGCGAGGCAGCTACGCGCCGAGCAGACCCGCGCGACGATCGTCGGTGCAGCCGCCGACCTGTTCGACCGTCACGGCTACGAGTCGACCAGCCTCAGCGAGATCGTGGCCCACGCCGGTGTCACCAAAGGTGCCCTGTACTTCCACTTCGCGGCGAAGGAAGACCTCGCCCACGCCATCATGGAGATCCAGTCCACGACCTCGCGCCGACTGGCGGCGGAACTGGACGCGCGGGGCTACACCGCGCTGGAGTCGCTGATGCGCCTCACCTTCGGCATGGCCCGGCTGTGCGAGGAGGGCCCGGTGCTGCGTGCCGGACTGCGGCTGGCCGCCGGGGGAGTGCCAGTACGGCCGCCGCTGGCCCACCCCTTCACCGAGTGGCGTGAGATCGCGACGTCCCGGCTGCTGGACGCCGTCCGGCAGTCCGACGTGCACCCCGACATCGACGCGGCCTCCGTCGCCCACACCCTCGTCTGCTCCATCGTCGGCACCCGTCTGGTGAGCGGCGCCCTGGAACCGGCCGGGCGGCAGTCCCGCCGGCTGGCCGAGATGTGGCACATCCTGATCCGCGGCATGGTCCCGGTGACCCGACGCGCCCGCTACGTCACCCTCGCGGCCCGCCTGGAGCGCGAGACGGCAACGGCCTGACGGGGTCGGGGGGCCGACGGCCTGACGGGGTACGGGCGCCCGGGGCCGTACGTCCGCCGCGCGGGCTCCCGCGAAGGCGGCCGCTCCCCGCTCCCGCAGGGGCCCGCGAGGTACGGTGAGGCGCATGCCCGCCACCCCGGACGAGTCCGCTCCCGTCATCCTCGGCAACGAGCCCGGATCCTTCCCGCACGGCGTGCTCGCCGAGCGGCACCCCGCCATCGTCCGCCAGGTGCGCGAGTCGTTCCCCTACGGCCCCGAAGTGCGGGACGCCCTCGACGCGCTCCTCGCGAGCTGTGCCGACGGGGTGGTCGAACCGCTGCCCGCCGAAGCCGACCCCACCGGCCGCGACCGGGACCGCTGGGCGGGCTGGGGCATGGACGCGTACGCCGGCCGCTCCTGGTACGACGTGCCCTGGCTGTGGGCCGAGAGCCACTTCTACCGCCGCCTCCTCGACGCCGTCGGCCACTTCGGCCCCGGCGCCTGGCGGGGCGTGGACCCCTTCCGGCCCGCGAAGCTCGCCGAACTGGACGCTCCGGAGACGGACGAGGAACTCGCCGCGCTCGACGGCCTCGACGCGCTGCCCGCAGGCGAACGGACCCGGGCCCTGCTGCACGGCTCGCTCTGGGGCAACCGCGCCGACCTCGGCTTCCGCCTCTCCGCGGGCGGCGCCGGCGCGGGGGACCAGGCGGGCGCCCTCGTCGCCGACGACAGCGACACGCTGTGGTCCCTGCTGCCGCCCGCCCGGGCAGGCGCCCCGGGGCCCAGGACGCTGTGCCTCGTCGCCGACAACGCCGGCCGTGAACTCGTCCCCGACCTGCTCCTCGTCTCCCACCTCCTCGCCGAGGGGCGCGTGGACCGGGCCGTCCTGCACGTCAAGCCGTACCCGTACTACGTCTCCGACGCCACGCCCACCGACGTGCTCGACGCCCTGCGGCGGCTCGTCGCCGCGGGCGGTGCGGCGGCCGCGCACGGCGCACGGCTCTGGACCGCGCTCACCGACGGCCGGGTCCGCGTCCGCGCCCACCCCTTCTCCTGCGCGCCGCTGCCGTACGCGGACATGCCCGGCGACCTGCGCGAGGACTTCGCCGCGGCCACCGTGACCGTCCTCAAGGGCGACCTGAACTACCGGCGCCTGGTCGGCGACCGGTGGTGGCCGCCGACCACCTCCTTCGCGGACGTCACCGCGTACTTCCCCGGCCCGGTCGCCGCCCTGCGCACCCTCAAGTCCGACGTGATCACCGGGCTCGACGCCGGGACCGAGGCCGCGCTGGAGGCGAGCGGTGAGCGGAGCTGGCGGACGAGCGGGACACACGCGCTGATCCAGGTCAGGTACTGAGGGAGAAGTTCCCGTATTCCGGGCTGATTCACGCGATGGTGTGATCATGTCCTGCCCGGTGGATGTGCCCGAAGTGCCCTGGGTAGGGCCCGGCCATGACGCAACAGCCGTTCGAACTCCCGCACTTCTACATGCCGCATCCCGCGCGGCTCAATCCGCATCTCGACGAGGCCCGCGCCCACTCGACCGTGTGGGCGCGCGAGATGGGCATGCTGGAGGGATCCGGGGTCTGGGAGCAGTCCGACCTCGACGCGCACGACTACGGTCTGCTCTGCGCCTACACCCACCCCGACTGCGACGGGCCGGCGCTCTCCCTGATCACCGACTGGTACGTGTGGGTCTTCTTCTTCGACGACCACTTCCTCGAGAAGTTCAAACGCACCCAGGACCGCGTCGGCGGAAAGGCCCACCTCGACCGGCTGCCCCTGTTCATGCCCCTCGACCCGGCCGCCGGGATGCCCGAGCCGGAGAACCCGGTCGAGGCCGGTCTCGCGGACCTCTGGACGCGCACGGTGCCGGCCATGTCGGCCGACTGGCGCCGCCGCTTCGCCGTCGCCACCGAGCACCTGCTCAACGAGTCCCTGTGGGAGCTGTCCAACATCAACGAGGGGCGGATCGCCAACCCCGTCGAGTACATCGAGATGCGCCGCAAGGTCGGCGGCGCCCCCTGGTCGGCGGGCCTGGTGGAGTACGCGACGGCGGAGGTGCCCGCCGCCGTGGCCGGGACCCGGCCGCTCAGGGTGCTGATGGAGACCTTCTCCGACGCCGTCCACCTGCGCAACGACCTCTTCTCCTACCAGCGGGAGGTCGAGGACGAGGGCGAGCTGAGCAACGGCGTGCTGGTCCTGGAGACCTTCTTCGACTGCACCACGCAGGAGGCCGCGGACCTGGTCAACGACGTCCTCACCTCCCGGCTGCACCAGTTCGAGCACACGGCGTTCACCGAAGTGCCCGCGGTGGCCCTGGAACAGGGGCTGACGCCGGCCGGCGCCGCCGCCGTGGCCGCCTACACGAAGGGGCTGCAGGACTGGCAGTCCGGCGGTCACGAATGGCACCTGCGCTCCAGCCGGTACATGAACAAGGGCGCGCTGCCCGCCGCGGGCTGGCAGGCCCTGACCGGCCCCGGCACCTCCGCCGCCGACGTCGGCGCGCTGCTCGCCGCCGCGGTCGCCGGACGCGCCCGCCCCTACGCCTGGACTCCCTTCCAGAAGGTCGGCCCTTCCGTCATCCCGGACATCCGCATGCCCTACCCGCTGGAGCTGAGCCCCGCCCTGGAGGGCGCCCGGCGGCACCTGTCCCAGTGGTGCCAGGAGATGGGCATCCTCAGTGAGGGCGTCTGGGACGAGGACAAGCTCGCGAGCTGCGACCTCCCGCTGTGCGCGGCCGGCCTCGACCCGGACGCCACCCAGGACCAGCTCGACCTCGCCTCCGGCTGGCTCGCCTTCGGGACGTACGGCGACGACTACTACCCGCTCGTCTACGGCCACCGCCGCGACCTCGCCGCGGCCAGGCTCACCACCGCCCGGCTGTCGGCCTGCATGCCGCTCGACGGCGAACCGGTCCCGCCCCCGGCCAACGCCATGGAACGCTCCCTGATCGACCTGTGGGTGCGTACGACGGCCGGGATGACGCCCGAGGAACGCAGCTCCCTCAAGACGGCCGTCGACACGATGACCGAGGCCTGGGTGTGGGAGCTGTCCAACCAGATCCAGAACCGCGTCCCCGACCCGGTGGACTACCTGGAGATGCGGCGCGCCACCTTCGGCTCCGACCTCACCCTGGGCCTGTGCCGCGCCGGGCACGGCCCCGCGGTGCCACCCGAGGTCTACCGCAGCGGCCCCGTCCGCTCCCTGGAGAACGCGGCCATCGACTACGCCTGCCTGCTCAACGACGTCTTCTCGTACCAGAAGGAGATCGAGTACGAGGGCGAGATCCACAACGCCGTGTTCGTCGTGCAGAACTTCTTCGGCGTCGACTACCCGGCCGCCCTCCGCGTCGTGCAGGACCTGATGAACCAGCGCATGCGCCAGTTCGAGCACGTCGTGGCGCACGAACTCCCCGTCGTCCACGACGACTTCCAGCTCTCCGACGAGGCACGGGAGATCATGCAGGGCTATGTGACCGACCTGCAGAACTGGATGGCGGGCATCCTCAACTGGCACCGCAACGTCCCGCGCTACAAGGCGGAGTACCTCGCGGGCCGCACCCACGGCTTCCTCCCGGACCGGATCCCGGCCGCACCCCTGCCGTCCCTCCCCGGGCCCGGACCCAGGCCGGAAAGGAGCCCCGTGCCGACGCACTGACCGACGTTCAGTCTCACTCTTTCGTGGCTCGTCACGCGCCGGTGCGCCGGGTAGAGCACCTGCCGGAGGCGATCCATGGAACAGACAGCGTTGCGTCCCAAGCCGATGCCCGGACGGGAGCCGGGCACCGGCACCGAACCCGGCACCGTCCCGCACCCGCACCCGGGGCGCCGGCGCCGTCGGCGGCTCACCACCGTGCTGCTCGGCGTCCTCGCCGCGCTCGTGCTGCTCCTGGCGGGCGTGGGGCTCGGCACGGTGGGCGCCACCGTCATCGGCATGAGCAGACTCGCCGAGATGCAGCGCCAGTCGGCGGCACAGGGACCGGGCGCCGGTGCGCCGACGGGAACCCGGGCCGCCCCGGCGCACCCGCCCGCGTCCCCCTCGCCGGCACCGGCCGGTGCGACCCTCGGGGTGGAGGCCGTGGACGACCGGAAACCCGGGGCCCGGATCGTGGGGGTCCACGTGCCCGGCCCCGGGTACGCGGCGGGGCTGGTCCGGGGCGACGTGCTGCTGGCCTTCGGCACGACCCGCGTCGACTCGGCCGCCGACCTCGCACACGCGGTGTCCCGCGCCCGCCCGGGCAAGGAGGTCAAGGTCACCGTGCGCCACAAGAGCGGCGGCTACCAGCAGCTCACCGCCGTACCCGGCGTCGTCACGTGACCGTGCGGAAGCACGCACGCCGCCCGGCGGGCTGCCGCCCGGCCCGCGTCGGGGTCCCCGCACCCCGCCCGCACCCGGTGCGTGCCCGTCCTGCACCCCCACGCCCCGCGCACGCGCCCCGCGCCTCGCCCGCACGGGGCCGGGGCCGAAGCCCGCACCGGGTGCAGGCGCGCCCGTACCGCGTGCCGGTGCCCGCCGCGACGGGCGGCCGACGTCAATTGACTCGCGCGGTCACCGCCCCGGGGGCAGGATGCTGCTCGTGGTGACTTCGCCCTCGCACTCGCCCCTTCGCCCAGGGAGGCCCGGATGACCGGCAGCCAAGCCGCCGCACCGTTCACCGCCGACGACTACCGGGCCCGCATGGACCGCGCCGCGCGTGCGGCCGCCGGTGCCGGACTCGCCGGTCTCCTGGTCGCGCCGGGCCCCGACCTCGTATGGCTCACCGGGTACGCGCCCCCGGCCGACACCGAACGCCTCACCCTCCTCGTCCTGGCCCCCGACCGTGACCCCGTGCTCGTCGTCCCGGCACTCGAGGCCCCCGACGCCCGGAACGCGGCCGGCGCCTCCGCCCTGACCCTGCACGACTGGACCGACGGCAAGGACCCCTACGCGGCCACCGCGGCCCTCCTCGACGCGTCCGGGCGCTTCGGCGTCAGCGACAACGCCTGGGCCATGCACCTGCTCGCCCTCCAGCGCACCCTGCCCGGCACCTCCTACGCCTCCCTCACCGAGGCGCTGCCGATGCTGCGCGCCGTGAAGGACGCGGCCGAGCTGGACCTGGTGGCGGCGGCGGGCGCGGCCGCGGACGCCGCCTTCGAGGAGATCCGGGGCGTCCGCTTCGGCGGGCGCCGAGAGTCGGAGGTCGCCGCCGACCTGGCCGGGCTGCTGCGCCGGTTCGGGCACTCCCAGGTCGACTTCACCATCGTCGCCTCCGGGCCGAACGGCGCCAACCCGCACCACGAGGTGGGCGACCGCGTCATCGAGGACGGCGACATGGTCGTCCTCGACTTCGGCGGACTGAAGGACGGATACGGCTCCGACACCTCCCGTACCGTCCACGTCGGCGAACCCACCGACGAGGAGCGCCGGGTGCACGACCTGGTGCGCGAGGCGCAGGAGGCCGGCTTCCGGGCGGTGCGCCCCGGCGCCGCCTGCCAGGACGTCGACCGCGCCGCCCGCGCGGTCATCGCCGGTGCCGGGTACGGCGAGTACTTCATCCACCGCACCGGCCACGGCATCGGCGTGACCACGCACGAACCGCCCTACATGATCGAGGGCGAGGAGCAGCCGCTGGTACCGGGCATGTGCTTCTCCGTCGAGCCCGGCGTCTACCTGCCCGGCCGGTTCGGGGTACGCATCGAGGACATCGTCACCGTCACCGAGGACGGCGGCCGGCGCTTCAACGACACCACCAGGGAGATGGTCGTGGTGGAGTGACAGGCGGCAGCAGGAGCCCGAACGCCGGGAGGACGCGGCAGTCCCGGCAGACCCGGAAGACGACGGCGCGACCATGACCCAGGCACCGACACCCACCGCGGACACCGTCCGCCGACTGGTCAGCTCCCTGCTGGGGGGAAGCACGGAACCCGACGTCCGGCCCGTCGTCGGCGGCGCCGACCCCGCCACCTGGTGGGTCGGCCCACGGCACGTGCTGAGGCTGGCCACCGACCGCGACGCCGCCGCGCGCCAGCGCCGCGAACTGCGCCTGCGCGAGCTGGTCCGGCCGTACCTCCCCGTCGCGGTGCCGGCGAGCGTGGCGCACGGCGAGTGGGCGCCGGGGCTGCCCTACACGCTGGACGCCAAGGTGGCCGGCGGTTCGGGCGAGGACCACGACGTGTCCGCCCTGGGCGAGGCCGACCTCGCGGCGCTGCTGACCGGTGTGCGCGAGGTGCCGGTCCAGCAGGCCGAGGCACTCGGTGTGCCCCGGGCGGCCCCGCGCTCCCTGGAGACGCTGCGCCGGGCCGCCGAGCGGGCCGTCCGGCGCCTGGCCGGGGCCGACGAGTTCGACCCGTCCCGGCCCGAGCGGCTGACCAGCCAGGCGTCCGCCCAGCTCGGTGTCCAGCAGGGCACGGCGGTCCTCGTCCACCACGCACTGGCAAACGACCACCTCGTGGTCGGCGCCGACGGCCGGGTCCGCGGCGTCCTCGGCTGGGCCGACGCGGTCCTCGGCGACCCGGCCGAGGACATCGCGGGGCTCGCCCGCTGCGTCGGGTCGCCCGCCGCGGTCCGCGCCGCCACCCTCGCCGGATACGGCGCCCGGCCCTGTCTGCGCGGCCTGTGGCTGGCCCGCTGCGACACCGTCGTCCAGCTCGCCGACGTTCTCGCCGGGCGGCCCGGTCCGTCCCCGGCGCTGCTCCGGACCCTGCTGCGGCGCGCCTGGGAGCCGATCCTGCTGGAACGCGTCACGGAACTGCGCGGGAACGACCCCGACGACACCCCCTGAACCCTCGGCACGCCACCGCAGCGAGGACACACGACCAACGAGAGCGCACGCCCCGCCCGGTGGTGCGGCAGGGCAGCGGCGGCCGGTGCGGCCTCGGCACCGGCGGCCCGTCACCGCTCACTCCTGCGCCAGGACCACGCTCGACTCGCCCGGTACATGCAGCAGTCCGTCGGCGTCCGGGCCCGTCACCGGCTCCCACGCGGCCAGCACGCGCGCGGGACGGTTGCCCAGCGGGATCGCGGCCGGTCCGGGGCCCAGGTTGACGGCCACCCGGATGTCACCGCGCCGGAAGGCCAGCCAGCGTGCCTCCGTGTCGTACGCCACCCTGGTGTCGGAGAGGTCGGGGTCGGTCAGGTCCGGCTGCGCGGCACGCAGGGCGATCAGCCGCCGGTACCAGTCCAGCACGCGCGCGTGCGGCGCGCGTTCCGGCTCCGACCAGTCGAGGCAGGAGCGTTCGCGCGTCGCCGGGTCCTGCGGATCGGGCACGTCCTCCTCGCGCCAGCCGTGCGCGGCGAACTCGCGCCGTCTGCCGTCGCGCACCGCCCGCGCCAGCTCCGGGTCGGTGTGGTCGGTGAAGAACTGCCACGGCGTACCGGCCGCCCACTCCTCGCCCATGAACAGCATCGGCGTGAAGGGCGCCGTCAGCGTCAGGGTGGCCGCGCAGGCCGCGAGGCCGGGGGAGACGAGGGCGGCCAGCCGGTCGCCCCGGGCGCGGTTGCCGACCTGGTCGTGGGTCTGGCTGTAGCCGGTCAGCCGGTGCGCGGCCGTGCGGGAGCGGTCGAGGGGGCGGCCGTGGCCGCGGCCCCGGAAGCCGGACCAGGTGCCGTCGTGGAAGTAGCCGCGGGTCAGCGTCTTGGCGAGCGCCGCCAGCGGATCGCGCGCGAAGTCGGCGTAGTAGCCCTGCGACTCGCCGGTCAGCGCGGTGTGCACGGCGTGGTGGAAGTCGTCGTTCCACTGCGCGTGCACGCCCAGGCCGCCCTCCGCGCGCGGGGTGATGATCCGCGGGTCGTTGAGGTCGGACTCGGCGATCAGGAAGAGCGGCCGGCCCAGGCCTGCCGAGAGCGCGTCCACCGCGGCCGACAACTGCTCCAGGAAGTGGCACGCGCGCGTGTCCACCAGCGCGTGCACCGCGTCCAGGCGCAGTCCGTCGAGCCGGTAGTCCCGCAGCCACGCCAGCGCGCTGTCCACCAGGTACGCCCGGACCTCGTCCGATCCCGGCGCGTCCAGGTTGACGGCCACGCCCCAGGGCGTGTGGTGGGTGTCGGTGAAGTACGGGCCGAAGGCGGGCAGGTAGTTGCCCGAGGGGCCCAGATGGTTGTGGACCACGTCCAGGACCACGCCGAGGCCCAGCTCGTGGGCCCGGTCCACGAACCGTTTCAGTGCCTCGGGCCCGCCGTACGGCTCGTGCACCGCCCACAGGCAGACGCCCTCGTACCCCCAGCCGTGCCGGCCCGGGAACGGGCACAGCGGCATCAGCTGCACGTGGGTGACGCCCAGCCGCACCAGGTGGCCGAGGCGTTCGGCGGCGGCGTCGAGCGTGCCCCGGGGGGTGAAGGTGCCCACGTGCAGCTCGTACAGGACGCCGCCGGGCAGCGGGCGCCCGGCCCACGGCGTACGCCACGGGTACCGGGCGTGGTCGACGACCGCGCTCAGCCCGTCGGGGCCGTCCGGCTGCCGGCGCGAGCGCGGGTCCGGCAGCACCGGTCCGTCGTCCACCGCGAAGCCGTACCGCGAACCGTCCCGCGCCTCGCTCCGGCCGCACCACCACCCCGGCCGCTCCGGATCCTGCTCCAGCGCGCGCGTGGCGCCGTCGCACTTCAGCGTCACTCGGCCGGCCTGTGGTGCCCACACCTCGAACTGCACGGACGGTTCCCCTTCGTCTGCTCAGCGTGATCCAGCCCGTCCATGGTCCTGTATCGGGGGCCGGTCCGCCGGGGAACGCCGCCGCCCGCCGCGGGTGTCGTCGGCCGCGTCGGGTGCGCACCGCGCGCGGCTGCCGTTCTCCTGTTTTCTGGACACGTCGGCGCAGCTGACCGACAATCACCTGCGTGACGTCGTCCTACGAGTTCAACACGTACCCCGCGCGGTTGTCCGACGCGGAGCGCGACAAGGCGCTCAAGGCGCTGCGGGACGGCGTCGCCACGGGACGGCTGTCCCACGACACGTTCATCCGCAGGATGGAGCTGGCGCTCACCGCCCGCCGCGCGGAGGATCTGGTGGTGCTCACCGCCGACCTGTCCACCGAGGGCCGGCTGTCGCGGCTGGTGTTCGGCACCGTCGAGGCGGTGTCCGGGTTCGGCGCTCGGCTCGCCACGGCCTGGCGGGCCGAGCGGCTGCCCAAGCTGCTGCTGCCCCACCCCGGTACCAGTCATCCGCTGCGCATAGGGCGGGATCCGGCGAGCGGGCTGCGGCTGAGCCACGAGACGGTCTCCCGGGTGCACGCGGAACTCAGCCGGCAGGGCGGCATGTGGGTGCTGCGCGACCTGGGTTCGACCAACGGCACCACGGTCAACGGACGGCGGGTCATCGGAGCCGCCGTGGTCCGCGAGGGCGACCAGATCGGCTTCGGCCGGATGGCCTTCCGTCTTGCGGCGGACTGAGGCCGGCCACCCCCGCGAACTCACCCGTGGCCCGGGCTTCACTGGGCGTCGTACGCCTCTTGACCGGCACCATCCCTTTGCATTTCGCGGTGTTGACGTACCCCCCAAGTCGTGACTGACTGTGCGTAGACCGCGCACACCAGGTGAACCGACGGCCCGCATCGTGGAGGTGTGCCCTGCCGCCCCTCCTGCGCTATCCGACCGTGGACGAGTTGGGTGCCCGGGCCGCCGCACTCGTCACGCACCATCCCCGGCACGCCCGGCTGCGCCGCGTCGGCACCTCCCGCGCGGGCACCCCGCTGCTGCTGCTCTCCGTCGGCCACGGCAGCCGCCAGGTCCTCGTCGTCGCCGGACCGCACGCGAACGAGCCCGTGGGCGGCGCCACCGTCCTGCGGCTGGCCGAACGCGCCGTCGCCGACCCCCACCTCACCGAGGGCGCCGACGCCACCTGGAACCTGCTGCTGTGCGTCGACCCCGACGGCCTGCGCCGCAACGAGGGCTGGCTGTCCGGCCCGTACACCCTCGGCCGCTACGCCCGGAACTTCTTCCGGCCCGGCTTCCTGGAGCAGCCCGAGTGGCTGCCCGACGGGCCGGAGCGCGCCGCGCTGCCGGAGACCCGCGCGCTGCTCGGCCTCCAGGACGAACTGCGCCCCTTTCTCCAGTGCTCCCTGCACGGTGTCGACGTGGGCGGCGGCTTCGTCGAGCTGACCCACGAACTGCCCGGCATCGCCGGACGCATCGCCCACATCGCGGCCCGGCTCGGCGTCCCCCGCGAACTGGGCGCCTACGACACCCTGTACTGGCCCGAACTCGGCCCCGCCGTCTACCGCATCCCGCCGCCCCGCCGCGGCGACTTCACCGCGGCCATCACCGAGGCCGCCGTGGACTCCACGTGGTGCCACCCGCGGCACTACGGCACGGTCACCGCGGTCGTCGAGGCGCCGATGTGGGGCGTGGCCGCCGTGGCGGACGCCTCACCCCCGGCCGACCGGGACGCGGCGCTCCGCAACGTGAGCCGCACCCTGCGGCAGGACGCCCGGCGGTTGCAGCGCGTCCTCGCCCGGATGCGGCCGCACCTCGCCGCCGTGCCCGGAGCCGCGCACCTGCTCGCCCCGGTCGACGACTACCTGCTCGTCTGCCCCCGGCTCGCCGACACCTGGGACCCCGACGCCGACGACGGCTCGGGCCGTCCCCTGCCGCCGATGAGCACCGCCCACCTGGTCGCGCTGCGGCTGGCCGGACGGCGCCTCGCCCTGCGGACCGCGGGACTGCTGCACCAGTTGGTGACCCGCGCGGGGAACGATCCGGCGGGGGTCCTGCCCGAACTGGACCGGCTCGTCGACGAGGGCTGCGCCGACTACCGCGACGGCTGCGGGGCCCGCTGGATACCGGTCGCCCGGCAGGTGGAGTACCAGACCCGCGTCGTCCTCGCCGCCTTCGAGCTGGCGGGGCGGCGCCCCGCGGCGGACCCCCGCCGCGTCGAGGCGGACCGGGGCGCCGAGGCCGCGGTGCCGATGCACCAGGAGTGACCCGCGGCCCCCTCTCCGCGCAGGCCCGGGCCTCAGACCTTCGCGCAGGCCCGCCTCAGACGTCGCCCACCCGATCGAGGAGCGCCACCGGCGTGTCGGCGAACAGCTCCTCCACGCGCGCGTGCCCCGTGAACTCCCGGCCCGCCGCCAGCGTGTCGGCCCACCGGCCCGGCGGCAGCGGCAGCACCGTCCCGCGCCAGCCGCCCTCCTGTGCCAGCCGCAGCGACAGCCGGGTCACGGCCGTCACCACGTCCCCGGAGCGGGCGAACGCCACGCAGTGCGCCGCCGCGGGACCTTCGGCGCGCAGGGGCTCGTACGTCGCCGCGCCGCCGAAGGCGCCGGGCCGCCGGGCCCGCAGCGCGAGCGCCGCCCGGGTCACCGCCGTCTTCCCCGCGCCGTCCCCGCCGTACCCGCCGCCGGCGGCGCTCCCGCCCGGCGGCGGAGCCGGGGAGGCACCGGCCCGGGGGGCCCGCGGGATGCCCCCCGGGGCGTCACCCGTGGCGTCCGTCGGGGCGTCCGTCGGGAAGTCCACCGGTCGTCGGTTGTCCGGGTCCACCAGGGCCAGGTACTCGTGCTCGGTGCCCTGGTAGAGATCCGGCACGCCCGGCATCGTCAGATGGATCAGGGCCGTGCCGAGGACGTTGGCCCGCACGTGCGGCTCCAGGGCCTTGCGCAGCTCGGCGACCCGCTCGCCCGGTGCCCCGCACGGACCCGCCGCCACGAACCGGTCCACCGCCTCCTCGTAGGACGGCACCTGCTCCGTCCAGCCGGTGTGCAGGCCCGCCTCGCGCACGTGCTTCAGCAGCGCCTCCCGCACCCGCCCGCCGTCCGCCCGGCCCAGCCCGAACACCGTCTGCCAGGCCGCCCAGGCCAGCTGGAGGTCCGGCGCCGCCTCACCCGCGCGGCTGACCTCCGTCAGGACGTCCGCCCACCGCGCGGGGCACTCCGTGAGCACCGCCAGCGCCGCGCGCACGTCGGCGCTGCGCTTGGTGTCGTGGGTCGAGACGACCGTGCCCGTCGCCGGCCAGTCGCGCTGCACGCGCGCGCAGTAGGCGTGGAAGACCTCCGGCTCCAGGGCCGGGCCCCCCGGGTTCCCGCCCACCTCCGTCGCCGACAGCAGCGGCACGTAACGGTAGAAGGCCGAGTCCTCGACGGACTTGGCGCGCAGCGCGGAGGCGGTCTGCGCGAAGCGCGTCCGGAACTCCACGTACTCGGGACCGTCCCCGTACCGTCCGAGGACCAGGTCCCGTACGGCGTCCACCGCGCCGGCCTCCTCGGGCACCGCGAACGCGAGCCGCGCCTCGGCCGCCGCCTGACCGGTGACGACCCGCGCGGCGTCCGCCGGCGTGTACGGCCGGTACACCTCCAGGCGCACCAGCAGTTCCCGCAGCGCCGTGCCCAGCGCCCACGGGGCCCGGTCGCTCAGCGCGGGTTCCGGAGAGGCCGCGCACAGGCGGTGGGCCAGCCGGGTCAGCCGGTCCGTCTCGGCGGCCAGCTCGTGCGTGAGCACCCGGTACGCCGCCCGCCGCACGGTCGCCGCCCAGTCGCCGCCCAGGTCCGGCTGCGGAGCGGCGAAGGCGCGGTAGTGCCCGAGGAGTTCCCCGTGTCCCGCCGGGTCCGTGAAGAGCCCGTCGACATGGCGCAGCGCGTCGTAGCCGGTCGTCCCTGCCACGGGCCAGTCGGCGGGCAGCCGTTCCCCGTCCGCGAGGATCTTCTCGACCACCGTCCACCGCCCGCCGGTCGCCTCGTGCAGCCGCGCCAGGTAGGCACCGGGGTCGGCGAGTCCGTCGGGGTGGTCGACGCGCAGCCCGTCGACGACGCCCTCGCGCAGCAGCCGCAGAACGGTGGCGTGCGTGGCCTCGAACACCTCCGGGTCCTCCACGCGCAGGCCGATCAGCTCCGAGATGCTGAAGAAGCGCCGGTAGTTCAGTTCGGTGCGGGCGAGCCGCCACCACGCCGGGCGGTACCACTGGGCGTCCAGGAGCCGCGGCAGCGGCAGGTCCTCGGTGCCGTCCCGCAGCGGGAACGCGTGCTCGTGGTAGCGCAGTACGCCGCCGTCGACCCGGAGGTCGTCCAGCACCTCGCCGACCGGGGCGCCGAGCACCGGGAGCAGCACCCGGCCGCCCTGCGCCTGCCAGTCGATGTCGAACCACCGCGCGTACGGCGACTCCGGGCCCTCGCGCAGCACCTCCCACAGGGCGTGGTTGTGGCGCGGCGACATCGCCATGTGGTTGGGCACGATGTCCACCACCAGGCCGAGACCGTGCTCCCGCGCGGTGCGCGCCAGCGCGCGCAGCCCCTCCTCGCCGCCCAGCTCCTCGCGCACGCGCCCGTGGTCGACGACGTCGTAGCCGTGCCGCGAGCCCGGTACCGCCTCCAGGACGGGGGACAGGTGCAGGTGCGACACGCCGAGCGACGCCAGATACGGCACGGCCGCCGCCGCGGCCCCGAAGGGGAAGGCGGGCTGCAGCTGGAGCCGGTAGGTGGCCGACGGGACGGGGGAGGCGGCCGGGGACGGCACCGGGCCGGGTCGCTCAGGTGTCATGGAAACCTACGTACCCGCCTCGCCGTCTTTCGTGTCACCGGCCCCCTGCACGGGTGAAGGAGCCCGCGCCGGAACGGGCCCCTACACCGGCCGCTGCAGCACCGTCAGGCTCCGGTCCACCAGGGTCAGCCGGTCCCCGGCCTGCACCTTCGGTCCCGTCTGCGAGGGGACCGGATCCGTGCGGGCGGTGTCCACGACGACCTCCCACTGCCGGCCGTGGTCGACCGGCACGACGAAGTCGAGCGGCTTCGGCGAGGCGTTGAACATCAGCAGGAACGAGTCGTCGGCGATGCGCTCCCCGCGCGGATCGGGTTCGGAGATGGCGTTGCCGTTCAGGAACACGGTGAGCGCCGACGCCCGCGCGGAGTTCCAGTCCCGCTGCGTCATCTCCGTCCCCTCGGGGGTGAACCACGCGATGTCCGACAGCTCGTCGTGCGTGCCCTGCACGGGACGGCCGTGGAAGAAGCGGCGCCTGCGGAAGACCGGGTGGTCCTTGCGCAGCCACACCATCGCGCGGGTGAACTCCAGCAGCCCGGGGTCCGTGCTGTCGCTGTCGCCGTCGGGCCAGGCCACCCACGCCAGTTCGTTGTCCTGGCAGTAGGCGTTGTTGTTGCCGCGCTGGGTGCGCGCGAACTCGTCGCCGTGGCTGATCATCGGGACGCCCTGGGAGAGCAGCAGGGTGGCGATGAAGTTCCGCATCTGCCGCATCCGCAGCCGGCGCACCGCCGGGTCGTCGGTGTCGCCCTCGACGCCGCAGTTCCAGGAGCGGTTGTGGCTCTCGCCGTCCCGGTTGTCCTCGCCGTTGGCCTGGTTGTGCTTGTCGTTGTACGCCACCATGTCGTGCAGGGTGAAACCGTCGTGGCAGGTCACGAAGTTGATCGAGGCCAGCGGACGGCGCCCGTCGTCCTGGTAGAGGTCGGAGGAACCGGTCAGCCGGGACGCGAACTCCGCCAGTGTGCGCGGCTCGCCGCGCCACAGGTCCCGCACCGTGTCCCGGTACTTGCCGTTCCACTCCGTCCACAGCGGCGGGAAGTTGCCGACCTGGTAGCCGCCCTCGCCCACGTCCCAGGGCTCGGCGATCAGCTTCACCTGCGAGACCACCGGGTCCTGCTGCACCAGGTCGAAGAACGACGACAGCCGGTCCACCTCGTGGAACTGCCGGGCCAGGGTGGCCGCGAGGTCGAAGCGGAACCCGTCGACGTGCATCTCGGTGACCCAGTGGCGCAGCGAGTCCATGATCATCTGCAGGACGTGCGGGGACCGCATGAGCAGCGAGTTCCCCGTGCCCGTGGTGTCCGTGTAGTAGCGCGGGTCGTCGGCCAGCCGGTAGTACGAGGGGTTGTCGAGCCCCCGGAAGGACAGGGTCGGACCCAGGTGGTTGCCCTCGGCGGTGTGGTTGTAGACCACGTCCAGGATCACCTCGATCCCGGCCTCGTGCAGCGCCTTCACCGCCGACTTGAACTCCAGCACCTGCTGACCGCGGTCGCCCCACGAGGCATAGGCGTTGTGCGGGGCGAAGAAGCCGACCGTGTTGTAGCCCCAGTAGTTGTTCAGCCCCATGTCCACCAGGCGGTGGTCGTTGACGAACTGGTGCACCGGCATCAGCTCCAGCGCCGTCACGCCCAGCTCGGTCAGGTGCTCCACGACCGCCGGGTGCGCGAGGGCCGCATAGGTGCCGCGCAGCTCCTCCGGCAGGCCCGGGTGGCGCATCGTCAGGCCCTTCACATGCGCCTCGTAGATCACCGTGTGGTGGTACTCCGTGCGGGGGCGCCGGTCGTCGCCCCAGTCGAAGTACGGGTTGACCACGACCGACGTCATCGTGTGCGGCGCCGAGTCCAGGTCGTTGCGCCGTTCCGGTTCACCGAAGTGGTAGCCGTACACCTCCTCGCCCCACTGGACCGCCCCGCTGATCGCACGGGCGTACGGGTCGAGGAGCAGCTTGGCGCTGTTGCAGCGCAGCCCGCGCTGCGGGGCGTACGGGCCGTGCACGCGGTAGCCGTAGCGCTGCCCGGGCATCACGCCGGGCAGGTACGCGTGCCGCACGAAGGCGTCGCTCTCCCGCAGCTCGATCGCGGTCTCCGAGCCGTCGTCGTGCAGCAGACACAGCTCTACTCGGTCGGCGGCCTCCGTGAAGACCGCGAAATTGGTGCCGGCGCCGTCGTACGTGGCACCCAGTGGATACGCCTCTCCAGGCCAGACCTGCATGGACACGACTCTTTCAGGTGTGGGGCGCCCGCGCGGACGCCTTGGCTCCGAGTCCCCCGGAAGTCTCCCCGAAAGATGAGGCGACCCCTGGTACCCAGGTCCGGTACGTACGTCTCCTACCCACCCGCGGGCGTTCCGCTCCGGTTCCGCTCCGGCTCCGCTCCGGTTCCGCTCCGGGCCGGACGCGGGGCCCCTGCTCCGGGCCCCGGCCGCGTCACCGCTATGAATCCGCTCACTCCTCGGTGTCACGGCGGGCGGAACGGCCTTGTGGATCAAGGAGGTTGGCAAAACCGGCCGGTCCATCGGGCTGCACCGCGGACCGCTCCCGGAGTACCCTTCCTTGATCGTTGGGACGGGGTGTCCCCGGCAGTGACCGGGGGAGCGGAAGGCGGTACACGGGTGGGCTCGGGAGGGCTGGAGCTGCCTCCTGGTGACGACGGTCACCAGGAGAACTCCACGGACGTCCCGCCCGGTGCGGTGTCCCTGGCGCGGCCGATGAACGCGGGCGCGATCGGTCCGGAACTGGACTGGGACTCCGACGCCTGGCACGAGGTGCGCACCCGTGCGCAGCGGGCGGGCCGGGCCTACATCTGGCTGAACCTGGTCGAACAGCGGCTGCGCGCCGTCGTGGCGGCCGTCCTCAGGCCGGTGTACGAGCCCGTCCACGGCGACGACTGGGTGGTCGCCGCGGCCGGACCCGCCGGGCAGGAGTGGGTGCAGCGGGCCGTCGCCGTCCGCGAGGTCAGCCGCCGCAAGGGCTACCTCCTCGACCCGGCCGACGACAACGTCCTCAGCTTCCTCACCCTGCCCCAGCTGCGCGAGCTGATGGTGCAGCACTGGCCCTGCTTCGAGCCGTACGTGGACGAGCGCCGCGACGTCGAACTCGCCCTGGACGAGCTGGAGGTCACCCGCAACGTCGTCTCCCGCAACCGGGCGCTGTCCGAGGCCGTGCTGAGCCAGGCCGAGCGGGCCTCCGCGCGGCTCCTGGAGATACTCGGCGCGGGCAGCGACGTGCCGTCCGCGCGACGGCTGCCGGTCGACGCGGTGGAGGACCTGGTCGGCGACCGCTACTCCGACGTCGTCGCCGTGCACCCGGACCGGGTGCGGCTGCTGCGCCAGTTCCCCGCCGAGGACCTGTTCGGCGGCGCCCGCCGCGTGGACGCCCTCGGCATCGGCCTCAACCTGCTCGTGCAGAACTTCTCCGGCCGCCGCCTGCTGCGGATGGCCGAGGCCGGCGGCCGGGTGCGGCTGCTCTTCCTGAACCCGGCCTCCAGCGCCATCAAACGCCGCGAGCGCGAACTGGGTATCAAACGGGGCGAGCTGAGCCGTGCCGTGGAGATGAACATCCTGCACATGCGCCGGGTGCGGGCCCGGCTGCGGGACCCCGGCGCCTTCGAGATCCAGGTCTTCGACGAGACCCCCCGCTTCACCGCCTACCTCGTCGACGGCGACGGCGCCGACGGCATCGCGGTCGTGCAGTCCTACTTGCGCCGCACCCGGGGCATGGAGGCGCCGGTCCTCGTGCTGCGCAACGGGCGCAACGGCGGCAAGGTCGTGAAGTCGGACCAGCCGGACGAAGCCGGACTCTTCCCCACCTACCGTGAGGAGTTCGAGATGATGTGGGCGGATTCGCGACCGGTGTCGTGAAGGGCGTGACGGAGGGCGTGACGGAGGGCGCCGTAAGGACGTCGTGAAGGGGCGGGCCCGGGGTCGGTGCGGCCGCAAGCGGAATGCGACCCTCTGATTGTCAGTGGCCCGTGCGAAGGTGGAGACCACTGGGGGAACGCACCACCAAGAAGGGGGACCGCCCATGGGCTGGCACCGGGAGCTGCTGATCGGCTTCGACCTGGAGACGACGGGCACCGATCCGCGCGAGGCGCGCATCGTCACGGGAGCCGTGATCGAGGTCAGGGCCGGTGAGCCGCTCGGCCGCCGGGAGTGGCTGGCCGACCCGGGCGTGGAGATCCCGGCCGACGCGGTGGCGGTGCACGGCATCACCGGCGAGCGCGCCGCGCGTGAGGGCCGGCCCGCCGACCAGGTCGCGGACGCCATCGCCGGTGTACTCACGGACCACTGGCTGGCGGGCGTCCCGGTCGTCGCCTACAACGCGGCCTTCGACCTCAGCCTGCTCTCGGCCGAACTGCGGCGCCACCGGCTGCCGTCCCTGCGCGAGCGCCTCGGCGGCCTCGACCCCGCCCCCGTCATCGACCCGTACACCATCGACCGTGCCGTCGACCGCTACCGCAGGGGCAAGCGCAACTTGGAGGCGGTCTGCCGGGAGTACGGGGTCGGACTCGACACCGCGCACGACGCCACGGCCGACGCCCTCGCCGCCGCCCGGCTGGCCTGCGCGATAGCCGGCCGCCACCCCAAGGTCGCGGCCCTCGGCCCGGCGGACCTGCACCACCGCCAGATCGAGTGGTATGCGGAGTGGGCGGCGGACTTCCAGAGCTTCCTGCGCCGCAAGGGCGACCCCACGGCCGTCGTCGACGGAACGTGGCCGCTGCGCGAGCCGGCCGGCGAACGGGTCTGACACAACCCGGGGCGGACGCCGCAGGGCCGGGACGCGGAGCCACCGGCCGGAACGCACGGTCGCAGCGGACGTTCTGAACGTGTGGTCGGAACGCGCGTTCTGAACGTGTGGCGGATGTGTGGCCGGACGCACGGTCGGATGCGCGGTCGGCTGTGTGACCGAATGCGCGGCCGGACGCACGGTCGGCTGTGTGGCCGAATGCGCGGACGGGTGCGCCGTCAGAAGGGATGCCAGCGCACCGACGTGTCCCCGTCCCGCAGTGACGCCACCCTGCGCTCGAACTCGGCCAGCGCCTTCGGGTTGCCCGGCGCGTGCTGGGCCACCCAGGCGCAGCTCGCCGTCTCCCGGGCGCCGCGCAGCACCGCGCAGCCGTCCCACTCGCGTACGTCCCAGCCGTAGGCCGCGGTGAACGCGTCGTACGCCTCGGCGGGCAGCCCGTAGCGGTCCCGGCTGAGCGCGAGGACCACCAGGTCGTGCTCGCGCAGGTCGGCGGAGAAGGTCTCCAGGTCGACCAGGACCGGGCCGTCCGGGCCGACGTGCACGTTCCGGGGCAGCGCGTCGCCGTGGATCGGACCGGGCGTCAGACGCGGCGTGAGCGCGGCGGCCGCCGCCGCGAAGCCGTCCCGGCGCTCACGCAGGTACGCGGCGTCCGCGGGTTCGATCACGTCGCCCGCGAGCCGCAGCCAGCGCTCCACACCGCCCAGCAGTTCGCGGGGCGGCAGTTCGAAGGAAGGAAGGGGCAGTTCGTGAACGAGCCGGAGCAGCACGGCCACGTCCCGGGGCTCGGCGGGCCGCACCGGGTCGGGCAGCCGCCGCCACACGGTCACCGGGTGCCCGTCGACGGACCGCGCCGTCGGGTCGGCCGCCCGCACCGCCGGTACGCCGGCCTCCGCGAGCCACACCGCCACGGCCAGTTCCCGGCGGGCCCTGGCCAGGAGTTCCGCGTCGCGGCCCACCTTGACCACGAGGTCCCCGGCGGTGAAGACGGCGTTCTCGCCGAGGGCCAGCAGTCGCGCCTCGCGCGCCGGGCCGGGCAGTACCCCCGCCGCGGCCAGCACCTCCCGAGCCCGTGCCTCGTCCATCGTGGTGCGCCTCCGTGTTTTCGGTGCTTCTGGTGCTTCTGGTGGTTTCGGCTCGCTCGTCGGTCTTCTGCCGGCGTGAGCGTCGTGCGTCGCTCAGTGTCGCATTCGCACTGGTCGGGGCGGATGCGCGGTCCCTTGACTGAGCGCGGTCACCCCATGACCATGACGAGGCCCGCCCGAGCAGCGCAAAGGGGATGAATACGTGACATCGGTGACCGAGTCGAGACGGCCGGCGGTCCGCGCGTCCGGCACGGGACGCCCCGGACGCGGGCCCGACCACGGTGCCTGGTTCCTCGTGCTGCCCGCGCTGATCCCCATCCTGGTGCTCAGCGTGGGACCGCTGCTGTACGGCATCCTGCTGGCCTTCACCGACGCCCAGTCCGGCCGCACCGAACCCACCCGGTGGATCGGCACCCTCAACTTCCAGGACCTGCTGCACGACACCCTCTTCTGGGACTCGTTCCGCATCGGCCTGGTCTGGGCCATCGGGGTGACGGTCCCGCAGTTCCTGCTCGCGCTCGGCCTCGCCCTTCTCCTCAACCAGAACCTCCGCCTGCGCTGGCTGGCCCGCGCCCTCGCGATCGTCCCCTGGGCCATGCCCGAGGTCGTCGTCGGCATCATGTGGCGGCTGGTCTACAACGCGGACGCGGGCATCCTCAACGAGACCCTGCGCGACCTGGGCCTCGGAAACGGCCACGACTGGCTCAGCGGCCTCGCCACCGCCCTGCCGGCCGTCATCGTCGTCGGCGTCTGGGCCGGTATGCCGCAGACGACCGTGGCCCTGCTCGCCGGACTCCAGAACACCCCGCGCGAACTGCACGAGGCGGCGGCCGTCGACGGCGCCGGTGCCTGGCGCCGCTTCCGCACGGTCACCTGGCCCGCGCTGAGGCCCGTCGCCCTCGCCATCACCGCCCTCAACCTCATCTGGAACTTCAACTCCTTCGCCCTGGTCTACGTACTCACCAGCGGCGGCCCCGGCGGACGCACCCGGCTGCCCATGCTCTTCGCCTACGAAGAGGCCTTCCGGTACGGGCAGTTCGGCTACGCGGCGGCCATGGGCTGCGTCATGGTCGCCCTGGTCTCGGTCCTGCTGGCGGTCTTCCTCGCCGGCCGTCTGAAAGGAGGCGACGAGGCGTGAGGACCTCGACCGGAGCCCGCGTCGGCCAGTACGCCGCGCTGCTCGCCTACCTCGTCTTCCTGGCCTTCCCGTTCCTCTGGCTCGTCTCCACCGCCTTCAAACCGCCGCGCGAGCTGGGCAGTCTGCACCCCACCTGGATTCCCGAGGACCCCACCCTCGACAACTTCCGGCAGGCCTTCGACGAACAGCCGCTGCTGCACGCCGCGCTCAACTCCCTGCTCGCCGCGCTCGGCGCCGCCGTGCTCGCGGTGCTGATCGCGACGCCGACGGCGTACGTCATGGCCCGCCACCGCGGCCGGTTCGCCAAGGCGGCCACCGGCTGGGTCGTGGTCAGCCAGGCCTTCCCCTTCGTCCTGCTGATCATCCCGCTCTTCCTGGTCCTCAAGAACCTCCGGCTGATCAACTCCGTTCCCGGGCTGGTGATGGTGTACGTCGTGTGGTCGCTGCCGTTCGCGCTGTGGATGCTCGCCGGGTACGTCCGCGCCGTGCCGGCCGAACTGGAGGAGGCGGCGGCGGTCGACGGCGCCGGGCGGCTGCGCATCCTCGTGTCGGTGACCGCGCCGCTGCTCGCGCCGGGGATCGTGGCGACGGCCCTGTTCGCGTTCATCACCGCGTGGAACGAGTTCTTCTTCGCGCTGGTGCTGCTGAAGTCACCGGAGAAACAGACCCTGCCCGTGATCCTCACCCACTTCATCGGCGCCGAGGGCGTGGCCGACCTCGGGCCGCTCGCCGCGGCCGCCTTCCTCGCGACGCTGCCCTCGCTGCTCGTCTTCGCGCTCATCCAGCGCCGGATCACGGGCGGCATGCTCGCCGGGGCGGTGAAGAGCTGATGCGCGGGAGAACCGTCACGCTGCTCACGGCCCTCGTCCTGCTGCTCGCCGGCTGCTCGGCGGGCGGCGACGGGCCCGACGACGGCCGGATCACCCTGCGCTACCAGTCCCTGGCCTGGCAGGACGAGTCCGTGCGGGTCAACAGGGAACTGGTGCGGGAGTGGAACGCCACCCACCCGGACGTGCGCGTCGAGTACGTCCAGGGCAGCTGGGACAGCGTCCACGACCAGCTCCTCACCTCCTTCGAGGGCGGCGAGGCGCCCGACATCATCCACGACGCCTCCGACGACCTCGCGGACTTCGCGTACGGCGGCTACCTCGCCGACCTCACGGACCTGCTGCCCCGGCGGCTGACGTCGGACATCCCGCGGCGCAGCTGGGAGACGGCCACCTTCGGCGACGGCGTGTACGGCGTGCCGTTCCTCCAGGAGCCACGCGTCCTCATCGCCGACGCCACCCTGCTGAAGCGGTCCGGGGTGCGCGTTCCCACGCCGGAACACCCGTGGACCTGGGCGGAGTTCCGGCAGGTGACGAAGCGGCTGAGCGGCGACGGGAGGTACGGGGTGGCCTGGCCGCTCAAGGAACCCGTCTCCGCCACCCTCAACCTCTCCCTGTCCACCGGCGGCCGGCTGTTCCACCGGGGCGCGGACGGCAGGGTCACGGTCCGTTTCGAGGAGGGCGACCGCGTGGTGCCCCGCACCGTCCACGACCAGGTCAACACCGACCACAGCGCCTCCGCCACCACCCTGGGCAGCGGCGGCTCCGACACCCTGCCGGGGTTCTTCGCCGGCAAGTACGCCATGGTGCCGCTGGGCTTCTCCTACCGGCAGCAGATCGAACAGCAGGCCCCCGAGGGCTTCGACTGGCAGGTGCTGCCCGCCCCCGCGGGCGCCGACGGACTCGCCCAGGGCGTCAGCCCGCAGACCCTGTCGATCGCCGAGGACACCCGGCACAAGAAGGAGGCCGCCGCGTTCCTCGACTTCCTCCTCCAGCCCGACAACATGGTGCGCCTCGCCCTCGGCGACTGGATGCTGCCCACCGGTAAGCAGGCGCTCCAGGACCCCGCCCTGCACACCGCCGAGCACGGCTGGGCCACCGGTACCGCCCTCGCCGCCCACCTGCGCCCGGCGCCCGCGCAGTCCGTCCGGGGCTACGCCGAGTGGAAGGACAAGGTGGCGACACCGGCGCTCCAGGAGTACTACAGCGGCGCGATCGGCATGGACGAACTGCGCCACCGCATGGAGGAGGACGGAAACCTCGTACTCGCCCGGTACCAGCGTTGACGGCTGCCCGGTACCGGCGTTGACGGCCGCCGGTACCTGGGTTGACGCCGCCCGCACCAGCGTCGGCGCCCGCCGACCGAAAACCCGTTGCCGACCGGGCGCGGGTCCGCCTACCGTCACCTCCGTGGCAGCTTTCAACGCGATCACCAACTCCGGTCTCGGCCGGGGCTGCACGTACTCCATCAGGATGCGGCGCGGCCCCGGAGCCCTGACCGGCCCGGGGTCCCCCCGCCGCTGACGCGAGCGACACGTCCGACACGCCCGGCGCACGGGATGCGTCCGGCGTGTGCGACGCGCGCGCGGCGGGGCTGAGCCTCCGCATCTCCCACTGCCTCCGTCTTCCGGTCAGGGCCTTCGGCTGCCCTTTTCCCCCTTCACGGAAGACAAGGACCGCAGGCCATGGCCCGCCCCACCCAGCGTGCCCGCACGCTCTCGCAGAACTTCCTCGCCGACCGCGCCACAGCCGAGCACGTCGCCCGGCTCGCCGTCCCCGACCGCCGGCACCCGCCCCTGCTGCTCGAAGTGGGCGCGGGCAACGGTGCCCTCACCGAGCCGCTCGCCCGCCGCAGTCGGGAACTGCACGCCTACGAGATCGACGCCCGGCTCGTCCCGGGACTCCGCGCGCGGTTCGCGCGTACCCCGCACGTGCGTGTCGTCGCCGGCGACTTCCTCGCCGCCCGGCCCCCGCGCCAGCCGTTCTCGGTCGCGGGCAACGTGCCCTTCTCGCGCACGGCGGACATCGTCGACTGGTGCCTGACCGCGCCCGCCTGCACCGACGCCACCCTCCTCACCCAGCTCGAGTACGCCCGCAAACGCACCGGTGACTACGGCCGCTGGACGCTGCTGACGGTACGCACCTGGCCGAGCCACACCTGGCTGCTGACGGGCCGGGTGGACCGGTACCGCTTCCGGCCCGCGCCGCGTGTCGACGCCGGCGTCCTCCGGATCCGGCGCCGCCCGGCCCCGCTGCTCACCGGCGCCGCCCTCCGGAGCTGGCGGGACCTGGTCGAGCTGGGCTTCTCCGGTGCCGGCGGCTCCCTGCACGCCTCCCTCCGGCGCGCCCACCCACGGCGCCGGGTGGACGCCGCCTTCCGTGCGGCCCGGCTCGACCCCCGCCTGCTCGTGGGCGAGGTCGCGCCGGACCGTTGGCTGCGGCTGTACGAGGAGCTGACGCCATGAACCGGACCGGATTCCACGAGACGCCCCCGAAGGAGCCCCGCGACATGACCTGCACCGATCCGCAAGAAGCGCCCCCGAAGGAGCCCCACGACATGACCCGCAGCGATCCGCAGGAAACGCCCCCGAAAGAGCCGCAGCAGATGACCTCGAAGGAGCCGCACATGAGCGACGCAAAGAAGTTGCACGAGACGTCTCGTCTCGCATACGGTCGGCGCATGACCAGTCCCGCTCACATCGCCATGTTCTCCATCGCCGCGTACGGCCACGTGAACCCCAGCCTGGAGGTCGTCCGCGAGCTAGTCGCGCGAGGGCACCGGGTGACGTACGCGATCCCGCCGCTGCTCGCGGACAAGGTCGCCGAGACGGGCGCCGAACCCAGGCTCTGGAACAGCACCCTGCCCGGCCCCGACGCCGACCCGGAGGCATGGGGGAGCACCCTGCTGGACAACGTCGAGCCGTTCCTCGACGACGCGATCCAGGCACTCCCGCAGCTCACCGAGGCCTACGAGGGCGACGAGCCGGACCTGGTCCTGCACGACATCGCCTCCTACACCGCCCGCGTCCTCGGCCGCCGCTGGGACGTGCCCGTGATCTCCCTGTCGCCCTGCATGGTCGCCTGGGAGGGGTACGAGCAGGAGGTCGGCGAGCCGATGTGGGAGGAGCCGCTGAAGACCGAGCGCGGGCAGGCGTACTACGCGCGCTTCCACGCCTGGCTCGAGGAGAACGGGATCACCGACCACCCCGACCCCTTCGTCGGCCGCCCCGACCGCTCCCTGGTGCTGATCCCCAAGGCGCTCCAGCCCAACGCCGAGCGGGTCGACGAGACGACGTACGCGTTCGTCGGCGCGTGCCAGGGCGACCGCACGGCCGAGGGGGACTGGACCCGGCCCGAGGGCGCCGACAAGGTCGTCCTCGTCTCGCTCGGGTCCGCCTTCACCAAGCAGCCGGCGTTCTACCGGGAGTGCGTCAGGGCCTTCGGCGAGCTGCCCGGCTGGCACACGGTGCTCCAGGTCGGCCGGCACGTCGACCCGGCCGAGCTGGGCGACGTACCGGACAACGTGGAAGTACGCTCGTGGGTCCCGCAGTTGGCGATCCTCCAGCAGGCCGACCTGTTCGTCACGCACGCGGGCGCCGGCGGCAGCCAGGAGGGCCTGGCGACCGCCACGCCGATGATCGCCGTGCCGCAGGCCGCGGACCAGTTCGGCAACGCGGAGATGCTCCAGGGCCTCGGCGTCGCCCGCACCCTGCCGACCGAGGAGGCCACCGCCGAGGCGCTGCGCACCGCCGCCCTCGCCCTGGTCGACGACCCGGAGGCGGCCCGAAGGCTGAAGGAGGTCCAGGCACAGATGGCCCGGGAGGGCGGCACCCGGCGGGCCGCCGACCTCATCGAGGCGGAACTGGCCGCCGCACGGAGCTGACCGGGCCATACGGCAGCAGGACAGGCAGGACGGCAGGACAGGCAGGACAGCAGGACAGGCAGGACAGCAAGGCGGCAGGGCCCGTCGGTTCCATGCGAACCGACGGGCCCTGCCGTCGTGGTGACGCGCCGGTCAGACCCCGACCGGTTCGCCCCGCTCACCGCCCCGTTCGCCGCCCCGTTCGCCCTCGCCGTCCGGGACCGGCGGGGCGATCGCCCCGGGCGTCTCGTCGTGGCTCAGGTCCGGCAGCCGGTGCAGCCACTTCGGCAGGTACCAGTTGCGCTCGCCGAGCAGCGACATCACGGCCGGCAGCAGCACACCGCGGATGACCGTCGCGTCGATCAGCACCGCCGCCGCCAGGCCCACACCCATCTGCTTCATCGACTGCATGGACAGCGTCCCGAAGATGGCGAACACCGCGACCATGATGACGGCGGCACTCGTGACGACCCCCGCCGTCGTGACCACACCGTGCCGGATCGCGTCCCGGGTGCTCAGCCCGCGCAGCCGCGCCTCACGGATCCGCGAGACCACGAACACGTGGTAGTCCATCGACAGGCCGAACAGGATCACGAAGAGGAACAGCGGCAGCCACGTGATGACGGCCCCCACACCCTCCGCGCCCACCAGCGACGCGCCCCAGCCGTGCTGGAAGACGGCGACCAGGATGCCGTACGCCGCGCCCACCGACAGCAGGTTGAGCACGATCGAGGTGAGCGCGACCGTCAGCGAGCGGAACGACAGCAGCATCAGCAGGAAGGCGAAGGCGACCACGAACACGAAGACCGGCAGGACCGACCCGACCAGCTGGTCGTTGAAGTCCTTCGAACCGGCGACCTGCCCGGTGATCGGCGCCTCGACCCCGTCGACCTTGCCCAGGGTCGCGGGCCGCACGTCGTCGCGCAGCTTGTCCAGGCTCTCGCCGGCCCGGTCCTGGTCGGAGCCGCCGACCAGCGGCACGTACACCAGCGCGACGTTCTGCCCGTCGTGCACCGTGACCTCCACCGGCCCGCGCGAGGCGCCCGAACTCACCGCGCGCTCCCGGAAGTCGGCGAGCGCGGCCCGCACCTCGGGCGCGTCGATGTCGTCGGCCTTCACGACCACCTCGGCCGGGTCGGAACCGCCGGGGAAGGCCTCGTTGACCCGGTTGTACGTGCCCACGATGGGCAGTGAGTCGCCGAACTCCTGGTCCAGGGTGAAGTTCTGCGTCTTCATGCCGAGCGCGGGCGCGGCCACGGCCAGCAGCGTTCCGACGGCCACCGCGGCGGCGAGCAGCGGCCTGGCCAGTACGCGGTTCAGTACGGCCGTCCAGAAGCGGCTGCCCTCGGCACCACCGCTGCGGCGGCGCCGGCGCAGGAACGGCACGCGGCCCTTCTCGACGCGCTCGCCCAGCAGGGACAGCAGCGCGGGCAGGACCGTCACCGAGCCGACCATGGCGACCGCGACCACCATCAGCGACGCCAGGCCCATCGCCTCGAACTCGGCGATCCCGGTGAACAGCATGCCC
Source organism: Streptomyces mayonensis (assembly GCF_018982965.1). Classification (GTDB taxonomy): domain Bacteria; phylum Actinomycetota; class Actinomycetes; order Streptomycetales; family Streptomycetaceae; genus Streptomyces; species Streptomyces mayonensis. Next base: position 39,117 of record NZ_JACBYP010000033.1, on the reverse strand, counting down.
GCCATCGCCACGCACACCGTGACACCGGAGACGACGATCGCCCGGCCACTGGTGGCGGCGGCGATCCTGAGCGCCGTCTGCGCGTCCCGGCCGGCGGCGCGCTCCTCGCGCTCACGGCGCAGATAGAACAGGCAGTAGTCGACGCCGACCGCCAGACCGACGAGCAGCATCACGGAGTCGGCGGTCTCGCTCATCGGCTGGAAGTGGCTGACCAGGCCCATCAGACCCATGGTCGCGACGATCGCGGTGATCGCCAGAGCCACCGGGACCAGCGCCGCCACCAGCGCGCCGAACGCGACGAGCAGGATGCCCAGCGCCACCGGCACCGCCGAGTACTCGGCCTTCTTGAAGTCGTCGCCGAACGCGTCGTCGAACGTCTTCATCATGCTGGCGCCGCCGATCTCCTCGATCCGCAGCGACCCGTGCTCCTTCTGTACCCCCTTGACGGCCTTCAGCACCGGCTCGACCCGCTCGCCCGCGGTTTCCGCGTCGCCGCGCATGTCGAACCGGACCAGCGCGCTGCGGCCGTCCTTGGAAACCGTTCCCGTGTCGTACGGCGAGGTCACGCCGGTGACCTCACCGGTCCCCTCGACCGCCGCCGTCACCGCGGTCACCGCGGCGCGGAACTCGTCGTCCGTGGCCTTGACGTCCCCGCCCCTGGCCTGGATCAGGACGCTCTCACCGGCCGGCTCCTCGATCCCCGCGTCCTCGACGATCCGCGCCGCGGTGTGCGTCTCGCCCCCCATCTCCTCGCTGTCCTTGACGTCGACCCGCCCGGCCGCCGAACCGAGCCCCATCGCCAGGACGACGAACAGTACCCAGATCCCCACCGCGGCCCATCGGTGCCGGGCGCTCCACCCTCCGGCCCGGGCGGCGACGCCCCGCACCCGTGTCTCTCCGTTCCGCATGACGGGCCTGCCCCCTCCTGAGCGGTGACGGCCCCCTGCCGCCACCTCGCGATTCGAAAGTATGGGCCGCGTAAGGCCGTCGCGTCGTGCTCCCCGGTGACGTACGGGGGCTCCGCCTCATCCCTCCGTACCGGCGCCCTCACCGCTGAGAAGGATGCCGGACCCTTACATCTACCGGGGTCTCCGGGGCCCCGGGATCAGGGTGCGGCCGGATGCGCAGGTCTATTGGAAAACCTGTTGATTAAGTCACAGGTGCGCGAAGTGGTTGAAGGCTGCACACGTATCGGCGAGAGTGGCGCGCACGTCCGCCTGCGCGGACCCGGCCGTCGTGCCCGCCCCCACGGGGCACGGCGGCCGTTCTATGGTGTGCGCATGACGAAGACGTACGCCGCGCTGCTGCGCGGGATCAACGTGGGCGGCGCCCGGAAGCTCCCGATGGCCGACCTGCGCGCGCTCCTGGAGGAACTGGGCCACGGCGGCGTACGCACCCATCTCCAGAGCGGACAGGCCGTCTTCGCGTCCGCGCACGGCGACGAGGAGTCGCTGGCCGCCGAGTTGAGGCAGGCGATCGAGCAGCGTTTCGGCTTCCCCGTGGACGTCCTCGTCCGCGACCACGCCTACCTCAGGGCGGTCGCCGAAAACTGCCCGTTCCCGGCCGCCGATCTGGAGCCCAAGCAGCTCCACGTCACCTACTTCTCCGGGCCGGTCGACGAGGAACGCTTCGCGCCGGTCGACCGCGCCGCCTTCCTCCCGGAGGACTTCCGCCTCGGCGACCGCGCCCTCTACCTGTACGCTCCGAACGGCCTCGGCCGCTCAGGCCTCGCCGATGCCCTGTCCAGACCACGCGTGAACAAGGGCCTGACCGCCACCACCCGCAACTGGAACACCGTCACCAAGCTGGTGGAGCTGACCGGCGCCTGAGAGCGGGCGTCAGGCAGCCCCGGCCGCCGCCGGTACCGGCACCCGCGCCGCCTCGTACCGCTCCAGGAGGACCCGCGCCACCTCCGGCGAGGGGCCGAGGACGTCCGCCAGCACGTCCGCCCCGGCCGCGCCCCGCGCGATGCGGTCCGGCAGGAAGCCGGGGGCCAGGACGTACGGCGCGACGGCGACGCGTGCACAGCCCAGCGCACGAAGCCGCCGTACGGCGTCCTCGGTGCGGGGAAGCGATGCGGAGGCGAACGCAGGCCGCACGGCGCACCAACCGGTGTGCCGCCACTCCCGCGCGATGTCAGCGATCACTGCGATCGCCTCCGGGTCGGAGGACCCCGCCGAGGCCAGCACGACCCCGGTCGAGGACTTGTCGGCGGGCGTGAGGCCCGCCTCGTACAGGCGCCGTTCCAGCGCCGACAGCAGCAACGGCGAGGGGCCGAGCACCTCCGCCTGCCGGATCCGCAGCCGGGGCGGGGCGTCCGCGAGGACCGCCGGGATGTCCGTCTTGGCGTGGAAGGCGCGGGTCAGCAGCAGCGGGAGGGCCACGACGTCCCGCACGCCCTCCGTCGCCAGGGACTCCAGGACGCCCTGCACGGAGGGCACGTTGAAGTCCAGGAAACCGGTCTCCACCCGAACGTCCGGGCGCTGCGCCCTGACCCGGCGGACCAGGGCGTGCACGGTCGCGGCGTGCCGCGGATCGCGGCTGCCGTGGGCGACGACCAGGAGTACGGGACGCACCGGTGCGGACATGGGGTGCCTCAGCTCTTGACCAGCAGGCCGCGGCTGCGCAGCACCCACCGCTCCAGCGGACTGAAGATGATCAGGTCGATGGCGATGCCGACGACCAGGATCAGCAGGATCGCCTCGAAGACCATGGCCATGTCGCTGGCGTTGCGGCCGTTCTCCAGGAGCTGGCCGAGGCCCACCCCGAGGTCGGGGAAGGACGCGATGATCTCGGCGGCCATCAGGGAACGCCACGAGAACGCCCAGCCCTGCTTCAGACCGGCGACGTAGCCCGGCAGCGCGGCCGGCAGGACGATGTGCCAGGTGCCCTTCAGCCCGGTCGCGCCCAGGGTCCGGCCGGCCCGCAGGAAGAGCGGGGAGACCTGGTCGACGCCGGAGACCAGGCCGTTGGCGATCGAGGGGACCGCGCCCAGCAGGATGACGGCGTACATCATCGAGTTGTTCAGGCCCAGCCAGATCACGGCCGGCGGCACCCAGGCCACCGACGGCAGCGACTGCAGACCGGACAGGATCGGACCGATCGCCGCGCGCACCACCTTCACCCGCGCCACCAGCAGACCCAGCGGGGTGCCGATGAGCAGCGCGAAGCAGAAGCCGAGCAGACCGCGCGAGACGCTGGTCCAGATGTAGCCGAGCAGCTCGCCCTGGAGCCAGGCGTCCCGCACGACCTGCCACACGTCCGACGGCGCGGGCAGCTTGCTCGGGTCGTCGACGATCTTGAAGGAGACCAGTCCCTGCCACACCGCCAGGACCAGCAGTACGGCGACGGCGGGCGGCAGGATCTTCTGCGTGAAGGTCTGCCGGAACGGCGTACGGCCGCTCTGCCGGGTCTCCAGGGCGTCGAGGCCCGCCTCCAGGCCGGCGAGATCGCCCGCGTCCCCTCCGGCGGGGGAGCCCGCGTCCCCCGCGGGCGTGGTGGTCTCAGTGCTGGCCATGGCGGCGGATCTCCCCACGCAGTTCTTCGGTGATCTCGACGGACAGTTCGGCGACCTGGCTGTCCTCGATCCGGCGCGGCTGCGGAATGCCCACCGTCCACTCGCGCGCCACCCGCCCCGGACGGGACGACAGCAGCACGACGCGTTCGGCGAGCCGGACGGCCTCGCGGACGTTGTGGGTGACGAACAGGACGGACACCCGCGTCTCGCGCCAGATGCGGGTCAGTTCGTCGTGCAGCACGTCCCGGGTGATGGCGTCCAGGGCCGCGAACGGCTCGTCCATCAGCAGCAGCCTGCTCTCCTGGGCGAGCGCGCGGGCCAGGGCGACGCGCTGGCGCATGCCGCCCGACAGCTCGTGCACCCGCTTGCCGTGCGCGCCCTTCAGCCGGACGAGCTCAAGCAGTTCCTCGGCCTTGTCGCGGCGCTCCGCCTTGGGCACGCCCCGCAGCTTGAGGGCGAGTTCGATGTTCTTGCCGGCGGTGAGCCAGGGGAACAGGGCGTGTTCCTGGAACATCAGGGCCGGGCGGCCGTCCGTGGTGATGTCGCCCGCGCTGGGCCGGTCCAGGCCCGCCACCAGGTTGAGCAGCGTGGACTTGCCGCAGCCGGAGGCGCCCAGGAGGGTGACGAACTCGCCGGGCGCGACATCGAGGGTGATGTCGTCCAGGACGAGCTGCTGCCCGGCGGGGCCCGCGAAGGACTTCGAGACGTGCTCGATCCGGGCGGCGGGTGCGGCCGGCTCCGTGCCGTCGGCGGCCTTGGCGAGGGTCGTGGTCGTGGCCATGGTCGTCACCTCCTGGGGTGGTCGGATCCGGACTTACTGGACGCCGAGTCCGGCGTCGTCGACCGCGGGCTCGCCCTTGGCCTTGAGGACCTTGTTGAGCAGCGTGAGGTCGTAGATGCCGTTCAGGTCGGGCTTCTGAAGCAGACCGGCCTTCACGGCGTGCTCCGCCTGGGCGTCGAGGGTGGCGGCCAGCGGGTCGTCGGTGAGCTTGATCGACTCCCACGACGGGTCGAGCACGTCGGCCGGCAGGGCCTTGCCGGAGTCCTTCTTCAGCTGCTCGTTGGCCGCCGCCTTCGCGTCGTCCGGGTTGTCCGCGATCCACTTGTTCGTGTCGACCGAGGCACCCAGCACCGCCTCCACGGCCTTCGGGTGCTCCTTGAGGAACTTCTGCGACACGATGATGTTCGTGATCACGAACTTCTCGTCGGGCCACAGCGTCGACTCGTCGAGCAGTACCTTGCCGCCCTCGGCGACCAGCTTGGACGCGGTCGGCTCCGGCACCCAGGCGCCGTCCAGGGAACCGGACTTGTAGGCGTCGGGCGTGACCTTGTTGTCGCTGCGCACGACCGTGACGTCGCCCTTGCCGCTCTGCGCGTCGACCTTCCAGCCCTGCTCGGCTATCCAGTTGAGGAACGCCACGTCCTGCGTGTTGCCCAGCTGCGGCGTCGCGATCCGCTTGCCCTTGACGTCGTCCAGGGACTTGATCTTGTCGGGGTTGACCACGAGCTTCACGCCGCCGGAGGCCGAACCGCCGATGATGCGCAGGTTCTTGCCGCCGGACTTGGTGTAGCCGTTGATCGACGGGGACGGGCCGATCCAGCCGATGTCGATGGAGCCGGAGTTCAGCGCCTCGATCTCGGACGGACCCGCGTTGAACACCGCGTACTTGGCCTCGGTGCCGCCCAGTACCTTCTGGAAGAAGCCCTTCTGGTTGGCGACCAGCGGCGTGGCGTGCGTGATGTTGCCGAAGTAGCCGATCCGGACGGAGTCGAGGCCGTCGATCTTCTCGGCGCCGTCGGCGACCTTGGCGGTGTCGTCGTCCTTGGACTCGGAGCCGTAGCCGCACGCGGCGAGTGTCAGCAGGGGCAGGGCGGCCATGACCGCGAGAGTGCGGCGCAGAGCGGTGGTGGCAGGCACGGGAGGGGTTCCTCTCGTTGGCCCGGAGCTCACGCCTGTCGGTCTGATCCGAGGTTCAGGTCGTGGCCGGGAGGTCGGCAGGTCTTCGACTGTGCGGGTGGGGGGCGGTCCGGGCGCGCGAGCGGTGCGCGTACGTCACCGCGCACATCGCGCCACTCCGCCCTGGCCCGCGCCGAGGGCGCCGCTGCCGACGCGGCCGCCCTCCTTCGCGAACGTGGAGTAGAAGTCGTGGGAGTTCATCGTCAGAAGTCCCATCCGTCGTCGTCCGCCTCGTCCTTGACCGGCTCGGGCGCCGCGAAGGACTCGCCGGCCATGCCCGCGGTGAGCGTGGTGCCGTCGCCGGGGTCGATGAGGATGAAGGAACCCGTGCGGCGCGAGTCCGCGTAGGAGTCGGCGGGCAGCGGCTCGGCGGTGCGGATCTTGACGCGGCCGATGTCGTTGGCGACGAGCTGCCCGGGGTGCGGGTGCAGGGACAGGTCGTCCAGGGTGAGCCGGGCCGGGATGTCCTTGACGATGGCCTTGACGGTGCGGGTGCCGTGCTTCAGGAGCACCCGGTGACCCACCGTGAGCGGCGCGTCCGCGACGTGGCAGACGGTGGCCTCGACGTCCTGCGTGGTGGCCGGGGCGTCCTCGCGGGGCACGATCAGGTCACCGCGGGAGACGTCGATGTCGTCCTCGAGGAGCAGCGTCACCGACTGCGGCGTCCAGGCGGCGTCCACCGGCTCGCCCAGCAGGTCGATGCCGGACACCTTCGAGGTGCGGCCGGACGGCAGGACGGCGACCTCGTCGCCGACGCGGAAGGTGCCGGCGGCTATCTGGCCCGCGTAGCCGCGGTAGTCGGGGTGGTCGGCGGTCTGCGGACGGATCACGTACTGCACGGGCAGCCGGGCGTGGCAGTGTGCCAGGTCGTGGCTGACCGGGACGGTCTCCAGGTGCTCCAGGACGGTCGGGCCGCCGTACCAGTCCATGACCGCCGACGCCTCCACCACGTTGTCGCCCTCCAGGGCCGAGATGGGGATCGCGGTGACCTCGGGGACGCCCAGCTCGGTGGCGTACGCCGTGAACTCCTCGGCGATGGCGGCGAACACGGGCTCCTTGTAGTCGACCAGGTCCATCTTGTTGACGGCGAGGACGACGTGCGGGACCCGCAGCAGGGCGGCGATCGCGGCGTGCCGGCGGGTCTGCTCGACGACGCCGTTGCGGGCGTCGACGAGGATCACCGTCAGCTCGGCGGTGGAGGCGCCGGTGACCATGTTCCGCGTGTACTGCACGTGCCCCGGCGTGTCGGCCAGGATGAACCGGCGGCGCGGGGTGGCGAAGTAGCGGTAGGCCACGTCGATGGTGATGCCCTGCTCGCGCTCGGCCCGCAGGCCGTCGGTGAGCAGCGCGAGGTCCGGGGCCTCCTGGCCGCGGCTCGCGGAGGCACGCTCCACGGCCTCCAGCTGGTCGGTGAGGACCGACTTGGAGTCGTGCAGAAGGCGGCCGACCAGCGTGGACTTGCCGTCGTCGACCGAGCCGGCGGTGGCGAACCGCAGCAGGGTCGTCTCCGACAGCTGCCAGACCAGCGCCTCGGCAGAAGTGGAAGCAGAAGCGGCGCCGGACGCGGCGGGCTCGATGGGTTCGGTGGTGCTGGTCATGGCTAGAAGTACCCCTCGCGCTTGCGGTCTTCCATCGCGGCCTCGGACATCTTGTCGTCGGCACGGGTGGCGCCGCGTTCGGTGAGGCGGGAGACGGCGATCTCGGCGATCACCTTCTCGATGCTGTCGGCGTCCGAGTCGACGGCTCCGGTGCAGGACATGTCGCCGACGGTGCGGTAGCGGACCTTCCGCTTGACCACCGTCTCGCCGTCCTTCGGGCCGCCCCACTCGCCGGCGGTCAGCCACATGCCGCTGCGCCCGAAGACCTCCCGCTCGTGGGCGTAGTAGATCGCCGGCAGTTCGATGCCCTCGCGGGCGATGTACTGCCACACGTCCAGCTCGGTCCAGTTGGACAGCGGGAAGACGCGCACGTGCTCGCCGGGGGCGTGCCGGCCGTTGTACAGGTTCCACAGCTCGGGGCGCTGGCGGCGCGGGTCCCACTGGGAGAACTCGTCGCGCAGCGAGAACACCCGCTCCTTCGCCCGTGCCTTCTCCTCGTCCCGGCGCCCGCCGCCGAAGACGGCGTCGAACCTCTCGGCCTGGATCTTCTCGGTCAGCGGCAGGGTCTGCAGCGGGTTGCGGGTGCCGTCCGCGCGCTCCTTGAGCACACCCCGGTCGATGTAGTCCTGCACGGAGGCCACGTGCAGCCGCAGCCCGTGCTTCTCCACCGTGCGGTCCCGGTAGTCCAGGACCTCCGGGAAGTTGTGCCCGGTGTCCACGTGCAGCAGCGCGAACGGCACCGGCGCCGGCGCGAACGCCTTCAGCGCTAGGTGCAGCATCAGGATGGAGTCCTTGCCGCCGGAGAACAGGATCACCGGACGCTCGAACTCCCCCGCCACCTCGCGGAAGATGTGCACCGCCTCGGACTCCAGGGCGTCGAGGTGGGAGAGGGCGTACGGGCTGTCCGCCGCCTCCTGAACCGCGGCCGCGGACGTCACGGACGTCGTCATGCCAGTCCCCTTTCGGTGAGCAGCGCGTGAACCGCCGCGGCGGACTCCTGCACGGTCTGGTCCTGCGACTCGATGCGCAGGTCGGGCTTGACGGGTTCCTCGTACGGGTCGTCCACCCCGGTGAGCCCCGTCAGCTCACCCGCGGCCTGCTTGGCGTACAGGCCCTTCACGTCGCGCACCGAGCAGACCTCGACGGGTGTGGCCACGTGCACCTCGACGTACGCCGTGCCGTTGCCCTCGTGGCGCTCGCGGACCGCGTCGCGGCTGTCGGCGTACGGCGCGATCACCGGGACCAGCGCGACGACGCCGTTGCGGGCGAGCAGCTCGGCGACGAAGCCGATGCGCTGCACGTTGGTGTGCCGGTCCGCGCGGCTGAAGCCGAGGCCCCGGGAGAGGAACTCACGGATCTCGTCGCCGTCGAGCAGCTCGACGCGCCGGCCCTCCTCGCGAAGGCGCCCGGCCAGCTCGTGGGCGATGGTGGTCTTGCCGGCGCTGGGCAGCCCCGTGAGCCAGACGGTGGCTCCGGTCGTCACGTGGTTCTCCCTGGTTCTCGACGGGCCCGACGCCGTCGGTCCGGTGGTGGCCGGTCCGGTGGTCGTCGGTCCGATGGTGGTCGGTCCGGTGGTCTTCATGTCAGCCGTGCAGTCCGCACTCGGTCTTGGAGCGGCCCGCCCAGCGTCCGGCGCGGGCGTCCTCGCCCTCCAGCACCCGCCGGGTGCAGGGCGCGCAGCCCACGGAGGCATAGCCGTCCGTCAGCAACGGGTTGGTGAGGACGCCGTGCTCGGTGACGTACGTTTGCACATCTTCCTGTGACCACCTGGCGATGGGGGAGACCTTCACCTTGCCCCGCTTCTCGTCCCAGCCGACGACGGGTGTGTTCGCCCTGGTCTCCGACTCGTCGCGGCGCAGCCCGGTCGCCCAGGCCTGGTAGCCCCGCAGCCCCTCCTCCAGCGGCTTCACCTTGCGCAGCGCGCAGCACAGGTCCGGGTCGCGGTCGTGCAGCCGGGGGCCGTACTCGGCGTCCTGCTCGGCGACCGTCTGGCGCGGGGTGAGCGTGATGACGTTCACGTCCATCACGGCCTCCACCGCGTCCCGGGTGCCGATGGTCTCCTCGAAGTGGTAGCCCGTGTCGAGGAACACCACGTCCACACCGGGCAGGGCGCGGGAGGCGAGGTGGGCGACGACCGCGTCCTCCATGGACGAGGTCACGCAGAAGCGGTTGCCGAAGGTGTCCGCCGCCCACTGGAGGATCTCCAGCGCGGAGGCGTCCTCCAGTTCGCGGCCCGCACGCTCGGCCAGTGCCTTGAGATCGTCGGTCGTACGCTCTTCCTGAACCGCGGTCATGTCGGTTCCCCTCCCGTGAGGTCGGGCTGCAGCCCGCGGGCGAGCAGCCCGAGGAACTTCAGCTGGAATGCGCGGTTGCACGCCCCGCATTCCCAGGCGCCGTGGCCCTGCTCTCCCGGACGCAGGTCCTCGTCGCCGCAGTAGGGGCAGTAGAAGGGCGCGGCGCGCTCGCTCACGACAGGGCCTCCTCGGACGCCCTGGCCGCCCAGGTGGCGAACCGCTCGCCGTCCTCGCGCTCGGCCCGGTAGCGGTTGAGCACGCGCTCCACGTAGTCCGGCAGCTCCTGCGCCGTGACCTTCAGGCCGCGCACCTTGCGGCCGAAGCCGGGCTCCAGGCCGAGCGCGCCGCCCAGGTGCACCTGGTAGCCCTCGACCTGCTCGCCGCTCTCGTCGAGCATCAGCTGGCCCTTGAGACCGATGTCCGCGGTCTGGATGCGGGCGCAGGCGTTCGGGCAGCCGTTGAGGTTGATGGTGAGGGGCTCGTCGAAGTCCGGGAGGCGGCGCTCCAGTTCGTCGATGAGGGAGGCGCCGCGCGCCTTGGTCTCGACGATCGCGAGCTTGCAGAACTCGATGCCCGTGCACGCCATGGTGCCGCGCCGGAAGGTGGAGGGGCGGGCCGTGAGGTCCAGCGCCTCAAGGGATTCCATCAGGGAGTCGACCGCCCCCTCCTCCACATCCAGAATGATCATCTTCTGTTCGACCGTCGTGCGCACGCGCTGCGAGCCGTGCGCCTCGGCCAGGTCGGCGACCTTGGTCAGGACCGTGCCGTCGACGCGGCCGACGCGCGGGGCGAAGCCCACGTAGTAGCGGCCGTCCTTCTGCCGGTGCACGCCGATGTGGTCGCGCCAGCGGCTGGTGGGGTCGGCGGGCGCCGGACCGTCGGTCAGCTTCCGCTTCAGGTACTCGTCCTCCAGGACCTGGCGGAACTTCTCCGCGCCCCAGTCGGCGACCAGGAACTTCAGGCGGGCGCGGTTGCGCAGCCGCCGGTAGCCGTAGTCGCGGAAGATGGAGATAACGCCCTCGTAGACGTCCGGGACGTCCTCGATCGGCACCCAGGCGTTCAGCCGCACGCCCAGCTTGGGGTTGGTGGACAGGCCGCCGCCGACCCACAGGTCGAAGCCGGGCCCGTGCTCGGGGTGCTCGACGCCGACGAAGGCCACGTCGTTGATCTCGTGCACCACGTCGAGGACCGGCGACCCGGAGATCGCGGTCTTGAACTTGCGGGGGAGGTTGGAGTACGCCGGGTTGTTCAGGACCCGGCGCTTCATCTCCTCCAGGGCCGGAGTGCCGTCGATGATCTCGTCCTCGGCGATGCCCGCCACGGGCGAGCCGATCATCACGCGGGGCGTGTCGCCGCACGCGGTCACGGTGGACAGGCCGACGCCCTCCAGGCGGTTCCAGATCTCCGGCACGTCCTCGATGCGGATCCAGTGGTACTGGACGTTCTGCCGGTCGGTGATGTCGGCCGTGCCGCGCGCGAACTCCTGCGAGATCTCGCCGACGACCCGCAGCTGGGCGGTCGTCAGCGCTCCGCCGTCGATGCGGACGCGGAGCATGAAGTACCGGTCGTCCAGCTCCTCCGGCTCCAGGATCGCCGTCTTGCCGCCGTCGATGCCCTGGCGGCGCTGGGTGTAGAGGCCCCACCAGCGCATGCGGCCGCGCAGGTCGCCCGGGTCGATCGAGTCGAAACCGCGCTTGGAGTAGATCGTCTCAATGCGTGTCCGTACGTTGAGACCGTCGTCGTCCTTCTTGGTCTGCTCGTTCCCGTTGAGCGGAGTGAAGTGCCCGGCCGCCCACTGGCCCTCGCCGCGGTGACGGCTCACCTTGCGGCGCGGGGTCGCGGCAGCGGGCTTGGGCGGGGTGGCGGCCATGGGTGACACGTCCTTTATAAGCAGCATCGAGGGGTGCCGGCGCGTGGCGTCGTCGATGAGGGGTGGCGGTCGGGTGGCGGGTGGGAGGCTCTGACCTGCGCGCAGGGCGCACGGGCACTGCGTGGGCGTACGTGGACATACGTGAGGACACGCGTGCGCGTCGTTGCGCGGGAGCGAGACGAAGGGGGATCCGGTGGTGCTGGAGAGTGCTCTCAGCGGCCCGGACAGATGGCGCTGGACATGCGGCCCAGGTCGACGTGGCGCCGACTCACCAAGGCAATTCCAGTTCCAGACATGACGGAAGCGTGGCACGGAGATCTGGAGACAGTCCAGCATTATCCGGAATGTGGACACCCCTGTCTCGCTGTACGAGACAGGGGTGTCGTTGGTCACACGGCTCGTCGCGCAGCTCGTCACGCGACCGAAAAGGTATGTGTCGGTGCAGGTCAGGAGGGGAAAGCCCCCGGCCACGGCCCCGGAGTCGCCACCTCCGCCTCCTCCTCGACCTTGGTGTCGAAGAGCCGGAAGCCCCGGCGCCGGTAGTTGTCCATCGCGTACGGGCCGTCCTTGCTGCAGGTGTGCAGCCACACCCGCTTCGTCGTGGCCAGTCCCGGCCATCGCTCCGCCACGTCCCACGCGCGGGCGGTGCCGTACGAGAGGAGGTGGCCGCCGATGCGCCGGCCGCGGAAGGCGGGGATCAGGCCGAAGTACTCGATCTCCACGACCCCGTCGTCCCCGGGCACCAGTTCGACGAACCCGGCGGGCGTGCCGCGGTCGTACGCGACCCAGGTCTCGACGCCCGGCCGCTCCAGGTGCTCGCGCCAGCGCGCGTGGGTCCAGCCGAGCCGGTCCGTCCAGCGGATGTCGCCGCCGACCGAGGCGTAGAGAAAGCGGCTGAACTCGGGGGAGGGCACCTCGGCGCGGACGATCCGCACGTCCCCCTCCGGGGCGGCGGCCGGCAGCAGGTCGGTGGGCGCCGTCTGCTCCAGGGACCACGTGGTCACGGCGATGTTGGTCATGCCGGCCAGGGAACCACCCGCCCCGCGGATCTGTCGATCCCGGCCCCAGGCCCAGGCCCAGGCCCAGGCCCAGGCCCAGACCCGGTCCCGGTCCCGGTCCTGGTCGGGATCCTGTTCGCGTTCGGTGCTAGTCGAGGGCGTTCGTGATCGACGACAGCGGCAGGGCGAAGAGCATGCTTCCCGACTGGGACCAGACCTCGCCGGTCCGTTCCGAGTACGACAGGGAGCCCGCTGATCCGCTCCAGCACTGCTGCGAGCGGTCGGCCCCGCACTCCGCGGCCCGGGCGCCCTCGGTGTCCTGGCGCCACAGGGTCCCGCGCCCGTCCTGGCCGCCGGCCGCGCGCCCCAGGTACCACTCGGAGTGCGCCGTGCCGGGCTGACGGACCGACAGTACGCCCCCGACCTCGGCGGCCCCGGTCTCGTACGCCTCCGCCGCGTTCACCCGTCCCGCGGCGTCCGTGACCGGGAGCCCGGTGCGCTCGGGGTCCGTGCTCGTGCCCAGGGCGTAGCGCCAGAGCCGGGTGGGACGGTCGGCGTCCGCGGTCACCCGCTCGCTCGCCACCACGCTGTCGGGCGCGGTGCCGCGGTCCAGGGAGAGCGCGCCGGGGCGGGCCGCGTCGTCGGTGTCGGGGAGCCGGTACGAGGCGACGGCGGGCAGTACGTACCGGTGGCCGTTCGCCGCCCAGCCGCCGGGCACGCGACCGACGGCGTTGGCCGCGGTGGTGGCGCGCTGGATCCGCTCGATGTCGTACACGTACAGCGCGTCGCGGTCTCCGGCGGCGGTGGTGACCAGCAGCTTGTCCTGGTACCAGACCATGCCGGTGACGGGCGAGGCCAGGCCGCGGTAGTCGTGGCCGCCGTCCACCGGGACGGCGAGCAGCGCCGAGGTGTAGCCGAGGTGGTCGGGGTCGTCGGCGTCGACGAAGGAGACCCGGGCGAGTCCGCCCCCGGGTGTGCCGTCGTCACGGGTCCAGGCGGAGAGGATCACGCGGTGGGTGCCCCAGAGACCGTCCTCGTCGGCCTCCCCCGAGGTGGTGACCGCACCGGGGCGCCAGCCCTCGGTGTCGGCGTCGTCCCAGCAGTAGGCGCGGGTCGCGGCGGGGGAGACGGGCAGCGCCTCCCGCTCCCCGGCCGTGCAGTCGGCGGCCTCGCGCAGGGTGCGGTCGGCGGAGTCGAGTACGGCGTCGACGCCCACGGGTTCGCCCATCGAGGCGGAGAGCCGGTCGAGCCAGGGCTCCGGAACGCGGTGCTCGGTCAGCCGCAGTGCGTCGGTCTCGGCGGCAGAGGTGAGGGGCTTGAGGGTGCCGGGGTCGTCGGCGACCGTGGCCTGGGAGGTGGTGATCAGGGTGGCCGCGCCGGTGAGGGCGAGGGCGGCCCCGGTCAGGGCCGCGCGCAGGGCCCGACCTCGCCTGCGCCGACGGTGTCTGCCGCGATGCTTCATGGAACAACCTCCACGGACACCGGACCAAGTGTGCTCGACACCAAGTGTGCTCGACGGTGGCCACGTTGACCGAGGAGCGGATGGGGCGGTCCTGCCGAGGATGCTACGGCAGTAGGTGGGGTCTGTGGTCGCAGACGATGCAAATATGCGAAATCAACGGGTCTTTACAGCCATTCGGGGGGGGCGCGCCCGCCGTCGCGTCGCGGTGGGTCGCGGGGGGACGGGCGCCGCCGCCGTCACGGTACCGACGCCGCCGCCCGTTTCTCCACCACCGCCGGCGCGGTCGAGTGGGGCAGCAGGTCGCGGGGGTCGGGCGGCAGCAGGACCTCGACCTCGGCGTCCTCGCAGAAACGATACGGCCGGTGTTCGAGATGGGCCCCGAGATATCTGCGCACCCGCGACATCTCGGCGCGGACCGTCACCCTGCGGGCCGGGTCGCCGAACATGTCCTCGGCCAGCGCCGCCGCGCTGCTCCCACCGCGGCGCACCGCCAGCAGGTACAGCAACTCGGCGTGCCGGGGACTCAGTTCCCGCGCCCACTCCTCCACGCCGCTCATCACCCGCACCGACCAGCGGCGCGGCTGCCCGAGGTCGAGCACGATCCGGGTCGCGCCCTGCGGCACCGCTTCTCCGCCGGCTGCCCGCACCAACCAGCCCTCGCCCAGCGGCTCCACGGTGCACGCCCCGAGCCCCGGCAGCCAACGCGTGCCCGTCACCGGCGGCTTGGGCAGCACCACCCGCTCCAGGTACTGCATCCCCGTCACCGCCGCCGTCCAGCCGTCCCGGTCGGCCACCAGCGCCCGCCCGTCCAGCCGGGCCAGCACCGGCGAGGCCACCGTCCGCAACCGTTCGAGCGACTGCGTGTGCAACTCCCGCAGCCGGGCCTCGGCCAGCTTGGCCACCGAGTCGACCCAGGCCAGCGTCGCCGGATGCATCGACTCCAGCGGCCCGCTCACGTCGACCACACCGAGCAGCCGGCCGTTGCGCGGGTCGGTGATCGGCGCGCCGGCACAGGTCCAGGTCGTCTGGGACCGCACGAAGTGTTCGGAGGCGAAGACCTGTACGGGACGCCGGGTCACCGCCGGTGTCCCCAGGCCGTTGGTGCCCACCACCTCCTCCTGCCAGTCCGCGCCGAGTTCGAGCCCGAGCCCGTCGGCCCGGCGCAGTACCCGGGCGCTGCCCTCCCGCCACAGCACCCGGCCGTCCTCGTCGGCGACCACCATGATGTGCTGGGCGACGTCCGCCACCGACAGCAGCGCCTCCCGCAGCACCGGCAGGACGTGCCGCAGCGCCGAGGCCTCCCGCCGGCGCCGGACCTCGTCCGGGGGCAGCAGCCGGGAGCGGAAGTCGTGCTCCGGGTCGACGCCGCTGCGCAGCATCCGCGCCCAGGACTGCTCGATCACAGGACGCGGCGCCATCGGGGCCCGCCCGCCCGACAGTCTCGCCGAGCGGACCGCACTGAGCATCCGTGCCGCACGCGCCGTGTCGGCGGCGGCGAACTGCGTCATGTCCATAGGCGAGAGCGCCACAGGTCCTCGTCCTCCCGGAAGCCGAGTGTTCGTCTGACAGTGACCGGTTGCCCACGCCCGGTGGGCACAGTCCGCGCACAGCCGACCGCAAGTTGCAACCCCTTGCAACCCTGGTGGAGGGCGGTGCGGATGTCCAAACTTGGACCACGCCGCCACGAGCGGCGTACGCGGCCTGAACAGGCCCGTGTGGCGGGGGTGGTGCCGTGTCGGCGCAGCACCACCCCCGCGCCGCGCGGCAGCACCATCCCCGCGCCGCGCGGCAGTACCGCCCCCGCGCCGTGCGGCCGGATCAGGCCTCCGGCCGGGCCCGCTCCACGACCGACGCCAGGTCCAGCGTCGGCGGCAGCGTTCCGAAGGCCGCACCCCCGTCGCCGCCCAGCCGTGAGGCGCAGAACGCGTCGGCGACCTCCGGCGGCGCGTACCGCACGAGCAGCGCGCCCTGCAGCACCAGCGCCAGCCGTTCCGCCAGCAGCCGCGCCCGCCCCTCGGCGGCCCCCAGGTCGGCGAGCTCTGTCAACAGGCCCCGGATCGCCGCGTCCAGCCGGTGATCGGCGCCGCGCGCCGCACCCACCTCCGTCAGATAGGCGTCCAGCGCCGCCGGCTCCCGCCCCAGCGCCCGCAGCACGTCCAGCGCCTGTACGTTCCCGGCGCCCTCCCAGACCGAGTTCAGCGGCGACTCGCGCACCAGCCGGGGCAGGCCGGACTCCTCGACGTACCCGTTGCCGCCCAGGCACTCGGCCGCCTCCACGACAACGGGCGTGCACCGCTTGGTCACCCAGTACTTGGCCGCGGGCACCGCGAGGCGCAGCAGCGCCCGCTCCCGTTCGTCACCGCTCCCGGCGGCGTCGTAGGCCGCCGCCAGCCGCATTCCGAGCGTCGTCGCCGCCTCCGACTCGACCGCGAGGTCGGCGAGGACGTTGCGCATCAGCGGCTTGTCGGCCAGTTTCGCGCCGAACGCCTCCCGGTGCGCGCAGTGGTGCACCGCCTGCGCCACCGCCTGCCGCATCAGACCCGCCGAACCCAGCACGCAGTCGAGGCGGGTCGCCGCCACCATCCCGATGACGGTGGGCACCCCGCGCCCCTCCTCGCCGACCCGGCGCGCCCAGGTCCCGGCGAACTCCACCTCCGCCGAGGCGTTGGACCGGTTGCCCAGTTTGTCCTTGAGCCGCTGGACGAGGAACACGTTGCGGGTGCCGTCCGCCAGGACGCGCGGCACCAGGAAGCAGGTCGGCCCGCCGGGTGCCTGCGCCAGCACCAGGAAGCCGTCCGACATCGGCGCCGAGCAGAACCACTTGTGCCCCCGCAGCTCGTACGTGCCCTCCTCGGCCAGTGGCCGCGCCGACGTGGTGTTGGCCCGTACGTCGCTGCCGCCCTGCTTCTCCGTCATGCCCATCCCGAACAGCACGCCCGCCTTCTGCGCGGCGGGGCGCAGTCCGCGGTCGTAGACCCGGGAGGTCAGCCGCGGCTCCCACTCCGCCGCCAGGTCCGGGTCCGTGCGCAGGGCCGGGACCGCGGCGTGGGTCATCGACAGCGGGCAGCAGTTGCCCGCCTCGACCTGCGTCCACAGGACGAACCCGGCCGCGCGCCGCACATGGCCGCCCGGCCGGGACCAGGCGTCGGTCAGACCCGCCGCGACGCCCTTGCCGAGGAGCCGGTGCCAGGCGGGGTGGAAGTCGACCTCGTCGACGCGGTGCCCGTACCGGTCGTGGGTGCGCAGGACCGGCGGGTTCGCGTCGGCCTGCGTGCCCCACTCCTGGGCCTGCGGCGATCCGCAGCTGCGGCCGAGGCCCGACAGCTCCGCCAGCGCCTCCTCGCGCGGCCCGGGCGCCAGATGCCGCTCGACGGCGTCCGTCAGGGCGCGGTCGGCGGCGAAGGCGTCGTAGCCGGTCAGCGGGGGCGCCTGATTCGTCACGGTGTGGGTACTGCCTGCCATGACCGTGAACCTACCCCGCGGAACCGACGGCCGGGGACCGGGACCGGCCGGAGGGCATCCGCGGATGAGCGCCGCCCGCCACGGCGGATACCTTTAGCACGTGCAGCCAGCAAGTGAATCCCCCGAACTGCCGTCCGGCCGGCTCCACCGTGCCCGGGTTCTGTACCGGAATGTCTCCAAACGCAGGACCGCCTGGCTGTTGCTCAAGGACACGGTCAACTCGTGCATGGAGTACCGCATCCTCGGTCTGGCCGCCGAGGCCGCGTTCTTCACGCTGCTCTCGGTGCCGCCGCTGCTGCTGAGCCTGCTCGGACTGCTCGGCTACGTCGACTCCTGGATCGGCGCCGACACCACCGAGAGCCTGCGCAAGAACATCCTGGACGCCTCCCGCGCGGTGCTCTCCGAGAAGGGCGTCAAGCAGATCACCGAGCCGATCCTGGACGACGTGACCAAGGGCGGCCGGCCCGACGTCATCTCCATCGGCTTCCTGTTCGCCGTCTGGTCGGGCTCCCGCGCGGTGAACGTCTTCATCGACACCATCACCGTGATGTACGGTCTCGACGGCGTCCGGGGGATCGTCAAGACGCGGCTGATGGCCTTCCTGCTGTTCATCGTGGCGCTGCTGCTCGGGGCGGTCGCGCTGCCGCTGATGGTCGCCGGACCGGACGCCGTGGTGCGGGTCGTGCCGTGGTCGACGACGGTCGTGCAGGTCCTGTACTGGCCGGTCGTGATCATCCTGTCCGTGGCCTTCCTGACCACGCTCTACCACGTCTCCGTGCCGGTGCGCTCCCCGTGGATCGAGGACGTCCCCGGCGCGCTGGTCGCCCTCGCCATGTGGGTGATCGGCAGTGCGCTGCTGCGCATCTACCTCACCAACACCGTCGAGGGCCCCACCATCTACGGCTCACTCGCGGCGCCCGTCGCCGTACTGCTGTGGATCGGCGTGTCCGCGTTCGCGGTGCTCGTCGGCGCCGCGGTCAACGCGGCCATCGACCGGGTCTGGCCGGCCGCCGCCACCGCCGCCGCCCGCGAGGCCAACGAGCGGCAGCGCCAGGCCCAGGTCGCCGAGTACGTCGCCCGCTCCGCCGCCAACGGCGACAGCGACCCGGACATGCCGTCCGAGTTCCCGGAACGCTGGTCCCGCTTCCTGCCGCCCGAGGACGTCACGGCCCGCCTGCGGACCCACCCGAAGCCCACGCCGCCGCCCGCGAACCACAGCCACGCGCGCAGCCACGACGACGACGGCCACGGCCGCGGTCACGACAGGCCGGCGGACTCCTAGACCGGGCAGTTCCGTTCGGAGCAGTGGGTCGTTCCCGGGCCGGGAAGGCTCAGAAGCAGCTCAAGCCCCTTGATCGGGACCGGCGGGGCGTCGACGATGGCCGCATGTTCGGACGGAGCAAACCACTGGAACTCAACGTCCTCGTCCTGCGCGACGCCGACGTCATCGCCCACGGCATCCGCCAGGCCCTCGCCGGGGCGACGCCCGAGGAACGGCCCGGACTGGAGCGCGCCGCCGCCCTGGTCGAGCAGGCCGCCGCGGTCTCCGACGAGGAACTGCGCTCCCGCTGGGTCCACGAACGCCTCGCCGCCGCGGGCCACGAGGGCCCCGCCGACTCTGTACAGGCCATCAAGATCCTGCGCGAGTCCGCCCCCGGCCTCAGCCTGCTCTCCGCCGTCCAGCTGGCCAAGGGCGCCGCCGCTACTTCGTGAACCCCGCCACGGTGTCCAGCCCGGCCTGCCGCAGTGTGCGGTGGACGGCCGGGCGCGCGCCCCGGACCGTGAGCTGCACGGGCTCCGGGGTCCGGGTCACCGTCCGCAGCAGCGCGTAGGCGCACGACAGGTCGATGTGCTCCAGGCCGCTCATCTCCAGGGTCCAGGCCCCCGTCTTCCGCAGCCGCGGTTCGAGGAGCAGCTCCTCCAGAACGCGCAGCGCGGGGGCGTCCAGGTCCCCGGTGAAGGCCAGGACCGCGTGCCGCTCGTCGGCCTCGGCGATCCTCACGGGTGCGTCGGTCACGTCAGCCTCCTCGGTGGCACGGTCCGGGCCTGCCCCTGCGCTCCATTGTCCCTCAGCCGGGGCGACAAGGGCGGACCGGAATAGATCCGTACGCCGGGACGCTGTGACATGAGCAGTGCAGCTGTGTGGTGAAGGGCTGGTGAGGCGGGATGTCGGGCCAGACGAACCCCGTGGTGAGCACCCCCCACGGAGCCGTGCGCGGCAGGTACGAGCACGGCGTCGCCGTGTTCCGGGGGATCCCCTATGCGGCGCCCCCCTTCGGCCCGCGCCGCTTCCGCCCGCCCGTGCCGCCCGAGCCCTGGGAAGGCGTCCGCGACGCCGGCTCCTTCGGGCCCACCGCGCCAAAACCGCCGTACTCCGAGGCCTTCGCCCGCTACCTCTCCGACCCGGCGATCCCCGGCGACGACTGCCTCAACCTCAACGTCTGGACCCCCGAGCCCGGTCCCGGCGCCCGCCTGCCGGTCCTGGTCTGGCTCCACGGCGGCGCCCTGACCAGGGGGTCCTCCGCCGTACCGGTCTACGACGGCCGCACCTTCGCCCGCGACGGAGTGGTCTGCGTCTCGATCAACTACCGACTGGGTGTGGAGGGCTACGGCCTGTTCCCGGATGCCCCCGCCAACGCCGGCCTGCGCGACCAGATCGCCGCGCTCGAATGGGTGCGGGACTCGATCGCGGCCTTCGGCGGCGACCCCGGCCGCGTCACCGTCGCCGGTCAGTCCGCCGGTGCCATCAGCACCGGCGCCCTCCTCGCCTCTCCGCGGGCCCAGGGCCTGTTCCGGCGGGCCGTGCTCCAGAGCGGCGCCCCGGAGGCCTCCGACCGCGACAAGGTACGGCGCATGGTCCGCCGCATGGCCTCCCGCCTGAAGATCCCGGCCACCGCCGAGGCCTTCGCCGCCGCCGACCGCGACCAGCTGCTACGGGCGCAGGCCGAGGTGGGGCGGTTCAGCAGCCCCGTACTCGGCGGACCCGGGTTCGGCATCGTCGTCGACGGCGACGTGCTGCCCCGTGACCCGCTGGAGGCGCTCCTCGATGGCGGTACGGCACCCGGCGTCGACCTCATGATGGGCTGGACCCGGGACGAGTACCGGCTCTGGCTCGTCCCCGGCGGCCTCCTCGAACGCGTCGACCGGCTCGGCGCCGTCGCCCTCGCGGGGGCCCGCGCCCGCTGCCACTGCGGCAACGAGGTGGTCCGCGGCTACCGCGCGCTGCGCCCCGGCGCCGGGGCCGCGGAGACCGTGGGCCAGCTGGTCACCGACCACCTGCTGCGCATCCCGATGCACCGCACGGCCGACGCCCGGCCCACCGGCTCCTCGTACCTGTACGAGTTCGCCTGGCCGTCCAACCTGCCCGGCCTCGGCGCCTGCCACGCCCTGGAGCTGGGCTTCGTCTTCGACTCCGGCGACGGCCCCGACGCGCGCAGACTCGCGGGGGAGGGGGCGCCGCAGGAACTCGCCGACGCGATGCACGGGGCGTGGGTGCGGTTCGCCGAGACCGGCGACCCGGGCTGGCCCGCGTGGGACGCCACGCACCCCGTGCACGTCTTCGGCGACGGCGCCCCGCACACGGCTCACGGCCCGCTGGACGCCGAGTACGACCTGTGGAAGGCCGACGTCACCGCGCCGCGAGGAACGCGGCCCAGGCGGCTGGTGCGACGGTGACGTGGGGTGCGGCCGGGTCGGTGCTCTTGGAATCACGGATGTGGATGGCATTGGGTTCGGTGGCCACCTCTATGCAGGCGCCGCCCTCGCTGCCGCTGTAGCTGGACTTGAACCATTCAAGTGCGGTACCACTCATTGCTCTCCCAGAAGACGGTCCAACATGGCCCTCGAGTCCTCGGTGTTGAGGGCTTGCGTCCGCAGCATCGCATACTTCTGGGTCAGGATTCCCACCCCGTCGGGGTCGCCGAGCAGTTGGCTGCCACGTTGGGTTTCCATGTAGGCGAGCCGCTGGTAATCGGGGGTCTCAAGCAGGATGAATGGCCCATCAAGCCCAGCATGAGTGGTGCGCCCGAGGGGCAGGATCTGCAAGGTGACCCCGGGCACGTCGGCGTACTCGCGCAGCCTCTCCACCTGCTCGCCGTACACGTTCTGGCCGCCCAATTGGTCACGCAGTGCGGCCTCCCAGATCACAAAGCTCATCGTGGGAGGAACCTTGCGGTGGAGAATCTCCTGCCGCTCCATCCGAGCCGCCACCAGCTGCTCGATCGTGTCCTCGTCATACACAGGGACGCGGCTGCGGAAGACCGCCCGCGCGTATCCCTCGGTCTGAAGCAAGCCAGGGACAGCCAGGCCCTCGTACCACGAAATCGCGACTGATTCCCGCTCCCGATCCAGATACTCCTCCGCCCACAACGGGACCAGATCCACCTCCGGCATCCTGCTCAGCGCGACCGACAACGCCCCCTTCGTCCCGAGGAGTTCGTCGAGTTGCTCGGCGAGATCCGGCTTCAGTGGGCGTCGGCCCTGTTCGATCGATGCGATCTGCTGCTCGCCGATGACGAACTGCTCGCCCAGCGACCGCTGCGTGTGTCCCGCGGCCTGTCGGTAGAGGGCGAGCAGCGCGCCCACCATCTTCATCGCGGAGGCGTTCCTCCGTGTCGTCGTGCCCATGAGGTCGAACTCCCCACCCGTGCGCGTACGTTCACCATCGCGCACCCGTACCGACCGGCTGTACGGCCGTGCGCCCTGTTCCATCATGACCACGGAGTGTGACTGTCGTCACGTGAACAAGGAAACTTCACCCTCGTCCCCACGTGAGCGCTTCTACCGCCGTGAGCGCCGGTCCGTTCCCGCCGCGCGGGCGTTCACGCGGGACGTGCTCGCCGACTGGCGTGTGCGCGGGCGCGCGGACGACGTGGTGCTGTGCGTCAGCGAACTGGCGACCAACGCCCTGGTGCACGGCGTACCGCCCGGCCGGGGCTTCCTGCTGCGGCTGCTGCCCTGCGGTGACGGTGTCCGGGTCGAGGTCCACGACAGCGGGGGCGGCGTACCGGCCGTACCCCTGGATCCCGACGGGTCGGACGAGGGCGGGCGCGGGCTGCTGCTGGTGTCGGAGCTGGCGGACAAGTGGGGAGTGACGGAACGGGCGCCCGGCAAGGTCGTGTGGTTCGAGTGCGCCGCGTCGGCCGACTGAGGCGGCGTCAGTCCCGTAGGCCGTAGAAGCGGATCGGGGAGTTCGGGCGGAAGCCGATGCGGGGGTAGACGGGTGCGCCGGCCTGCGTCGCGTGGAGGGTGGCGCGGGTCAGGCCCGTGGCGCGCGCTCCCTCGTGCAGCGCCTTGCGGGTGACCGCCTCGCCGTAGCCCCGGCGCTGCCACTCGGGTGCGGTGGCGACGAGGGCGACGAAGAGGCGGCCCTCGGCCGGTACCGCGGTGGCGCAGGTCACCGGGACCCCGTCGCGCAGGCCGAGGTAGGCGTGTGCCTCGTGCTTGAAGAGCGCCGAGCCGACGAGTCCGTCGCGGCCCGCGTCCAGGTCGAAGCCGTAGGCGCGGGAGTTGAGGTCGGCGTAGGAGATGAGCTGGGCGTCGCAGCGGACGCGCTCGAACGTCAGGTCGGGGTGGACCGGGTCGGGGACGGGGAGGAGGTCGCCCGCCATGCCGGTCCCGGTGAACGCGAGCCGGAGTCCGGTTCGTTCGGCGGCGTCGTCCAGGCTCGCCGGAGCCGCGTCGTCCAGGAGGTCCTCGAAGAGCCAGAGGAAGCCGGGCTGCCGCTTGGTGCGCATGATGTCCGCGGCCTCGGCCAGGCGCCGTGCCGCGAGTGCCGCGTCGGGCTTCACTTCGGTCAGGGTGACGCAGTTCCAGAAGGGGAACCGGCAGTCGGCCCACCGGACGGCGATGCCCGGGAGATCACGTACGTCTGCCCCGGGGTCGCGGTCGAGGACCACGGCCCGCCAGACCGTCGCGAGCTGCTCCGTCGATTCCACCGAGTCCGCAGGTTCCTTCACCGAATCTCCTCGAGCAGTCGTGTTGCGGAATGCCGTCGGAGTGTGAACGAGCGGGAGGCGTCGAGGGGTTCACGCGCGGACGCGTGGTGACGCAGCTGTGTGTCAGGTGCGGTGGCCGGTCAGGCCCAGCAGCCGTTCACGGTCGCGGCGAGGCCGTCCATGGCGTCCTTGATGTCGGTCGGGTCGGCCGTCGAGTTGTTCTCGATGAAGGAGAAGATCCGCCAGTCGCCGTCCTCGGTCTGCGTGACACCGCTGAGGGCGATGGCACCGGTGAGGGTGCCGGTCTTGGCCTGCACCTTGCCGACGGCGCACTCGGAGTTCGGGTCGTCGAAGCGTCCCCACTCCGGGCCGAGGCTGGCCCCGGCCTCACCGGCGACCGGCAGGCCCTCCAGGATCGAGCTGAGGGCGGGGGACTCGGTGATCGAGTCGAGGAGCTGCGCGAGCGTGGCGGCCGGTATGCGGTCGTCACGGGAGAGACCACTGCCGTCGTGCATCTCGAAGTTGTCGAGCGAGATGCCGTACGAGCTGAGCACCTGGCGGACGAGGGCGGTGCCGCTCTCGAAGGTGCCCGGCTTGCCGAGCTCCACGGCGGACATCCGCAGCAGGGTCTCGGCGATGTTGTTGTCGCTCGTCTTGAGCATCGTCTTGACGATCTCCGACAGCGGCGCCGACTTGTGCTGCGCCACCGGTACGTCGGAGTCCTTCGTCGTCGCGCGGCTGACCTCGCCGTCGACGGTGATGCCCTGCTCGGCGAGCTTCTCGGCGAAGACCTTGCCGGCGTCGATCGACGTGTCGTCGACGGCGGCGCCGTCCACGACGAGCGAACGGACCGGCGTGATCTCGGTCGGGTAGTAGCCCTCGTTCCAGCCCTGGGCGAGGCTCGGGTCGGCGAACAGGCTGTCGTCGATGCGGACCTGGACGTCGGACCGGCCCGCGGCCTTGAGTCCGTCGGCGGCGGTCTTGGCCATCTCGGCGAGGTCGTCGCTCGTGAGGGTGCGGTCGCCGCCGCCGACGAGGGTGAGGGTGCCCTCGCCGTACACGGCCTTGGTGGTGAACTCGTGGTTCGCGCCCAGCAGCGTCAGGGCGGTGGTCGCCGTGGCGAGCTTGGCGTTGGAGGCCGGCATCATCGCGGTGGCGCCGTTGTGGTCCCAGAGGGCCGTGTCCGAGTCGGCGTCGAGCACCACGCCGCTGACGTCGTTGCCCAGGCGCTCGTCGGCGATGCGCTCTTCGAGGTTCTTGACCAGCTGGGCGTCGTCGGCGGCGAGGTCGTCGACCGAGATGCCCTGGGCCTGGGTGTTGCTGTTGTCGGCGGCGAACGCCGAGGTGCCGGCCAGCGTGGCGGAGGCCACGGGCACGGCCATGGCGAGCACGAGAGCCCGTCGCCCGCCGATGCGGCTCACTCTTGCCTTGCGGTGCCGACGGCGTCCGCCCGGGGTGAACGTGTTCGTGGGGGTTTCGTCTGGCATACCAGTCATAAAGTGGAATCCAAGGATCGATTACTTGGTTCTGTGGGGGTACAACAGCGGGCACGCTACCAGCCGAGATGTCCTTGACCTGGATGGACATTGCACGGTTGTGAACGTCCTGCGACGCTTTATGAACGCCTGGTGACAGAACTCCCGCTGTGTTCCTTGAAGACGCGTACTCACGGTGCCTGGTTGCGGCCCGTTCCGGGCGGGTCTGAAATGCGAAAACACGTCAGGCCCGGCTGGTAAGCCGCTTTTCCGGTGCTTTCGAGGGCACGTTCCACTGCCCTTTCGTACCGGCGGGAGCGGCCCCGGGGCTTCGGCGCCGGGTCGGCCGGCCTACCTGACGCCCCGCCACCGGGCGCGCAGCACCAGGCCACCGGCCACCGCGAGGGCCGCCACCGCGCCGGCGGCGACCACCCGCCCGAGGCCCGAGCCGGTGCCGGTCACCGGTGCCGCGGCGGCGGCCGCCACCACACCGGACCCGGCGCAGGCCGCCGCCGCCTCCGTCCACACACGGGCCGTCCCGCGCCCACGGCGCCACGGCCAGGTCTCACTCGTCATCAGGTAGGCGACCAGCAGCACCACCACCGAGGCGCCCTCCCACCAGGCCGGCTCCCCGAAGGCCGCGACCACCACGATGCTCCCCGCCAGCACGGTCGTCCGGTGGTGCTGGAGCCGGTACGACCACCGGGCGGACCGCAGCGAGGGCCGCCGGTCCGGCGCGGGCGCCGCCCACACCGCGAACGCGACCACGCAGGCGGGCACCACCGCGTCCCCCGCCGTACCCACCGCCGTCCACGGCCGCCACGCCATCACGACCGCGGCCACCGCGATCACCCGCACCGGCAGGGTGCCGACCCAGTAGCCCAGGTACTCCCGCAGCCCGACCCGTCTGTCCAGCGCCGTCGTCATCCCGCGCGCCCCCTCCCGCCGACCCGTCCCGACAGCAGCGGTGCCAGCGCCAGATCCAGTGACTCGCCCACGACGTGCCCGACCACCGGCACTCCGCTGTCCCGCAGGGCGAAGCGCATCGCGTCCCGCTCCGCACGCCACAGCCGCAGCCCCAACTCGCCCGCCTCGTCGCCCGGTTCCACCTTTGGGTCGCCGCTGGGAATCTCCACGACGACCGGGCGGCGGCCCCGCGACTGGAGGTCCCGCAGCACGTTCAGGACCCGGGCGTCGCTCAACGGCGTGAAGACGTACACGAGCGCCCCCTCCGGCAGCGCCGGCGGCGGCACCCGCTCAAGACCGGGCGCGTCGAAGCGCCGGTCCTTGCGGACGTCGAGGACGCTCTCGACGATGCGGTAGAACGCCGCGTCCCCCGTGCCCGGTGCCAGCCAGCGGGTGGTGCCCCCGGTCGAGACGACACCCACCCGGTCATGGGTGCGCAGATAGGCGCGGGCGAGCCCGGCGGCGGCCCGCACCGTCTCGTCCAGGGACGACACCCCGGTCACCGGGTCGACCACGTCGCCGAACGCGTCGATCAGCATCACCGTGTCCGCGGCCCGTTCGGCCGCGAACCGGTGCAGCTGCACGCTCCCGCGCCGCGTCGTCGACGGCCAGTGGATGCGCCGCTGCCGCTCCCCGGGCACCCAGGGCCCCACGCCGATGACCTCGACCCCCTCGCCGGCCTGCGGCGACGCGTGCTCGCCGAGCCGCTGCGGCAGCCGTGCCGGGATGGGGGTGAAGCGGGCCTGCGTCGCGCGCGGGAACACCGACACCTCGGCCGCCTCGACCCGTACGGTGCGGCGCACGGTGCCCCCGGCGTCGTACACGTCGAGGTCCACCGGGCCCAGCGACCAGCGCCCCCAGTGCAGCGCGGTGTGCCGCAGCGTCACCGAGGCGGAGCCGACGACGACCTCGTCGAGCCGCAGGCCGGGGCCGAGCGTGACGCCGGGGTCGAGGCGGACGGCGTCCCCGTCGTGGGCCACCGCGATGCGCAGGGTGACGGTGTCGCCCTCGAAGCAGCGCCCCGGTTCGACGGTCGTCGACGTCTCGACGCGGCGGGCGTACGCGCGCGGCAGCGCGAGCGCGAGCAGCACCAGCGGCGCCGCCGCGAGTGCGAACAGCCACGCGTGGCCGGTCACCAGCGCGGCGGACAGCGCGATCGCGGCGACGGTCAGCAGCCGCAGCGTCCGCTCGCCCGGGCGCGGGCCGCCGGGCGGCGGGGCGGGTGGCTGGACGGGGGAGGTGCGCCCCTCCAGGGCACGGACCACCGCGGCCGACGGCGACACCGGTGCGGGTGCCGATCCGGCTGCGGACGCGGGTGCCGGGGTCGCCCCGGGTACGGGCGTCCCGGGTGCGGGCGGTCCGGGAACGGGAGCGGTCACGACGGTACGGCGGCCGTGCGCCGCGTCGTCGGCGTGCCGACACCGCCGACTATCTCGTGCAGCACGTCGTCCGTCGACATCTCCCGCACCCACAACTCCGGCCGCAGCGACACCCGGTGGGCCAGTGCGGGCACGGCGAGGCTCTTGACGTCCTCCGGGACGACGTAGTCGCGGCCGTCCAGCACGGCGCGGGCGCGCGCGAGCTGGACCAGGGCGAGTCCGCCGCGCGGCGAGGCGCCGATGCTGATCTGCGGGTGCTCGCGGGTGGCGCCGACCAGGGCGACGGCGTACTCCAGCAGGTCGTCGTCGATCTCCACGCGCTCCACGACGGCCCGCCACGCCACGACGTCCTCCGGCCCCGCCAGCCGTTCGAGCACGGTCTCGGGCGCCGCCCGGTCGACCCGAGCCCGCAGCATCGCCAGCTCCTCCGGCGCGCTCAGATACCCCATCCGCACCCGCAGCTGGAACCGGTCGAGCTGGGCCTCGGGCAGCGAGTACGTACCCTCGTACTCCACCGGGTTGGCGGTCGCGATCACCAGGAACGGGTCGGCCAGCGGCCGGGTCTCGCCGTCCACGGTCACCTGCGACTCGGCCATCGCCTCGAGGAGCGCGGCCTGCGTCTTGGGCGGCGTCCGGTTGATCTCGTCGGCGAGCAGGAGGTGCGTGAAGACCGGGCCTGGGTGGAACACCATCTCGCCGCTGCGCTGGTCGTACAGCGGCGTTCCGGTGACGTCCGACGGCAGCAGGTCCGGCGTGAACTGGATCCGGCGGAAGTCCAGTCCGAGCGTGGTGGCGAAGGACCGGGCGAGCAGCGTCTTGCCGAGGCCCGGCAGGTCCTCGACCAGCACGTGCCCGCCGGCCAGCACGCCCAGCATCACCAGTTCGAGGGCGTCGGGCTTGCCGACCACGGCACGGCCGATCTCGCGCAGTACGGCACCGGCCTGCTCGCCGACCTGTTCGGCGGTGTGCGGCCGGGGCGTGGGGTCAGTCGTCACGTCGCTTCGTCCTTACCAGTACGAGGGTCGCCAGTACGGGAGTTGCCGGTACCGGGGATGCCGGTACGGGGGTTGCCGGTACGAGGGCTGCGGGGTGCGTTGAGCGTTTCGAGGCGGTCGACGAGGCGGCGCAGCTCCTCGACGGGGACCTCGCCGTCCGGTCCGGTCCGCGGTGTGCCGAAACCGAGCCACGGCCACAGGTCCGGGCCGATCAGCTCGGCCGCCCGCTCGGGCTGCTGGTCGAGCGAGACATGGTGGTGCTCGGCGAGTGCGGCGGCGTACAGGCGGCGCAGTTCGGGGCGGAGCACCGCGCGGTAGTAGAGGGCGCCGTCCGATCCCGTGGCGGTCCGTATGTTCCGGCGCCACTCGCCCATGCCCGGCACCCGCGTGCGCAGCAGCCACACCTCGTGCCGGTGTCCGGAGTCGAGGGCGCCCGCCCCGGCGGCGTACCGGGCGACGAGCAGGGCCACGGCGACGAGCAGGGCCACGAGGGCGCCGGCCGCCTCCGCGCCGTCGAAGAGGAGGACGAGCAGCACACCGGAGGCGGCGACCGCGCCGCCCAGCAGGCCGAGCCACAGCAGGGTGAGCATGCCTCCGCGTCCCCCGGTCGCCTTCGTCCCTTCCGCCACACCGGTCACCGTCCGGCCTCCCGCTCCTGGTCCCGCTCCTGGTCCGTCACCGGTGCCCGGTCGTCCTGCAACAGCGAGGCGATCTCCTCCAGGGCGTCCGCGGCGGCCTCCCGGTGCGAGCCGTCCATCGGGTGCGAGGAATAGCGGGCCTCACGGAACAGCGCGGCAAGGCGCGGCGCCGCCGGCCCCGGCGCGAGGCCCGCCTCGGCGGTGCGGGTGAGCAGGTCGGCGGGGCTGTCGGAGGCGTGCCGGGGTACGCCGGACGCGACGAGGGCGTCCTCCATCGCGGCGTAGCAGGCGATGACGGCGGCACGGGCGTCGGCGCCGGTGTCGGCGAGGGCGCGGCGGCCCGAGCGCACGGCGGACAGGAGCAGGCGCGCGTCCTCGTCCTCCGGCACCGTGCCGGCCGGGCCGGGAAGCCGCGGCACCCGCAGCCCGATCCGCCGCAGCCGCCGTACGACGGCCACCAGGACGAGCACGACGACGGCCGCGGCCAGCAGAGCGACCACGACGTACAACGGGAACGACGAGCCCGCACCGTCCGATTCCGGCGGCGGCACGGGCACGGAGGAGTCCGAGGGGCTGGGCACCACCGTCGAAACGTCGGGCGCCGGGACGGAGGTGGTGCTGTCGCGGTTGAACCGGTGCAGCACCACCGTCAGGACCCCGATCGCGCCCGCCGTGGCCAGCAGCAGCGGCCCGGCCGTCTCACGCAGTCGCTCCTCGACCGGCGGCAGCGACATGCGGTCGGCGCCGAAGCGGGGTCTCAGGCCCTGGACGACCAGCATGGCGCCGAGCGTCCAGGCGACGGCCGATGCGATCGCCACGACGCCCCAGTGGCCGAGCGGCCCCTGGCCCGAGTGCAGCAGCACCTCCGCGGGGCGCAGCGCGAGCGCGGCGACCGCCAGCAGCCCCACCGCACCGGCCGCGAGCACCGCTCCCGGCACCGGCCGACGCCCCGTCGGTTCACCGCGGTTCGTTTGTTCCCCGTGCCCCGGCCGATCCCCGTGGCCCGTCCGTTCCGCGTGCCCCGCCCGATCCCCGTACCCCATGCAGTCCCCCGCTGGACGCGTCTCCCCCGAACGCCTGTTCACTGCCATCTTGGCACATGCCCCAGCGGTCATTCCCGCGCCAAGGCCTCCGCAATCGACGTGATCGTCCCGGGGCCCACCCGGCAGCAACCGCCGATCAGCCGGGCCCCGCGCTCCCGCCACTCCCGTACCCGCCCGGTCGGGAACGCCGAACGCCCCTGCCAGGCGCGCTCCCGCGCGTTCCACGCCTCCCCGCTGTTGGGATAGGCCACGACGGGCTTGCCGGTGACCCGCGCGGCCGTCTCGACCGCCCCGGAAACGTCGGCGGGGGCACAGCAGTTGACGCCGACCGCGACCACCTCGTCCACGTCGGCGGCCAGGGCGAAGGCCTCCGCGAGCGGCTGCCCGGCGCGGGTGCTCCCGCCCGCGACGGTGTACGACAGCCAGGCGGGCACGCCCAGTCCGCGCACCGCCCGCAGCAGCGCCACCGCCTCCTCGGTGTCCGGGACCGTCTCCAGCGCGAGGACGTCGGGACGCGCGGCGGCCAGCACCTCCAGGCGAGGCCGGTGGAAACGCTCCAGCTCACCCGCGTCGAGCCCGTAGCGTCCCCGGTACTCCGAGCCGTCCGCGAGCATCGCCCCGTACGGGCCCGCCGACGCCGCCACCCACAGGGCGCGGTCCGGACGGTGCGCCCGCGCCCGGCGGGCCGCCTCGCGGGCCGACTCCACACTGAGCGCGAGGAGTTCGGCGGTCCGGGCCCGCCCGACGCCGCGCCGGGCGAAGCCCTCGAAGGTGGCCTGGTAGCTCGCGGTGATCGCCACCTCCGCGCCCGCCTCGAAGTAGGCGAGATGCGCCGCCGTGACCGCCTCCGGGTCCTCGGCGAGCAGCCGCGCCGACCACAGCTCGTCCCCCAGGTCGTGCCCGGCCGACTCCAGCTGGTTGGACATGCCGCCGTCCAGCACGAGCGGCCCGGAGGCGAGGGCATCGGCGAAGTCGCTGGTCATGACCGCAGGCTACGGCCTGCGTGCCCGGCTACGGGGCCTTGTCCCCCGTGCGAGCTACGGCCAGGTGTCCACCGTGAGGTGACGATCTCCGGCCGCCGGATCCGTAGCGTCCGTTGCAGCCCGCGGCACTCGAGTCCCGGGCCCGACAGAGGAGTTCCCCGTGAGATTCGTGTGGCAGTTCCTGGCCGTCCTGGCCGCCTACGCCGCAGGCGGTGCCGCCATCCAGGCGGTGCAGGACAACGACTGGCTCACCCTGGTCGTCGGTCTCACCTCGGCCGCGCTGATCGTGTTCGTGTACGCCTGGGTGGTACGGCGGACCGAACGGCGGCAGGCCCTGGACGTGGCCCCGACGGGCGCCGTGGCCAAGACCGGCTGGGGGATGCTGATCGGCGCCGGAATGTTCACGGCCGTCATGGTGAACCTCTTCACCTCCGGGCACTACGAGGTCGACGGCCTGGGCTCGGTGCAGAACGCGATCGGGCTCGTCGGCTTCATGGCCGGTGCCGCCGCGACCGAGGAAGTCGTCTACCGCGGCGTCCTCTTCCGGATCATCGAGGAGCACATCGGCACGTACACCGCGCTGCTGCTGACCGGCGTCGTGTTCGGCGCCTCGCACCTGCTGAACGAGGACGCGACCGTGTGGGGCGCCGTCGCCATCGCCGTCGAGGCCGGGTTCATGCTCGCCGCCGCCTACGCCGCCACCCGCAGCCTGTGGCTGACGATCGGCGTGCACTTCGGCTGGAACTTCGCCGCCGCCGGTGTCTTCAGCACCGTCGTCTCCGGCAACGGCGACAACAAGGGCCTGCTCGACGCCACGATGTCCGGTCCCGAACTGCTCACCGGCGGCGACTTCGGGCCGGAGGGCAGCGTGTACTCGGTGGGCTTCGGGGTGCTGCTGACGCTGGTGTTCCTGTGGCTGGCCCACCGGCGCGGCAACATCGTGCCGTTCGGCGCCCGGCGGGCGGCCCGGGCCGCCGAGGCGACCGCTACACTTCCCCGATGATCGACAGCCGACGGGCCCTGGAGCTGTGGCGCCGGCTCGACGTCGGACTGTGGCGCCGGCTCGACGTCACGGTCCGGGACCTCCCGCTCGGGGTGGCGTTCCTCGTCGCGTCGCTGCTGCCCTCGTTGCAGGGCCACGGAACGGAGTTCGGCGGCCTGCCGACCCGGCCCGCCGACGCGCTGGCCGGCGTCGCCGCCGTCCTCCAGTGCCTCCCGATCGCGCTGCGCCGCCGGTGGCCGCTGCTCTGCCTCGTACTGGTGTCGTCCGGCTTCGCCCTCGACCAGCTCCGCGGCTACCACCTGTTCGCCGGCACCATGCTGCCCATCGCCCTGCTGAGCGCCGGCATGCACCTGGAGCATCACCGGCGCGCCACCATGATCGGCGGCTCGGTGGCGTTCGTGGCCCTGTCGGCCGAGATGTACCGGCGCGGTCCCGGCGAGGCGCCCGTCGAGTTCGCCGCGTTCTACCTGACGCTGGCCCTGGTGTGGGGCATCGGTCACTGGATGCGCTCCGCCCGCGCCGCGGAGGCCGACCGCCGGCGCCGGGTCGCCGAGGACGCCCGCAACGCCGAACGCTCCCGCATCGCCCGCGAGTTGCACGACGTGGTGACCCACCACGTGACGGCGATGGTCGTGCAGTCCGAGGCCGCACGCTATCTGACCGCGGCGCCCGAACGGCTCGACGAGACACTGGCGGGCGTCAGCGACACCGGCCGCCGCGCCATCACCGACCTGCGGCACCTGCTCGACCTGCTCAACCCGGACCACGGCACCGCCGAGCCCAGGACGCCACCCGTCGGCCGGGTGCTCACGCTCGTCGAACAGACCCGCCGGGCCGGGCAGCCGGTGGAGTTCACCGAGGAGGGCACCCCGGCGGCGTCGACCGGCAGCTCCGACCTCGTGGCCTACCGCGTGGTGCAGGAGGCCCTGACCAACGCGCTCAAGTACGACCACGGCGGCAAGACCTCGGTCCTGGTGCACCACGGCGAAAGGGAGATCACGGTGGAAGTCGGCACGGACGGCTCGGGCACGGGGGCGTCGTCCCCCGGCGGCAGCGGGCGGGGACTGGCGGGGCTGAAGGAACGGGTCGACGTGCTGGGCGGCCAGTTCAGCGCGGGCCGCCGGGACGGGGGCGGCTTCGTCGTCCGGGCGCGGATACCCGGGGGGAACGTCTCATGAGTGCGCCGGTCCGGGTCCTGATCGTCGACGACCAGGTGATGATCCGCGCCGGTCTCGCCACGATCGTCGACGCCCAGCCCGACCTGGAGGTGGCGGGCCAGTGCGGGGACGGGCAGGCCGCGGTGGACCTGGCCGGCGAGGTGAAGCCCGACGTCGTGGTGATGGACGTACGCATGCCCGTGCTCGACGGCATCGCGGCCACCCGGCTGCTGGCCGGGGAGGGTGTGGAGCACCCCGTCAAGGTGCTCGTGGTGACGACGTTCAACCTCGACGAGTACGTGTACGAGGCGCTGCGCGCGGGCGCGAGCGGGTTCCTGCTCAAGGACGCGCCGCCGGACCGGCTGCTGCACGGCATCCGCACCGTGGCCATGGGCCAGGCCCTGCTCGACCCCGACGTGACGCGCCGCCTCGTCGGCCGGTACGCCGCCCGGATCCGGCCCGCCGAGGGCGCGGCGCGGGAGATCCCGCTGACGCCCCGCGAGACGGAGGTGCTGCGCCTGATCGCGGAGGGCCTGTCCAACGGTGAGATCGCCGCGGAGCTGGTGATCAGCCCGGAGACGGTCAAGACCTTCGTCTCCCGCATCCTGACCAAGCTCGACCTGCGCGACCGCGTCCAGGCGGTCGTCTACGCCTACCGCCACGGACTGGTGACCTGACGCGTCGCGCGACCGCGAGCGCGACATCACGGGCACGAGCGCGCGAGCACGAGCACGAGCCGAGTACGGCTCGGCCACCCGCACCTCCTGCGGCGGCCGTGGTGGGGAGGTGGGCATCGGGGCCCCGCATCCGCATCCGCCGGGGACACTTCGGCCGTCGCCGAAGGAACCGGCGCCTAGCGTTCGGGACATGAGCAACGGTACGAAAACCGCCCCGGGGTCCGGGGTTCCCGCGTCCTCCCTCCCCGCGTCCCCCGGCGCCGCGCCTTCCGTCTCCGTGTCCTCCGGCGTCGCGGTGGGGCCCGGCGACGCCGTCACCGGCATGGTCGAGCACGTCCTGCGCCTTGCCGCCACCTGGACCCGCTGGGACGGGCGGCCCGTCCACGTCGACGACCGCGTGTACACCCCGCACAAGGCGGTCCGGCGCGTCGCCGACCACATGGTGGACCATCTCGCCGAGCTGGAGGCCCGGTTGGCCGGCCGGGAGACGCAGCCCGACCACTGGCACGCCTCCGCGACCACCACCGCGGCCGACCGCGCCCCCTTCACCGCCGAGGACCTCGACGAGGCCCGCAGCCGCCTCACCCGGCTCGCCCGCATCTGGGCCGACCGCCTCGCCGCGCTCACCGGCGAACAGCTCGACCACTCGCCCGGTGACGGCTGGACCTTCCGTGAACTCGCCCTGCACGTGACCGAGTCCGCGTACTACGCCGACGCGGTCGGTGACCTGTCGTGACCGCCTTCGCCGACCTGCACCGTGCCGGCCTGCCCCTGCTCCTGCCGTGCGCCTGGGACCACGCCTCCGCGTCGGCCCTGGCGGGCCAGGGCTTCGGCGCCGTCGGCACCACCAGCCTGGGCGTCGCCGCGGCGGCCGGGCTGCCCGACGGGGCCTCGGCGACCCGCGACGAGACCCTCCGCCTGGCCCTCACCCTCGGCTCGGCCCCCTTCCTGCTCTCCGTCGACGCGGAGGGCGGTTTCAGCGACGACCCCGACGAGGTGGGGGAGTTCGCCCGGGAACTGGCGGCGGTGGGGGCGGTCGGGATCAACCTCGAGGACGGGACGGGACCCGCCGACCGGCACGCCGCGAAGATCGCCGCGGTCCGTTCGGCCGCCCCGGGTCTGTTCGTCAACGCCCGCACCGACACGTACTGGTCGGGCGACGGCGACACCGCGGAGACGATGCGGCGCCTGGAGGCCTACCGCGAGGCCGGCGCCGACGGCCTCTTCGTCCCCGGACTCACCGACCCCGCCCGCATCGGTTACCTGGCCGCCCGTTTCGACGTGCCCCTCAACGTCCTGTACTCACCCGGGGGCCCCGCCCTCGCCCACCTCGCCGACCTGGGCGTGCGCCGGGTCAGCCTGGGCTCGCTGCTCTACCGCAGGGCACTGGGCGCCGCCCTGGAGACGGTGGCCGACATCCGGTCGGGCCGCACTCCGGGCGGTACGGCGCCCACGTACGGGGAGGTCGCGGCGCTGACCTGACCTGGTGCCGGGCCGGCGCGGAGACGGTCACGCTCTCGACCCCGGCCTGTCGGCGAGGTCGGCGGCGGCCGCGACGACGCGGCCGGTCGTGAGACCCACTCGGGGCACGGGCCACCTTCCTGCCGCTGCCCGGAGGCTGTGCAGCTACCGCCTAGAGGTCCTGGGTTTTCAGGCTGGGGCAGAGAGCGCGACGGCCCCGGACCACCTCCGCCCGCGGGTCCTTCGAGGGCTGGCTTCTGCCGGGACGAACCGTCCGTCACTCCTCGCCCAGCACCTCCCGCACGAACGCGTTGGTGAACTTGCCCGCCGGGTCGAGCGCCGCGGCCAGCGACCGGAAGTCCGCCAGCCGCGGGTAGAGCGCGCCCAGTTCCCGGGCCGGGGTGGTGAACACCTTCCCCCAGTGGGGGCGGGCCGCGAACGGCGCGAGCGCCTCCTCCAGCCGCCGTACCACCGGCACCACCGCGGCCGTGTCCTCGACCCAGGTGAAGTGGGCCGCCACGGTGTCCCGGCCGTGGGCGGGGCTCAGCCACTGCTCGTCGGCGGCGACCGTGCGGATCTCGCAGGTCTGGAGCACCGGAGCGAGGACCTCACGTATCGCGTCCATCGCGTGCAGGGCGTCCAGGGCGTGCTCGCGGGGCATCAGGTACTCCGACTGCAGCTCGGCACCGCTGCTCGGCACGAACTCGGCACGGAAGTGCGGCAGCCGTTCGTGCCAGGGCCCCGGCACGCCGAACTGCTCCGTGCAGTTGACCGCGGGCATGCCCGGCACCGGGTGCATCTTCTCGGCGGCCGGCGCCGCGTACGGGAAGTCGGGCAGCGGCTGGTCGGTGCGCCGCTTGAGCCACACCTGCCGGAAGCCGGGCGCCCGCCAGTCGGTGAACAGGCTGACGCTGTACGCCGCCGCCGTCACGGCCGCGAACGTCACCGTGTCGAGACCGGCGAGCGGCAGTTCGGTGAAGACGTGCTGCTCGACCTCGTAGGCCGGCTCCAGGTCGAGAGTGAGCGACGTCACCACGCCCAGCGCGCCGAGGGAGGTCACCGCACCGCCGAACCGCTCGTCGCCGCGGGCGATCACCACCGTCGAGCCGTCCGCCGTGACCAGCTCCACCTCGCGCACCGCCGACGCCAGCGGACCGTTGCCCACACCCGAGCCGTGCGTGCCGGTCGCCACCGAACCGGCGACCGAGATGTGCGGCAGCGACGCCATGTTCGGCAGCGCGAGGCCCCGCGCGTGCACCCGCCGGGCCAGCTCCGCGTACCGGACACCGCCGCCGACCCGCACCGTACGGGCCGCGGTGTCGACGTCCACCTCGGACGGCAGGTCCGCCAGCGACAGCAGGACACCCCCGGGGCCCGGCTCGGCGATCTCGTTGAAGGAGTGCCCGCTGCCCAGCACCCGCACCCGGTCGCCGTCGGCCACCAGGGCCCGCAGGGCGTCCGGGGAACGCGGGCGGAGCAGCTCCTTGGCGGCGTACGTGATGTTGCCGGCCCAGTTGGTCACCGTGATCTCGCTCATACCGCGGAAACCTACCCGGCGCGCCTGGCGGGGGCCCCGCGCGGGAAGCCGCTCCCGCGGGGGCATACCGTGAGAAGTGGAACGCCGGAGCTGGGAGGAGATCACGGGATGGACAGCCGTACCGCGCTGGTCGAGGATCTGATGGAGCGGTTCCCGCACGTGCCGCGCGAGGCCGTCTTCAAGGAGGACCTCCTGCGCGGCGGCGTCGCCTTCGACGCCTCGGCGCTGAGTGACAACGAGGGCGGCGAGGTCAAGCCGAAGTCGTACTTCATCTTCTCCTTCGACCACGGCACCCTCCCCGAACTGGGCGAGGCCGCGCTGCGCCGGCCGCCCGAGGAGATCATCCTCACCGGCGGCCCCTACGACCTGCGGCGCACCGTCGTCTCGGTCCGCGTGAACCCGTCCTCGCCCTACCGGGTCGCCGCGAACGACGACGGCGTCCTCGGCCTCTACCTGGACGGGAAGCGGATCGCCGACGTCGGCGTACCGCCGATGCCGGAGTACTACCGGCACAAGCTCTCCAACGGGAAGTCGGTCATGGAGGTCGCCCCGACCATCCAGTGGGGCTACCTGATCTACCTGACCGCGTTCCGCGTCTGCCAGTACTTCGGCGCCAAGGAGGAGTGCCAGTACTGCGACATCAACCACAACTGGCGCCAGCACAAGGCGGCGGGGCGGCCGTACACGGGCGTGAAGGACGTCGACGAGGTCCTCGAGGCGCTGGAGATCATCGACAAGTACGACACCGCCAAGATCTCGACCGCGTACACGCTCACCGGCGGCGCGATCACGTCGAAGGTCCAGGGTCTCGACGAGGCCGACTTCTACGGGCGGTACGCCAAGGCCATCGAGGAGTACTTCCCGGGCCGCTGGATCGGCAAGGTCGTCGCCCAGGCGCTGCCGAAGCCCGACGTCCAGCGGTTCAAGGACTACGGCGTGCAGATCTACCACCCCAACTTCGAGGTGTGGGACGAGTACCTGTTCAAGATGTACTGCCCCGGCAAGGAGCGCTACGTCGGCCGCGACGAGTGGCACCGGCGCATCCTGGACTCGACGGAGGTCTTCGGCGCGCGCAACGTCATCCCCAACTTCGTCGCGGGCGTGGAGATGGCCGAGCCCTTCGGCTTCAAGACCGTCGACGAGGCCATCGACTCCACCACCGAGGGCCTGCGCTTCTTCATGTCCCACGGCATCACGCCCCGCTTCACCACCTGGTGCCCGGAGCCGACGACCCCGCTGGGCAAGACCAACCCCGACGGCGCGCCGCTGGAGTACCACATCCGCCTGCTCCAGGCCTACCGCCAGACCATGGAGGACTTCGGCCTCTCCTCGCCCCCCGGCTACGGCCCGCCCGGCGCCGGCAACGCGGTCTTCTCGGTCAGCTCCTTCATGGACAGCCTGCCGGCGGACGCGCCGGTGGAGGCCTGAGGCGCCGGAGGGGGGAGGGCGCACGCCCGCGCGAGGCTGGCGGACAACAGGCGTACGACGCTTGTCAGCCGGGCCGGGAACGTGTCAGGCTACGCGCTTGCCGTGAGGCCGGCCCTGCCCAACTCCGTCGATCCCTGTGGTGAGTTGGCCTCGCCCGTGGACGCAGTGGATGCAGCAGTGGATGCAGGAGTCCGATGCCCGACGCGCCGAGCCCCAAGGACGCCGCGGAAGCGGTGCTGCTCGCCGAGAGCTGGGACACGGTGCTCTCCTACGCCGACCTGTGCACGGCGGGTTCGGAGGCGGCCGTCCGGCTGGCCACCGAGGCCTTCGAGCACGGCCGGCGCGAAGTCCGCGCCGCAGAGGCGACGGCCGCGGCCCGCGGCAGCGCCCGCCATCCGTCCCGGCTGCCCCGCCTCCCGCTGCTGCTGACCGCGGTCCGTACCACCGCGGCGGCCTGGGAGGAGGCCGGGCAGGGCCACGAACTCGACGGTGACCTGCGGCGTTGGCTGCACTCCGACCGGGCCGCGCGCCACGCCGGCCCCCCGCCCGGCCGCCCGCTCGCGCTGCGCG
The DNA here is from genome assembly GCF_018982965.1 of Streptomyces mayonensis. Taxonomy (GTDB): domain Bacteria; phylum Actinomycetota; class Actinomycetes; order Streptomycetales; family Streptomycetaceae; genus Streptomyces; species Streptomyces mayonensis. Next base: position 711 of record NZ_JACBYP010000033.1, on the reverse strand, counting down.
GCCTCAGGGACATGCAGGCCGCGGACGCCGAACTGCTGTGGCTGGCCGACGTGGAGGCCCTGCCGACGACCGTGGTGGCCCGCCGGCTCGGCCTCGACCCGGCCACCGTCTCCGACGAACTCGCCCAGGTGCGCGAGCTGTTCCGGGACCGCTGCCGCCGCGGCCACGTCGACGCACCGCCGTCCGACCAGTGCCGCGCCTACGCCCGCCTCCTCGACGCGGTCACCAGGTCGCCCGCCGCCGACGTCCCCGACGACCTCTCCCAGCACCTGACCACCTGCCCCGACTGCGCCGAGGCCGCCGCCTGTCTGCGCCCGCACGGCACCGGACTGCCGGCCGCCCTCGCCTCCGGCGTGCTCGGCTGGGGCGGGCACGCCTACCTCGAACGCCGCCGCCGCGCAGCCGAGGCGCGGCTCGCCGCCGGACGCCCCGGCCCGGCCGACGAGGACGGCGCCGCCGCCGCGCCGGGCCGCACCCGCCGGGCCCGCCTGATGCGCGCGGGCCTGTTCGCCGCGGCGGTCCTGGTGTCCCTGCCGGCGCTCACCGTCTCCCTGATGCCCTTCGGGGACACCGCACAGCAGGCCACCGCCCCCACCGACACCGTGGACGGCCGCGCGGCCACCGTCCCGTCCCCGGCGGCCCCGGAGACGCGCGGGACATCCCCGGAGTCACCCCCGGCCCCCGACCCGGCCTCCACGCCCGCGTCGGCCC
>NZ_JACBYP010000032.1 GCF_018982965.1 Streptomyces mayonensis | reverse complement strand
CCCCCGCACCAACACCCGCCCAGACCCCCGACCACATCGAGGCGATCGAGGAGGAGCAACTACTGCTCGCCACCGCCACCGCCCGCCCTGACGACATCGACGCCGTCCGGTGGCTGCTCCCCGACGACCTCACCCTGCCCCTGCACGCCGGCCTGTGGCAGTGCCTGACCACCCTCACCCGCCGCAACGAGCCCGTCGACCCCGTAACGGCTCTGTGGGAGGCACAGCAGCGCGGCCTGCTGGACGACGGCAGCGCACCAGGCAAGGTCCTGCGCATGCTGGCCGAACCGGCAGGATCCGTCGGGCACTGGGCCGAACGCGCCCTGCGGCGCTCCATCCTGTCCACGGCCGAGCACACCGGACGGCGCATCGAGGCGTACGCCGGCGACCCGGCGAGCACCCCCTTCCAGCTGGTCGTCGGCGCCCGCCGAGCCCTCGCGGACATCGCCGCCATCCGCACCCGCTGGCAGCACGCCACCGGAGCCGCCCCGCCACAGCAGCGGCGAGCGGCGCCCGCCACCCGCGCCGGCCCGCCGACCACCACGGCCGCACACGCCGCCCGACCCACACGAGTAACCCGATAACTGCCGAGTACGCCGGTGGCCGGACTCGCGGGCCCGGCCACCGGCAGAGCAGATGAGGCCCCCACGTGACTCCCGCCATCGACGCCCATGTCCGCCTCGACACCCACCCCACTCACCCGAGCGCCGTGCAGGCCGTCCTGACCGGCGCCCAAGCCCGCGTCGTCTCCATGGCTCTGGAGGCTGCCCGGCTGGAGTGTCATCGCCACGGGCGTCCTGGTCCTGGCCCGCATCGATCACGAGGAGTCCTACTGGGCCGCCGACGCCGCCTAGAACCTGATCGCCGAAGGCATCACCGTCGAGGTCTCCCCGCGGCTCCAGGAGGCCATCAACGAGGAATGGACCTGGGCGAACTACCCGATGCCCTGGTGCACCCGCAGCGACATCCGTGAGGTCTCCAATCAGGCGCAGAAGATCGACGACGACATCCGCCACGGACAGCTCCTCATCCACGCCCACGCCCACGCCCACGCCCACGACGGTCACACGACCGTCGCGGTCGGCACATACCTCCGCCCAGGCGCAAAATCCGTCTTCCTGCGAAGGCGAGGACCACCTGCGCCAGGTAGCCGACACCTTTGACTCACCCGCCCAGGCGCTCCTCGCCTTCGAGAAGGCCCAGACGGCCGAGATGCGCCCCGACCCGGCACCCCTGACCGACACCGAACGCGCCACCGCCAAAGCTCACTTGGTCTTCGACGTCACCACAGCCAAGTCCGAACGCTCCCGCTCCAGGCCGGAGACCGTCCCCGTCTACCTGGCCGATGCCGGCGACCACGACGCCCTCCTGGACACCTTCCTCGACGAACACGGCGAGTTCGAGAAGTGGCGAACCTGGTCGGATGACACGACGCACCCCATCCACGAGTCGCAGACCCTGCGCATCGAGCGTGTCCACGAAACCCCCGCCAACGAGACCGCATGGACCGTAGCCGCCTACGAGACACCCGTCTCCGATCGCATATGGGTACTCACCGCGACCGGCACCACCCCCGCTCCAGTGCTGCGACATCTGCTGATCCACCTCGCCGACGGCGACGGCTGGGACACGGCCATCAGCGCCCCGGTGGACGAGAAGATGGTCACCGCAGCCACCCAGTCGCTCTCCGAGGCCGGATGGAAGCACACCGTGGACGGCCGATGGATCCACTGGACGTCCCCCGACGGGGACGCAGGCATGCAGTTTGATGCCTTCGCTGCCCAGCACCCCGGCCAGAACCAGGCCACCTGGACCATCTGGGCCGGCCCAGGCCCCGACCGGCCCACCTATGTCGTCACCGCGTCCCCGCACACTCCGAGTTCGCTCCTGACCGATCTCTCCGGGTCCCTCGCCCACGAAACCGGCCTGCGCCTCCCACAGACCGCGGGCCCCGAACGCAGGACAAAGCTCTTCACCAGCCCGCCGGCCATGCTCATCGTCGCCGCCGACTCCACGGCCAGCCGGTGTCGCTGAACACCACCACACAGGAGCGGGCATCACAACGGGAATCGCCTGTGAAAGGAACCGGCGATCCTGCGCATCATGAGTAGCCCACCGGCACGCCGCGCCCCCGCATCGAAAGGAGCTGTCCCACGAGCACAGAACGGCCAGACACAGCCAGGTGATTAGGCCGACGCGTAGCTGGCCTGGAACAGTTCCTGCGCCCGCAGCACGTCTTTCGGATTGCGCAACTGCACCTCCAGATCACCGGTACCGTGGTGGCCAAGACCCGACACGTCACGAGTGAATCCCGGCACGAGGTCGACGTCCTCCGGATCAACCTTCAAGTAGACCAGCAGCTTGCTGCGCTGCGGCGGGCAAAGGCAGGCGAAGTTCCGCAGCCGCTGATAGGCCCGGTAGGTCTTGCGCTCGACGCATTTCACGCCGTCCCCGAGCGCGAGCAGGGCCTCGTCGACTGCGCTCGCCAGCTCCGTCATCGACGCACCCTGGACGTCGTGCACCGCTCGGGCAACCGCCCGCCGACGGACTCGGCTCGCCCCCTGGATGCGGCCGCTCACGGACGCCACGGTCTCAAGGCCCAGCAGCTCGCCACCGAAGAATCGGTAGCGGACAAGGTCGATCGACCGCCGATGCTCATGCACGGCGTGCACGTCATAACGCGTGAAATCGCCGGCAATGCAGATCAGACGCGGTCCGCTCCAAAGGACCTGCGACGCTGCGGTCACCCCGAGCCGCTGCCGGACCAAGTGCTCGAACTCGGCACGATGGTCCATCAGCCATGCAAGGTAGAAAAGCCCCTGGTTGATGACACCAGCGTCCGTGCCTCGCTTGTACTCGACGATCACCGGCGCCCCGTTCTCATCCAGCCCTAGCGAGTCGATTCGGCCACCATGGAGCGACCCGGTGCCGTACTCGCTCGCCAGGAACCGCACACCGAGCATCGTCTCCATGTGTGCCTCGACGAGATCCTGCACCTCGGCCTCGAACTCGGCGAGGCGCGGAATGACTTCAATCACGCTTTCGTTCGACATTTTCGTGCGGAACAACGTCAGGCCCGACACTTCCCCTCCTTGATTCATCATCGCCAACGCCGAACAGGTGCGGACTTGTTTCCGCGAAGGGCTCCGAGGGTGTGAAGATGGCGTGAGAGGCATTGTCGAGACCACGGGAGGGTTTCGCATCCCACGGGTTCCCTGCAATGGCCGTCCCAACGCGTCCCGTGTGCCTGACTAACCGTCACTGACCGGCTTGCCTACAGGATCCCGCGGCTGGACCGCGCCACGGCTCGGTGGATAATCAGTCAGCGGCTCGGCAACGGCCGCGTCACAGACCTGCCGGTCCTACACCAGCCCAAGGCGGAGTGGGTAGTCTGCCTTACGTACGGGCAGCCATCCCGACTTCATCCGAATCGTCCGCCGCTCCGCCCAACGTTGGGCGGCCTTGGAAGGCTCTGAACTCCATGCAGCCACAATGCTCTCTAGGATCTGCCCCTGGGGCGTCCAGTGTGCTGCGCGGGCTGCGGGCAAGCGTGCTGGCGGCACTGTGCGTACTGATGCCATTGGCTGGACACATTCTGGTGCAGTGCCACGCTCCTCAGTGGCTCATCGTTGCCGGACTGACCGCGGTGGTTGGCACCGGAGCGGCAGTACTCACACAGAAAACGCTGACAGACACCCAGCTGCTGGCAGCACTCGCTGTTGCCCAGCTGGCGTACCACGCCGTCTACTCCCTGCCTGACGCATGTGCGGCAGTGACGGCGACCGGCGATCTCGACAATGGTTGGGCCTGGATGGTCGAACCTGAGGCAGCCGGTGGTTCACCTCCCAGTGCGATGCTGGCCGGCCACCTGGTCATGGTGTTGCTGACCGCTCGCCTCCTAGGCGTCACCGAGCGCCTGCTGTGGCAGAGCAAAACGCTGTCGACCGTCATCCGGCGTTTGCTGTCCTTCTTGTGGCCACTGCTACGCGGCCACCAGAGCAACGGCCCTGAGAACAAGATCCCTCAGAGCAGTGCCCCGCTTATGTCGGCGCTGTTGGTCAGGCTGCATGAGGGCAGAGCGCCGCCGCTGCGGCGGAAGAGCTCCCTCGTCCCTCTCCGGCCGATGCCGATCGGTGGTCTCAGCTTGCCCTGACGGGCGGGCACAAGGGTGACCGTCCGGTAAGGCCGGTGCCCCAGCCCCGGTGCCACGCTGCGCCGGGGGATTCGGAGAGTTTCGCATCATGAATGTCATGCATGAGCGTGCCGTCCCCACGACGCCACGTTGTTCCGTCGTGCCCGCCGTCCTCACGGTCCGGAGCGCCTTCTCTGTGACGACGTTGCTCGGCACGGGTATCCAGAGGAATCTCCCCTTCCTCGCTGGCGGAGCCCTCATCCGTGCCTCTGCTGCCTATGAGGCGTTCAAGGGATCAATCGGCAACCAAGTGACGACACGGGGGGAGGCAGTAGCGTCATGCAGTATTTGATCGACCAAGCGCGTGTTTACCGTGCCCGCGCAACTGCCCATACCCTGCACTTGGGCGGCCTCACAGAGCTAACAAGGCCGCGGGCGATGTTCGTCGCCTGCTCCGATGCCCGCTTCGCACCTGGTCTGATCACAGCGGCCCGGCCTGGAGATCTTTTCGAACTCCGTACTCACGGCGGAGAAATCCCGGCCTACGCTCCCGACGCTCCGACCGGTGAGTCACGGACGATTGAGTATGCCGTCAATGATCTGAATGTTTCAGACATCATCATCTGCGGTCACTCACACTGCGACATCGTCTCCGCCGCCCTGCGCGCTGCCCTGGCAGCCTCGGACGAGGCCGAGGCGGACCGCGCCGAACCTGTTCCGCTGACGGGAGACCTCACCGCCGCCGGGCACTGGCACGTCCTGGCACAGCTCGACAACCTCAGTAACTACCCTTGCGTCGTGCCACGGCTGGCCGATCGATCCCTACGCCTGCACGCCTGGTTCCATGAGCTCGAAACCGGCGCGACGCTGGCCCACCACGCCCGCGCCAACGCCTTCCTCCCTTTGTAGGAACCTGCTCCGGCTCACCACGATCACGGAGGCAGGGGTAGTCGTCCACGTGACAGCCGGGACCTGACGGCGGCGCAGGTGCCCCGTTCGCGTTCCTGGTGACGCGCGGTCTCAGCCCACCGCCGTCCGGGGCGAAACCCTCGCCCCGGACGGCTCCATGCGCGATACGGCAAGAGCGGCGGGCTCGGTGAGTCACACGAACGTCACAGCGCGGGCCTCAGGGCAGAAGCGGTCCCGTAGTGAGCGTGAGGGCAGCCTCCCCAGCGATACCCAGCGCCAGGGACAGGGCAGCCGCCGTGTAAGCGGTGACGGCCGACCAACGGCCCAGGACGGTGTGCCCGTTGACTGGTACCTCATCGGCGGTGGTGAACAAGGGAGCGAGCCAGCGCAGGTAGTAGAAGAGGGAGGCCACGGTGTTGGCGACGGCGAAGGCGGCAAGCCAGGTGTAGCCGCCGTCGATGGCCGCGCTGAAGATCTCCAATTTGCCGACGAAGACGCCGGTGGGCGGAGTGCCGACGAGGCCGAGAAGGCAGACGACAAGCACGCCTGCGAGGCCGGGATGGCTGCGGGCGAGGCCCCTGTAGTCGGCAAGGGCACGCGCAGCGGGGAGTTCCGTGACGACAGCGAAGGCACCGAGATTGGTGGCGGCGTAGGCAGCCAGGTAGAACAGCAGGCTCTTCTGGGCGAAATCGCTGTAGGTGGCGACGGCCAAGGCCATGAGGAGGTAGCCGACCTGGCTGATGGTCGAGTACGCGAGCAGGCGTTTGACGGAGGTCTGGAAGAACGCCGCGAGATTTCCCAGGGTCATGGTGACCGCGGCAAGGATCCCAAGGAGCAGCGGCCAGTTGACGTCGCTGTTGGGAAGCGCCTGGTGAAGGAGGCGGTAGCCGGCGATCAGGCCGCCGATCTTGGGGAGGGTGGTGACGTAGGCGGCGACAGGTGTCGGGGCACCGTCGGTGACATCGGGCACCCAGAAGTGGACCGGTACCGCGCCGACCTTGAAGAGCAGACCGGCGAGTACGCCGACGAGTCCGATGGCGACAAGGCCGTAGGAAGCGGCTGGCAGGCCCGCATTGAGTTCGCTGTAGTGAGTGCCGTGGCCGACGCCGTAGAGAAGCGCGATGCCGGCGAGCATGGCGGTGCCGAGCAGGGCGCCCATTAGGTAGTACTTCAGGGCAGCTTCCGTACCGCGGGCGTCCTTGGTGAAGCCGGCGAGCGCGTAGGCGGGGATGCTCGCCAGCAGGTAGGCGGCGAACAGCATCAGCAGGTCGTTCGCCCCGAGCAGGGCGAGGGTGCCCGCGCCGGTCAGCAGCAGGAGCACCCAGTACTCTGTTTCGCGTTTGTGGCCGCGTACGGTCTCCACCGACATGCCGATGATCAGCAGCAGCGCGGCGAGGACAATGAGCCGGCCGAAGTCGGTGGCGGTGTCGACGGCGAACGCGGCGGAGAAGACGGTCTGTTCCCGGCCCGTGGCCATGGTGACGGCGGTGGCCACCAGCCCGGTCGCACAAGCGACGGCTGCGAGGGCAGCGACGATCCACTGGCGGCGGCGGGGCAGCCAAGAGCCAGTGAGAAGGCCGATGACGGCGGCACCGACGAGGGCGAGTTCGGGGATGAGGGCCGTCAGGTTTTCGTTCACCGTGCTACCAGCCCGGTCAGGGTCCGGCTGGCCGGTTCGATGACGTCCAGCAGCCACCGCGGGGCGACGCCGATCACCAGGGCCACCGCGAGCAGGGACACGGTGGACAGCGCCTCGGTACCTCTCAGGTCGCCGACTCCGCCAGCAGAGATCGTTTCGGGCAGGCGTGGAGTGCCGAGGAACATACGTCGCAGAGCGGTGAGGAACAGGGCCGCGGTGATCAGGATGCCGGTCACGGCGATGGCGGTGGCGATCGCCTGGGAGGCCAAGCTGCCAGCGAAGATCTGGAACTCGGCGATGAAGCCGGAGAAGCCGGGGATGCCGAGACTGGCGAACGCGGCGACGGCGGTGACCGCCGCGAAGCGCGGAGTGTGAGCGGCCAAGCCGGAGTAGGCGTCCATCGTGTAGGTGCGGCCGCGGTCGTGGAGCACTCCGGCGAGCAGGAACAGAGCTCCGGTGATCAGGCCGTGGCTGACCATCTGGGTCACCGCCCCGGTCACCGCCAGGGAGCGGGCTTGGGCGTCGCTGCCCGCCAGTGTTCCGGCGGCGCCGACTGCGAGGATGATGTAGCCCATGTGGTTGACCGACGTGTAGGCGATCATGCGCTTGAAGTCCGTCTGCGCCAGCGCCACCAAGGCCCCGTAGACGACGGACACGGCGCCGACGATCACGATGACGAGCGCGTAGTGGCGCCAACTGCCGGGCAGCAGGGGCATGGCGATGCGCACGAACCCGTACGTGCCCATTTTCAGCAGGACACCGGCGAGGATCGCCGAGCCGGTGGCGGGGGCATCGGTGTGGGCGGGCGGCAGCCAGGTGTGGAAGGGCACGGTGGGGGTCTTGACCGCCAGTCCAACGCCGATGGCCAACAGCACAAGACTGGCGTACAGGCCGCGTCCGGCCAGTGGGTTGCTGTGGGTGAGGTCGACGATGTCAAAAGTGTGCGGGTCGGCGGCCAGGTAGAGGCCGATGAAGCCGAGCAGGAGGGCGAGGGAGCCGATGAAGGTGTAGAGGAAGAACTTCAGCGCTGCGGCCCGGGCCCGTTCGCCGTGCCCCCAGCCCGCGATGACGAAGAACATGCCGACGATGGAGAGGTCGAAGAAGACGAAGAACAGGATCAGGTCCAGGGCGACGAACAGGCCGACGCTGACGGTCTGCAGGAACAGGAACAGGCAGACGTAGGAACGCACACGCCGCCTCTCGCGCAGGGAGTGAACGGCGACGGCCAGGAACAGCAGGCAGGTCAGGGCGACCAGGGGCAGGGACAGGCCGTCGACACCGACGTGGTAGCCGACGCCGGCACTGGGGATCCAGCGCACGCGCTGCTGGTACTGCATTCCGCCATCGGGGTCGAAGCCCACCCACAGCGCGACGACGAGGGCCAGATCGGCAGCCGCGGTGGCGATCCATGTCCAGACGAGCACCCGATCGGGAAGGCTGCGCGGCAGAAGCAGGAGCACTGCACACACCAGCAGCGGCAGGAACGTGACGACGGTCAGCACAGGGGTTACCTCACCAACAAGATGATCAGGACGAGCACGGCGATGCCGACGGCGGCCTGTGCGTAGTACTGGTGGAGGAGTCCGGTCTGCGGTCGGCGTGCCCAGCGGCCGAGGTTCCGCGCGCTCGTGGCGACCGCGCGGACGGCAGCGTCGATGCCTCCGTCGTCCAGTTGCCGCGCAAGCCGTGCGGCGGCGAGTCCGCCTCGGGCGGTCTGCCGTACGGTGCCGTCGACGACTCGGTCGTCGAATGCGGCGAGCGTTCGTGCCAGGCCCAGCACCGGGCGGACGACAATGGCTCGCGTGATCTGCTCCAAGTAGAACCAGTCTTCGGCCCATCGCACGGCAGCGGCCGGTGCGGACGGCGGGTGGGACGCCCACCACCAGGCCAAGGCTGCGGCTGCGATCGCGACTCCGGCCGACAGGCCGAGTTCCCACGGCTCGGGCGACGGTTCGCCCGGGGCGCCTACCAGCCGCTTCAGCCAGGACGCCGGACCGGGCAGGGCCAAAACCCCCAGTACCGCCGCGGCAAGGCCGAGGGCGAGGAGTGGAGCCGGTGTCGTACGGGCTGTGCGCCGGGTGCCGTGTCGCTCGGTGTCATATCCGGCCTGCGGGTCTTTCGGGAGGGGGCGGGTGACGTACCAGAGGGCCTTGATGCTGTAGACAGCGGCCACGGCAGCTGCCGCGAGGCCCACCGCGTACAAGCCGGTCCCCTCGGTGCGGGCGGCGGCGAGGACCTCGTCCTTGGCCGCCCACAGGGATAGGGGTGGCAACCCGGCCAAGGTGAGTGCGCTCACGGTGAAGGTCACGCCGACCAGCCGATACGTGCGGGCCGCGCCCCTCAGGGCTGGCAACTGCTTGGTGCCCAGCGCTGTCAGCCAGGCGCCTGCTGCCAGGAACAGCCCCGCCTTGGTGGCTGCGTGGGCGAGGAGCTGCGTCGTGCCCGCTGCGACTCCGCGGCTGCCCGCGGCGAGAACCATGAACCCGATCTGCGCGGCGGTGGAGGCCGCGAGGAGCTGCTTGAGGTCGGTCTGGACCACCGCGACCAATCCCAGGGCCAGGGCTGTGACCACGCCGGACCAGGCAACGAGTGGACCGGCCCAGGTGGTGGCGTCCAGCAGCGGGACCAGACGGAGCAGCAGATAGGCACCGGCGGCGACCATGGTTGCGGAGTGCAGCAGCGCCGACACCGGGCTTGGGCCCTGCATGGCGCGCGACAGCCAGAAGGAGAAGGGCAGTTGGGCGGACTTGCCGAGGGCGGCCACGACGACGCCCGCGGTGATCACATGCAACCACGGCGCATCCGCGTGCGAAAGAGCATCCAGATCCAGGGACCCGATGCCGCCGGCCACGGCGGCGCCTGCCGCCAGGTACAGGCCGAGGTCCGCGGCGCGGGTGGTGAGGAACGCGACGTCGGCGGCCACCGTCGGCTCGGGCCGCCGCCACCAGTAGCCGATCAGGGCCCAGCTGGTCGCGCCCATCACTTCCCAGGCCATCAGCAACAGCGGCAGCGTGGCCGCCGTGACGGTGGCGAGCATGGCGCCGGCGAAGACGAGCATGAGCCCGAAGAACCGGCCCCGGTTCTCGTCGGCGGTCATCTCCCCCGCCGCGAAGGCCAGGACGGTGGTGGTGACGGCGGCGACGGTGACCACCATCACCGCCGACAGGCCGTCCACCGCCAACCCCGCGTCCATCCCGGCGAACAGTGACGCACTGGCGGCAGGTCTCGTCACCGCAGCAGCCACCGCCACACCGAGCGTGGCCACGGCCAACGTCACGCCGATGGCGGGAACCTGCCGACTGCGACTCCGCCCCATGAGCGCGAGCGCCGCTCCCCCACCGAGCGGGAGAGCGATCAGCAGCCAGAGCATCGCGCTCATCCCTTCAGGTCCTCGGCCATGTCGGTCATGTCGACCTGCCGGGCCCGATAGATGGCGGTGGTGACGGCGAAGCCCATGGCCATCTCCACCGCCATCGCTACCACGGCCGCCACAATTACCACTTGGCCGCTGCCGGCGGCGGGGGCGAGAAAGTACCAGAAGTCGGCGGCGGCGACGATGACCCCGCCGATCATCAGCTCGATCCCCATCATGATCATGACGATGGACTGCTGGGAGAGCGCCCCGAACAGACCCGTCGAGAACAGTCCGGCGGCGAGGACCAGCAGGAGTTCGAACGTCATCGGCCCACTCCTCCGCCGGCCGGGTCCTTGGCCGGCCTCTGGTCGAGGTCGTCGCCGAAGCGGTCGTAGCGCCCCCGGTGGGTGGCGAGCACGACGGTGGCGATCATGGTGGCCAGGAGAACGAAGCCGAGGGTGACCATGGTCAGCATCTGGTCGCCCATCAACGACATGCCGACCTGGAACGTGGTGTCCTTGGGCCGCGCCCCTGTCCGGTCGGGCCAGGGCACGACGTAGATTCCGGCGACCATCGCGGCGAACACGAGACCACTGATGACCAGCGAGCCGCGTGTGTTGTGGAGCATCGACATCGGCATCAGGCCGGCCGGATTCATCATGTACGCGATCATGAACACCGCCATGATCACCATCTCCATGACCATCATCAGCACGATCACCACGCCGAGATACGGCAGCCCCAGCACGGTGACCACCCCGCCGACACACACCAGGGAGCCCAGTAGCGCGAAGGTGACCCGGGCCATGGAGTTCAGCGTGAACACCAGGACGCCGCCGGTGAGAGCGAGCACGCCCAGTACCACCAGCAGCACCGTGCTCGTCAGGCCCATGACGCTCCTTCCCTACAGGTTGAGATTGACCAGGGCCGGCACCAGGGCTTGCACAATCGACAGTGGTAGCAGCACCACCCAGGCCAGCTCCACGTACCGGTCGGCACGGATCACCGGCATGCGTCGCAGCACCCACACCAGCAGCCCCAGCACCAGCAATGTCTTGATCAGTGACCACGCCCAGGTCGGCAGTCCCGGTCCGGCACCACCTCCCAGGAACAGCGGCACCGCCATCGCCGCCCCCGCCGCCAGCCACAGCCACCGCCCGGCCTGCAGCAGCAGCCGGTCCACGCCGGACGTCTCCCCCAGCACGCCACCGGCGATGTCACGACCGGCCGGGTAGGCGAACGGGCCCAGAAAGCTGAACGCGAGCACGCCGGCCAGGTAGACGACGAACGCGAATGGCATCCACACCGCGTACCACAACCCGTGCTGGGCACCGACGACGTCCGTGACCCGCAGGGACTGCGCCCCGGTGGCAGCAGAGATCAGCGCGAACATCAGGGGCAGTTCGTACGCCAGGCCCTGGGCGAGGAAGCGGTAGCCGCCGACCAGGGAGAACGCAGCGTTCGGGCCCCAGCCGGCCAACCACAGCCCGGCCCAGGTCAGCACCTCCATCGCGTTGAACCACACCACCCCCACCGAGAGGTCGGCGACGACGTGGTTCCCGAACGGGATGACCAGCGTGGAAAGAACGGCCGCCACCGGTACCACCACGACGCCGACCCGCCACAGCAACCGGTCCGGAGCGGGCATACGACGCTGCTGTGTCACCAGTGCCTGCGGTACGGCGAGAAATGGCCGCACCACAGCGGTCGCAGTGACCGACCGGCCCGCGCTTCGGGCGTCCAGCGCCGCATTGCCGGCCACGGCCACCAAGGCGAAGCCGAGCAGCGCCGCCGGAGCGGCCAGCAGCATCCACCACTCTCCCGCCTCAACCACGAGCGAGCTCCTGCTCGGTGAGGCTCAGTTCGTCCGGGTCCGGGTCAAGGCTGGCGACAATGAGGCGAGCCGCGCTCAGCTCGGCTCCTTCCAACAGCCGGGGCAGCAGCCTCGCCAGGTCTACTGAGGGCGGTCGCACGGCGTCCCACCGGCCCCGCGGACTCTCCTGAGCCGCTGGATCGAGCCGCGCTGTGTCGTCCAACCGCAGTACGTCTCGTACGACATCGGTGAGCCACTGCCGGTACCTGGCCGGCACGTCCCCGCCCGCGCGCGCGGCGGGTCCGGTGACGCCGGCGGCCCGCGCATCGGCCGTACTCACCGGGCCGATGCCACGAGACAACCAGTACAAGGTCCGAGACCTTCCGACGCGTCGGGCAAGGCGCTCCACACGAGGCAGTACCTCCTTGGTCTGCGCCTCGTCCAGCAGGTCGTCGCGGAGCCGTCGCGCCTTCACTGCCTGGGCGGGCCAGCCGACCACCGACAACAGCCGACCCAGGCTGTCCAGATGCGCAGCCGCTCGCCACCGGGCGGCCTCCCCCGCGTACACCACCTCACCCGACGCGGCACGCAGCCAGGGCCTCGCCCAGAAGGCGTCGGCCGACCCGCTGGAGGGCGGCGCATCGAGATCGGCCTGCTGAATGACATCGCCCTGCAGCACCACACGGATGACCAGTCCGGTGGGCCAGTCGGCCAGGAACGGCCCCAGCGACACGTGCAGGCGGTCCAGCATCAGACCGTCGCGGTCTTCGCCCGGCTCGGCCATTGGCAGTCCGCCGGGCATTTCCATGTCCCCGTGCCCGTGACCGCCGTGGCCTCCATGAACGCCGTGGCCGCTGCCATGGCCCGCGTGGTTCTGCTGACCGTCCCCTTTCATAGGACCGTCAGACTCGTGCTCCGCTTCGCCGTGTGATCCGGCGTGGCCGGCAGCGCCGGGGTCATGACCTCCGTGGTCGGCGCCGCGGTGTCCCTGGTGCTCACCGCCGCGGTCGACGCCCCGCGAACCGTCGTGGTGCCGTCCCGTGTCCTCGTCGCCGCTGCGATCCCTGTTGCCCGCTTCCCGGTCGGACGGCATATGCCCCTCACTGCCGGACTCTCCAGATGTGTCGTGCCCGTCGGTTCGGTCCGGACCGATGTCCGAGTGGTCCGGTGCACTCAGCCGGGTCCGGCCGGCGTCGAGAACCGAAGCCACCTCGCCGACCGTCGTCACCCGCATTCGCACGCGTGGCTGGGGCATGTCCTGCCACAGCCGGTCCATTGCTGGACGTAGCCGCGGGCAGTCGGGACCCACAACCAGCATGAGGTCGGCCTCGGCAGGGGTCGTTGCCGCCGGCCAGTCCCGCGACCGCAGCTCCTTCTCGACGGCCAGCCGCACCCGCGTCCCGCCCGGCGTAGCCGTCAGCAGCACACGCGGCCGGCCCGCGGCTGCGCGTGCCAGGACAGCTGTTACGCCCATCGCAGCGCTCCCTCACGCCATGCGTAGACCACTCCGGCGAGAAGGACCGCGAGGAAGACGAACATCTCGATCACCGCGCTTGGCCCCATCGCGGAGATCACAAGCGTCCACGGGTACATGAAGACCATCTCCATGTCGAACGCGAGGAAGAGCATCGTCACCGTGTACCAGCGCACATGGAAACGGCTGACCGCATGTTCGGAGGGATCCAGACCTGACCCGAACGGCTGCACGGACAGCGGTGCCGCTGAGATCCGCAGCGCCCAGGCGGCCCCGTAAAGACCCGCCACGGCGAGCAGTGCCACGCCAAGCAGGGCCAGTGCAGCCGTAAAGCCGCTCACCAGCGCTCACTGCCTACGCCGCCCGTGCGGTCCGTCGCCCGTACCATGCTCTGCCACTCCCTCCGCTGCCAGACAACGGCGCAGGTACCCCCACGGGGCATGTTGAATCCCGGAAAGCTCCTATGGCCAAGATGGTTGCGACTCATCCGACCGCGCTCTGAACAAGGCGTTACGGCTACGGTGCCCGAAAGGCGAGCCCCGCGCGAGATGGCTGAGTCAATCGGTGCCGGTTGGATGAGGCGGGCTGCTGGGACAGGTCGGACGGGCCCATCGGACTGCCAAGGGACGCGACGAACCAGGGCCGCGGAAGGGCGCGGCTGTTCAGTGTGTCTGCCGTGCCGGCGGATGCACGGACACCTGCCCGCCCTTCGCGCGTCGGTTTCCGCGCAGCGAGACGAGGGTGATCACCACCATGGCGATCATGACCGTGGTCGAGATCAGAAAGGCGGGCGAGGTGGGCTCAGAGGCCGAGGCGCCAGCGACCACGTACGCGGCGGTGCCGGGCAGCACGCCGACGGCCGTCGCGGCGGCGAACGGCCAGAGCCGGATACCAGAGAAGGCCGCTGCGAAGTTCACCATCTGGAAAGGAATGCCGGGGACGATGCGGAGCAGCAACATGCTTCGGAAGCCCTGATCGGTAAGACGGCGATCCAGGGCTGCAAGGGCCTTCTTCCTCAGGAGTGGCCGGATCGCCTCCCGTCCGAGGCTTCGCCCGAGGAGGAAAGCCAGCACTGCACCCAGTGTGGTCCCGGCGACAGCCAGCGCCAGGCCCTCGGCGCCGAACAGAACTCCGGCGGCCGCGTTGAGCAGGGGCTTCGGAAAGAAGGCAAGCGTGGCGAGGGCGAAAACGAGGACGAAAGCGGGTGCGGCCCACACCTCGAAAGGGCTGGAGGAGAACCCCTGAGACAGGAGTCGACGGGGACTCCACAGGAGCAGGGAGCTTGCCGCGACCGCCAGCAGCACGATGAGGAAGGCCAGACGGGCAAGCGGTGGTATGCGCACCAAGCAAGTGTAATGGCGCGCTGAGACCTGGGCGGGGCACCGAAGCCCGTCGACGAACCTGCAGAGGCTCGGCTCCCAGTGCGACCGCACTCAGCCCGGCGCCGCCCTACTCTGCGGGAGGCATGGGGCTGACTGGTCGCGCGTCGCCGGACCATCGCTCCTCGATACGGCCGATCCGCCAGACACCGAATGCGATCACCCAAGTCAGCAGGAAGAGTCCGACGATGCCGAAGCCCACGTACTCCAGGTTCAACGAGGCGATCCAGACCAAAGGTCCGGACTTCATGCCGAGCCTCTCGACGAGCAGACCGACGAGCACCAGGATGCCGATGACAAGGGCGACGGTGACGGACAGCACGGTCACGGTCAGGTTGTAGAAGACCTTGCGAACAGGCTTCAGGAACGCCCAGGTGTAGGCCCGTGACATGAAGACACCATCGGCGGTGTCGAACAGACTCATCCCGGCGGCGAACAAGACCGGCAGGACGAGAATGGCATACCAGGGCAAGACGTACGCCGCCGAGCCTGCCGCGAGAACGAGTAGGGCGACTTGGGTCGCGGTGTCGAAGCCGAGGCCCATAAGGAGGCCGACCGGATAGAGGTGCCAGGCTTTGCTGACGCGCCTCATTACGCGTCCCAGGAGCCGGGCCAGAAAGCCTCGGCTGTCGAGCTGCCGCTCCAGCTCCGCCTCGTCGTACTCACCACCGCGCATGCGGCGGAAGACCTTCGCGATGCCGATGGCCGAGACGAGGTTGACGAGACCGATGAGTACGAGGAAGGCTCCGGCGACGATCGTGCCGACGAGGCCGAGCGTCTGTGCCGCGTGCGAGTCCTCATTCTGGACGACGCCGGCCACCGAGCGGATACCGATGGCCAGCAGCAGGCTTGCGACGAACACCACCGAGGAGTGTCCGAGGGAGAACCAGAAACCGGCACTCACAGACGGCTTGCCCTCGCCGACGAGCTTGCGGGTGGTGTTGTCGATCGAAGCAATGTGATCCGCATCGAACGCGTGCCGCACCCCCAGCAGATATGCCGTCAGGCCCACATTGACGCCGAGGACGCCGTCACTGCCGAGCTGGTATTCGTGGGGTGCCACGGCGAAAATGAGCACGCCCCACCCCACGACGTGCAGCAGCAGGACGAAGGCGGTCATGCCTCCGATGGACCGCCACTCCGTCGGCCTAAACGCTGCGCGCAGGCCCACGCGCGATCGCGGGGTGGTGGCTGTCGGTGAAGCGCCGGAGACCATGGACGATCCTTGTTCCTGAGAAAGCAAGCCAAGCCATCCGGTGGCCCCGGACCGCGAGCGCAGAGCTTATTGCAAGAACGTCGCAAGTGAGTCTCTGGGGCAGAGGTGGCAAGGGTCAGCGCATCGGCGTCATCAGTCGGCTCCGCCCGATCTCGCCACCGGGGTCAGCCGATACCTCCCGTGCACGCCACACCCGGCTCGGGGGTCTGCTCACCCAGCACATACTTGTCGAAGAACTCCGCCACCCGCGGATCGGAAGCCTCGTCCATCTCCAGCTGGTGGCCCCAGGCTGTCAGCGTAATCGGTGACGGCTGGGTCTTGTACAGGCTCATGAGCGTGTACTTCGTGTCGGACACCCTCTCCTTGAGGGCGGCGACGTCGGCGTCGGCCACCTTGTCGTTGTAAGTGACCCACACCGCGCCGTGCTCCGGCGAGTGAACGGCATTCTCGTCTTCTATCTGCTCGGTGTACACGTCGCCGTCACAGTTCTGCCAGATTTGGTTGTGGTCGCCGCCCGTCCCCGGCATCGGATGGCCAACATTCTTGTCGACATGCTTCTGGCTCAGCTTGGACCAGGCCCGCTCTCCACGGACGGGAGCCGCCCGTTGCTGCTCCTTGTCGTTCGCGCTGTCCAGCAGGTACCAGCCGCCACCGATGGTGCCGGCGATGATCACAGCAGAGGCGGTGATGACGATGGCCTTGTTGCGTCGTTCGCGCGCCTGCTCAGCGCGTCGCATCTGCTCTACGTGCGCGCGGCGAGCTGCCTTCTGTGCTGTCGACTTGGTTGGAACCCATGCTGATGTCCTTGCCCCGCCGCTCCGCGACAGGCGGCCACGGCGGGAACCGGCACGCCTACTACTAATCTACTACACACTTTAGTTTAGGGTGGTTCCATGGGAGTCGCTCAATACCCCGCCCGTAAACAGGCTCTGACCTGCTCAGCGCCTGGTCAGATACGCCTGCATCGCCCGGTGCAGTGTCTTGTTGACCGCCCCCTGGAGCGGCACTTCCCACTCGCCCAGCGTCTCGGCCACTCGACCTCCGGTGCCGAGCTTCCAGCGCATCAGGCCGAACGCCCGGACCTCGGGATCGAGGGTGTCAGGCACCCCACGCATGTCGTACGTGGCGACCCCTCGCGCGTGAGCATCGCGAATCATGCGCCACTGCAGTGCGTTGCTGGGGCGCACTTCGCGCCGGTTGTCGGCGGACGCGCCGGTCAGGTACCAGGCCCGTCGACCGAGCGTGATGAGGGTGTGCGCAGCGAGTACCTCGCCTTCGTGGCGGGCAAGATAGAGCCTCATACGACCCGGCTCTTCCGCATTGAGCGCCTGGTGCTGACGTTGGAAGTACTCCAGGGACCGGCCCAGTCGGAAGCCGTCACGTTTCTCGGTCTGCTGCAGCAGCGCGAAGAAGTCCGGCAGGCAGCTGTCGTCACCTATGGCTGTCGCCACGTCGGACCTGGTCGCCCTCTTGATGTTGCGCCGCCACTCCTGGTTCATGCCCGACCACACGTCCTCCAGCGTCCGGCCGTCCAGTGGGATTTCGAAGAGATGCCTCGGCTGTGCGTCGCCGGCGCCCTGACCGTCCTCACCACAGCGCCGCCAACCGGCCTCCCGCAGCCGGTCGGCGACTGCCGCTCCCAGCGGATCGACCACGTCCGGCAGCACGTCCCCCAGCCGTCGGCCCGGCGCCACCGCGTTCTTGAGCGTCGAAGCGGACCATTTGCGGTACGACAGCGGCGGTCCCATGCGCACCGCGAAGGCGCCGGTGTCCCGCAGGTGATCCAAGAGCAACTCGAGTCGTACGCCGAGTCCGGGTGCGGCCCAGTCCAGTACCGGCCCTTCGGGAATGTAGGCGAAGTACCGGCGTACGCCAGGCATCTGGCGGTACAGCACCAGCGCGGCGCCCTCCTGGTTCCCAGCTCCGTCGAACCAGCCGAGGTACTCGGGCTTCCAGCCTTCCTTCACTTCCGCCCACGAGGGGCACTGGAGGAAGCTGACCTGCCCGCCACCGTTCTGCACGCTGCAAACGCGGACATAGTCGGCGTATCGCTCACGCGGCATCGGCTGCAGCTCGAGCGCTCGATGGGGTTGGGGCGTCTGCACCATGGCGGTCACAGCGGCGGCCTCCTCGTCGTGATCAGGTCCCCTCCTCCTGGAGGGCGGCGGGCATCGCCCGCTCATCTGGTTCACGCGCGGGCCCACGGCCCGGTGACAGACAACTTCCGGCACGGCTGGCCACCGAGAGATGAACGAAGGGCGACACAGCGGCCATGACCGTGGAGACGAACAACGAGCCTCCCGCCAAGACGCCCGCGGCCGCCGGGGCTCGGCGGCCGGCGACGGTGAGCGGCGGGGTGACCATGGCGCTCGGCTCCCTGGCCTCACGACTCACCGGCTTCGTCCGCAGCGCGATTGTGGTTGCCGCTCTGGGTACCGCGCTGCTCGGCGACGCGTACAACGTCGCCAACACGGTGCCGAACATCATCTACATCCTGCTGATCGGAGGCGCCCTCAACTCCGTGTTCGTCCCCGAACTCGTCCGCGCGGCAAAGGAGCACGAGGACGGAGGTACCGCCTACACCGACCGGCTGCTGACCGTCTGCCTGCTGGCCCTGGCGGCGATGACGGCGGCAGCCGTGATCGCCGCTCCTTGGATCGTCGACGCGTACGCCGACTACACCGGCGCACAGCGCGACATGACCGTCGCCCTGGCGCGTTTCTGCCTGCCGCAGATCCTGTTCTACGGCGTGTTCACTCTGCTCGGGCAGGTACTCAACTCCCGCGACCGCTTCGGCGCGATGATGTGGACGCCTGTGCTGAACAACACCGTGGTCATCATCGTCTTCGGCTTGTACCTCGTCATCGCCGCGGAGGCGGTCTCGGCGGACCAGGTCACCGATTCGCAGATGCTGCTTCTCGGGGTGGGCAGCACTGCGGGTATCGCCGTTCAGGCACTGGCGCTGCTGCCGTCACTCCGCGCAGCGCGTTTCCGCTGGCGGCCCCGGTTCGACTGGCGGAACTCGGGCCTGACCCGGCCGCTGCGCGCCGCCGCATGGACCCTGATGTTGGTCCTGGCGAATCAGGTGGCGTACTGGGTGGTGACCCGGCTCTCCACGTCCGCAGGGGTACGCGCGAACGCCGAGGGCCTCACGGCCGGCGTCGGCTATACCGCCTACAGCAGCGCTTACCAACTGTGGGTCGTGCCACAAGGCATCGTCACGGTTTCCCTCGTCACCGCTCTGCTGCCGCGTATGAGCCGGGCCGCCACGGATGGAGACCACGGACGCGTGGGCGCGGACCTGTCGCGGGGGTTGCGCACCACGGCGGTCGCGATCGTCCCCGCCACGATCGCGTTCCTCGTGCTGGCCCCACAGCTGACGGGGGTGGCCTACCAGTACGCGCAGGCCACCGAGGAGGACACCCAAGCAATCGCGTGGGTCCTCATGGCCTTCGCGCCCGGCCTGCTGGCCTTCTCAGCACAGTACGTGCTCTCCCGGGGCTTCTACGCGCTCGGCGACACCCGGACCGTGTTCTTCCTGACCCTGGTCGTCGCCGGCGCCAACGCCGGGCTGTCGGCGGCAGCCTACGTGCTTCTCCCGGCTCGCTGGGCAGTGACCGGCGTAGCCGGTGCGTACGCAGTGGCCTGCACCGCAGGGCTGGTGTGCACCTCACACGTTCTGAGCCGGAGACTGCGGCGAGCAGGAGCCGAACGCGGCATCGACGCCGCGCACGTGGCGCTCGTCCATCTGAAGCTGGCCGTCGCCTGCCTGCCGGGAGCCGCGGCTGCCTACCTGGTCTCCGGCTGGAGCACGGCCCGCCTCGGCAACGGACCGACCGGTGACCTGACCGGTCTCTTGCTCGGCGGCACGGCCATCGCCGTCTCCCTGGTCACTCTCGCCCGGCCACTGCGCATCGTCGAGGTGCAAACGCTGACGGCACCACTGGTGCGCCGTTTGGGTCCCCGCGGCCGCCACCGCGCCACCGGAGGGCCCCGCCCGTGAACGGAACGGGGAAGTCGAACGACTTCGACCAGTGCTACACCGACCACGCCCGGCGGCTTGTGGCGATCGTCTATGCCGTGACAGGCGACCTGGCGGAGGCCGAGGACGCCGTCCAGGAGGCGTTCGCGCGTGCCTGGCTGCGCTGGGACCGGATCGTGGCGGCGGGTGACCCGGTGCCCTGGGTGCGTACCGTGGCGATGCGGCTGGCGGTCAGCACCTGGCGCAAGTCCCGCAACCGTGTCCGGGCTCACTTCCGCCACGGTCCGCCGACTGACCTGCCCGGGTTGGCCCCGGACCACGTGGCCCTGGTCGCGGCTCTTCGCAAGCTCAAGCCGGAGCAGCGCCGCGTGATCGTGCTGCACCACCTGCTGGACCTGCCGGTGGAGGAGGTCGCGCGGGAGACCGGTTCGACTCGGGACGCCGTGCGCACCCGCCTTGTGCGCGCCCGTCGGGCACTCGGGACGCACCTCGAGGAGACCGACATCGACCGGCGGTCGCTACGGACGACCCGATACGCTCCCGGACACACCCGAAGGGGACGGCCGGAGGAGGTGCCTACGCATGACTGAGAATTCCGGTCGCAAGGAGAACCCACTGGCCACGACCACCGATGCCCACATCGGCGTGCGGCTGCGGGGACTCGCGGAGGACGCCGAGCAGCTGGTCAGCCTGGGCGCCCGCCCGAACGTTGTCCGCATGCGTGCCCACCGGCGCCGAAGCCGGCGGCGGGCCGGGGCCGCGACACTCCTGGGCGGCGCCGCACTGGTCATGGGTGCCGCCTGGGGCATGCTCCCGGACCTCCAGGACAGCAAGGAGGCGCCGGCAGCCGGCCGGCAAGCCCGCGACCTGGTGTCCGCCGGCGCGCTCCTGCCTCCCGCGCAACCGGACGGGAAACTCACCGAGAAGGCGCTCCTGTCCCCTTCCGCCCTGCCCTGGAACGGCACCTATCACTGGCGTAGCACCGACACTGGCCGGGAAACCGCCCCTGCCCTGCCGGAAGCGGGCAAGGGAGGATGCCATGTCCAGTGGTTCGAGGACCTGGGCACCACGAGCATGGTCACGCGGACCTACGACGGTCAGGGGCCTGCGACCGCCCAGCACCGGATCGCGGCGTTCGCAGGCCCCTCCGCCGCGGCCCGGGCCGCGGCGACGCTTGACTCCCGTCTCCACGGATGCGGCTGGCACGAGACCAGGGCGACGGGGGCACGGTCGTCCGACCGGGACGCGTCTTCCGGTGCGACGCCGACGGGCCTGCACGAATACGTGCTGACCTCCGGCAGGGACGATTCCGTACGGGTGACGTTGGCCCAGTCTGACAACCGCGTGGCAGTCCTCGCGGTCTCCACTCCGGTCGCTTACGACCACGCACATCCCGACAGCCGGACAGACGCCTGCCTCAACGAGTCTCTTCGCGGGGCGGGAACGAGCCAGGGGTCCGAGCACTGCTGAAGCCGTGCCCGCCGGGACTCTTCCGGGAGGCACGGCTGCACTTCGGTCGACGTGGATCACATGGTCACTTCAGGGCACTGCCCTTCTGCCACATGTCCCAGTCGACGTTCCAGCCGCCGTAGCCATTGTTGGCAGGGACGGTGTCCTTGGACTTGATCACGGTGACTGGGTCGCCGTAGTCGACCTGGTCGTAGAACCACTTGGCGTCGGCCGTGCTCATGCCGATGCAGCCGTGGCTGCCGTTCACAACGCCGAACTTTCCTTCGTTCCAGGGAGCGGCGTGCGCGTACGTACCCGACGGGGTGAGCTGGACGTCCCACTTGACCGAGCCGAGGTCGTACGCCTCGGGGCCGAATATGCCGACGGTGGCGGAGTTCATCCGGATGGTGGGGACCTTGCTCAGTACGACCATGGTGCCGTTCCAGGTCTCGAAGGTCTCCTTGCCGGCGGACACTTTCAGTGTCCTGAGCACCTTGCCGTTCTCCTTGACGGTCATCGTCTTCTTGACGACATCGACCGTGCTCACTACGGCCTTGCCGATGGTGAAGTCGATCTCACGCCGCTGGGTGCCGACCAGATCGCCGTTCTCCACGCCGACCAGGTCCATCGTGAACTTCACCTTCGTGCCCGGCTGCCAGTACTCCCTGGGTCGGAAGTCCACACGGTCCTTGCCGTCGCGGTCCTTCATCCAGCTCCACGCGCCCTCGACAGCCGGTGACGAGGTGACCTTGAGTCTGCGTTCGACCACCGCCCTGTCTTGAATGGGCTTGTTGAACACCACCGACACCGGCAGGGCGACTCCGACCGTGTCGTCTGGGCTGACGTTGTAAGTGCCCACGAAGATCTCGTCCTTGCTCACAGTCGTGAAACTGCTGCTGCGGGAGACCTTGCCGCCGTCTGATGCGGCGAGTTGCGCCTTGAGCGTGTAGGCGGTGCCGTACTCCGTGTCGTGGGTCGAGGTCCAGGTGCGGCCGTCGGCGGAAACTTCCCCGTCCAGCTGCTTGCCGCCGGGCCCGGTCACCGTGACCGAGGCCAACTTGCCATCGCCGGCCGTCACGACGAGCGGCTCGTCGGCTATGACTTTCTCACCCTTCACCGTGGGTGAGACCGTGACGGTGGCCGACCCGGCCTTTCCAGCCCCCGAGCCAGTCTTCGAGGGGGACGAGTCCTGTGCCTTGTCGTCGCTCGTCGATCCGGAGGCGGACTGGGAGCAGGCGGTCAGGGTCACGAGTGCGGCCGTGGCGAGGGCCGCGGCGGCGAGCCGCCTGCGCCCGGTCCGCTGCTGCTCAGGCACGGGGCGCCCGCGTCGGCTGTCTTGCACGGTGATCCTCCATCGCGTTTCGTTAAGTACCTTAGTAGACGCTGGCCGCGCGATCCCGGTTCCCGCGCCCGGCGCGGGGGCAACTGTGGCTCCGGCGGAGTCGCCAACGATCTACCAATCTACTTCGTAGGATAAGGTCGCAGTTCCGTAGGACGACAGGTCGCGGCCATCATCGCCGCACGCGTCCACGTGATGCCTCGAGTCAGGGCAGCCCGAGAACACGGAGCGCAAGGCCGACCGCGGGCTTGGGACCGAACGAGGTTGACTTTCGGGGCATCAACACTCCGGCACCAGCGAGTTCGCGCACCAGGGCCTCCGTGGTCGCGGGGAGTAGCAGAGCGGTGCCACTTCCGGGTGCGGCCACGTCCGCGACTGCCTGCTGGACGTCGTGTGAGTACCTCACGGCGCCGGGTAGATCCGGCACAGCCCATACGGTGTCCAGCAGCAGGTGATCACCGACGGCTGCGGGGATCGCAGCCCACTCCCGGGGGCGGGAGGCGAGGGCTTCACGCAATGCCATGGGATCGGGGTCGGTAACCGACCACGCCTGCCCGGCGCCGACCAGGACCAGCTCATTTGGCCCGGGCTTCCGCGGCCCGTCCGGCAGGGACAGGACGCGGGCGACATTGGCCGCCAAGGAGGCCGCCTTCTCCGGGTCCAGTCCGGGTAGCACCCGATGGATCGCGGAGAGCCGCAGAGGGTACGCATTGGTGTCGATCAACAGGGCGAGAGAGTTCCTCCATGGACTGCCGGGTTGTCGGCCGAGGTGCAGGCAAGCGGCGTGGCGGTGGTGGCCGTCGGCAATGAGCGCCCGGCCCCGGGATACGCCGCTGGTCAGCAAGTCAATCTCCTGGTCGTCGTCACAGACCCACAGTGTGTGAGTGATCCCTGCGACACGGACGACCACTGCCGGTGGGCGGCGAATGACGTGCTCCATGACCTGGCCGGCCACTGACTCCATAGCACTGTGGGTCAGCAGCAAAGGCTCCAACTGAGCCCGGAGACCGGACATGTGGGCGGCTCTCTGCTCGACGACCTGAGGAGACACGGCTTCGTGGGGCAGCAGCAGCCGCTCCTCCCGCACGCTGTTGTCTCGTGGCACTGAGAGCTCACCGATCAGGCCGCGTTGCAGGATTCGGGCGCCCCGCTGCTGCTGGTAGACGTAGACGGCGGGCCGCTCGTCGCGTCGTAGCACTCCGCGGTGCAGCCAGCCCCTCAACTGCCGAGCGGTGGCCTGTGGATCTTGTGTGTAGAGAAGGCGTGTCACCTGGTAGGGGTGACCGCGCTGTGATCGCGCCTGCGCCCGTCCGTGATCGTCTTGAGGGGGAGCCACGATACGGGACAGGTCGCCGACAACTCCCTCGTCGTAGCGCACAGCCCGAAAAGCGCGGAGGCGCAGGGATGTCGGCTCCGGCGCAGGAGCAGCTGGGGTGGACATGGATTGCTCCCTGGTGAGTAGCACAGCCCGTCAGGGCGGGCGCCGTTTGGCACCCGCCCTGGGTACAGCAGGCGGATGGATCGGACCGTGGCGGATTGAGCCCAGTCACGTGAGAACGCCGAGTGGCAGGCATGGCGAGGGTCCGCATGGGGCGTCCACGCCGACTCGCCTCTCGGTGCTTTACGGGCCGCGGCCAAGGGCGGGCGGCTTGGTCCGCCCGCCCCGTGGGCCTACGTAATCGGGATCAGGCCGCCGCGGGCTCCGGGTCGTGCGCGCGTACGGGCTCCGAAAGGCGACCGGTGCGGTGCAGTCCGTACAGAGCCGCCGCACAGGCGAGACCGAGGAGGAGTAGCGCGATCCATGGCAACGCAGGCACTCCAGCCGAACGAGCCGCGTCCAGAGACGCTCCCGTGAGCAGGTTCCCAAGGGTGATGCCGACGCCGCAGATGGTGTTGTACAGCCCGTAGTGCGTGGCCACGAGCCGGTCCCCCGAGAGCCGGACGATGGTGTCCATCTCGAAGGGATAGGCGATCATCGTGCCGATGGCCAGGAACAGCGCGGCGAGCGTGGGTGGCACCGCCGCAAGCAGCCACAGCGCGACACCGGACGCCGGGACGGGCACGGCTGTGGCCAGCAGCAGCGGCGCGAACGCCAAGCCCATCACGGTCAGACCCCGGACCAGTGCCTGGCCGGGCTCGTAGCGGGCCTTGCACCAGGCGGTCACCCGCGTCTGGCCGACGATGGTACTCAGTCCGGACGCAGCGAAGAGCAGCGCCACAGCGACCGTGCCGAACTCCCCGTCCCCACCGAGTCGGCGCACTTCCAGGGGCAGGGACAGGTAGATCTGGAATGAGAGGACGTACGAGCCGACCATGGCACCGGAGAAGAGAAGGAAGGGCCGGTTGGCAAGAATGCCGCGCCACTGGGCGAGGACGCCCTCTCGGGCCTGGCCCTCTTCCTTCTCGTTGGTGTCCTTGGCACGCCGGGCCGGTAGAGCGCGGATCTGCACGATGCTCAGCAGCGCGAAGACCCCAGCCGACACCAGACACGTGATGCGGAAGTCCACTCCGGTCAACACCATGCCCACCAGCGGGCCGAGGAGGATTCCGGCCTGGTAGAAGACGTTGAACAACGCGAACGCCTCGACCCGGCGCTCCCCCGCGTCCGCTGCGAGATAGGCCCGGACCGCGGGATTGAACAGTGCCCCTGCGAGCCCGGTCGCCGCGGAGGCGGCGATCAGCGCACCCAGCGAGTCGACCAGGCCGAGCGTCGCGAAGCCGATCGTGCGCAGCACGCACCCGGCCACGATCAGCGGCTTGTAGCCGAGCCGGTCGGCAAGCGTGCCGCCAACGAGGAACATGCCCTGCTGGCTGAAGTTCCTTACCCCGAGGACCAGTCCGACGACCCAACCGGCCAGGCCGAGTGTTCCGGACAGGTGAGCCGCCAGGTAGGGCATGAGCATGTAGAAGCCGAGATTGATGGTGAACTGGTTCACCATCAACAGCTGGACGCTGCGCTCGTACGTGCGTACTTGTGCGAGGGTGCTCTTCACCGGTCCTCCTCCGACGGCTCGGAGAGCGTGAGCGGATCGACCACGGTGGTGCACCGGGTCCAGCGTGTGATCTCCTTCTCGTCCCCGCGGCCGATCGTCTCCGGCTCGGGCGCGGGCGGCGAGTCGAGCAGGCCGTGGGCGGCGCAGTAGTCGTCGTCGAACACCGTCCCGAGGTAGCGCTGCGGGCCATCCGGGAAGATTGCCGCGATGCGCGTGTCGGACGGCACCGTCCGGGCCAGCCACCCGGCGACCAGAGCGACCGCCCCCACGCTCCACCCACCCGTGGCGTAGTGCGAACCGGCCAGCTCTCGGCAGGTCCAGACCGCCTCCCCCGGAGCCACCCAATGCACCTCGGAGAAGTTCTCGTAGGCCACGTTGCGCGGGTAGATGCTGGACCCCAAGCCCCGCATCAGCCGCGGCCGGGCCGGCTGACCGAAGATCGTGGAACCGACGGTGTCGACTCCGACCACCCTCAGCTCTGGATACAGCTGCTTGAGGACCCGGGAGGTGCCGGCGGAGTGGCCGCCGGTGCCCACGCTGCACACCAGGACGTCGATGTGGCCGAGTTCTGTGGCGAGTTCCAGGGCGAGCGGGGTGTAGGCGGTGGTGTTGTCCGGGTTGTTGTACTGGTCCGGACACCAGGACTCCTGGTGCTGTGCCATGAGTTGCTGAACGCGGTCGCGGCGGGCCTGCTGCCACCCCCCGGTGGGGTGTGGTTCGGAGACCACGTTGACCTGGGCCCCGTACGCCGTCAGCAGCCGGGACATGGACATCTCCAGACCCGGGTCGGTGACGAGGGTGACCGGGTGGCCGTAGACCATTCCGGCCAGGGCAAGGCCCAGGCCCAGGGTGCCGCTGGTGGACTCGATGATGCGCGCGCCGGGTCGCAGGTCGCCGCGGGCGCGTGCCCGCTCCACCATGTGCAGACCGGGCCTGTCCTTGATCCCGCCGGGGTTGAACCCCTCCAGTTTGGCCCAGAAGCCACGGTCCGCGGGTGTCAGCGGCTCGGACACCCGCAGCAGCGGAGTGTTCCCCACCAAGCCAGACAAGGCCGAACGGTCCGGTGTGACGGCGGTGTTCATCAGTGGACTCATCTCTTTCGCTCTCGATCGATGAATGCGTCGTGCGTGTTCATCTCGCGCCACGGCCACGAGAGGGGTGGTCAGCCCCGACTCGTGGAGCCGTCGCACGACAGCCACGGATTAGCGGCTGCGTTCGAGAGGTCTAGATGCGCCACCGCGAGGTGCGAGCCAGCTCGATTCGGCCCGTGCGGGCTCCCCGACGCCTGTACGGTCGCCGGCGCACAGGCCATCGATTCACGAGCGCGGAGAGGACGACGAGCGCCGTCGCCCCTACTCCGGCAGGTGAGTAGTCGACGACCTGCGCCGTTGTACGAGCCGCTCCGTCCGCACAACATTCCTCGTCTTCATGTGGTGTGTGCGGTCCGTGGGGGACCGCACCCTTCATCTCCGGCGCGACTGCTACGGACACCGCAGACGTCGACCGGTCCGGGTCGTCTGTCGGCCCGTGTGTAAGGGCGCAGAGGCCGATCACCGCCAACAGGCTTCCGAACAGTAGCGAAGCGAGTCGGCGGCGCCACCGCGAGTCCTTCAGGACCCACCGGATGGATAACCTCGCATCACGGTTTGTCAGCACAAATCCTCCGTGTGCCACCGATTTGACCACGGCAGCGGCCATGGCACAGACAAACGGCAGGCGTGAGTGGGGGGCTTAAGGAGGGCGTCGACGATCCAGCGCGGGATCCGTATCGGCGGAGCGGGATCCTACTCTCGTGACGCGCAGACCGACGTACCACTCGCCCGTCTGAACGGGTGAGCCAGAACGATCGGACGTGTAAGGACTTCGAAATCTAGACCTGTTGGATCACGAAGGATCTCAGGGCCCCTGAGGGCGAGGGATCGGACTCCGGCGCGCCGAGGCACTGGTTGTCAGCGGTTCGCTCGGCGGTGGCCGATTCACTGGTGGAGGCTGCAAAGCACGGCAGCGCAACCACCGGGCCCGGAAGCGGTTGGCCGGCTACACAGTGTTCCCCCGGATGCGACGAACCATGATTGTCACGGCCGTCACCCGTTGCGACAAGGCGAGACGGCGCCTGCGCTCCCGAGGCGTCGTGAGGCTCTACGAACGGCTCGGCAGCGGGTACCGCTGAGCTGGTCACCGAGTGGCTGGGGACACCGTCGGCATGTAGTCCGTGCGTGAACACGACACCGAGGAGCAGCACGGCCAGACCCAGCACAGGCAGTAGCCGACCCGCGGCAGCACGGGCCCGCAGCATGCACGGAGGCGACCAAGCCGTAATCATGCCGTGATACTAGCGGCTCTCGGGCGTTGATCCGTCAAGACTCCGGACGCAGCTCGACAACGCGCCACGCAAATGACTTATTTGCTCTGGCGAGGACTGACAGCAGGCGGCCGCTACCGAGCGCTGAGCACTCCGAAGAAGCGTTCTACTATGGGCTCGCGTAGCACGGCGAAGAGGAGAGAGCGACCATGCGGCGGCTGGGGGAACTCGAAGCGGAGATCATGGACCGCCTGTGGCGTTGGAAGCGTCCGGCGACAGTGCGGGAGATCGTCGACGACATCAACAAGCAGCGCCCGCTCGCCTACACCACCGTGAATACGGTGGCCACCATCCTCTACAACAAGGGCTGGCTGCTGCGCGGCAAAGAAGGCCGCGCCTGGGTGTACACGCCGGTCCGCAGCCGCGAAGAATACTCGGCAGGGCTCATGGAGGAGGCGCTCGGCGCCAGCGAGGACCACCCGGTCGCCCTCGCCCACTTCGTGGAGCAGATGAGCCCCGAGGAGGTCAGCGCCTTGCGCAAGGCGCTGCGCGACGCAGGACGATAGAACCGCTTCCCAGGGCGCAAGCTCGTCCGAACCACCACGCTCCTGCGGCCAGAATTGCGACGGGGACTACTAAGCTACTAAGTTGATAGAGCAGACTGATCGACACCAACGGCACCGCCCGGTGGATGGCCTCGCAGTCTTCCCCGGGTGAAACAGAGGAGTTGTCACAGGATGGGAACCCACCGCCGTCCGAAGCCGCCGAGCCGTTCCCGGCTCGCAGTCCTGGCCGCCGCGGCGGGGACGGTCTCTCTCCTGCCGACTCAGAGTCAGGCCGCACCCAAGCCCTCCATAGACGAAGTGCGACAGCAGGTCGAGGAACTCTACGAGGAGGCGGAGGCCCCGACGGAGGAGTACAACGCCATCCTCGTCAAGAAGGACAAGCTTCAGGAGGAAGCCGAGCGCGCCCAGGAGCAAGTCGCCAGACAGCAACAGGAGATCAACGAACTGCGGGACCAGATGGGCCCGGTGGCCGCCGCGCAGTACCGCGACGGCGGCTTGGACCCGAGCGTCCAACTGTTCCTTTCCTCCGCCCCGGACGACTACCTCGACAAGGCAGCCAGGGTCGATCGCCTGAGTTCGCGTCAGGTCTCCATGTTGAGCAGCTTGGAAGCCAAACAGCGCGAGCTTGCCCAGACCCGTACCGAGGCGGTCAAGAAGCTGAGCGAGGCGGAGAAGGCCCGCAAGCGGCTCGGCAGCAAGAAGGAGGAGATCCAGGGCAAGCTGCGCGACGCCCGAAAGCTCCTCAACAGCCTCACGGCCGAACAGCGTGCCGAACTCAAGGCCAAGGAGGCCAAGGCGGACAAGGCTGCCGGGAACAGCGACAGCCCGGCCGCGTACAACGGCGCCGCCAGCGGGCGTGCCCGTACGGCCATCGACTTCGCCTACGCCCAACTCGGCAAGCCCTACGAGTGGGGC
Organism: Streptomyces mayonensis; assembly: GCF_018982965.1. Classification (GTDB taxonomy): domain Bacteria; phylum Actinomycetota; class Actinomycetes; order Streptomycetales; family Streptomycetaceae; genus Streptomyces; species Streptomyces mayonensis. Next base: position 45,336 of record NZ_JACBYP010000032.1, on the reverse strand, counting down.
TCGACCGGACCGAATTCATTTGACTGCTCCGGGCTGACCGGCTCCGCGTGGCGCGCGGCCGGCGTCTCGCTGCCGCGCACCGTCATCCAGCAGTACTCGGCGGGACGCAAGGTGGCGAAGTCGGACCTGCAGCCGGGCGACATCATTTACTGGTACAACAACAACCAGCACAACGGCCTGTACATAGGCAACGGCAAGGCCATCCACGCTCCGCGTACCGGGAAGAACGTCGAGATCACTCCCCTCGACTCGATGCCCTTCTTCGCGGCCTCGCGCCCCTGACCCGGTCGAGCCGGAGCAATCGGTCGGGGTTCCTGGCGAGCGAGTGAATCCTGCCCTTGCAGAGAGAGTGGTGCGGGACTTGATGTCTCAGGGTCCGCACGCCACCAGCAGGGGCAGCAGCGGGGCCGCGACCGTAGCCGCCGCCAGGCCCAACCATGTCACGCGATGCGGCCGTGGCTGTGGCGCGAGGATCCGGCGCAGCCTGAGGAGCGCTCCCGCTCCGCCTGCACCGAAAGCAGCCTGCGGTGCGCGGCCTGACGCCACCTCGCACATCGCGGTGGCCAGCACGTCGCGCGAGTGATACCGCAGAGCACGGTCGTCCGCGATCATCTCGGTCAGCAGCCCGGTCTGCTCCTTGGCGTGCCGAGCGAGCGGCAGACCGGGGAAAGCGCGGGAGAACGCGTCCGTGAGCGCGTGCAGCAGGTGATGCCTGCCTTCGATGTGCGCCCGCTCATGCTCCAGGACGGCTCGGAGTTGCTCCTCGGACAAGACGTCCAGGGCGCCTCGGGTGACGACAACCCGACGGCAGCGGCCGGGCAGACAGTAGATGGCCGGGTCTGCGTGGTCGAGGATGGTGGCGTCGTATTCGGGCGCCGGCTCGCCGACGAGGGCCAGAACGTCGAGGTGACGTTGCCGCGCTCGGCGAGCCTGCCACACACAGCGCACGAACCAGCCGATGGGCAGCAAAAGGATCGCGGCAGGAGCTGCGAGCAGCAGGCCGTCCATAACAGTAGGCGTGGGCCCCCCGGGCGGTGCGTCGCCAGAGAGACCGCAAGCGCTGAGGAACCCGACAAGTCCGTCGTGTACATGCTGTTCAGTGAGGACCAGGTGGTAGATCGCGAGCGCGGTGGCGACGACGAAGGTCACCATGAGGCCCTGCCAAGCAAGGACCGCGAGGCCAGGTGCCCGATGAGACCACCGCGCTCGGGCGAGCAACAACGGCGCCACAGTGCCCACCAGGGCCGCGTATCCCACCAGCGCCAAGGGTGTGATCATGCCTCGCTCCGCCTCTTCGCAGCTCGGAGAGCCGAGCGTAGTGCGCCCTCCTCCTCCGGCGTCAGCTGCTCGAGAAAGCTGACCAGGGTTCCAGCCGGGTCCGGATTGTTGCCCAGGGCGTCCTGCATCAGGGAGGCCGTGTACTGCTGGCGAGTGCAGGTGGGCGTGTACACCCAGGCCCGCCCCTCCTTGTGCCGCTTGAGCATGCCCTTGCCATGGAGAATGTCGGCCACCGTTTTGACCGTGCTGTAGGCGAGGGGCCGTCCCTTGTTGATGTCCGTCAGCACGTCGCGGGCGGTCGCCGGACGCCCCCAGGCCCACAGGCGGTACATGATCTCCGCCTCCAGCTCACCCAGCTGACGCACGACCGCTCCCTTCCCTCCCGGAGTGCGAACCCTCCGGTACCAGTGAACGTCCATCGTATTCCGCCGAGCCCGGGTGCCCTACGGGGGCACCGGTGAACGACGCGGCGGCGGGCGCCGGGCATGCTGCCGCCAGACGCAGACGTCGGATGAGGGCGTGCGCGAGCAGCACCAATGACGCGATGGCCAGAACCGGCTGCGCCGGCGCCCAGTAGGAGAGGGCACCACTGACACCGATGGCCATCACTACCAGCTTGTTGCAGATGGGGCAGCCGACGGCGAACGCGGCCAGCGCGCCGGCGAACATCGCCCGGCGCCCTCTGGGGCCCTGGGAGCGTCCCGCGAGGGGCTGCCCCGCATAGGTGGCCGCCAGCAGCCCCATGAGCAACGACGAGGCAGCCCAGACCGGATAGTCCCACCACAGCACCGGAGTCATCCGGGTGTAGAAGTCCGTGGGCACGACCCCGGTCGGCACTCCGACCGCGACGCCCGCGAGGAGGGCCGCAACCACCGCCACCGCCCAGTGACGTGGCGTCCATGTACGCATGCGCCTGCCTTTCCATTCACTTCCAGTACTGCCAAACAGCTTAGTAGGAAAGCGAAGGATTCAGGCCCTGCTCGGTGTCCCGACTCTTCTGGACACTGAGCGGCGGGATGCTTCTCAAGTACCTCCCCCACTCATCGAGGGGCGGTCCCAGCGGCTACGAACAGCGGTAGCGCCAGGAAGAACCGGTCCGTCTCGGCACGGATGCGCTGCTCGCTGATCCACACGTCAACCCGTTCCCGGCTCACAGCACCGGCCGAGCAGGCGCCCTCGGCCAATCCGGTCACCAAGGGCAGCATCGCCGGTCCGGTGAACACACCGGTGTGGACCTCAACGGCTACCTCAGTGAAGCCTGCCTCCAGCAACAGGTTTCGGTAACGTCGCGCCGCCCGAGGGCCCGGCACCAGGTCGGCCCGGGCGCTCACGACGGCGCGGGTGAGCGCCGGGTCGTCGGAGTCGATCACGTACGTGTCCCAGTCCTGCCCGACCAGCACGATCCGGCCGCCCGGGGCGAGGATCCTGAGCGCTTCGTCCAATGCCCTGGCCGGCTCGCTCAGTTCGTGGAACACCTTGTCCGCCCGGTAGCCGTCTACGGTGGCATCGGCGAACGGCAGCTTGTACGCGTCCGCGATCCGGAGATCCGCCCCGGGCCACCGCTGCCGGGCCACCTCGATCATCCGCTCGTCCGGTTCCACGCCGACGGACCTCATACCGATCTCCGTCATCTCGGCCACGGCTCGCCCCGCGCCGCAACCGACATCCACGGCGGTCCTTCCAGGCGCGACGCCCATCAGCTCGTAGGAGCGGCTGCGCAGCGCGGACGCGCCCGGCAACTGCTCGGCGGCGTCAAGCAGTGTGATGAGCTGGTCCGCCCCGTGTTCGTTTCCCTGTTCCTTGGACATGACCGTCAGGCTGCGCCTTAATGTCGGCATGAAGTCAAGCGGTGAAGACGCGACTCTGAGCATCGGCGACCTCGCAGAGCGGTTCGGCCTGGCCACTCACGTCCTGCGCCACTGGGAGACCATGGGACTGATGTCCCCCGTACGCGACGCCGCCGGCCGCCGTCGCTACGGCACCGCCGATCTCACTCGCGTGGCGGTCATCATTCGCGCCAAGGAAGCGGGGCTCTCCCTCGACACCATCCGCTCACTGGCCACCGCCGTCGAACCTGTCGCACGGCGGGTCATCCTCCGCCAGGAGGCCGAGGCCCTGCGATCGCGCATCGCCGCTGCCCAGGCTTCGCTCGAGCTCATCGAATGCGCTCTGGAGTGCGACCACGAAGACTTCACCCTGTGCTCGAACTTCCGGCAGATGATCGCCGAACGCCTCGGACCCGACGTTCCGGTCAGCCTTCCTACGTGAACGTGATCAGACGCTGCAATCACCGAAGCGGATCGCCCGTCGCGCGCGAGCAAGATCTCAGCAGTGGTCAGGACGTCCGTTCGGCCTTCTCCGTCAGCAGGCTGCCGAAGTTCCCGGCCGTGTTGAACCCGGGCGCGGCACCGAAACGGCGTGAGCGCGCGCACCCGCGCCTGTGGTCCGTTCCGGAACGGTCGTGGCACCGCCCCGGAACGGACCTGTGGTCACGCCTCGTAGGCCACCAGCGCCATCATCCCGGCCTCACCGTGGTAGGCGTTGTGGCAGTGCAGCATCCACTGCCCGGGATTGTCGGCGTCGAAGAAGACGGACACGGTCTTCTTCGGCAGCACGATCGTGGTGTCCTTGCGCGGGCCGCCGGTACCGAGTTGGTAGGTGTGGCCGTGCAGGTGCAGGGGGTGCCACATGTCGGTGCTGTTGACGAAGTCGAGGCGGACCCGCTCCCCCTTCCTGACGCGCAGAGGACTCGAGGCAGGGTTCTTCATGTCGAAGCGCTTGCCGTTGATGCCCCAGTCGTACTTGTCCATGCCACCGGTCAGTTCGACGCGGTGGACGCGGTCGGCCTTCTTCGTCTCCAGCCGGACGTCGTCCGCCGCCTTCAGCTGTGCGGCGGTCATGATCATGCCGTTCAGCTCCTTCGGGCGGTCCGTGGGCTTCGGAATTCCGCCGGAGCCCGTGCGGATCACCGCCATCCCGCTCGCGTCCTTGCCCTCGGCGAGCGCGACGAGTGGAAACGTGCCGTCGGCGAGAGTCACCAGGACGTCGTAGCGCTCGCCCATACCGAGCAGCAGGGCATCGACCTCCTGGTGCTGGACCGGGAAACCGTCGGTGTGGGTGATGGTCATCCTGTGGCCACCGAGCGCTACCCGGTACGCCGTGTCGCCGCCCGCGTTGATGATGCGGAGACGAACACGCTTGCCGGGCTTGCCGGTGTAGACGTCGGGGTCCGTCGGTACGCGTCCGTTGATCAGGTGGTGCGGGTACTTGACGTCGCCCGCGTCGCCGCCGAGCAGCTCACTCTCGGCGCCCATGAACATGAACTTCATCGACATGCCGCCGGAGGAGGCGGAGGGGGACGGACTCGCCCCGTCCATGCTCCCTCCGCTCATGTCCATCCCGTCCATGTCGCTCATGTCGTGCCCGCCTGAGGAGGAGCTGGACGACGACTCGCCGGAACCCCCGCCCATGTGCATCCCACCCATCCCCTGCTTGAGCTCGGCGAAGGCCTCATCGGGTGTGCCTGTCACACCGTCCAGCCAGTCGTCGAGGACGAGGACCCACTCATCGTCGTACGAGAGCGGCTCCTTGGGATCCTCGACGATCAGCGGGGCGTACAGGCCGCGGTCGAGCTGGACGCCGACGTGGGGGTGGAAGAAGTACGTGCCGGGGAGGTCGGTGATGAACCGGTAGGTGAAGTTGGAGCCGGCGCGTACGGCGGTCTGCGTGACCGGAGGCACGCCGTCCATGTCGTTGCGCAACGCGAGACCGTGCCAGTGGATGGACGTGGCGGTCCTGTCCGGCAGCTGGTTGGACAGCTCGGCGGCGAGCGTGTCGCCCACGGAGAGGCGGAGCTCCTTGCCGGGCGTCTGACCGCTGAAAGCCCAGGTCTTGGCCCTGGTCCCGCCGCCGAGATCGACCGTGGTGGGGGCGGCCGTCAGGTTGACGTTGTGCACCCGGCCGGTGCCGCGGCGCTTCTTCTCTGCCGCGACCACGGCTGAGCCCGAGGGGCTGACCAGAGCGGGGGAACCGCCGGACCCGTTGCTGCACGCGGCGAGCGCACCGGCACCGGCCACGCCGAGCCCGGCCAGCAGGACAGAGCGACGGTTGATGCTGTTCATGATGGAAGTCCTCTTCTCGATGTGCGTCGATCAGGTGGGCGCTGCGGGCGGCACCTCGCGTTCAGGTGGAGAACGCGGTGGTTGCCCGTGAAGAAGCGGCCTAGATCAGCAATCGGGAAAGGACGGAGAGGTCGGGCGGAGCACGATGGGACACACCCGTGGGAACACCTGTGTGTACCCCATAAGCGGTGTCGGCCCCGTCAATTGCCGATACGCCAGGCGGCGGGGCGAACTTCGCAGTGCTGACATCCCCGGCCGAGCAGTGCCACATGGCCGGGCCCGCGCAGGCGGGGGCGCCACCCGTGCCGGTGGCCGGTGCGGCTGCCTGCTGCACTGCCCCGTGCCCGGACATCGGGGGTTGCACGGTCATCGCCGCGGACCCGTGACTCATGCCAGACATCGAGCTCATGGAGTTCGTGGCGGCCGGCCCCATGACAGTGGTGTCATGGTGAATAAGCAGAGCGACGGCGGCGAGCAACGCCAGAACAGCGCCCCAGGCACCGCGCACTGCGCTGCCACGAGGGATGCCCCACCGGTTCGCCACTGCGGTCATCGCCTTCCGTATCTGCTTCGTTTGGTGGCCGGAGCGGCCACTGTACCCCGGAGGGGTATGGACGATGTTAAGGGACGCCTACTTGGTCGGCAGCCCACCGTAGGAGTGCAATCCCGTAATGAAGATATTCACGCCGTAGTAATTGAAGACGAACGTACTGAAAGCAATCAGCCCGAGGCAGGCGGCGCGGCGTCCCTTCCAGCCGGCCGTGGCACGGGCGTGCAGGTACGCCGCGTAGGCAACCCACGTGATGAAGGCCCAGGTCTCCTTCGGGTCCCAGCCCCAGTAGCGGCCCCACGCAGCCTCGGCCCACACGGCACCCGCGATGACGGCGAAGGTCCACAACGGGAATACCAGGACGTTGAGCCGGTAGGAGAGCTTGTCCAGCGACCCCGCTGAGGGCAGACGCCCCCACACCGTCGCCAGGCGTCCGCCGGCCCGGCCCTTCGCCACCGCCGCCTCCCATCGGTCACGGCCGATGAACAGCAAAGTGACGACCGCCCCGATGTGGAAGACGCCACCGGAGACGATGGCGGCGGAGACGTGGATCCACAGCCAGTAGGAGTGCAGCGCGGGCACGAGCTGGGCACTGTCGACGTACAGAATCGTCACAGCCAGGCCGAGGGTCAGCAGGACCGACAGCAGGATCGGCACAGCCAGCCAGCGGACATTCTTGCGCAGGGCCAGGACGGCCAAGTAGGCGCCGACGGCTGCGAGGGCGAAAGCGGTGGAGAACTCGTACATGTTTCCCCACGGAGGACGTGCCACGGACAGGCCGCGGGTCACGATCGAGCCGGCGTGCAGCACGAACGCCAACAAGGTGAGTGAGACGGAAGTCCGGCCGAGCACATCGGCGCGCGGGCTGTCGCCGGCCGCGCCGTGGCCGCCCGGCGGCGCCTTGCGTCGGACCGTCGTGCTGGTAGGGACCAGCACGGAGGTACTGCCGGGGGTGGTGCCGCCGACCGGAGCGGATGGCTCATCGTCTCGTGCGACGGACCCTGCGGGGTCCGTCGCTGAGGCGCGGGCAATCCTGCCCGTGTTGCCGAAGGCCCACTCGGCGCAGGCTGCGAGGAAGGCCATCAGGTACACAGCGATCGCCGAGTACATGAGCCAGTTGGAGAGCTGGGCCAGCGTCTGGTCCGCGAGAGAGTTGGAATTCACGGGCGTTCCTGAGTGCGGGAGTTGGAGGTGTCGTGACACGCTGCGAGGGTCCGGACGCGAAGTTCGGCGGCGATCTCGCCGACCTCCTCGCCGAGGCGGTCGGATGAGCCGCGCTCCAGCCCCGCGACCTCGATCTCGATGCCGGAGCTGGTATCGGTGCCGGTGTGCGGGCGGACACGTACCCACACGCGGCGGCGGCGTACGAACAGAGAGGCGCACAGTCCGGCGCCCATGGCGACCGAGCTCCACAGCGCCGTGCCGTTGCTGGGGTCACGGGCGACCTGGAAGCCGGCCCACTGCCGGATGCCGTCGAAGCTGAGCGAGCCGGCGCCGTCCGGCAGCGTCATCCTGTCGCCTGGGCGCAGGGCCTTGGCGTAGGGGGTGCCATCAGCGTTCCGGAACTGAGTCGCCCGCTCGGTGTCGAGCTGGTAGACGTTCTGCGGGATCCCGCTGTTCATGCCGAGGTCGCCGTGGTAGGCCGTCAGGACGAGGACCGGGTCGTCGGGGGCAGGGAAGGTGGACACCCAGCCGTTCGCATCGAGTTGCACGGTGGGCAGGAAGAGGCCGGTGAAACCGAGCTGGTCGGGTCTGCCCTTGGCGTCCACCGCGTCCGGGGCCTTGACCACACCCACCGAGCGCAGGTTGTTGTCCTGGGGCAGGAAGGCGACCGGCCCTTTCCATGCCACGTCACCCTTGCCGTCACGAACGGTGACGACGGGAGCGTAGCCGTGGCTGACGAGGAAGACCTTGGTGCCGTTCACTTCGAGCGGTTCGTTGACCCGTACGCGGGCGTCACGCGGGGTGGCACCCTCGGCTGCGGTGTAGCTGATGCGGGCCTCAAAGGCACTGGCGGTGCCACGCTGCGGGCCAGTGGGCTGGTAGGCGGCGTGGAAGCTCTTGAGGCGGAAGGAGAACGGTTCGAGGTCGTCGCCGGTGGCCAGCGTGCCGGGCGTGAAGTCGTCGTACTGGGTGCTTGTGTTGGTAAAGCCGTCACCCTGCAGGATCAGCTTCTGGCCGGTGGTGCCGAACAGGTTGCCGATCGCCAGAGCGACCAGCATCCCGAACAGCGCGAGGTGGAAGACCAGATTCCCGGCCTCGCGCAGGTACCCCTTCTCGGCCGCCACCCAGCCATCGCCGCCGGGTCCGGCAGCGACGCGGAACCGGCGACCGCGTAGGACGTCGACGGCCGCGCGCAACGCGTCGTCGGCGTCGGCTGCCGGAGCAATCCAGTACGTATGTTCCGGCAACCGGGACAGGACGCGGGGTGCGGTCGGCGGGTGGGCGCGCAGAGCGCGCAAGTACTGCCCGCAACGCGGCACGATGCACCCGGCCAGTGAGACGAACAGCAGCAGGTAGACGGCGGCGAACCACGGCGTGGCGAAGACGTTGAAGACGCCCAGCGTGTCCAGCACATTCGACAGGTCCGGGTTGTTCCGACGGAAGTCCGCTGCCTGCGCGGGCTGGCGTTCCTGCTGGGGCACCAGGGAACCGGGCACGGCCGCCAGGGCGAGCAGGAGCAGCAGCACCAGAGCCGTCCGCATCGAGGTCAGCGAACGCCACAGCCAGCGCAGCCAGCCGACCGGTCCGAGTCGCGGCCCGTCCGCAGAGGCGCCCGGTGCGATCGGCGCGTTGTTCGCCTCCAGTTCGTCGGCCGCGGTCCCGAGGCTGGTACCACCGCACCCCTTCTTCTGCGTGACAGAACTCGCAGGGCTACGAATTTCCTTAGCAGTCACGCGACGAGTGTGGCACAGCAAGCCGGTTGCACTTCAGGGCACCCCGGCCGTTACCGCTTTCAGATCTACGCCTAACCTGCTTAGACGGTTACCAGGCCCACTCATGCCTCACGGAACCGAATCCATGAGAAGCTAAGGAGCACCGCCATGGCAGCAGCGCCGCCACGCACCGATCGGCGTTCCGTTCCGCCGGCGCGGCGGAACGCGGCAGGGCGGAGCCATCGCTTCACACGGTCTCTCCGCGTCTGGCGTGCCGTCGCCCTGGCCGCCGCCGCGGGCCTGACCCTGGCGTCATGCGGTTCCGGCGACGGGTCGGGGGCATCGACTGCCTCCTCGCAGCGCGAGAAGTCCGGGTTCACCCAGTACCCAGTTGGCGAACGGCCCGCCGCTCCCGCCATCAGCGGCGAGCTGGTCGGCGGCGGGACGCTCGATCTGGCCGACTGGCGCGGCGACGTCGTTGTGATCAACGTATGGGGTTCATGGTGCGCGCCCTGCCGGGCAGAGGCTCCCGCGCTTAAGAAGATCTCCGATGCGACCCGGAAACTCGGCGTGCGGTTCGTCGGCTTCAACACCCGGGACAACGACTCGGCTGCCATGGCCTTCGAGCGCAACTACGAGATCACCTATCCCAGCCTCCGCGACCGTGACGGTCGACTGGTTCTGCGCTTCGACGGCCTGGTCCCCGTTTCAGCGGTACCCAGCACCGTACTCATCGACCGATCCGGGCGCATCGCCGCCCGGATCATCGGACCGACGACCTACGACACGCTCAACACGGTGGTCCGGGAACTGGCCGCCGAGCAGCCGGACAAGGGAGCGGGCGCATGACTCTGGTCGCCGGCATCGGCGAGACAGTGACGGCCGGTCCGTTGCTGCTCGCCCTTCTCCTGGCGCTCGCCGCCGGGCTCCTGTCGTTCTTCTCCCCCTGCTGCCTGCCGCTGGTACCCGGATATCTGTCCTACGTGGCCGGGATGACGGGCGCGACCGCTTCCGGGCCGACGGATGGGCGGAGTTCCCGCTGGAGGGTGACAGTGGGTGGACTGTTGTTCGTCACCGGGTTCGCGGTGGTGTTCACCAGCTACGGTGCGCTGTTCGGCGGCGCCGGCGCCGCATTGCTGGTGCACCAGCGCACGCTGACCGTCGTACTCGGCGCCTTCACCGTCATTCTCGGACTGCTCTTCGCCGGCGTGCTCGAACGGCTGCCACTCAGCGGGCTCAGCTGGCGCCCGGCCTATCGACCGCGCGCCGGGCTGCTGGGTGCGCCTGTACTGGGGGCGCTGTTCGCGATCGGGTGGACGCCGTGCATCGGCCCCACACTCGCCGCCGTCCTGACGCTGGCCGCCGACAGCGCGAGCGCGGGGCGCGGGGCTCTGCTGTCGTTCACCTACAGTCTTGGCCTGGGCGTGCCATTCCTGGTCGCGGCTTTTTCCTTCAGCGGCGCGGTACGGCGGTTCGCCTTCGCGCGACGGCATGCCCGCGCAGTGATGCGCTTCGGCGGGGCTCTGCTCGTAGTCGTGGGCGTGATGCAGATCACCGGCTGGTGGGGAGAACTGATCGCGAGCATGCAATCACTGGTGACCGGGTTCGAGCTTCCCCTGTAGCCCTGCGCCAGTGACCGGCTGCTCTACACCCATGAGGTGACGCGTCCGGGGCAGTGCAGGACCCGGAGGTGACCGGGCCGCAGGGAACGCTGCCGACCACCGAGCCCGCACACACTGACGAAGCTCTGGCGCCTGTTGCTATGAACCAATGCCGTGGTGTCCGATTCACGACCGCGCCGGAACACAACCGATTCTTTGCTAAGTGACTTAGCAGCATCTGCCTATACTGCGAGACATGCAGCTCGCCTACCTGCCCAGTCCGCCGACCGGAGTCGTCAATCTGGGTCCCATCCCGCTCAGGGGCTACGCCTTCTGCATCATCATCGGCATCTTCGTGGCCGTCTGGCTCACCTCCCGACGCTGGCAGGGACGCGGCGGCGACAGGTACCTCGTCGCCGATGTAGCGATGTGGGCTGTACCGTTCGGCGTCGTCGGCGGTCGGCTCTACCACGTGATCACGGACTACCAGCTGTACTTCGGTGAGGGCCGTGACTGGGTCGACGCCTTCAAGATCTGGGAGGGCGGACTCGGCATCTGGGGCGCCGTCGCATTCGGCGCACTGGGCGCCTGGATCGGCTGCCGCCGGCACGGCGTACCGTTGCCCGCCTTCGCCGACGCGGCCGCTCCCGGCCTCGCCCTGGCCCAGGCGATCGGCCGCTGGGGCAACTGGTTCAACCAGGAGCTGTACGGCAGAGCGACCACCCTGCCCTGGGCCGTGGAGATCGACCCCGAGAACCGACCGGCGAGCAGCCCGCACGTGGCGACGTACCACCCCACGTTTCTGTACGAGTCCCTGTGGAACATCGGTGTCGCTCTGCTGGTCATCTGGGCCGACCGCCGCTTCAAGCTGGGCCACGGCAGAGCTTTCGCGCTGTACGTCGCCGCCTACACCGCCGGTCGCTTCTGGATCGAGTATCTGCGCATCGACGAGGCCCACCACCTCCTCGGGCTACGCCTGAACGACTGGACCTCGATCCTTCTCTTCACCGCGGCTGTTGCCTACTTCGCGATCTCGGCGCGGCAACACCCCGGCCGGGAGGAACTGTCCACTCCCGACGCATCGGCCGCACAGGAGCAGAAGAAGACGGCATGAAGAACACCAAGAAGACCAAGCGACCGCAGACCAAGATCGGCCGCCTGCACACCCGCTCCGCGCCGTCCCGGATCTTCGGCTGGACCCTGCTGTGGCTCAGCCTGCTAGTGATCGTGCTCAACTGGATCGAGGAGTTCAGCGACCTCAATGTCCTCCCCGGCGGCCACTCCGTCCTGTATTTGGTGGGCGGGATCGTGGGCGCCGCCCTTGGCGCGTGGCGGGCCGGAATCTTCGACGCACGGTCGTAGTACCGCGCATTACGTGCACTAACCACCGTAGTAGTTTGGCTGTATGTAGGGGCTGGACGCTTCCCCCGTCCCAGTGTCCGAGGCGAGAGAAGAACCGGTGACCGACGAGGAGTACCCCTTCCAGGACGCGATACCAGCCACCCAAGTGCCGAGCGCCTGGCCTGGAATTGGCACCGACCACAGGCACCCGGGCTTCGGGCCCAGTGGCATCACGGAGCTGTCGCACGTCCAAGCCGACCGATGGGGCCACGCCCACGGTGATGTCCCTCTGTACAGCACCGAATCGAGTATCTGGGAGCACGGCTCCGCGCCGCGCCACGGTGCGGATGACGCAGGGCAACTGCATGCCGACGGCGGTTCCGAGGAGTGGCAGAGCGAAACGACCGTTCATCCCGACGGCGACTACAGCATGTGGAGCTCTCCGGCCGCTGCAAGGCCGTCCGAGTGGGAGGCGGTGCCGCATGCGGGCAGCGGCTCGTTCCTCGACGTACCCGCCCTCCAAGAACCAGACCACTCCCCCGATCGCCAGCCGTCGCCCGGTGAGTTCGACACCTTCCTTACCGCCGACGGCATCGACCGCGGCCCGGCAGACGCCCCCCAGCCGGAAGGCTCTCGGGACGCCCAGCGCGTAGATGCACTCACGCCGGCACCGCGCCGCGCCGATCTCCGCACCCGGCGGGCTTCGACCCGGCGATCAGCATTCTTCAGCGTCACCGCCCCCTCGGTCGCTTTCCTGGGAATATCCGGCTTCGCCGCGGTCTCCGTCGGACTCGGCGACCCGACCGGAGAGACGGTGCAGGCCGGTGCTGACGCAACCCCGGCCGCCGCGCCGCCAAGCCCCGGTATCGCAGTGGACGCACGACTCAACCAACTCCCGGAAGACGCCCGAGACTTCGCCGACCGCGTCAGTCGGACCCAGGAACGGCTCGACCTGGAGCAGCGGCGGCTGGAGGAGCAGGAGCGCAGGCGGGAGGAAGCGGCCAGAAAGAAGGCCGAAGCAGCCCGTCAAGAGGCACTTCGGCCGAAGTTCGCTCTGCCGGTCGCGCAGCGCGGGGTGGGTGAGCTGTTTGGAGCGGCCGGCTCGATGTGGTCCAACCGGCACACGGGGCTCGACTTCCCGGTTCCCATGAACACGCCAGTAATGGCGGTGACGGACGGCACCGTCCAGACGAAGTGGCATCAGTTCTACGGAAACATGGTCATCGTGACCGCACCCGACGGCACGCAGACCTGGTACTGCCACCTCGCCTCCGCCAGGACCCGCTCGGGCCACGTCAAGGCCGGCCAGGTCATCGCCTACGCCGGCAGCTCCGGAAACTCCTCCGGCCCCCACCTGCACTTGGAAGTACGCCCGGGCGGAGGCGCTCCTGTCGACCCGCTGACGTGGCTGCGCAACCACGGTCTCGACCCGACGTAGCAAAGCGAACCCGGCCGGATCAAAGTCCGGCGAAGTCGTCGCCCGGTCAGCCGACGACTTCACTCCGCCGGACGAGCCGCGTTGCCGGAACTTCACAGCATCACACCAGGTCGATGCGACCCGACTGACACGCACCTTTACTCGCACCACCCGGGATGCGGCGCATCCTGAGCACGACCCCTCGCCCACACTTACCGCACATGTGCGATTACCTTTTGTGCTCATGAAGGCCCGCACCCTACGGCGCAGCGGCCGCTCCTGGTCATCGACCGGAGCGGTCCTCTCCGTGCTGCTGGCCGCGCTCCTCCACGTGCTTGCGTGCGCCCACGGTGTGAAGCCGATAGCGACGGACCACGCGCACAACGTCGTCTCCGCGTCTGTCGTGCACCACAACACGTACGCCGTCGATCGCGCACAGGGGGACCACAGGCACGCGTCCGCCGTACCGCAGGAAGCACACCTCACGGCTGAGGAACCCCCCGGGCATGGGCACGGGTGCTGCTTGGACGAGGACGAACCGACGGCGCATCCAACGCGTACGACCGTCCCAGCGCCCGATTCGGATGCCCACACCCTGCAGTCCCGTCCGGCTGACGCGACCCCGCCCCTCAGGCAAAGCGAGGCGCCGGCCTTCGAGCCTTCCGGCGCAGCTCACGGAGGACAGTCACGATCCCGCCTCGGCGTGTGGCGGACCTGACCGGCACTTAAGCCTCCCCGGGGGTCGGCGAGCGCTGTCTCGCCCACCTCTGTGGCGGCCACCGGTCAGCCACTCCCCCACAACCTCATGACGGCCGGAGCCAGTTGGGTCCGCCGGCCGCGGAAGAGGCACGCCATGAACTACGTGGTCCCACTCACCGTCCCGTCGTCACCCGCCCAGCTCCCCGCTCACGCGAAACGCCCAGCCCATTCGCCCGCCGGACTCGTCGGGGACACCCCGGTGCTGTGGATCGGAGAACCCTTCGCCACCGCTGGACGGGGCTTCTGGGCCAAGCTGGAGAGTCACAACCCCGGCGGCATTAAGGACCGCAGCGCCCTCCACATGGTGCTAGCCGCCCAGGAACGCGGAGATCTGCAGCCGGGCGCCCGCATCGTGGAGTCCACCTCCGGCACGCTCGGGCTCGGCCTGGCCCTCGCGGGCGCGGTATATGGCCACCCGGTCACCGTCGTCACCGACCCCGGCATGGAACCGCTGGTGGCCGGCCTGCTCACCGCGTACGGGGCCCAGGTCGATGTCGTCACAACGCCACATGCGACCGGGGGCTGGCAGCAGGCCCGCCTTCGGCGCGTGCAGGAGGTTCTCGCTGCGTGCCCGGGCGCCTGGTGCCCCGACCAGTACAACAACCCGGACAACGTCGCCGCGTACGCCCCTCTCGCCCACGAACTCGTCGCTCAGCTGGGGCGGATCGACACCCTTGTGGTGGCGGTGGGCACCGGCGGCCACTCCGCCGGCATCGCCTCGGTTCTTCGTGGATTCCTTCCGGGGCTGCGGGTCGTCGGCGTGGACAGCACCGGTTCGACGATCTTCGGTCAGCCCGCCGCGCCTCGCCTCATGCGGGGCCTGGGCAGCAGTATCCATCCTCGTAACGTCGCCTACGACCTCTTCGACGAGGTTCACTGGGTCGCCGCCCCGGAGGCCGTCTGGGCAGCGCGACAGCTGGCACACCACCACTACGCCACCGGAGGCTGGAGCGTCGGAGCCGTCGCCCTCGTGGCCCGCTGGTTGGCCCGCACCCTGCCGGCCGAGGAGCGTGTCGTCGCCGTCTTCCCCGATGGGCCCCAGCGCTACGTCGGCACCGTCTTCGACGACAGGTACTGCCTCGCCAACCAGCTCCTCGGCCACCTCCCCGCCGAGGCTCCGGACGAGATCGGCCATCCTCACGACCGGGTCGTGTCCCGATGGACGCGCTGTACCCGGGTGGTCGACCCGCTCGCGTCCACCGGCGCCACCAACGCTCCCTTGTTCGCCAAGGGCGGCCCAATGACGTACGCGCGATGACAGAGACGCAGGGCCGCGTCACGGCCTGCCGCGACTGAGGGATGCACTCCGCTCTCAGCCGGCGCACCTGCCATGTGGCTTCCCTCACAGGAGACCCCGAGCAAGAAATACCCTAGGGGGGTATAGTGTTCTCTGTCGTGCGAGGGATGCGGAATCCGATAGCGCCCCTCACGGCAGAGACCGACACACGCACCCCACCCGAGGAAGAAGCCATGACCGATCAGAACAACTCAGGCTCGTGCTGTGGTTCCTGCGGCACCGGCACCACGTCCGGTGTCCAGGACGTCGGCGTCACCACCGTCTACAAGGTGTCCGGCATGACCTGCGGCCACTGTGAGGGCGCCGTATCCAAGGAGATTTCGGCCCTCGACGGCGTCACCGCGGTCTCGGCGGTCGCCAAGACGGGTGAGGTGACCGTCACCTCCGCCACCCCGCTCGACGAGCAGGCCGTACGAGCCGCCGTCGACGAGGCCGGGTACGAGCTCATCGGCAAGGACTGACGCCCGTCCCGGGCCCCGCGCCGGCAATACCCGCATTCCCCTTCCGCGTCGGGAAGTACCGCTCCGCTCACACGGACGCGGTACGCCCCGGCAGTTCCCAGGAGTGACGTCCATGAGCAGCACGGCTCCGGAGAAGACCACTTCCGCGACGGCGCCGCCGCCCAGCGCGGAGGTCGAGCTTTCCATCGGCGGCATGACCTGCGCCTCGTGCGCGGCCCGCATCGAGAAGAAGCTCAACCGCATGGACGGCGTCACCGCGACGGTCAACTTCGCCACCGAGAAGGCGAAGGTCGCGTACGGCGGAGAGATCCAGGTTGCCGACCTCATCGCCACCGTCGAGAAGACCGGGTACACGGCCGAGGAGCCACCCCCTCCCGCTTCGCCTTCCGAGAGTGGGTCCGAGACCGTCCAGGTGACGGCGGACGGTGAGTTGCTCTCACTGCGTCAGCGCCTGTTCGTGTCGCTCGCACTCTCAGTGCCCGTCGTTCTGATGGCGATGGTCCCAGCTTTGCAGTTCGACAACTGGCAGTGGTTGTCGCTGACGCTGGCGGCCCCCGTCGTGGTCTGGGGTGCGTTCCCCTTCCACAAGGCCGCCTTCACCAACGCCCGACACGGTGCCGCGACCATGGACACGCTGGTGTCCATAGGTACGCTCGCCGCGCTGGGCTGGTCATTGTGGGCGCTGTTCTTCGGGCACGCCGGGATGCCGGGCATGCGGCACGGATTCGAGTTCACCATCTCCCGCTCGGACGGCTCCTCCTCCATCTACCTGGAGGCCGCGGCCGGCGTGACCGCACTCATCCTCGCCGGGCGCTACCTGGAGGCGAAGTCGAAGCGCAAGGCGGGCGCGGCTCTGCGAAGCCTGCTGGAGCTGGGTGCCAAGGACGTCGCCGTACTGCGCTCCGGTACGGAAGTACGGATTCCGGTATCCCAGTTGGCGGTTGGCGACCGGTTCGTCGTACGGCCCGGGGAGAAGGTCGCCACCGACGGCACCGTCGTCGAGGGCAGCTCGGCCGTCGACGCCTCCATGCTGACCGGCGAGTCGGTGCCGACGGACGTGACCGTTGGGGATGCCGTCACCGGAGCGACCGTGAACGCCGGTGGACGGCTGGTCGTCGAGGCTACGCGAATCGGTGCGGACACCCAGCTCGCGCGGATGGCGAGGTTGGTCGAGGACGCGCAGAACGGCAAGGCGGCGGTTCAGCGCCTGGCCGACCGCATCTCCGCCGTGTTCGTCCCCGCAGTCATCCTTGTCGCACTGGGCACGCTCCTGACCTGGCTGTTCATGACCGGGGACCCGGCTGCGGCGTTCACCGCGGCCGTCGCAGTTCTGATCATCGCCTGCCCCTGTGCACTGGGGCTCGCCACACCGACCGCGCTGATGGTCGGCACCGGGCGCGGCGCCCAGCTCGGCATCCTCATCAAGGGCCCCGAAGTCCTGGAATCCACCCGCCGTGTCGACACCGTCGTCCTCGACAAGACCGGCACGGTGACCACCGGCCGCATGAGCCTCCAGGATGTCTATGTCGCCGAGGGCGTCCAAGAGGCAGAACTTCTGCGACTCGTCGGCGCCTTGGAGCACGCCTCGGAGCACCCGATCGCCCAGGCAATCGCCGTAGGAGCGATCGAACAGGTGGGCAGCCTGCCCGTACCGGAGAACTTCGAAAATGTCGCCGGCCTCGGTGTGCAAGGCGTGGTCGACGGGCACGCGGTGCTGGTCGGCCGCGAGAAACTCCTCACCGAGTGGGCTATCGGGCTGCCCCGTGAACTGGCCGAGGCCAAAGTGGCTGCGGAGGCCGAGGGGCGCACTGCGGTTGCTGTCGCCTGGGACGGCGAGGCCCGCGGTGTTGTCACGGTCGCCGACGCGGTCAAGGAGACCAGCGCCGAAGCAATCGCCGAGTTGCGGCGGCTGGGGCTGAAGCCGGTATTGCTGACCGGAGACAATCAGCGCGTCGCCGAGTCGGTGGCGCGGGCAGTCGGAATCGACGAAGTGATCGCTGAGGTCCTCCCCCAGGACAAGGTGGACGTGGTCAAGCGGTTGCAGTCAGAGGGCCGAACGGTGGCCATGGTCGGCGACGGCGTCAACGACGCCGCCGCGCTCGCCACCGCCGACCTGGGACTGGCCATGGGCACCGGCACGGACGCGGCGATCGAGGCCGGCGACCTGACGTTGGTGCGCGGGGACCTGCGGGTCGCCGCGGACGCGATCCGGCTGTCCCGGAAGACCCTCGCGACCATCAAGGGCAACCTCTTCTGGGCCTTCGGCTACAACGTCGCCGCGCTGCCGCTCGCGGCGGCCGGAATGCTCAACCCGATGATCGCCGGAGCGGCGATGGCCTTCTCCTCGGTCTTCGTCGTCACCAACAGCCTCCGCCTGCGGTCCTTCAAGTAGTCCGACTCGGTTTGGCCTCACTCACCACGCAGGTCGGCGTTTGAACGACGGACCACCGAACAGCACGAGAACGATGTACCGGCCGACGGCCTGCCGAGCCCCCTGGGGTCCGGCAGGCCGTCGGCGCACACCCGGCGAATCAACGGCTCAGCGATAGAACGAGAGAGGTGTACCGATGAGCCAGACGTCACGAACAGACACGCTTCGAAAGATGATCCAGCATCCGGTGGTACGGATGACGGCCGCTGCTCTGCTCCAAGCCGTGGCGACCCACCTCGCGCAGAAGGGCGCCGCCGGCTCGTCTCGCCCGGAAGCGTGTGCCCCGCCCCGCCAACAGGACACCCTCCCCGAAAACCCGACGGGATGACTCGAGGGACAGCGGCATACCTCTGCTGGGGTGGTCGGTGTGGTAGGGGCGAGGTCAGGCTCAGTAGCAACGTCCGTTAGCTTGTTGCTTCGGGTATGCCACGGCCTCCCCCGCTTCCCTGTCGCTGCCCGTGCGATCGAGGCCCTGTACGAAGGAGTGTCGAGCCATGCTGGTGGCTGCCGGACTTGAGTCCACCGTGCTGACCGGCTCGGTGCTGCTGGCCATCCCGATCGCCGCCCTGGCAGGGCTGGTGTCGTTCTTCTCCCCATGCGTGCTACCGCTCGTGCCCGGCTACCTGTCCTATGTCACCGGGGTCAGCGGCGCGGACCTCGCCGACGTACGCCGAGGCCGAATCCTCGCCGGCACTTTGCTGTTCCTGGCCGGGTTCACGGGGGTGTTCGTCTCCTTCGGCGCCGCGTTCGGCTACGCGGGCAACACTTTGATGGAACACCAGGACCTGCTGATCCGGGTGCTGGGTGGCCTGACGATCGTGATGGGCCTGTCGTTCATGGGCGTACTGCCGGGAATGAGCCGGGAATGGCGCCTGCACCGGCGTCCGGCCGTCGGCCTGGCCGGGGCGCCGATGCTGGGGGTGCTGTTCGGCCTGGGCTGGACGCCGTGCATCGGCCCGACCCTGGCCGCCGTGCAAGCGCTGGCGTTCAGCGAGGCCAGTGCCTCCCGCGGCGCCCTGCTGACCGTGGCCTACTGCCTCGGACTCGGAGTGCCCTTCCTGGTCGCTGGCCTCGCCTTCCGCAAGGCCCTCGGAGTCTTCACCTGGGTCAAGGCCCACTACCAGTGGGTCATGCGCATCGGCGGCGGCATGATGATCGCGACCGGGCTGCTCATGGTCACCGGGGTGTGGAGCGCCATGATCAGCCAGATGCAGTCCTGGACGGCCGACTACACCATTGGCATCTGAGCTGTACACCCACCCGGAAAACGAGGGATTTCGACGTGAGTGACGTGCGCGGGGACGACGCCGGCGACCTCCTGTACCGGGAACTGCCCGTGGCGGAGTTCACCCACGGCCGCAGGGCCTGGGGGCCAGTGTCGAATAACGTTGTGCGGATGCCGGTTGACCTCCTCGTCGACCAGACCCGGAAGTCTCCCACCACCTGCACGCCACGCACCTGGCCGCCTCCCGCCGCGACGGGCGACTGGCGATGTACCGCCTCACCGACCGCGGCCAACACCTCACGCAAGCCGTCCTCGCCCCCGTCCTGGCCGCCACCGCGCCCGCGCCCGAGCCCGAGTCCGAAGAGAACTGAGAAGCCGACCATGCAGCACCGCACGCGTCCGATCCGCCTGACCGCCGCCGCTCTCGCCACCGCCGCCGCGATGCTCCTGGCCGGCTGCGGCGCCTCCGAAGAGCACCACGCCGACGGGGAGCCCGCAGCCGTGGTCTCCCAGGCGGACAACTCCCCCTACCGGGGCACCGCGCTGGACAGCGGCTTCACCAAGCCCGACCTGGTACTCACCGACACCGCCGGCAAGCCGTTCGATCTGCGCAAGCAGACCGCCGGCAAGACGACGCTGATGTTCTTCGGCTACACCAACTGCCCTGACGTGTGCCCCACCACCATGGGCGACATCTCCCTCGCCCTGTCCAAGCAGCCGAAGACGGTCAAGGACAGCGTGGAAGTCGTCTTCATCACCACCGACCCCGAGCGCGACACCCCGAAGAGTCTGGGCAAGTGGCTCAAGACGTTCGGGCCGAACTTCACCGGCCTGTCCGGTGACCTGGACAAGGTGAAGAAGGCCGCGTTCACCCTCGGCATCTCCGTCGAGGAGCCCAAGAAGCACCACGACGGTACCGTCACCTCCGACCACGGCGCCCAGGTCGCCGCCTTCCTGCCCGCCGACGACATGGCCCACGTCGTTTACACCGCCGGCACCACCAGCGACGACTACGCCCACGACCTGCCGCTGCTCGTCAAGAGCACCCGCTGACCACGAGAAAAGGGCTCCGCCTCCCGCATCACGCGGGGCCGGAGCCCTTCTCTCGTTCGGCCGATGCCGGTCAGCAGCAGTCGCAGCCCGGGCCGCAGCTGCCGCAGGCGTCCGACTCGACCTTGCCCGCACCGGCGCTTACGGCAGTGGTGTTGGGAGCGCAACAGCCCTTGCCCTGCCACGCCTCGATGCCCTCCTTGACCGCGATGGCGGCGATGACGAGGGCGGCGATCGGGTCGGCCCAGGACCAGCCGAGGGTGGCGTTGAGGACCAGGCCGACCAGCAGCACGGCGGACAGGTAGGTGCACAGCAGGGTCTGCTTGGAGTCCGCGACCGCCGAGGCGGAGCCGAGTTCGCGCCCGGCCTTGCGCTGGGCGTGGGACAGGAACGGCATGATCGCCAGGGATAGGGCGGCGATGACGATGCCGGGTATGGAGCGCTCGGCCTCGCCCGTGCCGGCCAGCGCGCGGACGGCGTCGAAGGAGACGTAGGCGGCGAGCGCGAAGAAGGAGACGGCGATGATCCGCAGGGTGACCTTCTCGCGGGCTTCGCGCAGGTCGTGGTCGCGGGCGGAGAACTGCCAGGCGACCGCGGCGGCCGAGGAGACCTCGATGACCGAATCCAGGCCGAAACCGATCAGCGCGGTGGAGGAAGCCATGGTGCCGGCGGTGATGGCGACGACCGCCTCGATCACGTTGTAGGTGATCGTCGCGGCCACCAACAGACGTATGCGCTTGGCCAGGACGTCACGGCGGGCCGGGGACGGGCCGAGGGACAGGGAGATGTCCGTTGTCATCAGCAGCAGCCCTTTTCGTCGGCGTCCACGCAGGTCCTGTCGGCCTCGACGGCGACCACGGCGGTGCGCAGGTCGTCCAGCGCGTGTCCCAACCGCTCGTCCGCCAGCTCGTAGCGCACCCGGCGTCCCTCCGGCACGGCGACGACCAATCCGCAGTCCCGCAGACAGGCCAGATGGTTCGACAGCCGGGTGCGGGAGATCTCCAGCAGGTCGGCCAGCGCGGCCGGGTGGGCCGGCTCCTCGCGCAGCGCGAGCAGGATGCGACAGCGGATCGGGTCGGCCAGCGCCCGCCCGAACCGGGTCAACGCGTCAAGGTCGGTGGCAAGACTCAGCATAGATGACACGATACACACATTCGTGAATTCACAACACCTTGAACCATAAGGGCTCCAGCGGCTCTCCGCCGCACCCATACGTCACCACCGTGCTCGACGGAGCCCCTCACCAGGTCCGAGACGGCCGTCCCCTCCGAACGCAGTGACAGCTTTCAACGATCCGCCGGTAATCTCCGTTCGGGCGTACCTCTCGCGCCGTGACCCGCGTCCGTTCGGTACTGTCGGATGGACCGATGTTCAACGGTCAGGAACGGAGTTTTGCGGAATGCGGCCGAGCCGACATGCACGCGCGGGAGGAGCCCTAGGGCACCTACTGCTCGTCGTCGTGCTCGCGTTCGGCGTTCTCACGATGCACACCTTGGGGCATCCCGACGACTCCTCCGGTTCCGGCATGAGCACCACATCCCACATGTCGGCGATGGACGGCACCTCAACAGCTCACGACGCCGTGAGCCCGCTCGCCCTGACGAACACCGAGCCGGTCGGCCATGCGGCGGATCCATCGGACGCGTCACCTACGCACGCCCCCGGTGCGGCGATGGACATGCTCTCGTTGTGCGTGGCGGTCCTGTTCAGCGCATGGATGCTCCTCACGCTGCTGAAGTCCGCTTTCGCCAGACATCGCGAGTGGTTGGCACGGCTCCTCGCCCAGGTCGCCGCCGTGCTGCGACCGAATCCACCCCCACGCTGCCCCGATCTCACCCAGTTGTCGGTCCTGCGGCTGTAGGCCGAACCGCACTCGCGTGCGCACACACGTGCGATCCCGCGACTCCGCGTACGGCAAAACAGCACCCGAAACCGACACAAAAGGTGACTCGAACCATGACTGCCTTCACTCGCGCTGCTCTGCGCCGCAAGCCCGCCCGTCGCCTCGCCGCAGTGGGCCTCGTCGCCGCCGGCTCCCTGTTCCTCGCCGCCTGCGGTGGTGACGGCGACGACATGAGCGGTATGGATCACGGCAGCAACAACAGCTCGGCTTCCGCGACGGCCACCGGCCAGGCCGCCGGGAGCGCGGAACAGGGGAAGGACTTCAATGACGCGGACGTCACGTTCGCTCAGATGATGATCCCGCACCACGAGCAGGCCCTGGAGATGGCGAAGCTGGCCGACGGCCGCGCTTCCGACGCCGAGGTCAAGGACATCGCACAAAAGATCGAGAACGCACAGGACCCGGAAATCAAGACGATGAAGGGCTGGCTGGAGTCCTGGGGGAAGCCGACCGAGATGGAGTCCATGCCCGGCATGGACCATGGAGGCCACGGCAGCGGCGACGGCATGATGTCCGAGGCGGACATGGACGAACTCAAGGGCATGAAGGGCACCGAGTTCGACAAGGCGTTCGCCGAAATGATGATCGAGCACCACAACGGCGCGATCAGCATGGCCAAGGACGAACAGAAGAACGGCAAGTTCGCCGACGCCAAGAAGATGGCCGACGACATCGTCAAGGGCCAGTCCGCCGAGGTGGAGCAGCTCCAGAGCATCCTCGACCGACTCTGAGTCGGGCGACGCGGCCGCACAGTCGATCCCGCGTCGCGCCATCGACCACCCGGTTCCGACTCCGGGCCCGGGTGGTCGTTCCTCCCCGGCGCGCCGGTCTCTGCACACGGCGCGCCGCGCCCGCACAACTTCTCCTTCGAGGACCTATGAACTCGCGCCTTGCCGCCGCGGCAGCCCTCGCCGCCGCGCTCACGCTCACCCTGACCGCATGCTCCGGCGACGAGGCCGATACGGATGCCTCCGCACCCGGTGTCACGGTGAGCCACATCCATGGGCTCGGTCTGGACCCCTCCGACCAGCGTCTGTACGTTGCGACGCACGAGGGCGTCTACACCCCCGACGCCCAGGGAAAGCCGACCCTGGTGGGTGACAGCAAAGACGACTTCATGGGCTTCACGGTGGCCGGGCCCAAGACCTTCTACGCCAGCGGCCACCCCACCACCGGTGGCAACAAAGGACTGATCAAGAGCACTGACGCGGGCAAGACCTGGAAGTCTCTGTCCCTCTCCGGCAAGTCCGACTTCCACGCGCTCGACTACGTCCATGACACCGTTTACGGCTACGATTCCACCGGCGGCCTGTTGCGTACCAGCAAGGACGGCAAGACCTGGAAAGACGGGGCAAGCGTCCAGGCCCTCGACATCACGGTCAGCCCCGAGGATCCTGGCCTCCTCCTCGCCACCACCGCCGAGGGAGTCGCACGCAGCACGGACAGCGGCAAAACCTTCACCGCCGGTCAGCAGCCGATGATGGCGTTCCTGTCCTGGCCGACGAAGGACGCCCTGTACGGCATCGACACTGCCGGCACGCTGCACCGCAGCACCGACGGAGGGACCACGTGGCGGCAGACTGGCACGGTCCCAGGGGGGCAGCCCCAGGCCCTCACCGCCGCAGGAACCGATCACATCCTGGCTGCTACACAGACCGGGGTGTACGAGTCGAAGGACGGCGGCAAGACCTTCACGAGGCGTCTGGACGTCGGAGTCAGCGGCGAAAACTGATCGTCACCAGCTGAGTTCTGCAGCCATGACCGCTTGTACGCCGGTCCGCAGCCGACGTCCAGACCCGCTTCCGAGGGCACGACCTTGGAGGGGCCGGGACGTCGGCTGAGTGCGGCCGATCACCCACGGCGGCCGTATGACACGCAGGTCCTCGACGCTCGCCCTCTGGGCATGGAGTCCGGATCTGCGGGCTGCAGACGCTGAAGAGCGGGGTTCCCTCCGCACCACGGGGACGGGGAGTCGACGCCGCCGCGTTAGAGCTGAGCTCAGGCGGCCTTGGCCAGGCTGGAGCGGTCCTTCGCCGGTGCGCCGGACACTGGGCCGGTGACCGGCACCGGGGTGTCGTAGCGCGGCCACAGCAGGAGGGCGCCGGCCGCTCCCGCCCCGGCAAGGACCGCGAGGACGGACCAGGCGAGGGTGAGGCCGGCTGCCGTGCCGATCCAGCCCGCGACGGGGTAGGTGATCAGCCAGGCCAGGTGCGACAGGGAGAACTGGGCGGCGAACGCCTCGGGGATCGCGTTCCGGGCGACTGAGGCGCGCAGCACCTTGCCGGTCGGCGTGATGATCAGCGCCATGCCGACGCCGATCGCGCTCCAGATCACCGCCGTGCCGGCCCAGGTGGCGATTCCCGTCGCGACCAGCGTCACCGCGGCACCCGTGGCGCCGACGAGGACTGCGGCGCCGGTCGTCATCACGGTGCGGGCGGCGACCCGGTCGAGGACACGCGGCAGCACGAGGGCGGCCACCAGCGTGCCGGTTCCGGAGGCGGCGAGCATCCAGGCGACGTCCGACTGCGAGCCGCCGAGCCCGTCACGGACAAGGTTGACGGTGTTGACGACGACAATCGACCCGGCCGCCGCGACCACGAGGTTGAGCGCCATGAGCCCGCGCAGTCTCGGCGTGCGGAGGAAGGTCCTGATCCCCGCCGCCGCCTTGTCCCACGCCCTGGTGTGGGCGCTCGGCCGGGCATCCGGGACGCGCGCCGACAGAACGAGGAGAGCGGAGAGGAGGAATCCGGCGGAGGTGCCGAGGAACAGCCGGTCGAAACTCAGGAACGCAAGGGCGACGGCCGCCAGCACCGGGCTGAGCAGGCTCTCCATGGTGGAGGCGACCTGGGACGCCGACAAGGCGCGCGTGTAGGCGGACTCGTCGGTGACGATGTCGGGGATGACTGCCTGGTACGTCGGCGTGAACGCCGCGGAGGCGGCCTGCAGCAGGCCGATCAGGACGTAGACGTGCCAGACCTCGGTAACCAGCGGCAACGCGAGGACCACCGCGCCGCGAACCACGTCGAGGAGGACGAGGAGCGTTCGTCTGGGGAGCCGGTCGACGTACGCGGCGGCCAACGGGGCGATGACCACGTACATGACCATCTTGATGGTGAGGGCCGTGCCGAGGACCATGCCGGCGTTCGGACCGGCTAGGTCGTAGGCGAGCAGGCCGAGGGCCACCGTCGTCAGCCCGGTGCCGAACAGGGCGATGACCTGGGCGCCGAACAGGCGGCGGTAGTCGCGGAGGGCGAACAGACGCATGGCGGTTTCCTTCCGTGTCCATGCGGCGGGGCACGGCTCCGGGACGGAGGCCGTGCCCCGCGGGTACAGGCGGGGAGATCTCTATGCACGGGCGGTGCTCTCCGGGGTGAGACCGGCGAGCAGGTTGAAGGCGCCGGTGAGGAGGTTGAGCGCGACGACGCCCACGACGTCGGAAATCGCGCGGTCGCTGAAGCCGTGCTCGCGCAAGGCGGCGACCTGGTCGTCGGTGATCGACGCGGGCGCCCGGTAGACCTGGAGGGCGAGGGCGACGACCGCGGCGATCGCGGGATCGGCCGAGGTGCCGGCGCGGGCCCGCTCGATCTCCTCCTCCTCCACGCCCAGGGTGCGGGCGGCATGGATGTGCGCGTCGAGGCAGAGTCCGCAGCCCTGCTGGGCCTGGACGGCGACCGAGACTCGCTCGCTGATCCGGCGGTCCAGCTTGGCCCGGCCCATGGCGCGGCTGAGTTGGAGGTAGCCACCGAGCACGGCGGGGGAATGCGCCATCGTGGCGACCATGTCACCGACCTGGCCGTGGCGGGAGACCAGGTCGGCGAGGAGGTCGCGCGAGGCGCCGACCGCCGTGTCGGGTGTGAGGGGGTTCAGGCGAGGCATGACGCTCCTTACGTTCACAGTCAGAGGTGGGCGTAGTGCGTCGGGTGGCCGTGCCGGTGGCCCTCGTGCGCGGGCTCGGCGGCCGCGCCGGTCTGGGCGGCGTGGGCGGTTTGGGCCGCGTGGGGGTTGTGGGCGGCCCGCACAGTGAACTCGGCGGTACGGACAACGCCGGCGTGCCGGAAGTCCAGGTACAGCCGGTAGGTGCCGGGGGTGGGCGCGACGGCCAGGAAGGTGATGCCGGGGCCCGAGGCGGTGGTGCCGTCACCGGGCTCGCCCTCCGGGTGGACGTGCAGATAACCCAGGTCGCCGACCCGCAGGGCGACGAGGTGCCCGTATGCGGCGAGGTAGGGTTGCAGGTCGGTAACGGGACGGCCGTCGCGGCTGACGGTGAGGGTCAGCTCGCTCGCCTCGTCGGGCACGAGCGCGCCGTCGAGGGCGACGGTGTACTCGCCGACCCTCGCGACGCCGGTGGCCTCGGGCAACGGGCGGGGCTCGTACACCCCGGCGACCGCGGCGTCGATCCCGAGCGTCAGGGTTCCGTCGTGGCCGGCCGGGTGGACGTCGGCGAAGAACCTCCAGTCGCCAGGCGTCAGGTCCAGTTCGACGCTCCAGTCGCCCTTCTCGTCACGCACAGGGTGGACGTGCTGGAACCCGGCCGTGTCCCGCCGCACGGCGATGAAGTGCAGTTCCTTCTCGTGCTCGGCCACGAAATCGGTCACCGCCCGCCCGTCGGGACCGACGACCCGGAAGCGCACCGGCTGCACCCCTGCGGCGAGGACAGCCGACTCGAGCTCCAGGGTGTACCCACTCTGCGACACCGACAGCCCGCCGGGCTGGGCTGCACCGTGTCCGCCGTGATCGGAGTGATTCCGCATGCCCTCTCCCAAGAAATAGAAGCGCCTACCGAAGCCGCCCGTTCAGGGCGCTGACGGCGACTATATACCCCCCGGGGGTATATAGAAACCCCTCTTGCGCGCCCACCGCATAGGCTTCACCACGCCACCGCGAGGATCACCGCTACAGCGCTGAGACCGCCGGGTGCACGAATTACGGAACCGAGTCCTGGCATCTCTCGGCAGCGGACTGGTTTCACGGGCTGATGCGGCATGATCCGCACGCGCTCACGGACCCATAGAACTGCCCTATCGAACCCCGCCCCTCGACCGGTTGGGCTCGGACGCTTCTAGCGCCAAATTGGAATCAGGCCACAAGACGATCGAAGGATGGGTGGCCACTCGCAGAAGCGCGCCGCCGCCCGGTGCCCCGGTCGTATGCCACGACCCGGGCACCGGGCGGGAACTCGAAGTCACCGCGCAGCGGACCATTCCGTATGACGGCGTGAGCCGGAGACCGCACGTAGTGTGCCTGGACGTCGGCCGGGCTGCAGCACGTACTATGTCGCTTAGGTTTTGGTCTGAGGAGGGCGGCTGGTGCGAGGATTCGGGGAGCTGGAGCAGGCGATCATGGATGTCGTCTGGACCAGTGGTGAGCCGGTGACGGTCCGCGCGGTGCTGGATCAGCTGAACGGTGACCGGCCGCAGCCGCTGGCCTACAACACCGTGCACACCGTCACGGAGATTCTGCACCGCAAGGGCTGGCTGTCGCGAGCCAAGGACGGCCGCGCCTACCGGTACACGTCCACGAAGAGCCGTGAGGAGTACGCGGCCTCGCTCATCGACCAGGTGTGGGAGAGCGGCGCGGACCGTACCGCGACCCTGGTGCGGCTGTTCGACGAGATGGACGCCGACGAGGTCGCCGAGCTGCGGGCCGCGCTCGCCGCGCGGGCGGATGGGGGCAGGTGATGACGGTCGCGCTGCTGCTTCTTGGCTACTCCGCCGTATTGGGTGGGCTCGGTCCGCTCTGGCTGAAGCGGGCGTCGTGGCTGGACCGTGCGCCACGGCTCGGCATCTGGGCGTGGCATGCGCTGACCGCGACGGTGATCATCTCGGTGACGCTGGCGGGGCTGGCGGTGGCGGTACCCACAGTGCCTGTCAGCGGGAACCTCGCCGCGATGCTGCAGGAGTGCGTGATGGCGCTGCGGGCACAGTACGCGGCGCCCGGCGGGGCGGCGGTGGCGGCGAGCGGAACCGTGCTGGCGTTTGCGCTGGTCGCGCGCATCGGGTGGTGCCTGGCGGCCGCTCTCGTACGGGCCCGCCGTCAGCGGTCCGAGCACGCCGCCGTCCTGGATCTCGCGGGCCGTCATCGTCCCGATCTCGGGGTCACGGTGCTGGACCACGACCGTCCGGCGGCGTACTGCCTACCCGGTCATGGTCACCGGGTCGTGCTGACCACCGCCGCGCTGACGACCCTTGAGCCGCGCGCTCTGGATGCCGTGATCGCCCACGAGCGGGCCCACATCCGGCAGCGGCACCACCTGGTGCTGGCCTATGCGGAGGCGCTGGAGCGGGCCTTCCCCCGCGTGCCCCTCTTCCGTACCGCGGCGAGCGAGACACGGCGGCTGGTGGAGTTGGCCGCCGACGACGAGGCGACGGCCCGGTCGGACGCGCTGACGCTGGCCAGCGCGCTGGTGGAGATGGCCGGAGCCGGGGTTCCGGCGGCCTCGCTGGCCGCGTCGGGCGGGCACGCGGCCGGCCGGGTGCGTCGACTCCTCGCTCCGCAGCGGCCGCTGAAGCGTGCCATCGCCTGGGGCGGTGCGCTGGTGGCGGGCGCGGTACTGGTGCTGCCGCTCGTGGTGGCCGTCGAGCCTGCGGTGGCCGCGAGCGGCATGAACGCCTGCCCGCTCCCGACCGCACCGCCGGTTGCCGCCCCACAGCCCGCTTACTGACCCCACCCCACTGCCCGGCAGACCGGGCCTGGTAGGTTGACCGGCACAATCTCCTAGTGAACTTAGGTATTTAGGATGTGTGGTGCGTGGGCCCGCTGGGCCGCTCGTCTGACGGCCGCGGTCCTGTTGGCCCTGGCCGGGCTACTGACCGGTCCAGCGCCGGCGCAAGCGCATGCGGTTCTGCTGTTCGCCTCCCCGGCGATCGAGGGCGCGGTACCGACCGCACCCAAGGAAATCGCCCTGGT
This sequence comes from Streptomyces mayonensis, assembly GCF_018982965.1. GTDB lineage: Bacteria > Actinomycetota > Actinomycetes > Streptomycetales > Streptomycetaceae > Streptomyces > Streptomyces mayonensis. The sequence continues at coordinate 16,120 of NZ_JACBYP010000032.1, read as the reverse complement.
CTTCGACGAGCCGGTACGGCCCAGCGGGGCGAAGGCGCTGCACATCACGGCACCCGGCGGGGCGTCCGTGCCCCACGGCGCGGTCGCCCGCAGCGAGGGTGGCAAGCAGCTGACAGCACCGGTCCGTTCGATGATGGGGCCGGGCGTGTACACGGTCACCTGGCAGGCGGTCGCGGAGGACGGCGACGTGATGAGCGGGACGTACCGCTTCGCCGTGGGCTCCGTAACGGCGGAGCTGGGGTCCACTTCCGGCGCGCCGGGCAGGCAGCAGGTGAGCGGGGCTCCGGCAACCGCGGCGCTGCGGTGGGTGCTGTATGCGGCCTTTGCCTTGTCTCTTGGCGGGTTGGTCGGGGAGCGGCTCGCTTCGCGGCAGCGCGTCCCGGAGGGCGCCGGGCGTCCCCGGTCGTGGGTGTTGCCCGGCACGGCAGCCGGCCTGGTGGCCTCGATCGGGCTGACGGTGCTGATCGCCGGAGGCGGCAGCCTGGTTGACGGGGTCACCTCGCCGTCCGGGGCCGCAGTGCTCGACGGACGGCCGGGGATCCTGGCGGTGGTCGGGACGGTGGCCTGGCTGGGGGCCATGGTCGCGCTGCGGCTGAAGCAGCGGCGCCTTGTTGCCGGGGCGCTGTTCGTGGCAGCAGTCGCGGAGGGGCTGCGAGCCCATCCGGCGGCGGAGTCGGCGGTGTGGGGGCCGGTGCTTACCACGGTCCACCTGCTGGCGGCGGCGGTGTGGATCGGCGCGCTCGTCCATGTGCTACGCCTGGGACGGGCCTGGCGGTGGGCGTCGAACGCCCGCGCGGTATTGCGCCACTACGCCCGCCTCGCCCTGGCCCTCGTGCTCGTCGTGCTGCTCACCGGGACGCTGTCCGGGTTGTTGCTGCTGTCCTGGTCCGAGTTGTGGGACACCTCCTTCGGACAGGTTCTCGTCGTCAAGCTGTCGCTGGTGGGGGCGGCCTGTGGAATGGCCCTCGCCGCCCGTCGCAGGCTGGCCGGCAGCGCGCCCCACCTGCTGGCCCGGGTCGAGGCCTCAGCGTTGGTGGCCGTGCTCGGCGTCACCGCGCTGCTGAGCGTGACCCAGCCGCCCCGAAATGTGAATGCCGCGCTGCCCTTCGCGCCGCCGCCGAGCGGAAACGCGATCACGGCGGGTGGACGGGCGGACCAAATCGGCATCGCCGCCACCGCCTCCTCCGGCCAGGTCGTCGTGCGGCTGACCGCCCCGGACACCGACCTCAGCGACAACGGCGGCGAGGCGAGACTTTCGTACGAGGCCGGACTCACCCTGACCACGCCGGGCGGCCGTACCCGGGCGCTGGCGATCCGCGGCTGTGGTGAGGGCTGCTTCTACGCGCGGGTGACCTGGCGCAAGGGGCTGAACCTGCTCACTGTGAAGGCCGGCGCGCAGGGCTGGGGCGGCGGTCAGGACACGCTGCGGGTGATGTGGCCGGTCCGCCCCGACGCGAAGCTGCTCCAGCGCGTGGTGAAGGCGATGCGCGCGATCGACGCTTTCACCCTGCATGAGCTGGTGGCCAGTGACATCGACCGCACCCGGGTCGCGCCGACAAGGCTGGAGGTCACCGGGAAGCAGTTCATCGACTCCGAGCCCTATGCCAAAGGGCAGGCGCCGCTCAGCTCCCGCTTCACCGATGCGGAGGGCAACACCGTGCTCGCACTGGGCTTCCCCGGCGAGCGGCTCGCGCTGGAGCTGACCCTGGACGATCAAGAGCGCGTCGTACGGGAGACCTTGGTCGCGCCCAACCACTTCATCCGTCGCACTTTCACCTATCCGGAACCACAGGGACAGGAAAGGGACCGGCACGACCACTCGGGCGATGCCGCGTCCGTTGGCCGGTAACAGCCGCAGAAAGAGGACGACATGTCGGCCAGACCGATGCGAGCAGCCCGCCGGGGTATCCGACGGGGCCCGCTTCGGCCTGCACGCACGCTGCTGATACTGCTGCTGACCATACTCGCCGCCAGTGCCACCGCATGCGTCCTCGCGACGTCGGCTCACGCTTCGCCCATGGCGTCGATGGCGTCCACCGGCCCTGTGACCATGGCATCGACCTTGCGGAACGCGAGTGACAACGGGGGTGATCAGACCGCCGTCTCGACGGCTGCCTCCCCGGGCAGCGACTGCGACCGGACTCACTGCCCACAGGCGTCCGGCCGGCCGTCCCCCTCGTGTTGTGACTTGCCCAGCACGGACGCCGTCCACAGCACCACCCAGGCGATCGCGATCCCGCCCCAGCCTGGCGTGCGGCCGGGGCAGCCGCCGACCGCGTGCCGGTCCCGTTGCCGCGCCCCCGCGGACAGCGGTCCAGGGCCTCCCGACTTGCACATGCTGCAACTCCTGCTCGTTTAGGTCACCGCGCCGAAGCCTGCGCAGAGCGCGCGGCGGCGCCCCGCGTCCAACGACGACACCGACTACACGTGCAGCACCGCCGGCCCCAAAGAAATGCGGAGCGGCGGGGACAAGGACATCCCATGGGAGCCAACTCCAAGGCCCAGAAGGCAGCCCGCCGGGCCCGCATCGAGGAGATGCGCCGCGCCGAACAGAAGCGTGAGCGCCGCAACAAGATCATCGCTATTGGCGCCTCCACAGCGATCGTCGCAGGCATCGCCGTCGGCGGCTGGTATCTACTGGATTCCGCCAACGACAAGGAAAAGGCCCAGGCCGCCCCCGTACGCGGCGAGCAGACCTGGCCCGACCTGGGCCGCACCCACGTCGACAAGGCCGTCGCCTACCCGATGCACCCGCCCGCCGGCGGCAACCACGCCCCGGTCTGGCAGAACTGCAACGGCAACGTCTACGACCAGGCGATAAAGGACGAGAACGCCGTGCACTCCCTGGAGCACGGCGCGGTCTGGGTCGCCTACAACGACAAGGCCACCGCCGCCGACATCAAGACACTCAGCCAGCGGGTGTCCAAGACCCCGTACACCCTCATGAGCCCCTACAAGAGCGAGTCCTCACCGATCACGCTGACCGCCTGGGGTCACCAGTTGAAGGTGAACAAGGCATCCGATGCGCGGGTGGCGGAGTTCTTCGACAAGTATGTGCAGGGCCCGCAGACCCCTGAGCCGGGCGCGGCCTGCACCGGAGGGATCGGCTGATGGAACCGATCACATTCGCACGGCGACGGCCCTGGTGGCTCGCCGTGGCCTCCGTCGTCCTTGCCCTGGCCGTGGCGGCGGCCGTGCTGATCGCGATGCGGCCCGGCGGGGACGACACGCCGAGTGAGGGCTCGGCGGATGTGGGCTTCGCCCGGGACATGGCAATCCATCACCAGCAGGCGGTGGAGCTGTCGTTCATCGTGCGCGATCGCACCGACGACGAGGACGTGCGGCGGTTGGCGTACGACGTCATCAACACCCAAGCCAATCAGCGCGGCATGCTGCTGGGCTGGCTGGAGGCGTGGGACGTGCCCAAGTCCTCGCAGAAGCCGCCGATGGCCTGGATGGATGAGGGCCACGGTCACGGGTCGATGTCCATGCCCATGTACGAGGCGCACGACGGCTCGCTCATGCCGGGCATGTCCACCAACACCCAGATGAACCAGCTGCGCAAGGCCAAGGGAAAGGCTGCGGAGGTGCTGTACCTGCGGTTGCTGACAGCACATCACAAGGGCGGCATCGAGATGTCTGAGACGGCCGCCGACATGGCCGGTGATGCGAAGGTGCGGCGCCTGGCCGAGAGTATGGTCCAGGGCCAGGAGTCGGAGATGAAGCTGATGGTGGACATGCTCGCCGAGCGTGGCGCTGCCGCCTGAACCATTTCTGCTCAGCGCCGCGGTCGTATGCAGGTGAGGAGTGCCATGACAGAAACCTGGGCCCCGTCCGACGCTCCGCCCGGTGCACGCTGGCTGCCACAGGCACGGATCGGTTTCGAGTCACGGAACGCCCGCTGGTGGTGGCTGGGCGCGGGTGGCGCCGTGATCGTCGCCGTTGGGGTGGCGATGGCGGTGTGGGGGATGTTCCCCGTCGACCTGCACGGGCCGACGCACGATGCCGGGATCATGGCGCCGACGTGTGGGCTGACACGCTCGGTCGTGGCGGTCTTCCGTGGCGATATCTCGATGGCCTGGCGCTACAACCCGGCCGGGTTGCTGGTCGCGGTGGTCGCCGTCGCCGCCCTGGCCCGGCTCCTGGCCGGGGTGTTCGTCCGGCGCGGCCCGGTGCTGCGGGTGCGTCCCGGCCGGATCGGCTGGATGGTGCTCGTCCTGGCCCTGGTAGCGCTGGAGATCCGCCAGCAGGGCCAGGCCGAGCTACTGATGACCGCCGGGCTGCGCTGACCGGAGGCCGCCATTCCGGTGCGCCACTGTCCTTCCGCACGACCGGATCCACCCGCATCTCCCCCGAGACGACGAAAGGGCTGTGCTCATGCCTGCTGCCAGTGACACGGACGAACGGCTGCGCCGCTATTGGGACCGGCACGCCCGCTCCTACGACCGGCAGATGAGCTTCTTCGACCGAACGCTGTTCGGTGAGAGCCGGAGGTGGATCTGCTCGCGGGCCGGCGGCCGGGTCCTGGAGGTCGCCGTCGGTACCGGTCTCAACCTGCCCCTCTACCCGGCCGATGTCGAGCTCACCGGACTCGAGTGGAGTCCGGCCATGCTGGACATCGCCCGCCGTCGCGCAGACGGGCTCGGCCGTACGGCGACGCTGCGCGAGGGCGACGCGCAGGAGATGCCGTTCGACGACGCCTCGTTCGACACCGTCGTGGCCACCCTGTCCCTCTGCGCCATCCCGGACGAGAAGCGGGCGGTCGCGGAGATGGTCCGGGTCCTGCGGCCCGGCGGCCGTCTGCTGCTCCTGGACCACGTCATCGCCTCCGCCTGGTCGGCCCGCGCCCTCCAGCGGCTACTGGAACTGGTCACCGTGCCGCTCGGTGGTGAGCACTTCCGACGCCGCCCGCTGCGGCACGTCGAGGCGGCGGGACTGCAGATCGAGGAGCGGGACCGGTTCAAGCTCGGCATCGTCGAGCGCATTGCCGCGCGCAAGCCGGTCTGATCCGGCGCGGCGGCATGTGGAAACCGGGCGCGCCGGTCCGCCGGAACCGGCACGCAGGGCTCAACAGGTCTCGGCGCGGGCCGGGCTGGAGCGCTGGCGGCCGTTGTTCCGCGCCGCTCCGGCGCCCGTCTCCGCGTACGGGCCCGAAGCACGCCGCTGCGCGAGCAGGCGGGTTCACAGCGGGAGTGCGTATCCGCTGATCCAGGTCTGCATCTGGGAGATCAGCAGGCTCCACAGGCCGGATACCTGGGTGATGCCGACGAGCACGAGCAGCACTCCGCCGACGCGGAGCACGGTGCGGGTGTGGCGGCGCGCGAAGGCGAAAGCCCGCAGCGATTTCCCCAGAGCGAGGGTGAAAAGCAGGAAGGGGATGCCGACGCCGACCGCGTAGAGGAAGGCTAGGAGGGCACCGCGTCCGGCGGAGCCGGTGGTCAGGGAGAGGGAGAGCACGGCGGCGAGCGTGGGGCCGATGCAGGGCGTCCAGCCGATGCCGAACATCACGCCGAGTAGCGGCGCGCCGACCAGCCCGGCACGCGGAGTGAAGCGGGGCTTGAAGGAGCGTGACAGGAGCGGGATGCGCTCCAGGATGCCCATGAACATCAGGCCCAGCACGATGGTGAGCACGCCGAGCACACGGATGATGGTCTCCTGGTGGGCGAGCAGCAGGGTACTGACGGAGCCGAACAGAGCGCCGTAGGCGGTGAACACGGCCGCGAAGCCGAGGACGAACAGTGCGGTGCCGAGCAACGCCCGCGAACGGGCCCGCCCACCCTGGCCTGCCTGGGCGTCGGCGGCGGTCATGCCGGTGGTGTAGGAGAGATAGCCGGGGACCAGGGGCAGACAGCAGGGCGAGGCGACGGTGATGGCGCCTGCGGCCAGCGCGATGGGGGCGGCCAGCAGGAGGGAGCCGGAGCCCACCACTTGACTGATGTCGACGGACACGAACAGCACCTTCCGCTGCGTATGGGGCGGCCCGGCCGGCCCGGCACCGATCGGGTGGAACCGGCGGGGCCAGTTCGGGGGCCGGGTCGACAAGAACTCTAACTCCTATGTACCTTAGGTCCTAAGTCACATAGGTGATTGCGGGTCGTGTGACCTGCGGCCTGCCGGAAAGGGCTGGTGGATGAGCGAGCTGTTGTTCGGGACGACGCTGCTGGCGTCGTTCCTCGGCGGCATGGTGGCCCTACTGGCCCCGTGCTGTGTCTCGGTGATGCTGCCCGCCTACTTCGCCACCGGCTTCCGTTCCCGCGGCCGGGTGGTCGCGGCGACGCTGGCGTTCGGCGCGGGAGTGGCGACAATTATCGTGCCGGTCGGACTCGGGGCCGCCGCTATCTCCTCGGCGCTGCAGCGGTACCACCTGTGGGTCTATCTGATCGGCGGGGTGCTGATGCTCGCCGGCGGTCTGGCGGTGTTGGTGGGGTGGAAGCCGAAACTGCCCATGCCGGCCGGCGGGACGCCGCGCCAGGGCGGTGGGTTCGCCGCCGCATACGGGCTGGGTGCGTTCTCCGGGATCGCCAGCGCGTGCTGCGCGCCAGTGCTCGCCGGGGTGGTGGTGCTGTCCGGGGCGAGCGGCTCCTTCCTGGCCGCGCTCGGAGTGGGGCTCGTCTACGTGCTGGGTATGGTCGCCCCGCTGGTCGTGATCGCCCTGGCCTGGGAGCGTGGCCACCGCGGCCCCGCCCGAGTGCTGCAGAGCCGCCGTGTGCGGATGCGCGCCGGATCCTTCGAGCGCAGCCTGCCGCTGGGCGACCTGCTGGCCGGGGTGCTGCTGGTGACCATGGGCGCGCTGACCGTCGTTCTCGCTTTCCGAGGCCCGGACATGGGCACCACCGGCTGGCGGGCCCGGTTCGCCGCCGATCTCGACCACTACGCCTCGATGGTCACCGACGCGCTCGCCTGGATACCAGGCTGGGCAGTGGCGCTGCTCGCGGTGGCCCTGCTCGCGCTGGTGATCCGACACGCCCTGCGAACCGTGGCCCCAGACCCAGAAGACGGCGGAACACCCGCCGCAGAGGAGGGCACCGGTGGGCCCGAAGCCGTTGCCTCCGCGTGCTGCACCGGCTCCAACATCGGCGGGGGCACTTCCTCCGCGCACGCAACCGCGGCACTGGCCGCAACTCAGTCCCCGAACACGACCAAGGAGGTCGCCACGGATGGCCGCTGACACCCGGCCCGGCGCGAAGGCCGCACCGAAGCCCGGCACCAAGGCCGCGAACAAGGCCGCCCGGCGTGTAAAGGCCCAGGTGTTGCGCGAGGAGGAACAAAAGCGTCAGCTACGAAGCCGGCGGCGCCGCGTCACCGCGCTCGTCACCGCGGCCGTGATCGCGGTGACCGCCATGCTGTACTTCGTGTTCCGCCAGTCCGAGCAGTCCCCGAACACCGGCTACGACGTCGGCAGCCCCAGCATCGGACAGAGCGCCCCAGGCTTCTCCCTGTCCTCCAGCGCGGGGGGCACGCAGAGCCTGGCCGATTACAAGGGCAAAACGGTCCTGCTGTACTTCCAGGAGGGTCTGACCTGCCAGCCGTGCTGGGACCAGATCCGAGACCTGGAGAAGGCCGCCGACCAGGTCAAGGCCGCCGGCATTGATCAGGTCCTGTCCGTCACCACCGACTCAGCCGACCTGGTCAAGCGCAAGGTCACCGACGAGAAGCTCACCACCCCGGTGCTGTCCGACCCCGACCTGAAGGTCTCCAAGGAGTACAACGCCAACCAGTACGGGATGATGGGCGACTCCCGCGACGGCCACAGCTTCGTCCTGGTCGGCCCCGACGGCAAGATCCAGTGGCGGGCGGACTACGGTGGCGCCCCCAATTACACGATGTATGTCAAGGTCGACAAGCTGCTCGCCGACCTGAAGGCAGGGCGGCAGACATGACTCCCCCCAGCGCCCCGCACCGGATCACGCTACTCACTCAGGCCGACTGCGTGCTGTGCGAGCACGCCAAGCAGGTCCTGACCGAGGTCGGCGCCGACCACCCCCTGGCCATCACAGAGATCGACCTGAGCAGCGAGGAGGGCATGCGCATCGGCACTGAGGCCGGCGTGCTCTTCGCCCCCGGCATCCTCCTGAACGACCAGCCCTTCTCCTACGGGCGGCTGTCCGAACGCAAGCTCCGCCGCACCCTCACGCGCGCGGAGACCACCGCAGTACCGACCCCGACAGGAGTTCTCCATGAGTGAGATCCTCTACGTTCTGCCCGCGCTGGCCTGCCCGGTCGGCATGGGTCTGATGATGTGGTTCATGATGCGGTCCGGCAACAAGAAGGCCACCGCCCCGGCCACCAAGGCCGACCCGCGCGAGCAGGAACTGGCCGTCCTCCGTGCGGAGGTCGACGGTCTGCGCAAGCGGCTCACGCCGGAACCCAGCCCGAAGGACCGGGAGCAAGCCCGGTGACCGGCTATGTTCTGCCGTTGCTGTTCACCGCCGCAGCCGGTGTACTGACGTACGCCCTCTGTGTCCGGCCCATGCTCAAGGGCCGCGGCTGTCACATGATGTTCCAGCGGTCCGGGACGGAACAGGCATCCTGTCGCAACGTTGCGGATGCCCGGCAGGCCGCGCATGCCTCCACCGACGATGACAGCACGGACGCGAAGATCGCGGGGCTGCGCGAAGAGATCCAGCTGCTCCACCACGAACTCGACCTGCGCTCGGGGGACGACGCGGTGCAGCTCACCAAGGAGGAACCGCGCTGAGAATCACTGGCATATTCCCACGACGGCCTCCCGCAGATGTCCGCCCGGCCGGACCGTCGCGCCGCCGGGTCCTGTCCGGCGCGCTCGCCGGGGCCGCCGCTCTCACCGCCTGCGGCAGCGCGCAGGACACTGGCGGCAGCGGTACGAGGACGCCGGGCGCTGCGAAGGGGAGCTCCTCGCGGTACCTCAAGCCGTCCGAACGGTCCGTAACCCCGCCCGTGGCGGGCACCACCCTGGATGGCAAGCCCGCCGACATCGCCGACATGCGCGGCCACGTCGTAGTGATCAACATCTGGGGTTCCTGGTGCGGACCGTGCCGGAAGGAAGCACCCGAGCTGAAGAGGCTGTCCGAGCAGACCGTGCCGTTGGGGGTGCAGTTCCTCGGGATCGACATCCGGGACACCAAGACCGCGGCGAAGTCGTTCGAGCGCAACTTCGGTATCACCTACCCCAGTCTCTACGACCCCGACAGCCGCACTCTGATCGGCTTCAAGAGCCTGGCCGCGCGTGCCGTACCCACCACCTATGTGCTGGACAAGAAGGGCCGCGTGGCCGCCGTGTCCATCGGCCCGCTCACCGCTCGGGGCTTCTACCCCATCATCAAGGACGTCGCCGCGGAGCAGGCGTGAGCACCCACACGACCGCCCCACGTCCCCGGTCACGGCCGATCGGGTGCCACGGCCAGATCCAACGCCCGCATCACGGTCAGTCCACCAACCTCACCGCTACGGCAGACACACCTCTTGTAGAACCTCGACAAGGGGACAGGCTGAGTAGCGAGTCCGTGCGCCAGAGCGTGCCACGGCCGCCCGTCGGCCCGGAATCCATCCGGTGGTGACCCAGCCTGCAATGACAACGCCACCACGGCAGAGGTGCGCCACGAACTCCGTCGACACCTGATGACGCGTCAGTAGAGTTAGCAAAGGGTTAGCAAGTGTCCTGCCCCAGCCAACCACAGACGGACACACCCTCGACGGGTACAGCACAGCGCATCGGGCTAGCAGCAAACCCAACAGCACAGCGCCCGCGAGGAGCCCGGGAAGGACGACGCAGGACGGCCGGCCGATCGAGCACAACCGGCCCGGCACCCATTCCCGCAGGTCAGCGAAGCCTCCCGCGCGGCTTCAGCGGCACCGCAGGCAGCTCGGGGGCAGGCAGCGGGGCGCCGTCGTAGCCCTTCACTTCGCCGAACCGTGTCCCTTCCATCCAGTCCCGGCGGGCCTGTACGATCTCCTCCTGCGACCGTCCGATCCAGTTCCAGAACATGATGAGCTCCTCCTCGAACGGTTCGCCGCCCAGGAGCATCAGGCCCGCGTCCGAGTCGGCCCGCAGGGGCAGTTCGTCCCGGCCGCAGCCCAGGTAGAGCATCGAGCCCGGCACCAGGGGCACGCCGTCGACGTGGGCCTCGCCGGACATGGACAGGACGGCGTACTCGAAGTCCCGTTCCAGCGGCAGGCGTACGTCCGTGCCGGCGGCCAGGGCCAGGTCGGCGCCGACGACGGGGGTGTACGTCGTGCCCGGCGACGTGGTGCCGTCGAGGGTGCCGAGGAGCAGGGTGGCCGTCAGGCCGGGGGCCGTGACCAGGGGCAGTTCGGCGTGGTGCTCGAAGTGCGGGTCGGTGTGCCGGTGGGCGTCGGGGAGGGCCACCCAGAGCTGCGCCCCGTGCAGGTACCGGGCGTGGGAGCGCGGGCTCTCCTCGGAGTGGCTGATCGCGCGGCCGGAGGTCATCAGGCCCAGCTGGCGCGGGCGGATGGTCTGGAGGCTGCCGGTGGAGTCGCGGTGCAGTACCTCGCCCTCGTGCAGCCAGCTCACGGTCTGCAGGCCCATGTGCGGGTGCGGTGGCACCTGCATGCCGGGCTCGTCGGCGATGTCGTCGGGACCGTAGTGGTCGACGAAGCACCAGGCGCCCACCATCCTGCGGCCCAGGTTGGGCAGCAGCCGGCGGACCCCGGTGGACTCGCCGAGCTTGACGCTGCGGGGGCTGAGGAGTTCGCGCACGGGCTCTGCCACGACGAAGCCGCGGCCGCCGCACAGGCTGGGGACCGCCTCGCGGTCGAGGTTGCTCATGGCGCACAACCTAACCCTGCCCGGCCGCCCGCGTCAGACGGTCCCCCCGGTGTCACCCCGTGGGGCGGACACGGCCACCGGGCGCCGCCCCGCACCAGCAGTGGTGGAATGTTCAACCTTCGGTCGTGGTTGCAGACGCCGAAGGAGGTCGGAGTGGACACGACGTACTACAGCCACGGAACGCCGGCGGAGCGCTGGGAGCGCGCGCGGATGTTCTTCGACGCCAAGGACTACGCCGCCGCGGCGCGCGTCCTGGCCGGGCTGGTCGGGGAGGTGCCCGAGCAGACCGGACCGCGCCTGCTGCTGGCCCGCGCCTACTACCACTCGGCCCAGCTGCGGCGGGCGGAGACCGAACTGCGGATCCTCGTCGAACGCGACCCCGTCGAGCAGTACGCCCGGCTGATGCTGGGCCGCACCCTCGAACGGCAGGGCCGCCAGGAGGAGGCGGACGCCCAGTTGCGGATCGCCTCCGCGCTGGCGGGCGACTTCGCCGGTCTCTGAGGGCGCGGTTCCCGCGTGGCGGCGTGCCGCCGGGGGCGCGGCGGTGCGCACCGCCGCGCCCCCGGCGCGGCCGTCAGCGTCTGCCCGTCGCGCCGCCCGCGTAGGTGCGGCGGCCCCGCCGGTGGGCGATCTCTCCGAGCACGACGTCGAGCGCGACGAACGCGGCCAGCGGGATGCCCAGCAGCGGCAGGAAGTAGCCGAGGACGGCGACCGCCGCGAGCAGCGGGACCAGGAGCAGCGGCGGCACCTGCTGCCAGGCGCCGCGCGGGATCGGGCGGCCGAAGGCGGAGCCCCTGCCGCGCTGCCACCACATGCGGTAGCCCCAGAGGATGAGCGCGATCAGGGAGGCAGCCAGGAGCATCAGGGCTATCTGGTTGGGCAGGCCGAACAGGCTGCCGGTGTGCAGGTCGATGCCCCAGCGGCTGAGCTTGGCGAGCACCGGGTAGTCCGCGAACCGCAGGACGTCCACCACCTCTCCGTTCGACGGATCCACGGCGACGGAGTCCTGCTTCTCGGGCCAGCTGCGCTGCACCTGTGCGACGACGTAGGCGGAGGAGGCGTCGGCGGGCGGGGTGATCTCCACCGGGTCGCCGAGGCCCTCGGCGCGGGCGGCGGCCAGGACCTTGTCCAGACCGACGCCGTGCGCGGCGTCCCCGTCGGCGCCCGCCGCGGCGCCGTGTCCGGCGTGCTCCCCTCCCCCGCTTCCTCCGCTTCCCCCGCTCACCGACGCCGACACGGACGGGGTGGTCTGCCCGATCGAGACGCGCAGGTCCGCGATGTTGGCTCCGGCGTACGTCGACCAGGTGAGACCGGTCACGGAGAGGAACATGAAGAAGACCGCGGCCCAGACGCCGACCGAGCCGTGCAGACCCAGGGTGCGTCGGCGGCCCGACGTGCCGCGCAGCCTGCGGCGGGCACGGCGGCGGGAGAACCACAGCACGAGTCCGCCGCCGGCGATCACCCACAGCCAGCTGGCGGCGAACTCGCTGTACAGCCGCCCCGTTTCGCCCAGATGCAGGTCGCGGTGGAACTCGTCGATCCAGGTGCGCAGCGGCAACGCACCGCTCGAACCGTACTGTTCGAGGGCGCCGCGCACCTCGGCCGTGTACGGGTCGACGAAGACCGCGAGCGTGTGGCCCGGGTCGATGCCCTCGACGCCGGACAGCATCACCCTGGTCGTGGCGTCGTCCGCGGGCGAGGGCCGTACGGCGGCGATGCTGCCCTCGGGGTGCGTCTGCCGGGCGGCGGCGACCTGCTCGGAGACCGGCAGCTTGCGCTCGCCGACGTCGGGGACGGTCAGTTCGTGGGCGTAGACCATCTTCTCGGCCTGGAACGAGGCGGCGTACAGGAGACCGGTGGTCGCCGCGACCAGGAGGAAGGGGGCCACGAAGAGGCCCGCGTAGAAGTGCAGGCGCAGGATCAGGGGGCGCAGGGTGGACCATCTGCCGGGCGGGCGTGGCGAGGCGGCCCGGCCTGGAGCCTCGTCCGTGGTGGTCGGGGATGTGGTGGTCATCGGTGGGCGCTCCGGGGACGTGACGGGAGGGGACGGTCCCCAGTGGTCGGAGCGGGAGGGGCCCGAGTTCCCGGATTTCCAAGTGGCGTACGTCACAGTGCCGGTCGGGCGGGTGCGGTACGCCGTGGCATCCTGACGTCATGGGAACTCCGAGTGGTCGCGCCCCGCTTGCCGAGCGGATCGAGGAACTGCTGGCCGTCGGCGGGCCGTTGCCGATCGTCGCGGCCGGCGAACCGGTACTGCGGCGCGCGGCCGAGCCGTTCGACGGGCAGCTGGCGCCCGCGCTCCTCGCGCGGTTCGTGGAGGCGCTGCGGCTGACCATGCACGCGGCGCCCGGCGTGGGTCTGGCCGCTCCCCAGGTCGGGGTGGAGCTGAGGATCGCGGTGATCGAGGACCCGGCGCCGGTGCCCGAGGAGGTGCGGGTGGCGCGCGGGCGGGTGCCGCAGCCGTTCCGGGTGCTGGTCAATCCGTCGTACGAGGCGGTGGGCGGTGCGCGGGCCGCGTTCTTCGAGGGCTGTCTGAGCGTGCCGGGCTGGCAGGCGGTGGTGGCGCGCCACGCCGAGGTGCGGCTGCGGGCCCTGGACGAGCACGGGCGTGAGGTGGACGAGGTGTTCGCGGGGTGGCCCGCCCGGATCGTGCAGCACGAGACGGACCACCTGGACGGCACGCTCTACCTGGACCGGGCCGAACTGCGCTCACTGGCGTCGAACACCGCGATGGCCGGCCTGTGGTCGCAGCCGACGCCGGACCGGGCGGCCTCGGCCCTCGGCTTCGACCTGCCCGGCCCTACGGCCTGACCGCTTCGCGCGGCGGCACGACCCCACCGGTCCCGATCGGTCTCCGCCCAGTCCCCGCCCAGTCCCCGCTCGGCCCCGGCAGGTCCGCCCGGCCCCGCAGGATCCCGCCACGCCGGGCGGGGCGGGTCAGGACCGCCGTCCGGGCCGCGGCGGGCCGTTGGGCCGGATGAGCCGTTGCGGCCGGGCGGCTCGGGGCGCCGTGGAGGCCGGGCCGCCCTCGGGGCCGGGTGAGGGCCGCCGGCTGAGGCGGGCGGCCAGGCGGGCCGGGGCGGGCCCCGGAGGGGCTCGGAGGGCACCGGCGGTGTCGGTCAGTTGTCCCGGTACGCCTCCAGCAGCCGCAGCCACACCTCGCTGATCGTCGGGTAGGACGGGACCGCGTGCCACAGGCGGCTGACGGGCACCTGGCCGGCGACGGCCACGGTCGCGGAGTGGATCAGCTCGCCGACGCCCGGGCCGACGAAGGTGACGCCGCGGACGATCTCGTCCTCCAGGTCGACGACCATACGGGCGCGGCCCTTGTAGCCGTCGCCGTACAGGCTCGCACCGGCCACCGTGGCCAGGTCGATGTCGACGGCACGGACCCGGTGACCGGCCTGTTCGGCCTCGGCGAGGGTGAGCCCGACGGACGCCGCCTCGGGGTCGGTGAACACGACCTGCGGGACGGCGTCGTGGTCGGCGGTCGCGGCGTGCGCGCCCCACGGGTCCGACTCGAGGATCGGCACCCCGGAGGCACGGGCGGCGATGGCGGCGCCCGCGATGCGTGCCTGGTACTTGCCCTGGTGGGTGAGGAGGGCACGGTGGTTGACGTCGCCGACGGCGTAGAGCCAGTCGTGGCCGTCGACGCGGAGGCTGTCGTCGACCGTGAGCCAGGAGCCCGGTTCCAGGCCGACGGTCTCCAGACCGATGTCGCCGGTGCGGGGCGTACGGCCGGTGGCGAAGAGGATCTCGTCGGCCTCGAAGCGGTCACCGCCGTCCGTGACGGCGACGACGGTGCCGTTCTCGCGGGTGACGGACTCGACGGAGGTGTTGGTCCGCAGGTCCACTCCGGCGTCGGTGAGCGCCTCGGCGACCAGTTCCCCGGCGAAGGGCTCCATCCGGGCGAGCAGGCCGGCGTTGCCGCGCACCAGGAGCGTCACCCGGGAGCCGAGGGCCTGCCAGGCGGTGGCCATCTCCACGGCGACGACCCCGCCGCCGACCACGAGCAGCCGGCCGGGTGCGCGTTCCGCGCTGGTGGCCTCGCGGCTGGTCCAGGGGCGGACGTCGGCGAGCCCGTCGAGCGGGGGCAGGGCGGCGCCGGTGCCGGTGCAGACGGCGACCGCGTGCCGGGCGGTCAGCACCCGGCGGGTGCCGTCGGGCGCGGCCACCTCCACGGTGCGGGGCCCGGCGAGACGCCCCTGGCCGCGGTACAGGTCGGCCCCGATGCCCTCGACCCACTGGACCTGGCCGTCGTCCTTCCAGTGCGAGGTGTACTCGTCGCGGCGGGCCAGGACGCCCGCGGCGTCGAGGGGGCCGCTCACCGCCTCGGCGAGTCCGGGCAGGCGGCGGGCGTCGGCCCGGGCGATGACCGGGCGCAGCAGGGCCTTGCTGGGCATGCACGCCCAGTAGGAGCACTCGCCGCCGACCAGTTCGCTCTCCACGACGGCGGTGGACAGCCCGGCCGCGCGGGTGCGGTCGGCGACGTTCTCCCCGACGGGGCCCGCGCCGATCACGACGACGTCGTACGCGATGGATTCCGATTGCGTCATGGGGCCAGTCTGGTGGGTGGTGTGCGACGTGGCCACATGGGTACGCGCGCGGAATACCCACCAGGTCGGCAGTGTTGTGCCGACGGCTTCTCCCCCGAACCAGGAAGAGGGATCACCTCATGACCAGCACTGTGGAACTCACCAAGGAGAACTTCGACCAGACGGTCACGGACAACGGGTTCGTGCTGATCGACTTCTGGGCGTCCTGGTGCGGTCCGTGCCGTCAGTTCGCCCCGGTCTACGAGAAGGCCGCCGAGGCCAACCCCGACCTGGTCTTCGGCAAGGTGGACACCGAGGCGCAGCCGGAGCTTGCCGCCGCCTTCGACATCAAGTCGATTCCGACGCTGATGATCGTGCGGGACCAGGTGGCCGTGTTCGCGCAGCCCGGCGCGCTGCCCGAGGAGGCGCTGACGGACGTGATCGGGCAGGCCCGGAAGCTGGACATGGACGAGGTCCGCAAGGCCGTCGCCGAGCAGCAGGCACAGGCCGGGCAGCAGACCGGGCAGGACGGCCAGTAGGACGAGCACGCCCCCTGGACCACCTCTCGGACGACTGACGGGGGCCCCCCCCCCCGGGGGGGGGGGGCCCGGGGCCCGGCCCCCCCGGGGGGGGGGCGGGCCCCCGGGGGGGGGCGCCCGCCCCGGGGGGCCCCCCCCCCCCCCCCCCCCCCCCCCCCCCCCACCCCACCCCCCACAACCCCCCCGCCCGCGCGGCGCCCCCCCGGCGCGCCCCCGCCCCGGGCTTGCCGCGTATTTTGGGGTTAACCCGGTGGGGGCGGGGCGGGGTGTGCGGCCGTGGT
>NZ_JACBYP010000031.1 GCF_018982965.1 Streptomyces mayonensis | reverse complement strand
CTGTCCCTGACGTACGTACCGGCGTACCCCGCGCTGCTGCTGACGTACCGGCGTTCTCCGGCGTACCCCGCGCTGCTGCTGAGGTACCGGCGTGTCACTCGCCGCGTTCGCGGGGTGCCTCCCCCAGAGGGGGTACCCCCAGCGCCCACCCTCCCCCACTCTCGGCTTCGCTCGAGCGGGGGGACCCCCATCGCCCTGGGGGTACCTCCCAGGCCGTTCAGGCACTGGGGGAGGCACGATTGCCCGCAGCTGGGGCGGCACGCGGCTGCCCGCAGCTACGACGTCAGGCTCGTTGCTGCCTTGTCCAAGGTGGACTGGGCCGTCCAGGGGTCCGTGGTGTCGTTGGCCAGGAAGGCGAAGGCCAGGACGTGGCCGTCGGGGGTGGTGGCCGTGCCGGCGAGGGTGTTGACGCCCGTCAGGGTGCCGGTCTTGGCGCGGACCAGGCCCGCTGCCCCGTCCGTGTAGCGGCCGGCCAGCGTGCCGGTGAAGCCGGCGACGGGCAGGCCGGTGAGGACCGCACGGAGCTGGGGGCGGGCCGGGTCGGCGGCCTCGGCCAGCAGCGCGGTGAGGAGGTCGGCGGTGACCAGGTCGGTGCGGTCCAGGCCGCTGCCGTCGTGGAACCGTGCGCCGCTCACCGGCAGGCCGAGCCGCTTCAGCCGCTCCCCCACGGCGGCGGACCCGCCCTCGAAGTCGGCGGTCCGGCCGCCCGCCACGGCGGTGTGGCGGGCCAGGGCCTCGGCGAGGTCGTTGTCGCTGGTGGTCAGCATCCGCTCGACCAGGGCGGACAGCGGGGGCGAGGAGACGGTGGCGAGGGTGTCGGCGCGGCCGGTGGCCTTGGAGGGGCCGGGGGCGGACGCGGTGACGCCGTGCTGTCCGAGGAACCCGGCGAAGGCGCGGGCGGCGGCGTCGGCCGGGTCCGCGACGCGCGGGGCGGGGCCGCTGGTGGAGTCGTCGGTGCGGGCCTCGTCGGCCATGAGGGCGGTGACGGGGGCGAGGTTCTCGTTGACCCCGATCGGGTGCAGTTCCTCACCGGCGTAGAGCGTCGTGTCGTACGACAGCGTCACCTTGCGCACGTCCCGTTTCTTGAGTGCCGCGGCCGTCTTCTCGGCGAGGGTGCGCAGGCTGGCGAGGCCCCGGGCGTCCTCGCGGGCGGTGAGGGTGGGGTCGCCGCCGCCGACCAGGACCAGCTCGCCGGTGTCCGCCTCCAGGGCGGTGCGGGTGGTGAGGCGGTGGTCGGGGCCGAGGGCGCTGAGGGCGGCGACGGCGGTGGCGATCTTCGTGGTGGAGGCGGGCACGAGGGGCGCGTCGCCGCCGAGGCCGTACAGGCGCTCACCGGTGGTCAGGTCGACGACGGACGCCGCGCGGTGCGCGCCCAGCGCGGGGTCCTTCAGGAGGGGGTCGAGGACGTCGGCGAGGGCCGCCCCGTCGGCCGGGTCCGCCTCGGTGCCGCCGCCGCGCGTGGCGGTGCCGCCGAGGGCGGTCAGGACGGCTCCCGCGGAGGGCGCGGGGCGGGGGGCGCCCGCAGCGCCGATCCCGCCGTCGTGATCTGCGCCACCCGTGCGTTCCTGTGCGACGACCCGGTCCCGCTCGGCCGTACGCTGACCCGTGGAGTCCCAGGGGCCCGCGGCGGTCGCCACACCGACGGCGAGGGCCAGTCCGGCGGTGGCGGCACCGGCGGTGTACTGCCAGGTCTTCGGCCTCGTGATCCGCGCGAGCTGCGGTGTCGTGGCTCGCGCGACCCGCGTGAGCTGCGGCTTCGTGGCGCGTACGACTCGCGCGAGCTGCGGCTTCGCGGACCGTGTGGCCCGTGCGAGCTGCGGCTTCGCGGCTTGCGCGACCCGCGTGAGCTGCGGTTTCGCGGACCGCGCCGCCCGCGTGATCCGCGGAGAGGCGGTCCGTGCCGCGTGGGCGAGACGCGGTCGTACGGCGCGTGCGGCACGCGCCGCGCGCCCTCTCGCGGCCCGCCAAGGCCCCAGCTCCGGCACGACCACCAGCCCCTTTCGCGATCACACACCGGCGTGAGGGACACTTAACCACCAGAACTATGTGCTGATCATGGAGGAGCGTCCGGTGGAGTTCGACGTCACGATCGAGATCCCGAAGGGTTCGCGGAACAAGTACGAGGTGGACCACGAGACCGGTCGTATCCGCCTGGACCGCCGACTGTTCACCTCGACCGCCTACCCGACCGACTACGGCTTCGTCGAGAACACCCTCGGCGAGGACGGCGACCCGCTGGACGCGCTGGTCATCCTGGACGAGCCGACCTTCCCGGGCTGCCTCATCCGCTGCCGCGCGATCGGCATGTTCCGGATGACGGACGAGGCCGGCGGCGACGACAAGCTGCTGTGCGTGCCGTCGACCGACCCGCGTGTGGAGCACCTGCGTGACATCCACCACGTCTCGGAGTTCGACCGCCTGGAGATCCAGCACTTCTTCGAGGTCTACAAGGACCTGGAGCCCGGCAAGTCCGTCGAGGGCGCCGACTGGGTCGGCCGCAGCGACGCGGAGGCCGAGATCGAGCGGTCCTACAAGCGTTTCAAGGACCAGGGCGGCCACTGAGCACCCTGGAACGAACGGAACCGGACGGGCCGCACGTACACACGTGCGGCCCGTTCGCGTTTGGGTGCGCATACTGAGGTCAACAGGAGGGTGAGTTCGTACCAGGGAGCGGAGCGTTGCGCAGGTGACGGAGGCGGAGGACCACAAGCCGCAGTCGGACGAGGCCCGCAGTGCCTTCCGGCAGCCCAGTGGGTTCGCGGCATCGATCGACGGCGAGTCGTCGACGACGTCCGAGTTCGAGATCCCGCAGGGGCTCGCCTTCCAGCGGCAGACGGGCACGGAGTCCGAGACGACCTCGGAGTTCTCGTTGCCCGACGGGCTGGAGGCGCCGCCGGCCGCGCCCGCGGACGCCGAGGGCTCGGCGTTCACCCTGCCCAGCACGCACAGCGCCTGGACCGCGCCCACCGCCTTCACCCCGGCGAGCGGCTTCCCCGCGGTGAACCTGACGGACGTGCCCTGGCAGGACCGGATGCGGGCCATGCTGCGCATGCCGGTGGCCGAGCGGCCCGCGCCCGAGCCGTCGCAGAAGCACGACGACGACACCGGTCCCGCGGTGCCGCGTGTGCTCGACCTGACGCTGCGTATCGGGGAGCTGCTGCTGGCGGGCGGTGAGGGGGCCGAGGACGTGGAGGCGGCGATGTTCGCCGTCTGCCGGTCCTACGGCCTCGACCGCTGCGAACCGACCGTCACCTTCACCCTGCTGTCGATCTCCTACCAGCCGTCCCTGGTCGACGACCCGGTCACGGCGTCGCGGACGGTGCGCCGCCGCGGCACCGACTACACCCGGCTGGCGGCCGTCTTCCAGCTGGTGGACGACCTCAGCGACAGCGAGACGAACATCTCCCTGGAGGAGGCCTACCGGCGCCTCGCGGAGATCCGCCGCAACCGGCACCCGTATCCCACCTGGGTGCTGACCACGGCGAGCGGTCTGCTCGCGGGAGCGGCCTCGGTCCTGGTGGGCGGCGGGCCGACGGTGTTCGTCGCGGCGATGCTCGGGTCGATGCTCGGCGACCGGCTGGCCTGGCTGTGCGCGGGGCGCGGGCTGCCGGAGTTCTACCAGTTCGCGGTCGCCGCGATGCCGCCCGCCGCGATCGGCATCGCGCTCACCCTCACCGACGTCCACGTGGCGGCGTCCGCGGTCATCACCGGTGGCCTGTTCGCCCTGCTGCCGGGGCGGGCGCTGGTGGCGGGCGTGCAGGACGGCCTGACCGGCTTCTACATCACCGCCTCCGCGCGCCTGCTGGAGGTCATGTACTTCTTCGTCAGCATCGTCGCCGGGGTGCTGGTGGTGCTGTACTTCGGCGTGCAGCTCGGCGCCGAGCTGAATCCGGACGCCGCGCTGGGCCAGGGCGACGAGCCACTGGTCCAGATCGGCGCGTCGATGCTGCTGTCGCTGGCCTTCGCGATCCTGCTCCAGCAGGAACGATCCACCGTCCTCGCGGTGACCCTGAACGGCGGCGTCGCCTGGAGCGTGTACGGCGCCATGCACCTCGTGGGCGACATCTCGCCGGTGGCCTCCACGGCCGCCGCGGCCGGGCTGGTGGGCCTGTTCGGGCAGCTGATGTCCCGGTACCGGTTCGCGTCGGCGCTGCCGTACACGACCGCGGCGATCGGTCCGCTGCTGCCCGGTTCGGCGACGTACTTCGGGCTGCTGGCCATCGCGCAGAACGAGGTGGACAGGGGGCTGGTGTCCCTGTCCACGGCGGTGGCGCTGGCGATGGCCATCGCGATCGGGGTGAACCTCGGTGGCGAGATCTCCCGGCTGTTCCTGCGGGTGCCGGGCGCTGATGCCGCGAGCAGGCGGGCGGCGAAGCGGACCCGGGGGTTCTAGAACGGGGGCCCGTCTCAGCGGCCCTGGTGGTAGGGGTACTGCTCGCCCTGCTGGTCGCCGTACGGCTGCTGCCCGCCGTAGCCCTGCGGGTACTGCTGGGCGTACGGCTGCCCGCCATAGCCCTGGTTCTGGCCCTGGCCCGGGTGGTTGCCGTAGCCCTGGCCGTACTGCTGCTGGGGCTGCTGGTGCTGCTGCGGCTGCTGCGGCTGCTGGTACGGGTCCACGCGGCGGAGCTGGGTCGTCGCGTCGTCCATGACCGGGTGCTGGGGCTGCTGCTGGGCGGCCGCCGGTGCGGCCGCCGCGGCGCGCTGCTTCTTCTTGCGCTCCCGCAGGTACTCGATGGCGATCGGCACCACCGAGACGACGACGATCAGGACGAGGATGGCCTCGACGTTGGTCCGGATGAACTCGATCTGTCCGAGCCAGTAGCCCGCGAGGGTGACGCCGGTGCCCCAGGCCACGCCGCCGATGACGTTGTACGTGAGGAAGGTGCGGTACTGCATGCGGCCGGCGCCCGCCACGATGGGCGCGAAGGTGCGCACGATGGGCACGAAACGGGCCAGGACGATCGCCTTGGGGCCGTACTTCTCCATGAACTCGTGCGCCTTCTCCAGGTTCTCCTGTTTGAAGAGCTTGGAGTTGGGGCGGCTGAAGAGCTTGGGGCCGAAGAACTTGCCGATCATGTAGCCGACTTGGTCGCCGATGACGGCGGCGGCCACGATCAGGGTGCACACCAGCCACAGCGGCTGGCTGATGTACTCGCCCTGGGCGACGAAGAGCCCCGCGGTGAACAGCAGCGAGTCGCCGGGCAGGAACGCGAAGAGTCCGGACTCGGCGAAGACGATGAGCAGGATGCCCGGGAGACTGAACGTCTCGATCAGATAGTCCGGGCTGATCCACTCGGGACCGAGCGCAAGGGTGGTCACGGGATTGTGGCTCCTGCTGCTGGGGGAGGCGGGCTGGACCTGGCTGCCCAAACGTACAACGCAGCCGCGGTGTCCCAGGTTCCACGGGGCTTCTGGGGGTGCGCTGTGACGTTCCCCGGGGAAGCCTGAGAACCATGGGTATTGAAGAATACGGCGGCGGACAGGGCCCGCAGCCCGAGGTGCTCGTCGTGACCACGAACGAACTGCCGGGTCACCGCGTGCAGGAGGTGCTCGGGGAGGTCTTCGGACTGACCGTGCGCTCCCGGCACCTGGGGAGCCAGATCGGTGCCGGGCTGAAGTCGATGATCGGCGGTGAGCTGCGCGGACTCACCAAGACACTGGTCGAGACCCGCAACGAGGCGATGGAGCGGCTCGTCGAACAGGCGCGCACGCGGGGCGCCAACGCGGTCCTCGCCTTCCGCTTCGACGTGACGGAGGCCGCGGACGTGGGGACCGAGGTGTGCGCGTACGGGACGGCGGTGGTCGTGGCCCGGGAGTGAGACCCGGGCCACGGCCACCGCTCAGGGGGTGTGGCGGACGGCGTTCGCGAGGATCGCGTCGCGCAGGTAGACGGCGAGGCCCTCCCGGGCGGTGTCGATGTTCCGCGTGAACCGCTCGTCCGACACGTACATCTCGCCCAGGCAGGTGTGCATCTCGTACCCGCAGTCGTAGTGGTTGCGGGCGATGCCCTGCCGGTGGTCCTCGGCGGCGTCCATGGCCGCCTCGGAGTCGGCGGGCTCACCGGCGTCCAGCAGGGCGACGAAGCGCCGGGTGAGCTCGTCGGCCTCGTCCTGGATGCGCTGCCAGTCCTCCTTGGTGTACGAGGCGGTCTTCTCCCTGGACTGCCGGTAGGCGTCGGTGCCGCCCCAGCGTTCCTGGACCTCCTCCTCGTACTGGTCGGGGTCGAAGTCGCCGAAGACCTCGAACTTCTCCTCGGGCGTGAGGTTGATGCCCATGCTGCGTGCCTCCATGGCCTGCTCCACGGCCGCCGCCATCTTCTCCAGCTTCTCGATCCGGGCGGTCAGCAGCTCGTGCTGGCGGCGCAGGTGCGCACGCGGGTCCGCGGCCGGGTCGTCGAGCAGGGCGGCGACCTCGTCGAGCGGGAAGCCGAGCTCGCGGTAGAACAGGATCTGCTGCAGCCGGTCGAGGTCGGCGTCGCTGTAGCGCCGGTGCCCCGCGTGGCTGCGCTCGCCGGGTACGAGCAGGCCGATCTCGTCGTAGTGGTGCAGGGTGCGCACCGTCACCGCGGCAAATCCGGCAACCTGTCCCACGGAGTAGCTCACTTCCGCGCTCCTTCCTCTGACGCCCTCCACGCTGCCCCCTCACGCGACGTGAGGTGCAAGCCCGGATATTCCGCCGGGTGCCGCTCCGTGGACGGAGCCCGCCCCTCGCGGCGTCCGGCGCCCCGGGTCCCCCGCGGGAGCCACCGGGACTGTCCACTCGGGGGTGACTCGGGAACGCCACCGCCTGCATAGCGTTCTCGGCAGGCCGCCGGAAGGCACGCGGCCCATGCCGTACGGAGGTCACCATGAGCACGACTCGCACCGCGCCGCCCCGGCCCGCACGCCGGGAGGGCGGCCGCTTCCTCCAGTCTCCCCTCGTCTGGATGCTGACCGGGATCGTGGGTGTGGGTCTGGCTTCCGGGCTGGCCTCGGCGGGCGGGGTGGTCGCCGTCGTGGGGGCGGCCGTGGCGGTCGCCGTCTACTGGGCGGTCATGCGCTGGGTCGCCCGGCGGAGCATGCCGGAGATCGCGGGGCCGGGGGCCGTGACCCAGGCGTTGTCGGGTACCGTGATCGGCTTCGGGTTCATCACCGTGTCCATGCTCATGCTCCTCACCGAGTTCTCGTTCGAGGAACGGCCCGGCAACGGCCTGTCGATCGTGGCGAGCATGGCCGCGATGCAGCTCGGCGCCGCCGTGACCGAGGAGCTGATCTTCCGCGGCCTCGCCCTCCAGGCGCTGGAGAAGCTGTGGGGCAGCTGGGCGGCTCTGGCGATCACCGCGGTGCTGTTCGGCGGACTGCACCTGGCCAACCCGGACGCCACGCTGTGGAGTTCGGCCGCGATCGCCGTCGAGGCCGGCGTTCTGCTCGGTGCCGCGTTCCTGTGGAAGCGCAGCCTCTGGTTCGCCGTGGGCCTGCACTTCGCGTGGAACACCACGCTGGGCCTGATCGGCATCCCCGTCTCCGGCCACGCCTCGGAGGGCCTGATGACCACCACCCCGACCGGCCCCGACCTGGTGACCGGCGGAGACTTCGGCCTGGAGGCGTCGATCGTGCCGGTCGTCGTCAGCCTGCTGATCGCGACCCCGATGCTCGTCGCGGCCCACCGCCGCGGCAACCTGGTGCCGATGCGCCGCGGGGAGCGCTGAGCCCGCGGCGCCCACCGACCGGTCAGGTCAGGAACCGGCCCCTCCGGACCCCCGTGACGAACACGGCCCAGGCAGATGCCGGGACGATCACGGCGGGTCCGTGGGGGTTCTTGGAGTCGCGCACGGGGACGCCGTGGCGGTGCCCGTCGAGGACTTCGAGGCAGCTGCCTGCCTCGCTGTTGCTGTGGGAAGACTTGCGCCAGCCGCTCAGCTCGGCGGAGTCCGGAACGATTCGGTCGGTCATGGCGGGATTCCCTTCGTGGGTATCGCTACGAGACCTGAGGCGCAAGGCCGTGGTGGGGGGCGGGCCCGGTCAGGAGGGGAGGCCGCCGTTTCCGACCGCCGTGACGAACACCGCCCAGGCCGGGGCGGGAACGATCACTGCGGGGCCGTGGGGATTCTTCGAGTCGCGGACGGGAACTCCCAGGGGGTGGTTGTCCAGCACTTCGAGGCAGCTTCCGGCCTCAGGGCCGCTGTGCGACGACTTCCGCCAACCGCTCGGCAGCGCACCGTCCGCTATGAGGGACTCAGTCACAACGTCCGTACTCCTTCGCGATCGCCTGCATCATGGCAACGGACTCCTTGAGCGACAGCGCGTCGCTCAGTGCCAGATCGTAGGCGCCCTGAAGGCGAGTGACCACAGACGGCGAGTCGTGCACTCTGCCCACTTGGGCGCCCTCTGAGTAGGCCAACGGCGGTTGATCCTCGAAAGACATCAGCGTGACCAAGCCCTGGAGCAGCTGATAGGCGCCGACCTTGTAGGGGACCACGTGCACGCGTACGCGGCGTCTCTCCGTCAGTCGCACCAGATGCGTAATCTGCTCCGCCATGATCTCCGGGCAACCCACGATCCGCCGTAGCACCGCCTCGTCCAGCAGCGCCCAGACTACGGGCGTCACCGGATCGTCAAGGATCTTGGCCCGCTCAAGGCGGGTGACAACGTGCCTGTCACGTTCCTCTTCACTCACTGGAGGGAAGGACGTGCTCAGAACCGCACGCGCGTACCTTTCCGTCTGCAGGATGCCCGGCACGAAGGAGACGGCGAACTCCCGGATCATCACCGCCTGTTGTTCGAGCAGCCGCGCCGCTTCGAAGTAGTCGGCGACCGCCGCGTCCTCGCCCGGCAGGAACCGGCTCAGCACGTTCCCCGTGCCCAGCGCGTTGTCCAGGCGCCGGGCGTCCTCCTTCGACGGCACCCGGCGGCCCGCCTCGATGTGGGCGATGTGTGTCCGGGTCATGATCGCCGCGTCGGCCAGTTGCTGCTGGGTCAGGCCGGAGGCCTCCCGCTGTTCCTTGAGCCAGTCGCCGTAGATGGTGCCCAATGGATCGACTCCTCCGTGACACATGCGCGGTCACCGCGAACCCCCTGGCGAGCCTAATGCGGGCCCTTTCAGTCTGTATGTCGTTCTCGCCCACTCCACTCAGGGGAATGACCGCATGACCCACCACGCCCCCACGCCCGCCCGCCTGCTGCCCTGGGCCGGACCCGAAGGCAAGCCCTGCTACCTCCTGACCGACGGCAGCGGTCCGCTCTCCCGGGTCGCCGACACCGTCGAGAGCATGCAACTCGGCATGGCCGGCGACCTGCTGGACCACGCGGCCGACATGCTCGGGGACCCGCACGTGACCTCCGAGCAGCTCCGGTACCTGCTCGCCCGCATGAGCGAGGCCCTGGCCGACGTGCGGCGGGTCGCGGAGAGCCGAGGCGCCCGGCTGCTCACCCTCACCGGCTGAGGCGTGCGAACCTCGTCACTGCCAGCGGGAAGAAGACCGCGAGCAGGGCCAGCGGCCAGAGCACCGCCGCCCACACGTGGCCGGACTCGCCGCCGGGGCCGCCGAAGAGGTCGCGGACGGCGGTGGCGGTCTGGGACATCGGGTTCCACTGGACGACCGTGCCCAGCCAGCCCGGCATGGAGTCGGGCGTGGCGAAGGCGTTGGAGAGGAAGCCGACCGGCCACACCAGGATCTGCACCGCCTGGACCAGCTCGGGCTTGCCCGCCACCAGGGCCAGGAAGATGCCGACCCAGAGCATGGCGAAGCGGAAGAGGAGGAGCAGGCCGAGGGCGGCGAGGAAGGCGCCGGGGCCGCCGTGCGTGCGCCAGCCGAGCGCGTGGCCGACGCCGATGAGCACGGCGAGGCCGATCGCCGACTGGAGCATGTCGGCGGCGGAACGGCCCACGAGGACCGCGCCGTTGGTCATCGGGAGGGAGCGGAAGCGGTCGACCACACCCTTGTTGAGGTCCTGGGTGACGGCGATCATGGTGCCCTCCAGGCCGAAGGCCATGGTGAGCGCGAGCATGCCGGGGACGAGGTAGTCGACGTACTCGCCGCTGATGCCCCGGCCGCCGCCGACCAGGTAGCCGAACATCAGCAGCAGCATCACGGGGAAGACCAGGCCGACGACGACCGTCACCGGCTGCCGCGCCCAGCGGGCCAGTTCGCGGCGAGTCATGGTCCAGGAGTCGGACAGGGCGTACGTCACGGGGGTGCTCACGCGGGCTCCTTCGTGCGGTCGGTGAGGTGCAGGAACACCTCGTCCAGGGTCGGGCGGCGCAGAGCCACGTCCTCCGCCTCGATGCCGGCCTCCTCCAGCGCCCGTACGACGCCGGAGAGCGCCGCCATCCGGTCGGTGACCGGGGCGCTGAGCAGCCGGCGGTCGGCGTCGACGCGGACGCCGGTGAGGGGCAGCAGGGCGCGTGCGGCGTCCAGCCGGCCGGCGTCGCGCAGGACGACGTCCACGCGGTCGCCGCCGGTGGCGGCCTTGAGTTCGTCGGCGGTGCCGTCGGCGACGACCCGGCCCGCGTCGACGACGGAGATGCGGTCGGCGAGCTGGTCGGCCTCCTCCAGGTACTGCGTGGTCAGCAGGACGGTCGTACCGGCGCCGGCCAGGGAGCGGACCGACTCCCACACCTCGGCGCGGCCGCGCGGGTCGAGGCCCGTGGTCGGTTCGTCCAGGAAGAGCACCTCGGGTTCCGTGATGAGGGACGCGGCCAGGTCCAGGCGCCGCCGCATGCCTCCGCTGTAGGCGCTGACCGGCTTGCGTCCGGTGTCGGTGAGGCCGAAGCGGTCCAGGAGTTCACCGGCACGCGCGCGGGCCCGCCGGGCGCCCAGGTGGTGCAGGCGGCCGAACATCTCCAGGTTCTGCCGGCCGCCCAGCTCCTCGTCGAGCGCCGCGTGCTGCCCGAGCAGGCCGATGCGCAGCCGTACCGCGTACGCCTCGGCGACGACGTCGTGGCCCGCGACCTCGACGCGGCCGGCGTCGGGGCGCAGGAGCGTGGAGAGGATCCTGACCAGGGTCGTCTTGCCTGCGCCGTTCGGGCCCAGTACGCCGTGGACCGTGCCGCGCGTGACGGTCAGGTCGAGCCCGTCCAGCGCGTTCTTGCCGCCGTACCTCTTGCGTGCGCCTTCGACGGTGATCGCCGTGTCGGCCACTGCCGCTCCCCTCGTCAGCCCATTAGATAAATTTGACTACCAGGTCCACGAAGGTACGCCCCTCTTCTCGATTCGTCAAAATTGATTAGCGGGCTTCCCCGTAGTGCGGGCGTCCCTGGGCGAACGGGTTCTCCTCGCCCTCCGCCAGCACCGCGACGAACGGATCGCCCTCGCCCGCGAAGGTGTACGCGCCGGCCCGGACGCGTTCGATCAGGCCGCGGGTCCACTCGGCGCCCGAGTCGGCCGAGTGGACCCAGTGGTTCATGATCTCGCCGATGTGCCCGTACTGGCCGGGCCCCTCGGCCGGCATGTAGTACTCGGTGACGGAGGCCCGCCACTCCTCGATCTTCCGCACCCGCTCCTCAAGGAGCGCCAGGGCCTCCTCGCGCGGGAGGTCGACCATGAAGCCGAGCGCGGCGGTGAGCACGTCCGGACGCTGGTCGTAGGCGGTGAGATAGGCGCGGAGCAGGGTGAGGTACTCCTCGGTGCCCTGCTCGGTGATCTCGTACTCGACGCGGGGCGGGCCGCCCGCCGTGGACGGCGCCATCTCGTGGGCGAGCAGCAGCCCCTGTTTCGCCATCTGCTTCAGCGCGTGGTAGATCGAGCCGGGCTTGGCGTTGGACCACTCGTGCGCGCCCCAGTACTCCAGGTCGTTGCGCACCTGGTACCCGTGGGCCCGCCCGTGCTGGCGCACGGCGCCGAGCACGAGAAGACGGATCGCTGACATGGGGTCCAGCCTAGGACCCGGGACCGGTACGGCTAGAACGGGAAGGCGGTGCGGCCGTGCTGGACCGAGATCCACTTCTGGGTGGTGAAGGCGTCCAGCATCGTCTCGCCGTTGAGGCGGCCGAGGCCGGAGTGCTTCTCGCCGCCGAAGGGGACGATGGGCTCGTCGTGCACCGTGCCGTCGTTGACGTGAAACATGCCCGTGTCGATCCGCCTGGCGAACGCGACGCCCCGCTCGATGTCGGCCGTGTGCACGGCGCCGCTGAGCCCGTACGGCGTGTCGTTGACGAGGCGCACGGCCTCCTCCTCGCCGTCGAAGGGGACGAGGAAGGCGACCGGGCCGAAGACCTCCTGCTTCAGCAGCGGGGAGTCGGCGGGCAGGCCGGTGAGGACCGAGGGCTCGACCAGGTTGTCGGTGACCGAGCCGTGCACCAGGGCGGTCGCGCCCTCGGCGAGAGCCTGCTCGACGACGCCGGAGAGCGCGTCGGCCTGCGAGGAGTTGATCACCGGGCCGATGACGGTCGACGGGTCGCGCGGGTCGCCGGCCTTGAGGGTCTTCACCTTGGCGACGAACTTCTCGGTGAACTCGTCGGCCACCGCGCGGTCCACCAGTACGCGGTTGGCGGCCATGCAGACCTGGCCCTGGTGGACGTACCGGCTGAAGACCGCCGCGTCGACCGCGTAGTCGACGTCGGCGTCGTCGAGGACCACCAGCGCGCTGTTGCCGCCGAGTTCGAGGACCGAGCGCTTGAAGTTCGCCGCGCAGACCGTGGCCACGTGACGGCCGACCCGGTCGGAACCGGTGAAGGAGATCACCTTGGGGACCGGGTGCTCGATGAAGGCGTCGCCGATCTCCGCGATGTCGGTGACCACGACGTTGAACAGCCCGCCCGGCAGTCCGGCGTCCTCGAAGATCCTCGCGACCAGCGTGCCGCCGACGATCGGCGTGCTCTGGTGCGGCTTGAGGACGACGCCGTTGCCCAGGGCGAGGGCGGGGGCGACCGACTTCAGGGAGAGGAGGAAGGGGAAGTTGAAGGGGCTTATGACGCCCACGACGCCGATCGGCAACCGGTAGACGCGGTTCTCCTTGCCGTCGACCGGCGAGGGGACGATCCGGCCCCCGGTGCGCAGCGCCAGGTGGGCCGCCTCGCGCAGGAACTCCTTGGCGAGGTGCAGTTCGAAGGCGGCCTTCAGGCGGGTGCCGCCCAGCTCGGCGACGAGCGCCTCGCTGATCTCCTGCTCGCGCTCCTCCACCAGGCGCAGGGCCTTCTCGAACACCGCGCGGCGCGTGTACGGGTTCGTCGCGGCCCACTGCTTCTGCGCGCGCTCCGCGGCCCGGTAGGCGGCGTCGACCTCGTCGGCGGTGGCTATGGTGATCGAGGCGAGCTTCTCGTTGTCGTACGGGTTGAAGTCGATGATGTCCCAGGATCCGGTGCCCGGCCGCCACTCACCGTCGATGTACTGCTGCGCGAGGTCGGTGAAGTACGACGACATGAGAACCCTCAATCCCCTTGGCTGCCCCATAGCTGCCCAGCTGTCGCAGCCGCGGCCCGGGCCGACCGACTGATGTGACGTCATCGTACTGACGTTTTATGAGAGTTGAAGCAGTCCACGCAGAAGGTCCCGGCTCTCGTCCGGACCCGGGCTGTCCTGCTGGAGTTCCTTCAGCGCCGTCTCGTACTGGGTGACGTCCTCGGGCTTGTCGAGGTACAGCGCGCTGGTGAGCTGCTCCAGGTAGACGACGTCCGACAGGTCGGACTCGGGGAAGCTGAGGATCGTGAACGCGCCACTCTCGCCGGAGTGCCCGCCGAAGCCGAACGGCATGATCTGCAGCCGTACGTTGGGCCGTTCGGACATGTCGATGAGGTGCTGCAGCTGCCCGCGCATCACCTCGCGGTCGCCATACGGGCGGCGCAGGGCGGCCTCGTCGAGCACGATGTGGAACTGCGGGGCGTTCTCCGCGACGAGGTGCTTCTGCCGCTCAAGGCGCAGCGCCACCCGGCGCTCGACGTCCGCCTGGTCGGCGCCCTTCATTCCGCGCCGGACGACCGCGTGGGCGTACTCCTCGGTCTGCAGGAGGCCGTGCACGAACTGCACCTCGTAGACCCGGATCAGCGAGGCGGCGCCCTCCAGGCCGACGTAGGTCGGGAACCAGCTGGGCAGCACGTCGGAGTAACTGTGCCACCAGCCCGCCACGTTGGCCTCCCTGGCGAGGCCGAGCAGGGAGGTCCGCTCCTGCTCGTCCGTGATGCCGTACAGCGTCAACAGGTCTTCGACGTCTCTCGTCTTGAAGCTCACCCGGCCCAGCTCCATCCGGCTGATCTTCGACTCCGAGGCGCGGATCGAGTAGCCCGCGGCCTCCCGCGTGATCCCCCGCGTCTCACGCAGCCGCCTGAGTTGTGATCCGAGCAGCATGCGCCGCACCACCGATCCCGGCTCTCCCGCGCTCACGTTCGCCAGCCTCCCCAACCGTCTTCAGGGGTTGAAGTCTGCCACTAAAACACTCCGAGCAGTACTCGTCCGGTTACGGAAACGGAATCGAGCCAAAGGAAACGCTCACGATCACACACGGAGTGCATCGAAACCGGTCACCGATGAAAGTGAACCGGAGACGAAGATGACGGAAAAATTGCCCAACAAGCGGTACGGGCAGGCTCATTCCGGTCACGTGCACGTGCATCTGCCCTTGCATCTGCGGTGCGCTTCCGAAACCATGGTCCCGCACCACCGCGCCGCATCGCTACGACCGCGAATTCCGGGAGTGCCTCGCATGGGGACGAATGGATCGACCATGCTCGAGCCGTTACGGCAGGGCCTTCCGCCGCTCGACCCCGCCTCCGTGTCGAACGCCGCCTCCTGCGCCCTGCCGGCCCGTTACGAAGCGGTGCGCGAGGCCCGGAGGTTCACCCGCAGAACCCTGGAGGGCTGGGACACCGGCGACCGCTTCGACGACGTCTGCCTGGTCGTCTCCGAGCTGGTCACCAACGCGCTGCGGCACGCGCTGCCCGCCGACGCCCCGCGGGACCAGGACCTGAACGGCCCTGTCCGGCTGCACCTGATGCGCTGGACCGAGCGGTTGGTGTGCGCGGTGCGCGACCCCAGCCACGACAGCCCGGTGGCCCGTGAGACGGACGACTGCTCGGCGGAGTCGGGCCGCGGTCTGTTCCTCGTCGAGTCCTTCAGCGACAGCTGGGGCTGGCACCCGCTCGCCGGGGCCCTCGACGGCAAGGTGGTCTGGGCGCTGTTCCGGCTCAAGCCGTAGAGAGCAGCAGCCGTAGAGAGCAGCAGCCGTAGAGAGCAGCAGCCGTAGAGAGCAGCAGCCGCAGAGGACATCAGCCGGAGAAGGCAGCAGGCGCAGAGGGCAGCAGCCGGAGAAGGCGCCGGCGGCAGAAAGGTGCCGGCCGGCCGTGGGGCGGGGTGGCCGCGCGCGGCGTCAGCTCGCGATCAGGTGGTCGAACTCTCCGTCCTTGACGCCCAGCAGCATGGCCTCGATCTCGGCGCGCGTGTAGACGAGGGCGGGACCGTCCGGGAAGCGGGAGTTGCGCACCGCCACCGCGCCGTCGGGCAGCCTCGCGAACTCCACGCAGGACCCCTGCGAGTTGCTGTGCCGGCTCTTCTGCCAGGCCACGTCGTGCAACTGCGTGGCGGCCATGCCGTTGTACGCCCCGGACGCGTCGTCAGCGGCGTACACGTCGTACACGTCGTGATCCACAGGTCGCTCCCCGGTGATGCACCGGCCGATGAGGCCGTCGGTGCAATAGATGCAGTAGATGCAGTAGATGCAGTGGTCAACCGATCCGGATCATAACCCTGTTCACGTGCAGATGCATGAGCATATGCACGTGCACGTGCGGTGTTCCTGCGGTTACAGCGTTGACGACCGCTTTACCGAGCCCTGTTCTGTTTGACGCCGGGCTCAGGAAACTCGTTCCCGCATGTGCCCCCGAATTTGAAGAATATGCAACAACTTGCGACAGCGCGGAGCGGCACCGGGACAGCACTGAGGGGCCCGCTCGCAGGTCGCAGGAGCGGGCCCCTCGGTGTGCGTACGGCGGTCAGCGGGTGGAGTACGGCAGCAGCGCCATCTCGCGGGCGTTCTTGATCGCCCTGGCCAGCTGCCGCTGCTGCTGGGCCGTCACGCGGGTGACGCGGCGGCTGCGGATCTTGCCGCGGTCGGAGATGAACTTCCGCAGCAGGTCGGTGTCCTTGTAGTCGATGTACGTCACTCCGTCCCGGTCCAGCGGATTGGGGCGCTGCCGGGCGGGCTTGCGCACGTTCTTGCGGGGCAGGGACATGGATCAGACCTCCAGGAGGGTGTCGAAGGCGGGCGGCAGCAGTTCCCAGGCGGCCTGTCCCGCGGCGTACTCGGCGTCGGTCAGCAGGCAGGACTCCAGGAGCCGCTCCAGACCGTCGCGGTCCAGGCCCGGCGACGTGAAGACCAGGTGCTGGCAGCGGTCGCCGTGCTCGGGGTCCCAGTCCAGCGCCGCGGCGGCACGGCGCACGGGCGGCACCAGCTCCCAGGCCGCGTCGGGCAGCGAGGCCAGCCACGGCCCGGCGCCCTCCACGCACAGGGCTCCCCCGGCGGCGTCCCAGTGCAGCAGCGTGTCCCCCTTGCCGGCGAGCCAGAACCGGCCCCGGCTGCGGGCGGCGGCGCAGGTCAGGTCCTCCAGTGCCGCGTACAGCCGCTCCGGGTGGAAGGGGCGGCGGCGGTGCCAGACCAGGGTGGCGACGCCGTGCGCGTCGGCCTCGGCGGGCAGCAGGGCGCAGGCCGGGTGCTGGGCGGCGGCCGCGGCCTCCACGTCGAAGCCGGCGAGCGCGGCCCGCGCCAGTTCGGAGACCGGAGCGGCGGACGCGGGGTCCGCGAGGGGAGCGCCCGCCGGGTTCCCGTGGCCGATCGGGACCCGGCGGGCCGTCGGGTGCAGCTGGGCGAGCAGCTCGCGGTCCTCGTCGTCGGCCTCCGGGGAACCGGGGAGGTTCTCGGCGAGGGCGAGGACGGGCGCGTACTCCAGCTGGCGCGCGAAGGTGTCGGCGACGGTGCGCTGGTCGGTGGCCGCGGCGGCGAGGCCGCCCTCGGCGAGGTCGTCGCCGTTGCCGAGGTAGGGCAGCACGAGGGCCGGGTCGACGGCGGTGATCACACCGGTGACGGTGAAGCCGCCGGCCGTCACCACCTCCGCCATGGCCTTGGGTTCGACGGAGTCCCACAGTTCGACGACCGCCAGCGGGGTGCCCCCGGCGTCGGCGAGCCGGACCAGCTCCGGGACGAGGTCCTCGCGCAGGGCGCAGCACGCGCAGTCGTTGACCAGGGGTGCCTCACCGGCGGAGAGGATGCCGGTGGCGTCCCGCACGGTCCGTACGACCGTGCCCGCGGCGGCCGTCGCCAGGTCGTGGTGGAGGACGACGCTGCCGGGTACGTCGGCCAGCAGCCGCGCCACGGCCGCCCGGCGGGCCTCGGCGTGCAGCCCGCCGACGATCACCACCGGCAGCTCGGGGCGGCCCGGCCCGGACTGCCGGTGGTCCGGCCCGGACTGCTGGGGGCCGTCCGCCGCGCTCATGCCCCGCCGCCCTTCCCGGTCCCGTACCGGCGCTCGAAGCGCTCCACGCGTCCGGCGGTGTCCAGGACGCGGGCGGTGCCGGTGTAGAAGGGGTGGCTGACGTTCGAGATCTCGACGTCGACGACCGGGTAGGTGCGGCCGTCCTCCCACTCGATCGTGCGCTCGCTGGTCATGGTCGAGCGGGTCAGGAACGCGTAGTTCGCGGCGCGGTCGCGGAAGACGACCGGGCGGTACTCGGGGTGGATGCCCTTGCGCATGACGGTCAGCGCTCCTCTCGGAAGTCGACGTGCCGGCCGATCACCGGGTCGTACTTGCGCAGGACCAGCCGGTCCGGGTCGTTGCGCCGGTTCTTGCGGGTGACGTAGGTGAAGCCGGTCCCGGCGGTGGACCGGAGTTTGATGACCGGACGGAGTTCGTTGCGTGCCATGCTGCTATCTTACTGAAAATGAATTCCATTAACACCCGCGCCCCCGAGCGTTCGGCCTGAAGGAGAGGTACATCACCCATGTCCGCCCACTGCATGCTGACCGGCGCCCAGCCCGGCTTCGGCAACCGCATCTCCCACTCCCACCGGCGCACTTCGCGCCGCTTCGACCCCAACATCCAGACCAAGCGCTACTGGCTGCCCGGCGAGGGGCGGCACGTGCGGCTGCGGCTGAGCGCCAAGGGGATCAAGACCGTCGACACCATCGGCGTGGAGGCGGCCGTGGCCCGCATCCGTGCCCGGGGGGTGAAGATCTGATGGCGAAGAAGAGCAAGATCGCGAAGAACGAACAGCGGCAGCGGACCGTCGCCCGGTACGCGGCGCGCCGGGCCGAGCTGAAGGAGATCGTCCGCCGCCCGTCCTCGACGGAGGCCGAACGGCTCGCCGCCCAGCGGGAACTGCGCAGGCAGCCGCGCGACGCGAGCGCCACGCGGGTGCGCAACCGCGACCAGATCGACGGACGCCCGCGCGGATACTTCGGCGTCTTCGGCCTGTCCCGGGTGAACCTGCGCGAGCAGGCGCACGCCGGGCATCTGCCGGGGGTCCGCAAATCGTCCTGGTAGTTTGCGGCTGTTCGGGGCCGAACGGCCGTCCGGCTACTGCTTGGAGCTTCCGGTGACGTGGGTGACTGCGGAGAGTACGGCGAGCACGGTGGGCATGGCGAGCACGGTGAGCACGGTGAACGTGACGGGTGGGGGTCCTGCGGGTCCGGGCACCGCACCCGGCCGGGGCACGGGCCGACGGGCCACGGGCCGACGGGACCCGCGCGGACGGCGTTCCGTGCGGGCGGTGGCCGTCGCACTCGGCCTGGCGGGCGCCCTGGCGCTGACCGCGTGCACCGACGACGGAGGCTCCGGCGACGGCGGCTCGGGCGGCGGCGGCTCGGGCGGCGGTGACACGTCGTCGGCGGCGCCCGGCGCGTCCGAGGGCGGCACCGACCCGGGGGGCGACACCGGCGGGTCGCCGTCCGCCGGGGACGGGCTGGAGGGCAGCTGGCTGGCGACCACCGACGGCCAGGCCGTCGCCCTGATCGTCACCGGCGACACGGCGGGCCTGTTCGCCACCGGCGGCACCGTGTGCAGCGGAACCGCCGGTGGGGGCTCGGGCACCGGGAACTCCGGTGCCGGGACGACGATCCGCCTCAAGTGCACGGACGGCAGCGACGACCGGGCGACGGGTGAGGTCGCGTCGGTCGACGGCACCTCGCTCACGGTGACCTGGGAGGGCGGCCTCGGCGAGGAGACGTTCACGAGGTCCGAGGGCGGCTCTCTGCCGCCGGGGCTGCCGACGGAGGGCCTCGGGTCCTGACGGCCGGAACCGCGACCGGGACGGGCAACCGCCACCGGGACGGGGAACTGCGAGCGGGACGGGCAACTGCGAGCAGGCCGTGGAACCGCGGCCGGGACAGGGAACCGCCACCGGGACGGGCAACGGCGGCCGGGACGGGCAACCCCCCAACGGCATGGGAGACCGCCACCGGTACGGGAGACCACGAGCGGGGCGTGGAACCGCCCCGGCCGCGCTATGCCAGTGGCCGGCGGCGGCCGACCCGGGCGTGGTCGGCGGCGCGGGTGCCCTCCGTCCAGCCGGCCGCGTCGCTCACACCGCGCAGCCGGGTCGTGGTCGTCTCCGGGAACATGCGCTCCAGCCGCTCGGTGACCGCGACCTCACGCGAGGCGAGGACCGGCAGCAGGTCCACGTCCGGCGCGGAACCGCTGTCGGCGGTGGCCGCCTCCGCCGCCGCCCGCAACCGGGTCCCCGCGCGGTGCGCGTACGCGGCGAGGAACGACTGGCGGAAGGTCCTGGTGCGCCCGCGCCCACCGGCCCGCTGGGCCGCCTCGGCCTTCGTCATCGCCGCCTCGGCCTGCACGAGCAGGGAGGTGTAGAGGAGTTCGACCGCCTCCAGGTCGGCCTCGAAACCGACGACCGTGGAGAAGCCGAGCGGCTCGTTCCACACCGCGCGGCAGTGGTTGGCGTCCGCGACCGCGTCCAGCAGTACCGCCTTGGCCTGCTCGTAGGGCGGGTCGACCCCGATCCGGCAGGCGCCCGGGGCGTCGGGCAAGGGCGCGTGCGCCGACAGCAGCGCCTCGTCGACACTGTGCCGGGCCATCAGCTCCTGCGCCTTGGCGCTCAGCGCCTCCGCCTCCTCGGGGTACCCGGTCGCCTCCGCCTTGGCGAGCAGCGCGCGGATGCGGGCGAGGGCCCGGGACTCCGGCCTCCCCTCCCGGCCCCGGCCGGCCGCCTCCCCTGCCCCTTCCGCTGCTCCTTCCGCCGACAGGGGCTCCAGGGCGGGCAGGCGCAGCAGCAGGCGGTACAGCTCCAGTACGGCGGTGGCGTGCGAGAAGCGGTCGGTGCGGGGCGGCGGCGCCTCGTCGGGCAGGGCGTCGAGCTGGGCCGCCCAGCGGGGGCCGCGCGGCCGGTCGTGCGGCGCCCGGGCGCGGATCAGCGCGGCCGCCAACCGGACGTGCACGGCGTCCAGTTCGCGGCGCACGATCCGTACGAGGTCGGCGGGCTGCCAGTCGCGCCGCCAGGCCGCGGCCACGAACTCCTCACCGCGCCGGGCCAGCTCCGCGTCGGCCGCCGGATCGGCCGCGAGCAGCGAGGCCGCGGTGTCGAGGGCGTCGTCGGCGGTGGTGTAGAGGGCGGCCTCGAAGGCGCGGTCGACGGTGCGGGACGTACTCACGCCAGCGATGGTGCCACGAACGGGAACGAGGTACGGGACTGTCAACCATCGGTTGACAGTCCGGAAGGCGCAACCTACGGTTGACACATGACGACGAACCCGAGCACCACGTCATCCGTATCCGTACGACTCGACGAACTCATCTCCGCGATCAAGAAGGCGCACGGGGAGCCGCTCGAACAGCTCCAGGACGCCGTCATCGCCGGAGAGCACCTCGGTGAGGTGGCCGACCACCTCATCGGCCACTTCGTGGACCAGGCCCGGCGTTCGGGCGCGTCCTGGACGGACATCGGCAAGAGCATGGGCGTCACCCGGCAGGCAGCGCAGAAGCGCTTCGTGCCCAAGGAGTCGGCCGACCTGGACACGAGCCAGGGCTCCAGCCGCTACACGCCCCGCGCGCGCAACGCCGTCATGGCCGCCCAGAACGCCGCCAAGACCGCGGGGAACACCGAGGGCCTGCCCGAGCACCTGGTCCTCGGCCTGATCACCGAGACGGAGAGCCTCTCCGCCAAAGCGATCGCCGCGCAGGGCGTCACCATGGACGCGATCCGCGAGGCGGCGATCGCGGCCCTTCCGCCGGCCGCCGCGGAGGTACCGGAGCCGGTGCCCTACGCGCCGGCCGCCAAGAAGGTCCTCGACCTCACCTTCCGCGAGGCCCTGCGCCTCGGCCACAACTACATCGGCACCGAGCACCTGCTGCTCGCCCTGCTGGAGCACGAGCACGGCGAGGGCGTACTGAGCGGACTCGGCCTCGGCAAGGAGGCCGCCGAGCGCTACATCACCGAGGCGCTGGCGCAGTTCGTCCAGGTCACCCGGGCGAACCAGGCCGCCCAGGAGAAGGGGAGCGACTGAAGGGGAGCGACTGAGGGAGGGGTTCTCCGGGCGGAGGGACGGCCCTGGGCCGCCCGGGGTCGGGTGGGCCGAGCCCGGAGGGCGGGGGGGGTGTTGCGTCAGTCAGCCCCCGCCCCCTCCCGAGGCACGGCCGCCGGAACCCGGGTATCAGCATCGATGTCAGACCCTGGTGCGAGACTCGCGTCATGGCCGACCGGTGGGTGCTCGCCGTGGCCGAGGACTCAGGCGTGGACGTCGCCCCCCTCGGCCCCGACGGGCTGCCCGCCGGACCCGTCCGGCGCGAGGCCGACCCTGCCGAGGCCGTGCGGAGCAGACCGGACGTCGCGCGCTGGGTCTGGCGGTCCACCGCCGAGATCGCGCCGCGCCTGCTCGCCGCGGGGGTGCGAGTGGAGCGGTGCTACGACGTGGAGACCGCCGAGACCCTCCTGCTCGGCCACGAGGGGCGGTACGGGGAGCCGCGCTCGGCCGCGGCCGCCCTGGCCCGGCTGCGCGGCGGCCCCGTGCCGCCCGACCCGCCGCAGCGCTCCGCCGAACCGGGCGCCCAGTCCTCGCTGTTCGAGCCCCGCGCCGTCCACCTCCCGCTGCCCGACCTGCTCGCCGTCTACGCCGAGCAGCAGCGCCGCCACAGCCTCTGCGCGCACCCGGACCGGATGCGGCTGCTGACGGCGGCCGAGTCGGCGGGGACGCTGGTGGCCGCGGAGATGAACCGCGCGGGGCTGCCCTGGCGGGCCGACGTGCACCGCGAGGTCCTGCACGACCTGCTCGGCGAGCGGTACGCGGGCGGGGGCGAGCCGCGCCGCCTGGCCGAGCTGGCCGACGAGGTGTCCGCCGCCTTCGGCCGCCGGGTCCGGCCCGACCTGCCCGCCGACGTGGTCAGGGCCTTCGGGCAGGCCGGGGTGAAGGTGGCCTCCACCCGGCGCTGGGAGCTGGAGTCCGTCGACCACCCGGCCGTCGAACCGCTGCTCGAGTACAAGAAGCTGTACCGGATCTGGGTCGCCCACGGCTGGTCCTGGCTCCAGGACTGGGTGCGCGACGGACGGTTCCGCCCCGAGTTCCTGGCGGGCGGCACCGTCACCGGGCGCTGGGTCACCAACGGCGGGGGCGGGCTGCAGATCCCCAAGGTGATCCGGCGGGCCGTCGTCGCCGACCCGGGCTGGCGGCTGGTCGTCGCCGACGCCGACCAGATGGAGCCGCGCGTGCTGGCCGCGATCTCCCGCGACCCGGGGCTGATGGAGGTGGCCGGCCGGGAGACCGACCTCTACCAGTCGGTGTCCGACCGGGCCTTCTCGGGGGACCGCGCCCAGGCCAAACTCGCCGTGCTCGGCGCGGTGTACGGGCAGACCTCCGGTGACGGCCTCAAGAACCTCGCCGCGCTCCGGCGCCGCTTCCCGGCGGCGGTGGCGTACGTCGACGACGCGGCCCGCGCGGGTGAGGAGGGGCGGCTCGTACGGACCTGGCTCGGGCGGACCTGCCCGCCCGCGTCCGGCGCGACCGACGACGGAGAGGAGGCCGGGCTGCCGCAGGACGGCCTCCCTTCCGGTGCGTTCGGTGCGTCCGGTACGTCCGGCGCCTCCGGTGCTTCGGGGGAGTCCGGTGCTGCGGGCTCCGCCGGCTTCGCGGGCTCTCCCGGGGAGTCCCAGGAGTGGACACCGGGGTACGCATCCACCAACTCCCGCGCGCGGGGGCGTTTCGCCCGCAACTTCGTCGTCCAGGGCAGTGCCGCCGACTGGGCGCTGCTGCTGCTCGCGGCGCTGCGGCGGAGCTGCGCGGACCTGGCGGCCGAGCTGGTCTTCTTCCAGCACGACGAGGTGATCGTGCACTGTCCCGAGGAGGAGGCGGCCACCGTCGTCACCGCGATCCGGGAGGCGGCCGAGCTGGCGGGGCGGCTGACGTTCGGCCCGACACCGGTGCGGTTCCCGTTCACCACGGCGGTGGTGGAGTGCTACGGGGACGCGAAGTGACCGGCGGGCGGCGAGTTCCGACGTTCGTCGACCGCCCCTCGCTGGTCACCGCTCGCCGAGCAGCCCTGCGTCGTGGGCGAGGACGGCGGCCTGAACCCGGTTGGCGCAGCCGGTGCGGGTGAGGATGCGGCTGATGTGCGCCTTGACCGTCCCGGCGCTCAGGTACAGCTCGTCGGCGATCTCCACGTTGGACAGACCGGTGCCGAGCAGCCGCAGGACGTCGCGTTCGGCCGGGGTCAGCTCGTCGACCCGGCGCTGGGCGGCCTCGGTCTCCCGGCCGGACCGTACGTGCTGGTCCAGCAGCTGCCGGGTGATCCGGGGGGCCAGCACCGGCTCGCCCTTCGCGGCGAGCTGGACGGCGCGGATCAGGTCGGCGGGCCCGGTGTCCTTGAGGAGGAAGCCGCTCGCCCCGGCCCGCAGGGCACGCGTCACGTGCGCGTCCTGCCCGAAGGCCGTCAGCATCACGACACAGGTGCGCGGCGAGAGCCGGGAGATGTCCTCGGCGGCGGCGATACCGTCCCTGACCGGCATCTGGACGTCGACCAGGGCGACATCGACCTCCTGCGCACGGCAGGCGGCGGCGGCCTCCCTGCCGTCACCCGCCTCGGCGACCACCTCGATGTCCTCGGCGTTCTCCAGGATGAGGCGGATCCCCGCACGCATCAGCGCCTCGTCGTCGGCGATCAGGACTCGGATCATCACCTCATCTTAGAACCGCGAATATCAGCAGTCCGACGAGGAATCCCACCGTGGGCAGCACCACGAGGACTGCCGCACAGCCCGAACCGAGGACGCGCGGCCAGGTGAGTATCTCGTCCGGCAGCGGGGCACGGGCCCCCGCTCGCCCGGCCCGGACGGACGGACTCCCGGCGGCCGGGACCGGGGAAGGCGGAACCGAAGAGGCCGGGACAGGGGCCGAGGAGGCCGGGACCGGAGAAGGAACGACCGGGGAGGCCGGCATCCGGGCGGCGGCGCCCGGCACGGTGCTCTCCTGAGGCCGGTGCCCCCGCCCCTCCTGAGGCCGGTGCCCCTGCCCCTCGTGGAGCCGGTGTACCTGCGCGGGCAGTTGGGCGGCCATCCGGAAGCCGCCGTTGACCAGGGCGCCCGCCTCGAACGTGCCGCCGAGCAGGGTGATCCGCTCCTGGCAGCCGGCCAGCCCGCTCCGGCTCCCGCCCTTCGAGGGGCCGGCCGAGGGCGGCGGAGCGTTGGTGACGGACACCTCGATCGCGCCGCCCGTGCTCCTGACCTGGACCCAGGTGGGCGCCCCGGAGGCGTGTTTGAGCACGTTGGTCAGCCCTTCGCGGACCACCCGGTGAATGGCCTGGCGGGCCCGCGGCCCGACCTCCTCCGAGTCGGGCACGGACCAGTCCAGCTCGACGGGGCTGCCCGCCCGCCGCGACTCCGTCACCAGAGCCGCGATGTCCTCCCGCGTCCCCCGCTCGTCCCCGGGCCGGTCGTCCACCGGGGCGTTCAGGTCGGAGTGGCGCAGGACGCCGAGGATCTCGCGCAGTTCCTCCATGGCCGTACCGGCGGTCGTGCGCAGCAGCTCGCTCTGCCCGGTGAGTTCGGGCGCCTTGCGCGCGGCCGCCATCTCCAGTGCCCCGGCGTGCACGGAGATCAGGCTCAGCCGGTGGCCCAACAGGTCGTGCATCTCGCCCGCGATCCGGTTCCGTTCCTCCCGCCGGGCCGCCTCCACGGTGAGCGTGCGCGCCTGTTCCAGGTAGGCGTTGCGCTCACGCAACAGGCTGACCAGCGGCCTCCGCTGCCCCAGCAGCGTGCCGGCCAGCGCGGGGAGCACCAGGAGCAGCACCAGGGTGGCCACGATGCCGGTCAGC
Source organism: Streptomyces mayonensis (assembly GCF_018982965.1). Taxonomy (GTDB): domain Bacteria; phylum Actinomycetota; class Actinomycetes; order Streptomycetales; family Streptomycetaceae; genus Streptomyces; species Streptomyces mayonensis. Next base: position 52,747 of record NZ_JACBYP010000031.1, on the reverse strand, counting down.
TGGAGCGCGACGCTGTCCTCCGGGTACGGGACGACGAAAACGCCCAGCACTCCGATCACCACGCAGGCCGCACCGACGACCTGCCAGGCACGCCGCGTCGGTGCGATGCGCCGGGTCGCGGACATGATGATCAGCGGCGTCGCCGCCAGCGTCCACGCGTTGGCCCCCAGCATCAGCAGGGAGCAACCCAGCACCGCGAGGAACGGCCGGCCACGGCGGGCGGGAACGAGCAGCGCCGCACACAGCGCTTCCAGTACCGCCAGTGCCGGATGCACCGGTTCGACCACCACCAGCACCAGCGGCACCAGCCCGAAGGCGGCCGTGAGGGCCATGAGGATCGCCTCGACGACGACGGTGCGGCGGTCGGCACCGCGCGCATCGGCCCACACGGCGGCCGCCTCGCGCCGCACCCACCGCGGCGCACCGGCCAGCGCCCGCCGCACCCGCACGGACGGCCGCGGCGCGCGCGTGCCGTCGGAGACCTGACTCATACCCATCCCTGGAACGCTATCCGCCCGACCGACTCAGCTGTCACGGGACAACGCTAGGCACCGGCACCCACGGCCCGCGTCGGCCGACCGGCCACACCCCCGGTCCGATCGGCACAGCGACGCGGAACGCCGGGTCAGGCTCCGTGGGGCCCCGGTGCGGCGCTCCCCTCGTACGCGTCGAGGGCGGAGACCAGGTCGGTCAGCCCGGGGTCGGCGTCGTAGCGGCGCTGGTGCAGTTCGGCGATCCTCTCCCCCGCCCCGGGGTCGAGGTCGTCCGTGATGTCGAACGAGACGAACCTGTCGACCAGTGGCAGCCCGATCTCGTCGGTGTGCCGGTGGGCCGGGTGGACGAGGTACTCCCAGTACCCGTCGAGATCGTCGATCTGGAAGGTCGCACCCCACTCGTAGGCACCGCCGTGGTCGCGGCCGACGAGGTAGGACCGCACGGAGGGGATGACGTCGCCCTGGTTGCGCAGACTGTCGAGGGCCGCTTCGAGCTCGTGCGGCGCGGTGCCCGGCTTGAAGCTGAAGCGGATGCAGTGATGGATCATCGGAGTACTCCTACATAGGATCGTTATGAGTGGTTGACCACTCACTCTTTGGGCCGAAAAGAAGCCCCGCCGGGCGGGGCCGTCCTCTCAGTGGTGACGGATCCTGTCGGACAGCGTCCGCGCCCACGGGGCGTCGACCTCGTGCGCGCCCGTGGCGACGACGAGGTGGCAGAGCATGCCCACCGCGAAGAAGCGCTGGACGTCGGCCTCCGGCGCACCGGAGACGCCCCGCACGTACTCGACCAGGCGCGCGTAACCGGTGCGCACCGCCTCCCGGATCACCGGCTCCGCCGCGGCCGCGCACTGCGCGTGCAGCTGGAGCAGCAGCAGGTCGCGGTCGGAGATGAGCCGGGCGTAGGCATCACCCATCGCGTCCAGGACGTCCTGCGGCGAGCTCCCCGCGGCTGCGGCGACCCCGTCCCCGAGACTCTCCCGGATCCGGACGAAGCAGTGCTCCACCACTGCCACGAACAGCGCTTCCTTACCGGGGAAGAGCCGGTAGACGTACGCCTGCGAGATGCCGGCCCGGTTCGCCACGTCCGTGGTCGTGGTGCCGAAGTAGCCCCGGTCGGCGAAGGCGCCGACCGCCGTTTCGAGGACCGTCCTCCGACGTTCGTCGGCGGTCGAGAGCTGTCGTTGCGACGCGGGATTCGCCATGTGAGTAATAAACCACTCACACTCTTGGGCGTCAAGCCTGTACCGGTCGGCGAGGCGTCCCGGTCCGGGTGGCCGGTCCGGGTGGCCGGTCCGGGGAGTCGGTCCGGGGAGTCGGTCCGGGGGTGTCCGCCCATGGGTACGGCTGTTGAAGGCTCCGGGAAGGCACTGCGTACGGCCTGCCGTACGCAGTAGGTTCGATCCGTGCGTACGGCCCCGGGCCGTACGCCGTCCGGACTCGACGAGGGGGATCATCCGTGCGTTCCGGGGACGAGTTCGCCGACCGCTATGTCCTCAAGCAGGTCGTCGGCACGGGGCGCGGCGGCGACGTGTGGCTGGCCCACGACACGGTGGTGGGCCAGGACGTCGCGCTGAAACCGGAGCGTACGGACGGCACGGGCGAGACCTCCGTACGCCGGCTGCTGGGCGAACCGCGTGCCATGGCCAAGTTCCGCGACCACCCCCACGTCGTCACCCTGTTCGACGTCGTGACCACGCCGCCTGACGGGTCCGGACAGGGACAGGGGAACGGGCAAGGAGACGGGCCGGGGAACGGGCGAGGAGACGGGCCGGGAGACGGGGGCGCGGCACACTCCGTGCCCGCTGAGCGGACCTTCTGGTTCGTCATGGAGTACGTGCCCGGCGGCGGCCTGGACCACGTCCCTCCGGTGTCCCCCGCGCGAGCGGCCCGCATCGGCGCCCAGCTCGCCGACGCCCTGGCCGCGCTGCACGAGGCGGGCGTCGTCCACTGCGACGTCAAGCCGGCCAACGTCGGCCTCACCCGGCACGGGACCGCGAAGTTGCTGGACTTCGGTGCCGCCTACCGGGCCGGCGGCACCGAGACCATCACGGTCAACGGCCCGTCCAGCTTCACCCCGGACTACGCCGCTCCCGAGCTGGCCAGGGGCAACGTGCCCCGGCCGGCCTCGGACGTGTTCTGTCTGGCCGCCACCGTCCACGCGCTGGTCACCGGCGCGCCACCGCGCGGCGGCGCACCCGACGAGGCCACCGGCCCCACGGCCACGGCGAACACCGGCGAGGCCACCGCCCCCACGGGCAAGGCGAACGCCGGCGACGAGACCGGCCCCGCAGGTGCGACGGACGACGGCGACGAGGCCGACCGTCTGCGGCACTGGAAGGCCGAGCAGGGCGTCGTCGAGCTGGACCCCGCCGTGGGACCGCTGCGTCCGGTGCTCACCGCCATGCTGCACCGCGATCCCCGGCAGCGCCCCGACGCCGCCGAGGCCCGGCGGCTCCTGGAGGGCGTCGCCGGAACCGACCCGGCGTCCGCCTCCCCTTCCCCCGGCACGCCCGGTGCCGTTGCCGGTACCGTCACCGGTCGCCGGCTGTGGCGTCGGCCGCTGCTCGTCGCCGTCCTCGGCGTCAGCACCCTGGTGGCCCTGGGCCTGGTCGCCGTCCAGGACCACGGCGACGACGGGAGGGCCGCGTCCTCCCCTCCCCGGCCGGGCCAGGGCCGTACGGCCGACGGCGCCGCGAACGGCGGGTCCGGAGCCCTGATCGGCGACCCGCGCACGGCCGACGTGTGCGCCCTGGCCGATCCCGCCGCCCTCGACCAGTTCGGGGACGGGGACGTCCGCGTGGACGTGGACTACGGCAACTTCGACCGCTGCGACGTGCTCGTGGGCGTCGACGACAGGACCCGCATCGACACCTCGATCCGGCTCCTCGACGGTTCGCCGCCCGAGGGGTCGAAGCCCGTCCGCACCGTCGGGAGGATCGGCATCAGGGAGGAGCCGGCCGAGAGCGACGAGTGCAAGCGGCTGCTGACCTACGGCGGCGACACCGGCGCCCGCGTCGAGGTCCGCGTCAACATGGGCAAGGGCTCCGTGGTCGGCGGCAACGCCACCCTGTGCACGGTCGCCGACAAGGCCGCCGCCGGCGCGGCCGGGGTCCTCGACCGGGGCCCGGTCCCCCGCCGTTCGCCCGCCTACCCGCGCACCTCGCTGGCCTGGACGGACGCCTGCGGGCTCCTCGACGCCGAGGCGCTGTCCGCCGTACCCGGCCTCAAGGTCGACGTGCCCGAGGTCGGCGTCGCCAACTGGCGCTGCAAGTGGTCGAGCGACGTCGACGAACTGGACGCGACGATCGCCTTCTTCCGCGACCAGCCGAGATCCGCGGTGGGCGGCGCCACCAGCACCACGCTGAGCGGGTACCGCACCGTCGTCGGGCCGGACGACGACGACACCTGCACGGCCTTCGTCGAGTACCGCAGGTACAGCGGCCAGGACGCCGAGACCGCCGCCGAGATGGTGCGCCTGGACGTCGGCGGGCAGCGGCCGACGGACCAGCTCTGCACCATGGCCACGGACCTCGCGGCCGACGCCGCCGCGGCACTCCGCGCGCGATGACACCGCCGCCCGCGGCGACGACCGACACGGGCCGGCAGGTCAACGGCGGCCCGACGAGCCACCGTTGACCTGCCGGTCCGACCCACCCGTCAGGCCCCGGCGCCGGGCGGCCAGGGCCCGTCGTCCTCCATCAGGTCCAGGTCCGGCGGCACGAGCGTCGTCGACTCCACCAGCCCCTTGATCAGGTTGTGCAGCAGGCTGTTGTCGCCGGGCCTGCCCTGCGACTTGTCGTGGATCAGCGGGTACCGGAAGCCGGTGCGGTGCAGTCGACGCCGTACCGCCTCGATCCGGTACTCGATCTTCCGCTCGTTCCAGCCCGCGTCCGGGCGGAGACAGGCGCACTGCCTGGCGGCCATGGCGTACGTCAGGGGACGCGGGTCCTCCTCGTACAACAGGTAGCGCTGGCCGAGGACGACCAGCAGCAGCCGTTCGTCGTCGTCGAGCGCCCACGTCTGCGGGCGGGCGGTCTCGGCGCGCCGTCGCGACACCGGGCCCTGGTCGTCGTGGCTCGCCACGTACAGCTCGACCAGGTGCTCGCGGTAGCCGGAGCCCTTCACGAACAGCGGGGTGTACCCGGTGGCGAGGGGGATCGGTTCGCTGCTGAGGTGCAGCATCCGGCCGCGCGGCAGCCGGACCAGCTGCTGTCCGGTGTTGCGCAGCCACCACTGCCCCGCGCGGTACGTCAGTTCCCCGTGCCGGCGGCTCACCCGCAGGTCGTCGACGCCGACCCCGAGATCCACGTCCGGCTTCTCGCCCCGCCCGAAACGGACGGTCAGTCCCGGGCGGGGCGGCGCACTCAGTTCACCGGTGACCGTGCGGGCGTGCAGGATGCCGGGCGTGGTGGGCGCGACACCACGCGCGAGGCTGGCGGAGAGGGGCATCGCTGGTCTCCTCGGTCGTCGGGTCGACGGGATCGACGATGGGGCTTCTGCGGGCGCCGGCAGGGGCCCGTCCACCAGTGTCCACGGCCTCGTGCGGGACCCCTCCCCGAGCAACGGCCCTACGCTCCCGGCATGTTCTCAGGGCCAGGCACGATCCGACGAAGGCGTCACCTCCTGCTGGCGGTGGCCGCCGGCGCGCTGCTCACCGCGTGCGGCGGCGACCCGGAACCCGCCGCGCACCCGGCCTCGCGGCCGGCGTCACCGACGCAGGCCTCCGCCTCCGCCACGCCGCCCTCCTCCGCCCCGGCCTCCTCCGAGCCGCCGACGACATCCCCCGTTGAGCAGGACGTGCAGGACGCCTTCGACGCGGCGATGAAGGCCCACCCCGGCGCGGCCCCGGCCACGTGCACGGAGAACGCACCGCTGGACGACGCGGACTGCGGCGCGGCCCTCAGGGCGGCCGAGAAGGCCGCCGCCGACACGGAACGGCGGCTGCGGCGCAAGGACCCCGAGAACGCCGACCTGTTGTACGGCGCGGCGCTCACCACCGCAGGTGCCGTACAGGACGGCATGGCCCGCCTGCGCGACCCGATCCCCTGCTACGGCCTCAGCGACGCGCCGCAGCCGCCCCCGCCGCTCCTCGCGGAGGCCGAGAGCATCTGCGCCGAGGCCGCCGGCCTCACCTGGAGCGAGTGGGGGATCTTCCTCACCGCCGTCGAAGCGTGACGGGGCCCGCCCGGGCCGGTCGCCGCCGCAGGCCCGGCCGCAGCCACAGCCACAGCCGCAGCCGCAGCCGCAGCCGCAGCCGCGGAGTGCCGACGCCTGCGGGGATCCGGCGCGTCAGCCCCGGGCCGCCTTCCACCAGGCGGTGTTCTCCCGGTACCAGGCCACCGTGGCGGCCAGTCCCTCGTCGAAGGAGCGCCGGGGCTCGTAGCCCAGTTCGTCACGGATCTTGGACCAGTCGACGGAGTAGCGGGCGTCGTGGCCCTTGCGGTCCTCGACGTGGACGACGCTGTCCCAGTCCCGGCCGCAGGCGTCCAGGAGCCGCTCGGTGAGCTGCTTGTTGGTGAGTTCGGTGCCGCCGCCGACGTTGTAGACCTCGCCCGGGCGGCCGCCCTCGAGGACGAGCCGGAGAGCACGGCAGTGGTCCTCGACGTGCAGCCAGTCACGGATCTGCCCGCCGTCTCCGTACAGCGGCACCTGTCGACCGTCCAGGAGGCTGGTGATGAAGAGCGGGATGATCTTCTCGGGGTACTGGTGGGGCCCGTAGTTGTTCGAGCACCGGGTGACGCGGACGTCCAGGCCGTGCGTGCGGTGATAGGCCAGCGCGAGGAGATCGGAACCCGACTTGGCCGCGGAGTAGGGCGAGTTGGGAGCGAGGGGCTGCTCCTCGGTCCAGGAGCCGACGGGGATGGAGCCGTAGACCTCGTCCGTGGAGACGTGGACGAAGGTGCCCAGGCCCGTGCGGACGGCGGCCTCCAGCAGGACCTGGGTGCCCAGCACGTTGGTCGAGGCGAAGCCGCCGCCGTCGGCGATCGAGCGGTCGACATGCGATTCGGCGGCGAGGTGCACCACCGCGTCGTGCCCGGTCATCAGACCGGCCACGCGTTCGGCGTCGAGGATGTCCCCGCGGACGAAGCGCAGCCGGGAATCGTCCGCCACGGGCTCGAGGTTGGCCGGGTTGCCCGCATAGGTCAGCGCGTCCAGGACGGTGACCGCCTCGGTCGCGGGGTCGGACAGCAGAGATCGTACGAAGTGGGAGCCGATGAAGCCGGCCCCTCCGGTGACAAGGGTTCTCATGGCGGGTGTCGCGGTCTCTCGTGTCGTGGGTGTCCCGGGAACGGGCTCAGGAGGCGATCCGGATCCGGCTGTGATCGCCGAGGACAAGGCGGTGTGCTCGTGGAGCCCGGACCGCACCGCAGACGTGGACGGAGCGGCCGATGAGCGAACCCTCGACACGGCCCGCGTCCTCGATCCGCGATCCCTGCAGGACGATGGAGTACTCCACTTCACTGCCGCTGATCCGGCAGCCGTCGGCGATGGAGGTGAAGGCCCCGATGTGGGAGTCGGCGACGACGGTGCCTGCACCGATGACGGTGGGGCCGACGATCCGTGACCGCAGGACCCGGGCTCCCGGCGCGATCCGGACCCGGCCCACGATCTCGCTCGCCCCGTCCACCCACCCTTCGACGGCCGGCTCCACGGTCTCCAGCACGGTGCGGTTGACCTCCAGCACGTCGTCGGCGTTACCGGTGTCCTTCCAGTAGCCGGTGATGGTGGTGGCGTGGACGTCGCGGCCGGAGTCGACCATCCACTGGATGGCGTCGGTGATCTCCAGCTCGCCGCGCGCCGAGGGCACACAGGCGGCGACGGCCTCGTGCACCACGGGGGTGAAGAAGTAGACACCGACCAGCGCGAGATCGCTCCGGGGCACCGGAGGCTTCTCCTCCAGTCGCACCACGGCGCCGTCGGGCCCCAGCTCGGCGACTCCGAACACCGACGGGTCCGCGACCTTGGTGAGCAGGATGCCGGCGTCGGGCCGCTCCCGGCGGAACTCGTCCACGACGTCGGTGATTCCGCCGACGACGAAGTTGTCGCCGAGGTACATGACGAAGTCGTCGTCGCCGAGCCAGTCGCGGGCGACGAGCACGGCGTGCGCCAGCCCGAGGGGAGCTTCCTGCGGCAGATACGTGATCCGGGCCCCGAAGGCCCGGCCGTCCGAGAGGGCGGCCCGTATCTCGTCGGCCGTGCCGCCCACGACGACGCCTATCTCGGTGATGCCGGCGGCGACGATCGACTCGATCCCGTAGAAGAGGACCGGCTTGTTGGCGACGGGGACGAGTTGCTTGGCGGCGGTGTGGGTGATGGGGCGCAGCCGGGTGCCGGTGCCGCCGGCGAGAACGAGTGCCTTCATCGTCGGCCCGCCCCCGCGAGGGCCCCGGCGCACTCCGCCGTGAGCGCGTCGAGGAGGGCGAACAGCCTCGGCTGGCTCCGCCGCACCACGGACGTGACACGCTCCGCGTGCTCGGCGGTGGAGCAGCGCAGCGGCTGGGCCAGGGCGTAGCGGTCGCGCCACCTGAGGACCGCGAGGTCCGGCCAGAGCTCCTGCGCGGCCCGTCTGGCCGACGCGATCTCCGCCGCCGGGTCACCGTCCCAGCCCAGGGGTCTGGTGAAGCGCTCGTCCGCCACCAGCCGGGCGAGCCACTCGTCGGTGTCCGCGAGCTGCGCGGTCCGGTACGCGGCGGCGTCGCGCCCGGAGCGCAGGAGCTCCAGCATCGAACGCGCCGCGCGCGGGTCGTCGAAGACGGCCAGGGGCAGCCGGTGGCGGGCCGGTATCCGGTGCCGGCGGGTGCCGCTGTCGTCGAGCAGGACCGTCGTACGGTCGGCCACCGTGGTGAAGCGTGCCCCGGCGTCGGTCATGCGCAGCCACAGGTCCCAGTCCTCCAGGCCCGCCCCGGTGCGCCAGCCGCCGGCCCGCTGCGCGAGGCCGCGCCGGTGCGCCACCCGCGACGGTTCGAAGACGACCCCGAGGACCTGGAACTCCGGGTGCCAGCACATCTCGTACGGCTGCGAGGCCGCCCGGAGCGCTCCCTCGGGACCGCGCAGTTCGAAGCCCGTGGCGACGAGTTCGGCACCGCGGTCCATCAGGGAGAGCACCACCGCCAGATGGTCCGCCCGCCACTGGTCGTCGTGGTCGAGGTAGGCGACGACCTCGCCCCGCGCCTCGGCCAGCGCGATGTTCCTGGGGCCGCTGGGATGGCCGTGCCGTCCGGTGCGCAGCAGTCTGATCCGCGGATCGGTGCGGGCGCCGCGGCGGACCCAGTCGTCCGTGTCGTCGGTGCTGCCGTCGGAGACCACGAGCATCTCCCAGTCGGTGACGGTCTGGGCGGTGACCGAGGCGAGGGTGTCCAGGATCGCCCGGGACCGGTTGTACGTCGGACAGATCACCGACACGCGGGGCTTGGGGGCGTGCTCCATCTGTGCAACTTTCCGCGTCGGGAACCGGGAGTTCTTTGCCATTGCACCGGTGCCCGCGACCGTCCGTCTCCCGTGACGAACGGCGGCGACGGAAACCGGGTGGACGGACTCCGCGCCGGGCGGCGGGCGGACGACGCGGATGCCCTCTGCACGCACGGAGCGGGCACGCTGCGGCGCTTGTCGCAAAGTTAGCGCCGGCGGCGCGCGGGCGCGCCCGCCGCGGGTCGAGTCGTCCCCCGCCCGGGGGCGGGGGACGGCCGGGGACAGGGACGGCCGGGGTCACGGACGGCCGGGGTCACGGACGGCCGGGTCACGGACGGCCGGTGACGCCAGGGGTCAGGCCGCGAAGTGGACCGGCAGCGCTTGCGAGTGCCACAGGACCGCGAGCTGGGCACGGTCCCGGCAGCCCAGTTTGCGCAGGACGTTCGACACGTGGAACTTGACCGTGCTGCGCTCGACGGTCAGCCGCTCGGCGATCTCCGAGTTGGACAGGCCCTCGGCGACGAGCACGGCCACCGTCCGTTCCCGGCCGGTGAGCTGCGTGATCTCGGCCGCGGGCAGCTCCGTCGCCCGGGCGTGGCCAGCCCGGCCGGACAGCAGCGTGGGAACGAGTTCGGGCGAGATCCAGCCACGCCCGTTCAGCACCTCGCGCACGGCCCTGACATAACCGTGGTCGGGGTCGTCCCGGTCGACGATCCCGGCCACCCGGGCGCAGAGGGGCAGCCTGAAGAACGCGTCGCTGCGGCCGTCGACCACGACGATCACGCGCTTGCCCCACCCGGCGAGCGACGGGTCCGCGTCCACCCTGCCGCTCTCGACGATGGCGACGTCGGCCGGAGCCGCGGGCCGGGCCGAGGCAGGGCCGTCGCCCTTCTCCGAAACGAACCACCCGAGGCCGGCCAGTGCCTCGGTCATGCGACGCCGCTGCGCAGGAGTGCTGATACCGACAACGATTCGTTCCATGCTTCCCCCGAAACTATGGTCGCGGTACGGAGGAAGACCCAGCTCGCTCAAAGTCGGTCACGCCCCCGTGCAACCTTGATCACTTACGGGGGAAATTAACACAAGCTCATTACCTGTTCAACGTAACGTGTTGAAACTGCAAACGGCTTGAGAGTGGATGGGGCCGCCGGTTCCCCTATCGCCCGGTTCGCCCCGACAGGCCCTCAGGTGCCCGCATTGATCATGGTGACGGTGGTGGACGCCGTGTAGGTGGACAGCGCCGTGTACACCGAGTCGACCAGCTGCTTCATGGCCGGCTCGGCCCAGTGCCCCTCGGCCAGTCGCGCCATCCGCTCGTCGGCGGCGGTCCGGTCGGCGCCGGCGAACACGAGTTCCGCGAGTCCGCCGGTGTGCAGCAGCACCAACAGCGCGGCCGTGCGCTCGTCGGGCTCCTCGCCCTCCAGGGCGACCGCCGTGAGCTTCCGGCGCAGCCGGGCCTCCGGCGCCCCGTCGGCCTCCGGGTACCGGGTCGTGGGGAAGATTCCCCAGCGCCGGGTCCGCTCCTCGCGGATGACGCCCTTGTCGAGCAGGCCCTGCCGGGCGCCGGCGACGGCTTCCTCGCGCAGCTCGAAGATCCACGCCTGGACGTCCTTGGGCTCGGCCGCCCCGGCGATCCGCGCGAGCGCCTCGTCCAGGACCGCCACGCCCGGCGGAGTGGGATCGGTGACGACGAGGTGGTCGCCCTCCATGCGGACGCGGTCCGCGAGCGCCAGTTCCAGTACGGACGCGCTGGAGATCATGTATTCGGACTGTGACTGCAGCTGAGCGGCGCCGGTGGTGTCGTCGAGCGACAGGAGCATGATCTGCTCGCCAAGTGTGGTCTCCATGAGTGAGGTCTCTCCTTCTGCTGATGCGCGAAACTCGACTTGTGAAACGTTCCTGCTCAGGGCAGGGGGTGGGGGCGGCTCCGGGGCGCGGTCCCCGGTGCGGCGGCCAGGCCCGTCCTGGCCTCGGCCGTCCGCAACCGATCGGTGTTCCAGCTGAACTCGTGGGACTCCGCCATCCGCAACTGCTGGTAACCGGCCGGGACGACCTTGACCGCGGCCCAGCCCATCTCCCGCAGGGCGTCCGGAAGCCGGCCGGTCAGATCGACGGCGAGCGGGTCGGCGCCGTCGGCGAGCAGGCCCTGCAGGAGGGCGGAGGTCGTCACCGGCCGCGTCGTGCGGGGGGCCCGGGCCTCTCCGAAACCGCCGACCCACTCGCTGACGAGGTCGAAGCACTGCCGGGACGCGACGTACCGCAGCCGGTCGTCGTCGTCGCTGATCTCTGCCGGGGCTTCGCCGTAGCCGTGGCTCTCGCGCTGGTTCACCACCGCCGAGCGTATCTGGAGCGCCTCCTGCAGGGCCCCGAGCATGCTCCAGCCGACCTGGTCCGTGGCGTTGCAGCCGACGGTCGCCAGCGGCTGCGGGCCCGTCTCGTCGATGACCACCCCCACGGTGCAGACCACGCCGGACGTTCCGGTCGGCAGATCCGCCAGGACCGGTACGAGCCCGGCCTCCCGGGCGGTCTCCCACAGCTTCAGCAGGCTCCGCCAGTGCACGTTCTCCCTGCCCCTGCGCACCCGGCCGGCCTCGACGGCGCCGACGTCGACGCGCATCGGACGCAGCCGGCGTTCCCATGCGACGAGGAGCGCGTCCCGTTCGACCGTCTCCAGCAGGGCCGAGCGCAGTGCCATGTCGTACCCCTGGCCGGACGCCGCTCCGGAGGGGCCCGGGTCGAAGCCCTCCGCCTCCTCGGCGGGCGCGGGGTAGTCGACCAGACCCGCCGGGACCAGGATCTCGGCGCCGTCCCGCAGCCGCCGTGCCGGATACCACGTCAGGGGCCGCTCCGTGCGCCGCCCGTCGCCGAGGGCGACACCGGGGCCGGCAAAGTCCAGTGCGCGGGCGCCGAGGGCGCTCGGGGCGGCCCGGACGGCACCCGGGAGCGACCCGGGCCGCGGGAAGAGTGCGTACCGTTCCACCGCCTCCCCGGCGCCGCGCACCAGGGCGTCCATGCGCGAGTACCCGTACGCGCCGACCACCCGCGGCGACAGCGCCTGCGCGGCGTTCTCGGCGCGGTCGGCGCCGCAGGAGAGCCTGACGAGGGCCTTCCACAGTGGGTCGGCGGGCAGCGAGGGGGGAAGCATCCCGGACTTCTCCGCCAGTCCGTTGCCGGGGTCGAGGGTGGCCAAGAAGTCGATCATCAAGAGGTTCCTGCCGGGAGACGACGGGGCGGACGCACGGGAGCGGGGAGGGCGGCCCCGGCCGGGAGCGCCCTCCGAAGGACGGTCAGAGGAACGGCAGTCGGCAGCGGCCGCCGCTCCATGCGGCGCCGAGCGCGAGGAGCACACCGGCGGTGCCGGTCGCCAGGTCGGACGAGATCCGCAGGGACTCCTGCCCCAGGAAGGCGGGAGCGCCCCGGTGGCGGACGGCGTTGAGGCCGAGTCCCGCCACGTGCCGGTGCTGCACGGGATCCGTGGCGGGGGCGGGCTCCGGGCGGGCCGGCAGGTCCGGGTCGCCGCACGTGTCCCCGCGGCCCACCGCGTTCGTCAGGCGGGCGCGCGTCATGATGACGCCCGCCCGCCCGCTGAGCAGACCCGCCTGAGCGACGAAGGGCAGTTCCGTCGCCGCGAGGACGGCGTCGCGCGCCTGGGCCAGCTCGGTGTCCGGGAGGTGCGTGAGGAGGTCGTGCAGCACCATGCCCGTACCGCCGCTGCCGGACCCGATCAGCGGCAGGCGTCCCGTGGTGCCGTCCGCGAACGGCGACCCCGGTGTCCAGCCGAACTCGGCGAGGTCGCGCCGCAGTGCCGCCGCGGTGTGGTCCAGCAGGGCGGTGTCCCCGGTCCGTTCGTACAGGCGGAGCAGGAACAGGGCACCGCCCGACGCTCCGCGCAGCAATCCGGCGCCCGTGCCCTTTCCCGGCCCTTCGGGGGCCGGCGTGGCGCCGTCGGCGACCCGCTCGGCGATCCGGCCCGCCCGGTCCAGCAGGTCGCCGTCGCCGGTGGTCCCGGCGAAGTGCAGCAGGGTCAGCCCGACGCCGGCGAGGCCGCCGTGGAGGCTGTGGCCGAGGTCGTCCAGGGGTGACTCGACGATCCGGCCAAGGAGTTCGCGGGCGTCGGCTTCGCGGCCGAGCCGGTCCAGGACGTACGCGATGCCGCCCAGTCCGTCGTAGAGACCGGGCCGCGGGTTCTCGAGGGCGTGCGCCCGGCCGGCGAGCCAGTCGAGGTGCTCCCCGGGCACCCGGACGCCCGACTCGGCGAGGGCCCACAGCACTCCGGCGGCGCCGTGGGCGAGGCCGAGTCCGCCCTCCGGCGTGAAGAACTGTTCGGCGTCGCCCGGGAACAGCCGGTCGTCCCGGCCCGGCTGGGCGGTCGCGAGCAGACCGTCGGCCAACGACCGCAGCAGACCGAGCCGTTCGTCCGGACCGGGCACGCTCCACACCGGCCCCGTGCGCGGCTCGGCACCACCACCAGCCTCAGTACCCGCCACATCCGACACCGGCTCCACGCACCGCTCGGCACCACCACCAGCCTCAGTACCCGCCACATCCGACACCGGCTCCACACGCCGCTCGGCACCACCACCAGCCTCAGTACCCGCCACATCCGACACCGGCTCCACGCGCCGCTCGACGCCACCACCGCCCCCGGCACCCGACACATCCGACACCGGTTCCAGATCGTGGTGGACGCGCTCCGCGAAGTCCTCGGGCACCGGATAGTAGGAGGTGATGACGTCGATCAGCTGGTCCGCCTTCTCGGGGCCCCAGGGCAGCACGGCCACCTGCGGGGCGAAGAGCGCGAGCCGCAGACAGCCCAGCGCGTAGCGGTCGATGGCACGTCCGGTGTACCCGGCCGGGGCGACGAAACCGACCGCGCCCATGGTCTGCACGGTCGTGGCGTCCGGTGTGCCGGCCGTCTCGAAGTCGATGAAGACGACCCGGCCGTCGGGCCGGACCAGGATGTTCCCCGGGTGCAGGTCGGCGAAGACGACACCGCGGTCGTGCATGGCGTCGATCCCCCGCTCGATCTGGTCGAGCAGGTCCAGGGCCCACGCGGTGTACTCGGCGACGTCCGCCGCGGAACCGACGGCCTTCAGCAACGGGTTGCGCCGGACGAGTTCCCTGGAGAGCGCCGTCCCCTCCACGTACTCCCGGACCAGGAAGTAGTGTTCGTGGCCCTTGCGGTAGTCGATCAGCCGGGGGATGCAGGGCAGCCCGGTGAGCCGGCGCAGCGCCCAGTGCTCCTGTTCGTGGCGGGCGACGGCGTCGCGCCCTTCCGCGTCGAGGCCGGCGTGCGGGCGGGCCTCGCGCAGCAGGACCTCGGTGCCGTCCCGGGTGTCCGTCCCCCGGTACACCCCGCCGCCGTTGGAGAAGTGCACCGCCTTGGTGACCCGGTACGGGAAGTCCCGGAGCGTGCCCGCGTTGCGGGCGGCGACCGCCTCGGCCAGACAGGCGGGCAAGGTCACCCACTCGGGCGGCCGGAACCCCGGGCCGCGCCGGTCGGGGACCAGCCGGCCGTCGGGGTCCTCGATGCAGTGGATCAGCTCGCCCGACTCGGACCGCACCGCCTGCAGGACGAAGCCCCCGTAGCGGACGTAGAGCGGGCCGGAGCGCCATCTGAGGTCACTGAGGATGTACGGTCCGCTCTCGCCGTCCAGCAGGTCGCCGAGTTCGTGCAGGATCCGCTCGAAGTGCTGGTCGTCGAGCGGGTAGACGGTGACGAACTTGCCACTGCCGCTGCGGTCGCCGTACTTGCTGTTGCGCCGCTGGAGCAGGTCCCGGCTGCCGATGAACTTGAACATCACCCGCTCGGTGAGGCAGTACTTCGCCACCACGTCGAGGACGCGGCCGGCGTTCTCCAGGGTCGCCGAGACATGGATCTTCCAGCCCTGCCGCGGCAGGGTCACGCCGGGCGGGGACAGCACCACCCATTCGCTGCCCGGCGCACGGCTCCAGCCCTCGGGCAGTGCGTCGTGGACGAGGGAGAAGTCGTCCTCCGCCGCGGCCGACCGGGCCGGCAGGTCGAAGAACGGCGTACCGGGCGGGCAGAAGTGCAGATGCCGGATGATGTCCATGATGCCGATGGAGTCCTGTTTTCTCGGTCCGGTGAGGGCGGGTCAGCGAGCGGCCGGGGCGATGTACGAGAGGTAGAGCCATTCGCCCAGGGGGCGGCTGCCGACCGCCACGCGAGCCGTCCCGATGCCGTCGGCCTCAGCCGTGGCGGAGACGGACAGCGGAAGCAGCACGGCGGGTACGGGGAGGGAGTCGCCCTCCCTCACCGGTACGAAGGCGGAGAGCGGGGCGACGTCCTTCTCGGCCGGTCCCCGCCCCACGGTCGCGGAACCGATCTCGGTGCGCGTCACCATTCCACGCCGGTACAGCGTGACCTGCGTGCCCGGTGTGACCGCGTCCAGGTCGGCCGCGTCCGACAGTACGAGTGAGGCCCGGCCGTCCTCGACGACGTAGCCGCCGGTGACCGTGTACGGCACGGTGACCGTCGTCAGCACCGCACCGGCCGCGGCGGTGGCCAGCAGCCCGACGACGCACACGCGCCACATCCGGGCGCCGGCCGTGCGCGCCTCGCGCAACAGCAGCCGTGTGCCGTTGAAGAGGCGGTAGGCGAGGTAGACGACGCCGATCAGCACCAGGGTCGCGCCGATGAGGCCCATCCCCTGGAGGATGTCGAGCCACAGCGTGAACGCCATCGCGATGAGGTAGACCGGAAACACCATGGAGGCGAGGCCGAACGGCACGGACCACCGCAGCCCGGGCAGCTCCCGCACGTACCGGCCGCCGAAGAGGACCCTCGCCAGGAAGCGGCGCGCGTCGGTCATCGTCCGGTCCCGCAGGTGCGAGACGTCCAGATGGGTCATGAGCGCGATGTAGCCGTCGAGCTTGACGAGCGGCAGCAGGTTGAGCAGGCCCGTCACACAGGTGGAGACGGCGAACACCAGCATGCCGTCGCGCAGGCCGGAGTCACCGGACGCAGCGCCGACCGCGAGCGCCCCGAGCGCCGCCGAGCCGGCGATGACCATCTGCGTCACCACGCCGGCGAGCGCCACCTGGACGCGCTGTTCCCGGCGGGGCAGCCGCCAGCCGTCGGAGACGTCGCAGAAGAACGCGGGCGTCAGGTAGAAGAGCATCACTCCCATCCGGCTGGGGCGCCCCCCGTGGTGGGCGAGGACCGCTCCATGGCCCATCTCGTGCAGTGCGGTCGCGACGACCGAGGCGCAGGCGACCCCGAAGAGGACGCCCAGCGGAAGGGGGGAGCCCAGCGCCTGCCGGAGCTGCGGTGCCTGCAACGCGAGGGACAGCAGGCCGCCCAGGACGAGGACGGCCGCGAGGACCGCGCCGCCCCGGTTGGCCACGAGCCTCAGCAGCGGCACGAGCGCGGCGAGCATCCGCTCCGGCTTGACCACGGTGAACTGGAACGTCAGCGGCGGAACGAACTTGAACCAGGTGTTGCCGCGCCGGGGCGTCTGCCCGTCCTCCAGCAGGCGCATCCGGTGCAGGCTCTCGACCGCCTGCTCGACGGCCTCCTCCGTCCAGGGCGCCCCCAGCGTCTCCACCAGGCGCGTACGGTCGCGCTCCCCGTCCAGGACGCGCAGCAGCCGGACCATGTCGGCCCCCACCCGGATGTACTGCTGCGAGCCGCGCTGGACGACCCAGGGCGCGTCGTCGGCGATCGGCTCGTGGAGCTGCACGTCGGGGGCCAGCCGCGGTCGCTCCAGGAGGGCGCTCGACCGCTCGGGCGTCAGCGTCGCGCCCGGCCTCGCCCGGCCACGGCTCATACGACGTCCCGGGTGAGGAACAGCCTGCGGGCGGCGTAGCCGGCCACGGCCAGCCAGACGCCGATGACGAGCAGGGCGACGGGCACCGACAGCAGTTCGGGCTTGCCGTCCCGGTAGACCGAGCTCATCGCGATCGTCACGGTGAATCTGCCGACGGAGGGCAGCAGCCGCAGCAGCGCCTCGTCGACGAAGAGCGTCAGACCGAGCAGCGTCGCCACCGCGGCGGTCTGGTTGCGGATGATCCAGCCGAGCAGCACCCCCCAGGGAGCGCCCAGCACGGTGACCGTGAAGACGCCCACCAGGGTCAGCGTCGTCTCACGGGTCCAGGCGGGTTCGAGGCCGGTGGAGGCCGAGAGGAACACCACCGGGGACGCGGCGGCCAGTCCCGTGGCGAGCAGGGCGAACAGGACGCCCGTACCGGTGCCCACGAGCAGCTTCGCGCCCAGCAGGCGGCCGCGTCCGCCGCTCAGCAGCACGGACCTGCCGATGGACCCGGAGTTGTACTCCCTGGTGACGAGGACCGCTCCGAGCAGGGCGGAGAAGAGCAACAGCATGAACCAGGAGCGGACCACCTGGTCGGTGACGGCCTCGACGGTCGTCACGCCCTTGGCGATGTCCTCCTCGGCCTGGGCGACGAATCCGCTGCTCGCCAGGATCCCCAGGAACACTCCGATGAGGGCCATCGACCACCAGGCGCGTCCGGTGAACACCTTGGACCATTCGGCGGCTATGAGGTTACGCATGGGCGGCTTCTCCGGTTCCGGTCGACTCGGCGAGCTCGAAGAAGCGGTCCTCGAGGCTGTACCGGCCGTCCGAGGTGAGCTCGGTGAGGGGTCCGCAGTAGCGCAGGGACTTCTGCAGGATCACCACGTCGTCCACCGTCTGCTCCACCTCGGCGAGCAGGTGGCTGGACAGCAGGATGGTGCGGCCCTCGTCGGCGAGGGACCGCAGGAAGGTGCGCAGCCATCGGATGCCGTCCGGGTCGAGGCCGTTGGCGGGTTCGTCCAGGACCAGCAGCTCGGGGTCGGCGAGCAGCGCGGACGCCAGCGCGTGACGCTGCTTCATGCCGGTGGAGAAGCCCTTGAGCTGCTTGTCGGCACGGTCGCCGAGACCGACGCGCTCCAGCACCTCGTCCACGCGCCGGCGCGGCAGTCCGAGCATCCTGGCCCAGATCTGGAGGTCGCGGCGGCCGGTCACGCCCGGTGTCGCGCCGATGCCGTCCATGCTGACGCCGATCCGGTGGGCGGCGTCGGGGAGTTCGGCGTACGGCTTGCCGAAGACGGTGGCGCTTCCGGCGGTCGGCGCGGTGAGGCCCAGCAGCATGCGCAGCGAAGTGGTCTTCCCTGCGCCGTTGCGGCCGAGCAGGCCGACGATGCGTCCGGCGGGGACCTCGAACGTGACGTCCTCGACCGCCGTGAACGCACCGAAGCGTTTGGTCAGGCCTCGGAAGTCTGCTACGACGGCACTACTCATACTTTCTCCGTGCGGGAGTTCACAGCGATGCGGCACACACAGGCGATCGGACCGTGATTTCTTGGCATGGCAATTCCTTCTCAGTCGTCCCGGTGGCGTCCAACGGCCGGGAACCGGCCCCCCGCCCCGGAAGGAAACGAGCCTTCCTTCCGGGGCGGGGGTTCACCTGTGCGGTCGTTCCCCGCGTGGGCGGGATCAGGTGACGGCGACCGCGGAAGCCACACCGCCGTAGACGGCGCTGGCGGCGACCGAGACGACCACACCGTCCTTGAAGTTGGACCAGAAGCCCGGGGCCTCCATGGCCTCCAGCTCCTGCATGCCCAGCTCGAGCGCGTCGGTGGCGTTCTCCTCGAAGATGTCCTGCATTGTTCAACACCTCCTTTCCATCAGCTCGTTGGATTTCCGGCCCGATAACCGGTCTCCGGTTGTCCGGTCCCCGGTTGTCCGGCCTCCCGATATCCGGTCTCCGGTTATCAGGTCGTCGCGATGACGGAAGCGACGATGCTGTACGTGACGGCACCGCCGGCACCCGCGCCGCTGATGTAACCGGTCACGGACCAGAAGCCCGGGGCCTCCATGGCCTCCAGCTCCTGCATGCCCAGCTCGAGCGCCGGAGTGATGTCCAGCTCGGCAGAGTTCTGCATTTTTCCTTTTCCCCCCTTCCCTGTATGTGCTGTGCATCCGCAGGCGTCGGGTGAAAGCCCCCGACCCGCGGAAGTCCTGGTCGATCCGGCGGTCAGCAGGCGACCGGCGTCGGATCGGACACCGCTTGCGCCAGGAGGCCCTCGATGTCGGCGGCGCCCAGTCCGTCGAGCATCGGCAGCCCGGCGCCCCACGCCCGTACGCTGCGCCGGGCGACGACGGCGAGCCGGCCGGGTTCCGCGGTGACCCGCCGTCCGACTCCCCAGGAGTCGATCAGCGCCGCGATCCCCGCGGCCGGGTCCTCGGGCAGCGGCGGGGCCGTCCGCCCCTGCCCCGCCGGGTCGGGGGCGTCCGTCCGCAGGCGCCGCCACAGCGCGTCCAGCCTGCGCGCCGAGCCGAGCCGCGTGTCCCCCGCGGCGATGGCTCCCCACAGCGGCGGCAACAGTGCGGCGACCGCTGTCATCTTGCGCAGACCCAGCTCGCTCGACAGCTCGTTGGCGAGGTACCAGCCCTTGCCCGCGTAGGGAGAGCGGTTCAGGACCACCCAGCCCGCGTGGCTGAGGCCGCTGATCTTGGCGATCTCCGTCCGCAGCCGCTCGTCGGCGGCCCGGCCCGCGGCCCGGCGGGCCCGGACCTCGTGGCCGAGCCGTACCGTCCGCTCGGCCAGCGCCTGCGCCAGGGCGTCCTCGGTCGGCTGGTCCCGGTGGTCACCGACGTAGCTGCCGCAGATCCTGAACAGCACCTCCAGGACGCCCTCCGCGACGAGGTCCGCGGGCAGCGTCGCGGTCGCCTCCGGGTCGACCACCGCGGCGTCGGGCCGCAGCGCCCCGCCCATGACCAGCCGCTTGCCCCCCTGGTACTCCAGGCAGGCGACGGCACTCAGCTCCGACCCGGTGCCCAGCGTCGTGGGCACGGCGACCAGGCGGGGCCCGCGGGCCTGCCCGGCCGGCAGCAGGACCAGCCCGCTGCGCTGCGGGACCGTGAGCCGGCCGAGGGCGTCGGGGTCCGTCCGCAGCAGGACCGCCAGTTTGGCCTGGTCGAGCAGCGAACCGCCGCCGACCGCGACCACCAGGTCCGCGTCCTGGATCCGCCGGGCGAGTTCGGTGACGGCGTGCGGCGTACCGGGGCCGGTGACCACGACCGTCCGCGCCTCCCGGCCGCCGCGCTCGATCCGCGCCCGGACCGAGCCCGCGATGCCGGCTTCGGCGACGCCGCCGTCCAGCAGCAGGGCGACGGAGCGTTCCGGGCGGGTGCCCAGCCATTGGGCGAGCCCGTCACCGCCGTACGCCATCACCGTCGGGCAGTGCCAGCCGGGGGTCACGTCGCCGTCCCCACCCTCGCCGGGTCCGCCGAGTACGCCGTGATCCCGGTGCGTACGCAGTCCAGCAGCTCGGTCAGCTCCGCCTCCGTGTAGGTCAGCGCGGGAAGGAGCTGGATGCCGTTGACCCCGGGGTGCACGACGGCACCGGCCTCGCGGACGGCGGCCACCAGGGCGGGCACCTCGGTCTGCGGCAGCGGCGACCCGTCCGCCGCGGTCACCCGGACGGAGCGGAAGCAGCCCTCCCCGGTGGTCCCGGACACCCTGGGGTGCTCGGCGGTCAGACGGTCCAGTTCGGTGTCGAGCCGGGCCGAAAGACGCTGCCCCAGGGCCACCGCGTCCAGCCGCCGCATCTCCTCGACGGTGGCGACGATCGCGGCGCAGGTGACGGGGGTACCCGCCTGGGTCTCGCCGTGGGAGAGCAGCGAACCGGCGTCCGTGAAGGTGTCCGCCACCTGGTGCGAGACCACGACCGCCGCCGCGGCGCTGGTGCCGTTGGTGAGTCCCTTCGAGGTGATCAGCAGGTCCGGCTGCCCGGGCCAGCGGTGCGAGGCGAAGAAGCTGCCGGTCCGGCCGAACCCGGTGGCCACCTCGTCGGCGACGAGCAGGAACCCGTGCTCCGAGCGCAGACGCAGGAGCTCGGCGACGTACTCCTCGGTGAGCGGGACCGCGCCGGAGCCCAGCACCGGCTCGACGACGACGGCGGCGACGTGCGCGCCCTGGCGCTCCAGCAGGGCCCGGATCTCGTCCGGGTCGTTGGGCGCCACGTGCCGCACCAGCCGCTGGTCGACGCCGTAGAGCTGCTGTCCCAGGTTGTCCCCGGTCAGTGCGAAGCCGCCGAAGGTGAGCCCGTGGTAGCTGCCGCTCAGGCCGACGACGACCTTGCGCCGGTCCTGGCCGCGCAGCGCGTGGTAGTGCCGGGCCACCTTCATCACCAGGTCGTTGGCCGCGCCTCCGGAGGTGGAGAACAGCGCCCGCTGGTAGTGGTCCGCGCCGCAGACGTCGATCAGGGCCGCCGCCGCCCGGCGGGCGTAGACGTTCTCGTACCGGAAGACGCTGAGGTACGAGGCCTCGCGCAGGGCCTCGGCCGCCGCCTCGGCGACGGCCCGGTTGCCGTAGCCGAGGTTGGTGTTCCACAGTCCGCTGGAGCCGCACAGCAGCTCGCGGCCGTCGGCGAAACGGATCCGGACGCCCTGGGCCGACACGGCGCACAGTCCGTCGTCGCCGTGCAGCTCCGGGGCGAGCATCGAGGGCCACAGGGCCGGGCCGCGGGCCGTTGCCGTGCCGTTGTCCGTCATGCCGTCACTCCCACTTCCAGCAGTACGTCGCGGTAGCGCCCGGCGCCGGGCAGCGGGTGCCTGGACAGCACGGTCAGGCCGGCGGCCGCGAGTTCGGTCTCCAGGCGGTCGGCGGGCAGCACGCCGACCGTGGTGGTGCAGACCGTGACGGGCCCCTCGTCGCCGACCGTCGCGGGAAAGATGGTGACGGTGCGGGTGTCGGACCCGGCCGGCCAGTGGTCGTGCATCCGGTAGACGCGTCCGCTGACACCGACGGCGTCGATCACGGCCTCCACCTCCACCTCAGCCTCGGCCGCGGTCTCCCCGGCGTCCGGCCCCGGTGCGGGGGACGGCACGATGTCGGCCGTGGAGAGCAGGAACCGGCCGCCGGGGGCGAGATGCTCGCGCACCGCCGCGTAGAGACCGGCCCGGCCCTTCTCGTCGAGCAGGGAGACCGAGGTCGTGCCCAGCACGATCACCTCGAACCGGCGGCCCAGCGCGAAGGAGCTCATGTCGGCCCGCACCGGGACGCAGCGCTCCCGCAGCCCGCCCCGTGCCTGCGCCAACCGCTCGTCGAGCAGCCGCAGCATGCCGTCCGACAGCTCCAGGGCGGTCACCTGCCTGCCGAGGGCCAGCAGGGGCAGCGTCAGCCGGCCGGAGCCGGCGGCGAGTTCGAGGACGGCGCCCGGCGTCCGCCTCACCAGGCCCACCAGTTCGCGGACCTCGTGCGTGTCCGTCACGGAGAAGTCGTGGTAGATCGGTGAGCCGACCTCGTCGTACACATCGTGCAGTTCGGCCCGGTCCCCGAGCGCGGCCAGCAGTTCACCGGCCCGGCCCGGGACGTTCGGGGGTGTCAGCGCGACGGCCACGGTCTCACGTCCCCGCGCCGAGGAGCCCGGAGGACCGCAGCGGCACGCCGACCCCGGCGAAGAAGGCCTCCACCTCGGCCAGGCGGTCCCGGCCGGCGTGTTCGGCGGCTGCGTCGAGGGAACCGCACACCAGCAGCGTCTCCACGAGTGCGCCCGCACCGAGGCCGACCCGGAAGGTCCGTCCCGCCGCGGGAGCGTGCACGTACGCGGCCTCGTCCGTCCACAGCAGCAGCGGCAGACCGGCGTCGTCGGCGTCCGCGGGACGGGACGGACCGGCCGGGGCGGGGGCGAGGCGGCCGCCGAATCCGGAGACCCGCACGCCCTCCAGGCCCCGGGCCCGCAGCTCGCGCACCGCGGCCAGTGCCGCCAGGTACCTGCCCAGCCAGGGTCGTTCGGTGAGCGCTGCCGCGCGGACGTCCTCGGGCACGGCGTCGCCCAGGGCGACCGCGCAGGGGTGTGCGGCCCCGGTGTTGGCCCGGTCCCACGCGTCGGCGACGGAAGCGAAGCCGTCCTCCGGCAGACCCAGCCGGCTGCCCCAGGGAGAGGTGGACAGTTCGCGGCCCTGCCCGACGTACAGCCGGGTCGCGGGACCGTCTCCGGCCGGCCCGGCGCCCAGTGCGGAGACGTCCGCGAGCTGGACGGCGGGGTCGGTCACGAAGGCGGCGAACCCGCCCTCGGTGCGGGCCCGGTCGGCGTCGGCGAGGAAGGCATCAAAGTCCGCCTCCTCGGTGACGCGGACCAGGGTCGCGCCGATCACCGACATGTACGGGGACGTCGCGTAGTCCTGGGTCTGCAGGAAGAAGGAGTCGTCGATGGACAGGTCGCCGCCGGGCTCGCTCAGCGAACCCTGGTATCCGACGACGAAGGGGCCGGGGACGTCCTGGTTCTCCGGGGCCCGGCCCGGAACGAGGACCACCGTGTGCGGGCCGACCAGATCCGATCCGAGCACCTCGGCCAGGTGCCGCGGCTCCTCCAGAACCACCGTCGCGGCACCGGCGTGCCGCCCCTCGGGGCCGCCGGGCCGTGCCCGGCCCACCCCCCAGGACATCAGGTGCCGCCGGGCCGCGGACATACGGTTCCCGTCCACGTCTTCATCCCCCCTTTTTCTTGTTCGACTTCGCCGCGTCCGTTTTCGCCGCGCCTGTTTTCGCTGCGCCGGTTTTCGCTGCGTCCGTCTTCATCGCGCCTGTTTTTGCCGCGCCCGTCTTCACTGCGGCCGTCTTCGTCGCGGCCGTCTTCGTCGCGGCCGTCTTCACTGCGCCGTGACCGATGCCAGGATCTTCTTCAGGTCCTCCATGGCGGCTTTCGGGCCGTGCACGTTGAACACGCCGGTCACGTTCAGGACGATCTCGTCCACGCCGGCCTCGCGGTAGGCCGCGAGTTTCTCGACGATCGTGCCGATGTCACCGTGGACGAAGGCGTCGCCTTCCAGCACTCGTTTCGCCGCCGCCGGCAATTCCTCGCCCGAGATGTCGATCCCGGCCTTCTTCAGCATGTCGACGTAGTGCGGAGCCTGTATGTGAGTGGCATTACTGGCCAGCACCAATTCCGCCGGATCCCGGTCGGGCCTTTCCAGCGCCACCGGAACAATGGCCGTCAGCCGGGGCGTCGGCCTCCCCGCCTTTCCAGCACCCTTCTCCATCGCCGGCCGCACCGTGTCGCGGAGATAGGCGGGAGGCGTCAGCCACGTGACGGCGGCATCGGCGACCTCACCGGCCAGTTCCGCCATTCCCGGCCGCAGCACTCCCAGACCGAGGTCGATGCGCGGCGCCACCGCGGGGACCATGGTGGCGTGGCAGGAGAAGTACTCCCCGTCCACGTCCACGGTGCCGCCCGAGAGCAGGCCTCGGACGATCGTCAGGTACTCGCGCGCGGCCGTCAGCGGGCGGGCGTACGGGGTCCCGAGCAGACTCCGCTGAAACTCCCTGCTTCCCGGGCCGAATCCCGCGACCACCGGCTCGCCCGTGGTCATGGCCAGCGACCTGACCTGGTGAGCCGCCTCGTACGGGTGCCGCAGCGGCATCAGCGTGACACCGGTGCCCGTCGGCACCCGGAAGCCGGCACCGGCCGCGGCGGCGAACCCCTGGAAGGGTTCGACCAGCATCGCCTGGCCCTGCCACAACCGGTGCGCGCCGGTCCATTCGACCAGTGCGGCGTACGGCAGCAGCTGTTCCGGCCTGCGCGGCAGAAACGGCATCAGCACCGAATACGCGGTCATGTGTCACTCCGACATCGAAACACACCCGCGGAAAAGGGTGCGCTGCTTCCCCGACAATGTCACGGCGGCAATACGACCGGAAATCCGTTCCCCACGGCGTCCCCCGGCCCGGCCTGACATCACAAAAGATACGGGCCCGACGCGCTCCGCGCCCCCGTCAGGAGGACAGTCTCTTCCCCGCCCCGGGACGGGGAAGAACAGTCTCTCCCGCGCCGGAGAGCAACGGCTCTCCATCCGCCTTGAACAGGAGGCCGGTGTTCGCCCATACTCCGACACACCGGACCTTGGAAAGGCCATATCCCATGCCGCCACGCATCAGCGTCATATGCCCTACGTACAACCGCGGTAAAGCGATTCTGTCCACGCTGGAATCCGTGCGGGCACAGACGATGCGCGACTGGGAAATGCTGGTGGTGTCCGACGCGAGCGACGACGACACGGACGCGGTGGTCGCGTCACTGGCAGCGCGCGACCGCCGGATACGGCTGCTGCGGACCAGGCGGTTCGGTTCCCAGTCCGGGCCCACGAACATCGCGCTGGGCGAGGCCGAGGGCGAGTTCGTCGCCTACCTCGACCACGACGACCACTGGGAGCCGGACCACCTGCTCCGGCTCCGGCAGGCCCATGACGACGGAGCCCGGTTCGTGGCCACCCGGGCCCGCAAGGCGACCGCGGCCGGCGCGGTGACCGGCACGGCGCACGCCCTTTCCCTGTGCTGGCACCCGGACATCCAGTTGATGAGTCCGCTGTTCGAGAACTCCTGCGCCGGACACGTCGCCGGCCTCGCCGAGCAGGTGGGCGGCTGGCGCGAGTCCCCGGTCGGCCTGGAGGACTGGGACCTGTGGCTGCGCTTCGCCGACGCCGGCGAGCGCTGCACCACCCTCCTGGACCGCACGGTCACACTGCTGGACGATCCCGGTACCAGGACCCACAGCCTTCAGCGGCGCTTCACCCACGAGATCGCCCGGTTCGACGACGCCCTGTCCGCCCGCGCCGCCTACCGCGCGCTGGCCGACGCCCGCCATCAGGAGCGGGAACTCCTCGCCGTCCGGAAGGACTTGCTGAACTGGTACACGACCTTGGCCGAGCGCGGTGAGCTGGTGCTCCCGCACGGCTGGCGGGGCGGTACGGCGGCGCTCGAAGCCGCGGTGGAGTCACAGATCGCCGAGAACGGGACCGTCTGGAAGGGCCTGGCCCTCGTCACCCGTGACACGTACGTCTCGCTGTGCGTACCGCTGTCGACCATGACCGCGGAGCACGCCGATCGCTACACACGGTACTTCCGCACCACGATGCACCATCAGATGGCGTTCCTCGAGGACGTCCTGCCGCACGGGAGCGTGCGACGGTGAGCGTCCCGGTACACCCGGACCGGGCCGGGATCCGGTCCTGGATCGACGAGGCCGGGCGCAGTCTCGGCATCCGCGCGGAACAGGTGCCGCTGAGCGCCCTGGACGGCTGGGAGACCCACCCGGCCGCCGGTGCCATCCGGCACCGCAGCGGCCGCTTCTTCTCCATCGAGGGCCTGGACGTACGGCGGCCGGGGCACCCGGTGTCCCACTGGCAGCAGCCCATCATCAGCCAGCCGGAGATCGGGATGCTGGGCATCCTCGTCAAGCGGTTCGGCGGCGCACCGCACTGTCTGATGCAGCTCAAGCCGGAGCCGGGCAACTGGGGCGGGCTCCAGATCTCCCCGACCGTACAGGCCACCCGCAGCAACTACACAGGGGTGCACAAGGGTGCCGCGGTCCCCTATCTCGACCACTTCCTGAACGCCGCCCGGCACCGGGTCGTCACCGACGTGCACCAGTCCGAGCACGGCTCGTGGTTCCTGCGCAAACGCAACCGCAACATGGTCGTCGAGGTCACCGAGGACGTCGAGGCGGTGCCCGGCTTCCGCTGGCTGCCCCTGGCCGAGCTGCGGCAACTGCTGCACGTGGACGACCTGGTGAACATGGACACCCGCTCCGTGCTCTCCTGCCTGCCCCAGAGGGCGCCGGACGACCCTTCCGCGTACCCGTCCGCGTACCCGTGCGCCGGTGTCCTGGCCTGGATGGCCCGGGGGCGGGCCCGCGCCGGGATGACCGTCGAGCGGCGACCGCTCGGCCGTCTGGAGGGCTGGCGGCGCGACACCGAGCGGATCTCGCACGAGTCCGGCCGGTTCTTCGACGTCATCGGCGTACGGGTGCAGGCCGTCGGCCGCGAGGTCGACCGCTGGGACCAGCCGATGATCGCGCCTCGCGGGGTGGGCGTCGTGGCGTTCCTGACGACGCGTGTCGACGGTGTGCCGCACGTACTGGCGCAGTTGCGGGCCGAGCCCGGCTGCGCGGACACGGCCGAGCTGGCGCCCACCGTGCAGTGCACACCCGGCAACTACGACTTTCTGCCGACCGCCGCCCGCCCGCCCTTCCTCGACGACGTGCTGGGAGCCGACCCCCGGTCCATCAGGTTCGACACGGTCCTCTCGGACGAGGGGGGCCGATTCCACCACTCCCGCAGCCGTCACCTCGTCGTCGAGCTGGACGAGCGGGCCGAGCGGCCCGAGCGGCCCGGTTTCCGCTGGCTGCCCCTCGGTCAGCTCCACGCACTGCTGCTCCGCGGAGGCCGCGTGAACATGCAGACGCGCAGTCTGCTCGCCTGCCTGTCCGCCCTGGCCCGGCCGACGGACACCACGGCGTGGTGAGCCGTCCCCTGATCACCGTGCTCGGCGCCTCGGGTTTCATCGGCTCCCGCGTCGTCGCGGAACTCGCCCGGCGCCCCGTCCGGCTGCGTACGGTCGCCCGCCGCCCCACCGTCCCGGCCGTGACCGGGCGCCCCGCGGCGGACGTCGAGATCCGCACCGCCGACCTCTCGCGGCCCGGCCGCGTCGCCGAGGCGGTGGCCGGCTCCGACGCCGTGATCCATCTCGTGGCGCACCTCAACGGTGCCGGGACGTGGCGGGCGGCCGACGGCGACACCGCGGCGGAACGGCTCAACTCCGGCCTGGTGCAGGAACTCGCCGACGCCCTGCGGCCGGCGGTGGGCGCGGACCGGACACCGGCCGTGGTGCTCTTCGCGAGCACCGCGACCGCGACCACTCCTGTGGGCCCCGGGGCCGGGGCAAGGTCCGGGTCCGGGGCTGAGGCCGGAGCCGGAGCCGTCCCCGGAGCGAGGTCCAGGTACGAGGCCGGAACCGTACCCGTACCCGGACCCGGACCCAGGCCCGAGGCGGGACCCGTACCCGTACCCGGACCCGGGTCCGAGGCAGGGGCCGTACCCGGGCCCGCGGCCGCCGTTCCCGCCCCCGCCTACGAGCGGCACAAACTCGCCGCCGAGCAGGTGCTCGCCGACGCCACCGCCGCGGGTGCGCTGTGCGGGGTGTCCCTGCGGCTGCCCACCGTGTTCGGCCCCGCCCCGGCACCCGCGGCGGACCGCGGCGTCGTCTCGGCCATGGCCAGGCGGGCGCTGGACGGCGCGCCGATCACGATGTGGCACGACGGCACGGTGCGGCGCGACCTGCTGTACGTCCAGGACGCCGCCACGGCGTTCACCGCCGCCCTCGACCACGCCCCGGCGCTCGCCGGACGCCACTGGTCCGTCGGCAGCGGCCGCGGCACACCGCTGGGCGACGTCTTCCGCGCCCTCGCGGCCACCGTGGCGAGCCGCACCGGAAGACCGCCCGTGCCCGTGCGCCAGGTCGAACCTCCCCCGTTCGCCTCGGCCGCCGACTTCCGGGACGTCGGTGTCGACCCCGAGCCGTTCCGCTCCGTGACGGGCTGGGCCCCTCGGGTCCCCCTGCACGAGGCCGTGGACCGCACCGTCGCCGCGCTCGCCGGCACCCATGGAAAGGACCTTCTGTGACCATCCACGTCTGGGACTACCTCCGGGAGTACGACACCGAACGCGCGGACATCCTCGACGCGGTCGAGACCGTCTTCGGCTCCGGCCGACTCGTGCTCGGTGAGAGCGTGGCCGGCTTCGAGCGAGAGTTCGCCGACTACCACGGTGCCGGGCACTGCGTGGGCCTGGACAACGGCACCAACGCGGTCAGGCTCGCCCTCCAGGCCCTCGGCGTCGGACCGGGGGACGAGGTGATCACCGTCTCGAACACGGCCGCACCCACCGTCGTGGCCATCGACGCGGTCGGTGCCACCCCGGTCTTCGTCGACGTGCGCGAGGAGGACTTCCTCATGGACACCGGCCAGGTCGAGGCGGCGATCACCGACCGCACGCGCTGTCTGCTCCCGGTCCACCTCTACGGACAGTGCGCCGACATGGACACGCTCGGGGACATCGCCGCGCGGCACGGCCTGGCGGTCCTCGAGGACTGCGCCCAGGCGCACGGCGCCCGCCGGAACGGCCGGAGCGCCGGCACATTCGGCGACGCGGCCGCGTTCTCCTTCTACCCGACGAAGGTGCTCGGCGCCTACGGCGACGGCGGCGCGACGATCACGTCCGACGACGAAGTGGCCCGCCGGCTGCGCCGACTGCGGTACTACGGCATGGAGGAGCGGTACTACGTCGTCGAGACCCCGGGCCACAACAGCCGGCTCGACGAGGTGCAGGCCGAGATCCTGCGCCGCAAGCTCGGCCGCCTCGACTCCTACACCGAGGCCCGCCGCGCCGTCGCCCGGCGCTATGCCGAGGGCCTCGCCGGCACCGGTCTGCTCCTCCCCCGCGTCACCCCGGGCAACGACCACGTGTACTACCTCTACGTGGTCCGCCACCCCCGGCGGGACGCCGTCCTCGAGGCGCTGAAGTCCCGCGGCATCGTCCTCAACATCAGCTATCCGTGGCCCGTGCACACCATGTCCGGCTTCGCCCGCCTCGGCCTCTCCCGCGGAGCGCTCCCGGTCACCGAGGCCCTCGCGGACGAGGTCTTCTCGCTGCCGATGTACCCCTCGCTGCCGCCCGAGACGCAGGACACGGTGATCGCCGCCCTGCGCGACGTACTGGAGGAACTGTCGTGAAGGCCCGGCCTCTCTCCGTGCTCGGCGCGGTGGAGTTCAGCCCCGCGTCGTACCCCGACGACCGGGGCCTGTTCGTGTCCACCTTCACGGAGGACGACTTCACCGAAGCGGCCGGCGGGCCGCTCTTCCCGGTGCGGCAGGCGTCCGTGAGCGTCTCCCGCCGCGGAGTCGTACGGGGCGTGCACTTCACCGCCGTGTCGCCGGGCACGGAGAAGTACGTCCACTGTCCGCGCGGCACGGCCCTCGACATCGTGGTGGACCTGCGCGTCGGCTCACCGACCTTCGGCACCTGGGACTCGGTCGTACTGGACGCGCGGGACTTCCGCGCGGTGTACCTCCCCGCCGGCCTCGGACACGCCTTCGTGGCCCTGGAGGACGACACGGTCATGTCGTACCTGCTGTCCGCCGGCTACGTCGCCGCGCACGAACTCGCCGTGTCCGTACTGGACCCCGAGCTGGGCCTGCCCCTCCCGCACGACATCACCCCGGTCCTGTCCGAACGGGACCGGCAGGCCGTCACCCTCGCGGAAGCCGCCGCCCGGGACATGCTGCCGCGCTTCAACCACTCCCAGGAGAACCGATGAGCAACTGCCGCGTCTGCGCGGGCCCCCTGACCGAGTTCCTCGACCTGGGAAGACAGCCCAACTCCGACGCCTTCCCGCGCCCGGACGAGACCGACGGCGAGTTCTTCTTCCGGCTCGCGGTGGGCAGGTGCGGCACCTGCACGACGGTGCAGCTGATGGAGGAGGTCCCGCGCGAGCGGATGTTCCACCGGGACTACCCGTACCACTCCTCGGGGTCCTCGGTGATGCGCGAGCACTTCGAGAACACGGCGCACCGGTTGCTCGCCACCGAGGCGACGGGACCCGACCCGTTCGTCGTCGAGATCGGCTGCAACGACGGCGTGATGCTGGCGACCGTCGGCGAGGCCGGGGTGCGCCACCTGGGAGTCGACCCCTCGCAAGGCGTCGCCGACGAGGCGCGGTCCAAGGGCGTACGGGTCCGCACAGCCTTCTTCGAGGAGGCGACGGCACGCGACATCGCCGCTGCCGAGGGCCGGGCGGACGTCGTCTACGCAGCCAACACCCTGTGCCACATCCCGTACCTGGACTCTGTCTTCCGCGGGCTGGACGCCCTGCTGAAGCCGGACGGGGTGCTCGTCTTCGAGGACCCCTACCTGGGCGACATCGTCGAGCGCACCTCGTTCGACCAGATCTACGACGAGCACTTCTACTTCTTCACCGCCCGCTCGGTGCGGAACACGGCCCGGCGCCACGGCTTCGAGCTGGTGGACGTCCTGCGGCTGCCGGTGCACGGCGGCGAGGTCCGCTACACCCTCGCACGCCTGGGCGCCCGAGTGCCGAAGCCGGCCGTGGCCGAACTGCTGGCCGAGGAGGAGAGCCGCGCCCTCGCCGCTCCGGCGACGCTGGAACGCTTCGCGGCCGACGTCCGGCGCACCCGGGACGAGCTGGTCACCCTCCTCACAGGGCTGCGCGCACAGGGCCGCAGGGTCGTCGCCTACGGAGCCACCGCCAAGAGCGCCACCGTCGCCAACTACTGCGGCATCGGCCCGGAACTGGTCTCCTCCGTCCACGACACGACCCCCGCCAAACAGGGCCGCCTCACCCCCGGTTCCCACATCCCGGTACACCCCCCGGAAGCCTTCGCGGACCCCTACCCCGACTACGCGCTGCTCTTCGCCTGGAACCACGCGGAGGAGATCATGTCCAAGGAACAGGAGTTCCGCGCGAGCGGCGGCAAGTGGATCCTCTACACCCCGACGGTCCACGTCCTCTGAGAGCCCGCCCTCACCTGCGCTTCCACGGTGGCCCGGACGGCATTCCTGCCATCCGAGCCACCGGACTCGCCGCTCACCAGACAGCAGAAACCCCAGGTCAACAAAAGCCCGACCCGGGGTCCCCAAACTGAGCCGCCTTCGGGATTCGAAATGGTATCGCCAGCGCGGATCGAACTCATCCCTCGCCCAGCGGGCTGGTGGCCCGCTCTCTGTCAGGCCCCTGCGGCTGGGGGCCACTGAACGGGAGCGCAGCCGCTACCCGAGAGCTGCGGGCTGTCGGTCGGGGTGCTCACCCGAATGAGCAGGCCATCCGGCCGGCCCGGCTTCACACCCCGAATTACTACCACTGGTAGGGTCGGCACCATGAGCGGTAGCAAGAAGTACTCGATCAGCCTCCCCGAAGACCTCGCTGAGGCCGCACGTACCCATGTAGGTCCAGGCGGCTTCTCCGCCTACGTGGCCGAGGCCCTCGAGCAGCGTGTGGCCATGGACAAGCTTCGTGAGATCATCGCCGACTTCGAGACCGACAACGACCCGCTGCCCCGGGAAGAGATCGAAGCGGCGCGCGCCGTACTGCGTCATGATCAGCGCGACTCGAGCGGTGCCGCAGCCTGATGCCCGGCACGCTCCTCCTCGACAGCGAGGGCCTGTCCAAGCTCTACCTCAAGGACCGCACCGTCCTGGCTCTCGTCCAAGCAGCCGCGGAAGAAGGCATCCGAGTGGCCACGACCGCCATGACCACGCTCGAGGCGGACTACGATCGCATCCACCCCGCCCGCATCCGGTGGGTACTCTCCCGGATCGACGTCCACGACGTCACCAAGAGCGTCACCGGCCAAGCAGCAACATTGTTGCGCGACCACCACCTCAGCGGCCACAAGTACGCCATCGACGCCGTCCTCGCGGCCATTGCACGCTCGGCGCCAAGACCAGTCACCGTCCTCACCTCCGATCCTGAGGACATCAGTCTGCTCTGTGGCCCCGCCGTCGAGGTCATCAAAGCCTGACGCGTGCAGACCGCGGGCACACCCGCTCACGCATGACGCTGTGCAAGCCCCCGACCACACTCGGCAATCAGCCAACGGAACGCAAAAAGCCCAGGTCATAAGCCATGAGACCTGGGCTTCTCAGAGCCGCCTTCGGGATTCGAACCCGAGACCTACGCATTACGAGTGCGTTGCTCTGGCCATCTGAGCTAAGGCGGCGCGCCGTGCACCCAAAGGGTGCGATCAGCAACGTCGGTAAGTCTACACAGTTTCCCGGGGTGCTTCGCACCCGCCCCGGGGCGGCCGGAGCCGGGGCGGGTGGGGTCGGTGGGGCGGGTGAGACCGGAGGGCTACGAGCAGCGCTTGCCGTCCTGCGGGGCCTTGCCCGTCAGGAGGTACGTGTTGATCGCCGAGTCGATGCAGGTGCTGCCGCGGCCGTAGGCGGTGTGGCCGTCGCCCTCGTAGGTGAGGAGGCGGCCGGAGGAGAGCTGGTCGGCCAGGGCCTCGGCCCAGCGGTAGGGGGTGGCCGGGTCGCGGGTGGTGCCGACCACGACGATCGGCGTGGCACCGGCGGCCTTGATGCGGTGCGGCTCCCCCGTGGGCTGCACGGGCCAGTACGTGCAGTTCAGGGAGGCCCAGGCGAGGCCCTCGCCGAAGACCGGGGAGGCCTTCTGGAACTCCGGGAGGGCCTCGCGGACCTGGTCCGGGGAGGAGAACGCGGCGGGGAGGTCGAGGCAGTTCACGGCGGCGTTGGCGAACATGAGGTTGCTGTAGCTGCCGTCGGCCTCGCGCTCGTAGTAGCTGTCGGACAGGACCAGCAGGCCGGCGCCGTCCTTCTTCTTCGTCGCCGCGGTCAGCGCCTCGCGCAGCTGCTGCCAGGCGGCCTCGTCGTACATGGCCGCGATCACGCCGGTGGTGGCCAGGGACTCGGTGAGCTTGCGGCCGTCCGCGTCGCCGGCGGGGAGGGGCTTGGCGTCCAGGTCGTCGAAGAAGGAGGTGAGGTTCTTGCCCGCCTGGTCGGCGGTCGTGCCCTTGCCGCCGAGGGGGCAGTCGGAGCGCTGCACGCAGTCCTTCGCGAAGGACTGGAACGCCGTTTCGAAGCCCTGTGTCTGCTCCAGGTTCAGGCGGCGCGCGGGCAGGGACGGGTCCATCGCGCCGTCCAGGACCAGGCGGCCGGCCCGCTCCGGGAAGAGACCGGCGTAGGTCGCGCCCAGGAAGGTGCCGTACGACGCGCCCACGTAGTTCAGTTTCTCGTCGCCGAGCACCGCGCGGAGGACGTCCATGTCCCGGGCGGCCTCGACCGTCGAGACGTGGCGCAGCAGCTTCGGCGCGTCCGTGCCGCAGCCCTCGGCGAAGCCCTTGTAGGCGTCCACCAGCTCGTCCGTCTCGCCCTCGTCGTCGGGCGTGACGTCGGTCTGCGTGAACGCGTC
This sequence comes from Streptomyces mayonensis, assembly GCF_018982965.1. Classification (GTDB taxonomy): domain Bacteria; phylum Actinomycetota; class Actinomycetes; order Streptomycetales; family Streptomycetaceae; genus Streptomyces; species Streptomyces mayonensis. The sequence continues at coordinate 19,091 of NZ_JACBYP010000031.1, read as the reverse complement.
CATCTCGCGCCCGTCGAGGCACTCGACCGGCTCGCTGCGGGCCACGCCCCGGGGGTCCACGGCGACCATGTCGTACTGGGCGCGGACCTTCTCCGGGTAGCCGATGCCCGCGTACTGCTGGAGGTAGCCGATCGCCGAGCCGCCGGGCCCTCCCGGGTTGACCAGCAGCGAGCCGAGTCGCTTCCCCGGGCCGGTGGCCTTCTTGCGGGCCACCGCGAGCCGGACGTCGCCGTCGGCGGGCTTCGCGTAGTCCAGGGGGGCCTTCATGGTGGCGCACTGGAAGCCGGGGACTCCGCAGTCGCGCCAGGCGAGCTTCTGCTCGTAGTAGAGCGACAGCTTGTCGGGGGTCGCCTTCGGCAGCGGGGTCAGGGACGCCGTCGCCGCCTCGGTGGAGCCGGCCGCCTCCGCCTGGGAACCGGCGGACGTCGACGCCCCCGAGGCCGAGCAGGCGGTGGCGAGCAGCGCGGCGGCGACGAGGGTGGCTCGGACACGGATGCCGCCGGTGCGGGTCCTGCGGTGAGTGCGCCTTGTGTGCATTCAGCGAGCGTAACTCTCCGCGACCTTGCAACTGCTATGCGTGTCGGGGTTGGCTCGTTCGTGTTACGGCGTCAAGCGGGCTCCGCGCTCCCGCCCACGGTTCAGCCCGCTCTGAGCGCCATCGTCATCGCCTCCACCGCGAGCAGTGGCGGCACGTTGCGGTCCAGGGCCTCGGAGCAGGCGGCGACCGCCTCGATGCGGCGGAGCGTCGACTCGGGCGAGCTGCCGCGGGCGAGCCGCTCCAGGGCCTCCTCGGCGTCGGCGTTGGCGATCGCCACGCGGGAGCCGAGCTGGTGGGCGAGGACGTCGCGGTAGAAGGCGGTGAGGTCGCTCAGGGCGAGGTCGAGGCTGTTGCGCTGGGTACGCGCCTTGCGGCGTTTCTGATCGGCCTCCAGGTCCTTCATCACGCCCGCCGTGCCGCGCGGAAGCCGACCGCCCTGGGCCGCGCCCAGAGCGGCCTTCAGCTCCTCGGTCTCCTTGGTGTCCATCTCCTCGGCGAGCTGCTTGGCGTCCTCCGCCGCCGCGTCGACCAGCTCCTGGGCGGCCTTGAGGGCGCCGCCGACGTCCTCGATCCGCAGCGGCAGCTTCAGTACGGCCGCCCGGCGGGCCCGGGCCGCCGGGTCCGTGGCCAGGCGGCGGGCCCGGTCGACGTGGCCCTGGGTGGCGCTCGCCGCCGCGGCGGCCACGTCGGGCTCTACGCCCTCGCGCCGGACGAGCATGTCGGCGACGGCCTCGACCGACGGCGTGCGCAGGTTCAGGTGGCGGCAGCGGGAGCGGATCGTGGGCAGGACGTCTTCCACCGAGGGCGCGCACAGCAGCCAGACCGTGCGCGGGGCGGGCTCCTCCACGGCCTTCAGGACGGCGTTGGCCGACTTCTCGTTCAGCCGCTCGGCCTCCTCGACGAGGATGACCTGCCAGCGGCCGTTCGCCGGTGAGGTGAACGACTTGCGGACGGTGTCCCGCATGTCCTGGGCCCTGATCTCCGCGCCGACGGCGACCACCGTGCTGACGTCCGCGTGGGTGCCGACCAGCGCGGTGTGGCAGCCGTCGCAGAAACCGCAGCCGGGGACGCCGCCGAGGGCGCGGTCGGGGCTCACGCACTGCAGCGCGGCGGCGAAGGCCCGGGCCGTCTGCGTCACGCCCGAGCCGGGCGGGCCGGTGAACAGCCAGGCGTGCGTCATGCTCGTGGCCTGCGGCAGCGGGCCGCCGGCCGCGGCGGCGGTGACGAAGGCGTCGGCGTCCCGGGCAGCGGCGGCGAGCGGCTCGCTCGCCTTCTCCTGCCCGACGAGGTCGTCCCACACGGTCATGGGTCACGCCGTCCTTCCGTCACACTGAGCCATCACACCGTCACACTGGGCCGTTGCGCCGTCGCACCGAGCCGTCGTTCCACCGACTGGTCCGTGGCAACGGCTGGCCCGGTGCAACGGCTGGTCCGGTGCAACGAGCCGGCGCTCCGGGCCGGCCACCCGTGTCATCCATTGTGCGGGGCGGCACTGACAATGCGGCCGGGCTGCCACAGTCACCGGGAACCCAGGACCGGCGGGCACGGGCACGGGCACGGGACCAGCGGGCCGAGTCCCGCGGGCCCCTGCTCAGCGCCGTCCCCGGCCCCTGCCCCGGCGGCCGCCCTCGTCGTCGTCCTCGTCACGCGGTCCGAGCAGTTCGTCCGCCAGGGTCGGCAGGTCGTCCAGCGGGGTCTCCTCGGCCCAGTCCGGGCGGCGCCTGCGGGGCGGTGCCTGGTCTGGGTCGATCTGGGGCAGCTCGCGGGTGCGGTCCCGGGGCTCGTCGGCGTGGTGGGCACCGGCGGCCGGGCCCTCCTCCCGGAAGTAGCCGGGCGGGACCCGGTCGGCGGGGTCGTCCTCGCGTACGGGCGGCAGCACGGCCGTCTCATCGGCGGCTCCCTGCGGCACGGGCGGCAGCACCGCCGTCTCCTCGGGGTCCTGCGGCTCCACCGCGGGCAGCACCGCGGTCTCGTCCGCCGCACCGGCCGGCACCGGCGGCACGGGCAGCTCGGCCGTCACCTCGGACTCGGACTCCGGCTCGGACCTCTGCTCGGACCCCGGCTCCGTCGCAGGGCTGCCGGGCTCTCCGGACGTCCGGCTGTCGGCGCCCCGCGTGCCGTCGCCGGGCGTGTCGGCGTCGGGCGTGTCGGCGTCGGGCACGTCCTCGTCGGGCGTGTCGCGCACCGGTCGCAGGACCGCCGTGTCCTCCACGGGACCGCCGGAGGCGTTCGTGGGCGTCACCACGGGCGTCGGCACCGTCATCGCGTCAGCGTCAGCGTCCGCATCAGCGCTCGAGTCCACCTCGGCGGCCGACGGCGACGGCGAGGCCGCGGTCGGCTTCGGCCGGGGCGCGCCGGCGGCGGGCGGAGCCGACGACTTGGGGCCCGCAGCGGCCGCTGCCGCCGCCTGCTCCGCCGCCCGGCGTGCCTCCTCCGCGCGCAGCAGGGCCTCCTCGGCCCTGCGCTGCTTCTCCAGGCGCCGGGCCTCGGCCTCCGCGCGCAGCCGCTCCTCCTCCTCGGCCTGCTTGCGGTGCCGCTCCTCCTCGGCCCGCAGCCGGGCCTCCTCCTCGGCGCGCGCCTTCTCCTCGGCGAGGAGCCTGGCCCGCTCCTCCTCGGCCTTGCGCCGCGCCTCTTCGGCCCGCTGCCTGGCCTCCTCGGCCTGCCGCTCGGCCTCGCGCCGCTGCGCCTCCTCCAGCTCGCGCCGCTTGCGCTCCTCCTCCTCGGCGCGCACCCGCGCCTCCTCCTCGAGGCGCTCGCGCTCCAGACGCTCCTCCTCCGCCTTGCGCGCGGCCTCTTCCTCGGCCTTGCGGCGCGCCTCCTCCTCGGCCTTGCGGCGCGCCTCCTCCTGGGCCTTGATCTCGGCCTCGGACAGCGGCAGCACCTGGTCGAGCCGGTGACGTACGACGCTGGTGACGGCCTCGGGCTCCTGGCCCGCGTCCACCACGAGGTAGCGCCCGGGATCGGCGGCGGCCAGGGTGAGGAAACCGGAGCGCACGCGGGCGTGGAACTCGGCGGGCTCCGACTCCAGCCGGTCCGGAGCCTCGGTGAACCGCTCGCGCGCCGTCTCCGGCGCGACGTCCAGCAGGACGGTCAGGTGCGGCACGAGCCCGTTGGTGGCCCAGCGGTTGATGCGGGCGATCTCGGTGGGCGACAGGTCGCGGCCGGCGCCCTGGTAGGCCACCGAGGAGTCGATGTACCGGTCGGAGACGACCACGGCGCCGCGCTCGAGTGCGGGCCGGACGACCGTGTCGACGTGCTCCGCGCGGTCGGCGGCGTACAGCAGCGCCTCCGCGCGGTGCGACAGACCGGCGCTGGAGACGTCCAGCAGGATGGAGCGCAGCCGCTTGCCGACCGGCGTCGCCCCCGGCTCGCGGGTGAGCACGACCTCGTGGCCCTTGCCGCGGATCCACTCGGCGAGGGCCTCGGCCTGGGTGGACTTGCCTGCGCCGTCGCCGCCCTCCAGGGCGATGAAGAAGCCGTTCGCCGCGGGCGTCGGCTCCGGGTCGTCGCCCCCGAGCAGCGCGTCCCGCAGATCGTGCCGCAGCGGCACGCCGGAGCGGTCGTCGACCTTGGCGAGGACCAGCGCGGCCAGCGGCAGCAGCAGCGCGCCGAGCAGCATCATCAGGAATGCGGCGCCGCCGTGGGCGAAGACGAACTTGCCGTTCTCCAGCCGGTGCGGGCCGATCGCCGCGGCCACCACGGGGGCGACGACCGCGCCGAGCGCCACGTAGACCCGGACGACCGCGTGCAGGTGCTCGGTGGTCCGTGCCCGGCGGTGGTCCTCGGTCTCCTGGTCGAGCAGCGCGTGCCCGGTGTTCGCGGCGACACCGGCGCCGACGCCGGCCAGCGCGAGGAGCAGCAGCACGGTGGTGTCGTCCGGGACCAGTCCGGCGGCCAGCAGGGCGACGCCGACGAAGGCGGTCGCGAGGGCGAGCAGACGCCGGCGGGACAGCGACGGCAGCAGGGCGGGAGCGGTGCGGATGCCGACGACGACGCCGCCGGTCAGCGCGCCCGCCATCAGTCCGAACAGGACGGGCCCGCCGCCCATGTCCTTGGCGTGCAGCACCGCCACGGCGACCGCGGCGGAGACCACGGCGGCGACGGCGGCGCAGGCGAACACCAGCAGCGGGAGCGCTCCGGTGCGGCCCTTGTCGACGCCACTGCCGCTCCTGGGGCGGCGCAGGCCCTCCAGCGGTGACCGCGCGCGCGGCGTACGGACGCCGGGCAGCTCCAGGAGGGCCACCACGGACAGGGACGCGGCGAAGAGCCCGGCCGCGACGTACGAACCGAGCGCCGCCTGGTGCTCGGCGAACCAGGCGACGCCGGAGCCCAGCAGGTTGTTCACCAGTCCCGCGACGACCAGGACGGCGCCGGCGAGGGGGACGGCCACGAAGGTCGTGCGCAGCGACAGGCGGCGCAGCGCGTCCATGTGGTCGGGCAGCGGCCGTACCGTCGCGCCCTCCAGGGGCGGCGCGGGCAGCAGCGCGGGCGCCGCGCTCTCCCGGCACACCGTCCAGAAGCGCTCGGCGACGCCGGTGACGAAGGCCGTCACCAGGAGCACGGCGAGCGCGTCGTCCGGCATCCAGTCGATCCACAGCGGCGCGACGATCAGCAGTGCGGCGCGCAGTCCGTCGGCGCCGACCATGGTCCAGCGCCGGTCGAGCGGACCGTCCTGCGAGGTGAGCGAGGTGAGCGGCCCGAGCAGTACGGCGCCGAAGAGCAGCGTCGCGAGGATGCGGACACCGAAAACGGTCGCCACTGCGAACGCCACGCCCCGGTAGCCCCCGCCGAACGAGCCCGCGCCGATGGCGGCCTGGACGGCGAGGAGCACCAGCACCAGGAGGGCGAGGATGTCGCCGACACCCCCCACCAACTGGGCGCTCCACAACCGCCTCAGCTGCGGGCGGCGCAGCAGGGCGCGGACGGCGCGCTCGCGGGAGTCCGCGACCAGGGCGTCGTCGGGGGCGGGGTGAGGGGCCGTTGGCTGCTCGGCTCGCGTCATGCGTTCAGCCTATAGGGCGCCGCCGACAGTCCGGCGCGCCCGGCCGAACGTACGCACGCCCCGACACCGAAATGATGCCGGGGCGTTCGTTTTGCGAAGAGCGTGCGCGGACCTCTCCGCTTCGGGACACGTCCGTGCGGCGTCCCTGACCGGTGTTCAGTCCTCCGACGTCTTCGACGCGGTCGCCTTCCTGGCGGCCGTGCCGGCGGTCGTCTTCTTGGCGGTGCTCTTCGCCGTGCTCTTGGCGGCGGTCTTCTTGGCGGCCGTCGTCGTCTTCGCCGCGGCCGTCTTCTTGGTCGCCGCAGTCTTCTTGGCGGCAGTCTTGGCCGCCGCCGTCTTCTTGGCCGCCGTCTTCTTCGCGGCCGTCTTCTTGGCGGCCTTCTTCGCCGTCTTCTTCGCGGGCCCCTTGGCGCGCTTCTCGGCGAGCAGCTCGTAACCGCGCTCGGGCGTGATCTCCTCGACGCTGTCGCCGGAGCGCAGGGTCGCGTTGGTCTCGCCGTCGGTGACGTACGGGCCAAAGCGGCCGTCCTTGACCACGACGGGCTTCTCGCTGACCGGGTCGGTGCCGAGCTCCTTCAGCGGCGGCTTGGCCGCGGCCCGGCCACGCTGCTTGGGCTGGGCGTAGATCGCCAGCGCCTCCTCCAGCGTGATGCCGAAGAGCTGCTCCTCGGTCTGCAGGGACCGCGAGTCCGTGCCCTTCTTCAGGTACGGGCCGTAGCGGCCGTTCTGCGCGGTGATCTCGACGCCCTCCGCGTCGGTGCCGACGACCCGCGGCAGCGACATCAGCTTCAGGGCGTCGTCCAGGGTGACCGTGTCCAGGGACATGGACTTGAACAGCGACGCGGTGCGCGGCTTCACGGCGTTCTTGCCGGTCTTCGGGGTGCCCTCGGGCAGCACCTCGGTGACGTACGGGCCGTAGCGGCCGTCCTTGGCGACGATGGTGTGGCCGGTGGCCGGGTCGGTGCCCAGTTCGAAGTCGCCGCTCGGCTTGGCGAGCAGTTCCTCCGCCAGTTCCACGGACAGCTCGTCCGGCGCCAGGTCCTCGGGGACGTCGGCGCGCTGGTGGTTGTCGGAGTCCCGCTCGCCGCGCTCGACGTACGGGCCGTAGCGGCCGACGCGCAGCACGATGTCGTTGCCGACGGGGAAGGAGGACACCTCGCGGGCGTCGATCGCGCCGAGGTCGGTCACCAGTTCCTTGAGGCCGCCGAGGTGGTCGCCGTCGCCGTTGCCCGCGTCGGCCGCGCCGCCGTTGCCCGGGGCGGGGCCGGGGTCGTCGCCCTCGCCGAAGTAGAAGCGCCGCAGCCACGGCACCGACTGCGCCTCGCCGCGGGCGATGGCGTCGAGGTCGTCCTCCATCTTGGCGGTGAAGTCGTAGTCGACGAGCCGCCCGAAGTGCTTCTCCAGGAGGTTGACCACGGCGAAGGAGAGGAAGGAGGGGACGAGAGCCGTGCCCTTCTTGAAGACGTAGCCGCGGTCGAGGATGGTGCCGATGATCGACGCGTACGTCGACGGGCGGCCGATCTCCCGGTCCTCCAGCTCTTTGATCAGCGACGCCTCGGTGTAGCGGGCCGGGGGCTTGGTGGCGTGGCCGTCGACCGCGATCTCGTCGGCCGTCAGCGCGTCGCCCTCGGCGACCTGCGGCAGGCGGCGCTCGCGGTCGTCCAGCTCGGCGTTCGGGTCGTCGGCGCCCTCGACGTAGGCCTTGAGGAAGCCGTGGAAGGTGATGGTCTTGCCGGAGGCGCTGAACTCCACGTCCCGGCCGTCGGAGGCGGCGCCGCCGATCTTGACCGTGACACTGTTCCCGGTCGCGTCCTTCATCTGGGAGGCGACGGTCCGCTTCCAGATCAGCTCGTACAGCTTGAACTGCTCGCCGGTCAGCCCGGTCTCGGCGGGCGTGCGGAAACGGTCGCCCGAGGGCCGGATCGCCTCGTGCGCCTCCTGCGCGTTCCTGACCTTGCCGGCGTACGTGCGGGGCTGCGGCGGCAGGTAGTCGGTGCCGTACAGCTGCGTGACCTGGGCGCGGGCCGCGGTGAGCGCGGTGTCGCTGAGGGTCGTGGAGTCCGTACGCATGTAGGTGATGTAGCCGTTCTCGTACAGCTTCTGGGCCACCTGCATGGTCGCCTTCGCGCCGAGGCCGAGCTTGCGGCTGGCCTCCTGCTGGAGCGACGTCGTACGGAACGGGGGGTACGGGGAGCGGCGGTACGGCTTGGACTCGACGGAGCGCACCGAGAACCGCGTGTCCTCGAGGGCGGCGGCCAGCGCGCGGGCGTTCGCCTCGTCGAGGTGGAGGGTGTCGGCGTTCTTGAGCCGGCCCAGGGAGTCGAAGTCGCGGCCCTGTGCGACGCGCCGTCCGTCGACCGTCTGGAGGCGGGCGACCAGCGACGACGGGTCGGATGCGTCCCCCGCGCGGCCGGTCGCGAAGGTGCCGGTGAGGTCCCAGTACTCGGCGGAGCGGAACGCCATGCGGGCGCGCTCCCGCTCGACGACGAGCCGGGAGGCGACGGACTGGACGCGGCCCGCCGACAGGCGCGGCATGACCTTCTTCCACAGGACCGGCGAGACCTCGTAGCCGTAGAGGCGGTCGACGATGCGGCGCGTCTCCTGGGCGTCGACGAGCTTCTGGTTGAGCTCGCGCGGGTTGGCGACGGCGGCCCGGATGGCGTCCTTGGTGATCTCGTGGAACACCATGCGCTTGACCGGGATCTTCGGCTTGAGGACTTCCTGGAGATGCCAGGCGATGGCCTCGCCCTCGCGGTCCTCGTCGGTGGCGAGGTAGAGCTCGTCGGATTCCTTCAGCAGGTCCTTGAGCTTCTTGACCTGGGACTTCTTGTCGGCGTTGACCACGTAGATCGGCTCGAAGTCGTGGTCGACGTCCACACCGAGGCGGCGGACCTCGCCGGTGTACTTCTCCGGCACCTCCGCCGCGCCGCTGGGAAGGTCGCGAATGTGCCCGACGCTCGCCTCGACGACGTATCCAGGACCGAGATAGCCCTTGATCGTCTTCACCTTGTTAGGCGACTCGACGATGACGAGTCGGCGGCCGCCGTCTGCGGTCTCGCTGGTCGGGGACAACTTCGCTCTTCTTTCCGGTCGACGCTGGGCCTCCCCAGGCCGTGGTCCCGGGTCGGGTCGTTCTGTGTTTCGGTCGTGACGCTGCGGAGTGTGACGGTACCTCCCGCCCCCGTGTCAAACGGGAAAAGCTCACAACGGCCACTCGAACGGTAACCCGACGAACCCTGTTCCTGCCGCCCGGTGTCGGTTCCGGTCCCGGCGCGCGTATCCGGAGCGCGACCTGCCGGTTACTCGGCCGGGGCTACGGGAGGGGGCCGGAACCGGCCCTTCAGACCTGTGTCAGGCACCATGCGGCGAGGGCCAGCGCGACCACCCCGGTGACGGCCGCGAAGGCCGCCGATGCGACCGGACTCACACCTTCCGCGACGGGCCGGCCGTGCCGCACCCGCGCTGTGGTCCACACCAGCAGACCGGCCCCGAACAGGGCGAACACCAGTCCTGCGAAGATCGCCGGTCCACTCTCCATGGTCCCCGTGCCCCTTGTCTCCAGCCCGCGCGTGTCCAGCCTCCGGGAGGCTGTCACGCACGGGCGGCGGGCAGGCGAACCCCGGGTGAACGCGGGGCCGACCGTGCGGCGGGGGTGGCCTGTTCCTCCCGTACGGCGGCTCGTTTCTCCCGTACGGCGGTGGGGCGCGGGGCGGCGCAGACCGGCGGCGCGTCCGCAGCCCTTTCCACACCGGTCGCGGCATGCCGGTCCGGCGTTGGGAGCTCGCGTTGGGGGCCTCACGAAGCGGACCTCACGATGGGGGTCTCGCTGCGCGCGGGTCTCATTGAGTGCCGTCTCAAGGAGCACCGGTCCCCACTGAGGACTGGTCCGGCCGAGGACCGGTCCAGCCGGGTACCGGTCCAGCCGGGTACCGGTCCAGCCGGGTACCGGTCCAGCCCAGTACCGGTCCAGCCCAGTACCGGTCCAGCCCAGTACCGGTCCAGCCCAGTACCGGTCCAGCCCAGTACCGGTCCGGCTACGCCGGTTCGAGGAACCCCTGCTCCACCAGCAGCCGGATCTGTGCGGGCGTGCGGTCCCGCAGGGCGACCGGGTCCTCGCCGACCAGCTGGGCGATGGCGTCCAGGATGCGGCCGGCGCTCATCGTGCCGTCGCAGACGCCCGCGAAACCGGCGCCGACGGTGTCGACCCGGGTGGCCCTGCGCATGCCGCGGTTCTGGCGCAGCACGACGTGCTCCGGGTCCTCGGCGCCGGGCAGTCCGACCTGTTCCTGTACGACCTCGCCGGCCAGCGTGAAGTGCGCTTCGAGCAGGGCTGCGTCGTCGTGGGCGCGGAGGTAGTCGACGCGGTCGAAGTGGGCGCGGACGGCCTCGCCGAGCGGCTGCTCGACCGGGTGCGGCCACTCCTCGGCGACGACCGAGGGCTCCGCGGCCCCGGCCCGGCGCAGCGTGATCCAGCCGAAGCCGACGGCCCTGACCCCCCGCGCCTCGAACTCGTCCAGCCACGCGTCGTACCGCGCCTGGTACTCGGCCGGGTCGCCACGGTGGTCGCCCGCGTCCCTGAGCCACAGCTCGGCGTACTGCGTGACGTCCTGCACCTCGCGCTGCACGATCCACGCGTCGCAGCCGCGCGGCACCCAGGAGCGCAGCCGGTCCGTCCACTCCTCCCCGTCGACGTGCTGCCAGTTGGCGAGGAAGTGCGCGAATCCGCCCTCGTTCAGGCGCTCCCCCGTCTGCTGAACGAGCGAGCGGCACAGATCGTCCCCGCCCATCCCGCCGTCGCGGTAGGTGAGCCGGGCGCCGGGCGAGATCACGAAGGGCGGGTTGGAGACGATCAGGTCGTACGTCTCGTCGTCGTGCACGGGGTCGTAGAGGGAGCCCTCGCGCAGGTCGGCCGCCTGGGCGCCGGAGAGGGCGAGGGTGAGCGCGGTGATGTGCAGCGCGCGCGGGTTCACGTCGGTCGCCGTCACGCGCGTGGCGTGCGCGGCAGCGTGCAGCGCCTGGATGCCGGAGCCGGTGCCGACGTCGAGGGCCGCGGCCACGGGTGTGCGGACGGTGAGGCCCGCGAGGGTCGTGGAGGCGCCGCCGACGCCGAGGACGACGCCCTCGGCGTGGTTGCCGATGCCTCCGGCGCCGCCGACCGCACAGCCGAGGTCGGAGACGATGAACCAGTCCTCGCCGCCGGGGCCGCCGAAGGGCCGTACGTCCACGGTGGCCGCCACCTCGTCGTCGCCCGCGCGGACCAGCCAGCCGCTCTCCAGGCAGGCGTCGACGGGCAGAACGTGCTCCACGCGCGCGTGGAGGACCGGTTGCTGCAGCAGGAACAGCCGGACGAGCAGCGCGAGCGGCGTGTCGCCGCGGGTGGCACGGAGCGCGGGCACGGTCTCGCTGCGCGACAGGGCCGCATAGGCGGGGGCGCCGAGCAGCTCCAGCAGTCCGTCGGCGGTGAAGGACGCCCCGAGCAGGGCGTCCCGCAGCCGTGCGGTGACGTCGGGGCGGTCGGCGGAGGGCAGGGGGGACAGGCTGGCGTTACTCACACCCCCATTGTGGCCCCGCACACCCGTTGCGGCCCTGCCGCACACTGCCGCCCTGCCGCACGCTGCCTGCCGCCCCCGCGGCTGCCGGCCCTGCGGCCTGCCGCCCGTCGCGCCTCGCCCGTGCCCGCGCCCTTGCCCGCGCCCGCACCCTTGCCCGCGCCCGTCGCGGCCCTGCGGTCAGCCGGCCGCGGCAGACGGCGTCACCGAGGCGGCCTTGCAGCTCTCCTGCTTCGCCATCGCCTGGCCGACGTCGCCCTCCTCCAGGGTCTTCAGGGCGTTGCTGCCGCTCTTGCTGAGCTTGTTCAGCTCGGTGGCGATGTCCTTGAGACCGTCGGCGAACTTCGCCTGGTCCTTGGTGTCGAGGTCCTCCACCTGCTTCCTCAGGGAGCCGTAGGAGGAGGAGAGGCCGTTCAGTTCGGTGACGGCGTCCTTCTGCTTCTTCTCGCCGTCGTCGACGTCCGGGGGACCGGCCTTCTGCACGGTGGCGCCCATCGCCTTGTAGGCGTCGGACATGTCCTGGAAGGCCTTCGCGTCGGTCTTCTGGACCTCGGCCGGCGTGCTGTTGTCCGAGGTCTCCTTCTGGATCGCCGCGTTGGCCGCCTCGATCTTCTTGGCCTGCGGCTGCACCCCGTCGCAGACGTCCTTCGCCCAGGCGTCCAGCTTCTCGTTGTCGTCGCCGCTGCCGCAGCCCGTCAGCGCCAGTACCAGTACCGCACCGCCGGAGAGTGCGGCCGCGAGCTTCTTGTTCACCGGGTTGGTCCCTTCCGTGGCTCTCGGCCCCGGAACATACACGCCGGACGGGAGACATCCGGAGGACGAACAGCCGTTAAGACCGTATTGGAGCCATTTGCACCAAGAGAGAGAAGGCTCACGGTGGGAGGGCGCGCACCGGCATGAAACGGGCGGACGACGCGTCAACACGCGCCGTCCGCCCGCACTTTGAGCTGCGCCGTTCAGAATGCCCGGGTGACGTCCGCTACGAAACCACGGCGGGATCGGCCGACTTGGGCTCCCGGTCGGGGTTGTCCTCGTCACCCATGGCGATGCCGCGCCGCTTGGAGACGTAGACCGCCGCCGCGATGACGACGAACGCGACGACGGCGATCAGGACCCGGACGCCGGTGCTTTTGTCGGCGCCGTAGGAGAACTTGATGACCGCCGGCGCGATGAGCAGCGCGACCAGGTTCATGACCTTCAGCAGCGGGTTGATGGCCGGGCCGGCGGTGTCCTTGAAGGGGTCGCCGACCGTGTCGCCGATGACGGTGGCGGCGTGCGCCTCGCTGCCCTTGCCGCCGTGGTGGCCGTCCTCGACGAGCTTCTTGGCGTTGTCCCAGGAGCCACCGGAGTTGGCGAGGAACACCGCCATCAGCGTCCCGGCACCGATCGCGCCCGCGAGGAACGCGCCGAGGGCGCCGACGCCGAGGGTGAAGCCGATGAAGATGGGCGCCATCACGGCGAGCAGGCCGGGCGTGGCGAGTTCGCGCAGGGCGTCCCTGGTGCAGATGTCGACGACCTTGCCGTACTCCGGCTTCTCGGTGTGGTCCATGATGCCGGGCCGTTCCCGGAACTGCCGCCGCACCTCGAAGACCACGGCGCCCGCCGACCGCGACACCGCGTTGATCGCCAGCCCCGAGAAGAGGAAGACGACCGCCGCGCCCGCGATGAGCCCGACGAGGTTGTTGGGCTGTGAGATGTCCATCATCAGGTTCATCGGCGCGCCCTCGCCGCTGAGCTTCTCGCCCACGTCCGCCGCGCCGGTGGTGATGGCATCGCGGTACGACCCGAACAGGGCCGCCGCCGCGAGGACCGCGGTGGCGATGGCGATGCCCTTGGTGATGGCCTTGGTGGTGTTGCCGACCGCGTCGAGGTCGGTGAGCACCTGGGCGCCGGCGCCCTCGACGTCGCCGGACATCTCGGCGATACCCTGCGCGTTGTCGGAGACCGGTCCGAAGGTGTCCATGGCGACGATCACACCGACCGTGGTGAGCAGACCGGTGCCGGCCAGCGCCACCGCGAACAGCGCCAGCATGATCGACGTGCCGCCGAGCAGGAAGGCCCCGTAGACGCCGAGGCCGATCAGCAGGGCGGTGTAGACGGCGGATTCGAGGCCGAGCGAGATACCGGCGAGGACGACGGTGGCGGGACCGGTGAGCGAGGTCTTGCCGATGTCCTTGACGGGACGCCGGGTGGTCTCGGTGAAGTATCCGGTGAGCTGCTGGATCAGGGCGGCGAGCACGATGCCGATCGCCACCGCGACCAGCGCGAGGATCCGCGGGTCGCCGCTCCTGCCGGCGATCGCCGCGTCGGTGACGCCGTCCAGGTCGGCGTAGCTGCCGGGCAGGTAGACGAAGACGGCGACCGCCACCAGCACCAGCGAGATCACGGCGGAGACGAAGAAGCCCCGGTTGATCGCGCTCATGCCGCTGCGGTCGGAGCGCCGTGGCGCCACCGCGAAGATGCCGATCATGGCGGTGATCACACCGATCGCCGGGACCAGCAGCGGGAACGCCAGTCCGGAGTCGCCGAAGGCGACCTTGCCGAGGATCAGTGCGGCCACCAGGGTGACGGCGTACGACTCGAAGAGGTCGGCGGCCATCCCCGCGCAGTCGCCGACGTTGTCGCCCACGTTGTCGGCGATGGTCGCGGCATTGCGCGGATCGTCCTCCGGAATGCCCTGTTCGACCTTGCCGACCAGGTCGGCGCCGACGTCGGCGGCCTTGGTGAAGATGCCGCCGCCGACCCGCATGAACATCGCGATCAGCGCGGCTCCCAGTCCGAATCCCTCCAGGACCTTCGGCGCGTCGGCCGCGTACACCAGCACCACGCAGCAGGCGCCCAGCAGGCCGAGCCCCACCGTGAACATGCCGACCACGCCACCGGTGCGAAAAGCGATCTTCGTGGCTCTGTGCGAGACGAGAGTGAGATCCTTTTCCGGTTCTCCCGGGGCCGGAGTCGCCTCCCGCGCCGCCGCCGCGACGCGCACGTTGCTGCGCACGGCGAGCCACATGCCGATATACCCGGTGGCCGCCGAGAACGCGGCGCCGATCAGGAAGAAGATCGAACGACCCGCACGTTGATTCCAGTCGTCCGCGGGCAGCAGCAGGAGCAGAAAGAACACGACGACGGCGAATACGCCGAGCGTGCGCAACTGGCGGGCCAGATAGGCGTTCGCGCCTTCCTGTACGGCCGCCGCGATCTTCTTCATGCTGTCGGTTCCCTCGCCCGCGGCCAGCACCTGGCGCACCAGGACGCCCGCGAGCACCAGCGCGGCCAGGGCGACGACCGCGATCACGGCGACGAGGACACGGTTGCCGTCGGTCAGCACGGCGGCCGCGAGGGTCGAGGGGTCACCCAGCTGACGAGGGCCAAACTGATGTGAGGTGGAAAGCTCCGCCATTCGTCCTCCTTGACGCTTGGGCTGAGCTCAAGATGTGGACGGGATTGTAGGTACCGGAACCTGATCAAAACAGTGCACGACAAAAGGAATTACCCTGTCAACCACAAGGGCGTCGGAAGTAGTAATGCCCTTCCGGCATTAATTCCGTGATCCATCCGGTGATTCACTGATCGACTTGACCGGAAATCTCCGTGCCGTTGATCTCGAAGAGCTGATCTCGAAGAGCTGATCTCGAAGAGCTGATCTCGATAAGTTGATCGTGAACTGCTTCTGGCGAACGGTTGATCGTGAAGGAATTCACTTGGCGTCCGCACGAGCCCAATGTATGTCCGCACATGCCGAAGGGCCCCACCGGGTGGGGCCCTTCGGGTGATCCTCGGGTGGCCTTCGGGCGTACGCGGAGGTCAGACCGGTGGCAGCACCGCCGGTGCGGTGGGCCAGGTCATGCGGATCAGTCCGCCGTCCTCGCCCGCCCTGACCTCCACGTCGTCGACGAGCCCGCTGATGACCGCGAGCCCCATCTCGTCCTCCTCGGCCTCCGGCTCGTCGGCAGCGGCTCCGGGAGTGTTCGTCGCCGGAGCCGTGTGCGGCGCCTCGTCGCCGACCTCGATGGAGAACTGCTTCTCCTCCTCGATCAGCGACACCTTGACCGGCGCCGTGATGCCGATGTGCTGATGCAGGCCCACCGCCCTGGTGCAGGCCTCGCCGACGGCGAGCCTGACCTCGTCGAGGACGGCCTCGTCCACTCCCGCCCTGCGAGCCACCGCGGCCGCCACCAGACGGGCGGTGCGGACATGCTCGGGCAGCGCACTGAAGCGGAGTTCGACGGTGGCCATGCATCCCCCTCGGAACTACGGGCGTGCTTTCGGGGGTCCGGGCCGCCGACAGCCCGGACCCCCCTCGTTGTACGTGCGGTCCCGGGCCCGCGGGCCCGGGACCGGTCGTCTCGGTACCGGTCGTCTCAGTCGGTGGCCGCCACCGCTTCCTCGACCGAGGTGTGAATGGGGAACACCTTGGTGAGGCCGGTGATACGGAAGATCTTGAGAATGCGCTCCTGGTTGCAGACCAGGCGCAGCGAGCCCTCATGGGCACGCACCCGCTTCAGTCCGCCGACCAGCACGCCGAGCCCTGTGGAGTCGAGGAAGTCCACGCCCTCCATGTCGACGACGAGGTGGAAACTCCCGTCGTTCACGAGCTCGACCAGCTGCTCACGCAGCTTGGGCGCGGTGTATACGTCAATTTCGCCACCGACCTCGACGACCGTACGATCGCCGACGGTACGGGTCGACAGGGACAGGTCCACGGATCCTCCAGCACCTTGCTATCGAGCGGTCGTCCCTCGGGACACCTCGGCTTGAAGCCCCCAGGACGGTTCGCCAGCCGCGATGGCATTCAATCACTTACCGGCAGGCGTGCACGACGCCTTCCTCCCATTGTCCGTCACGCCAGTGACAGACTCGGTGCCGATGGCCAAGAATCACCGATCCGATCGACCCCCGGCGGAGCCCGGCTCCCGGCCGGAACCGAGCACCGTCCTGGCCCGGCTCGCCGCGGGACCGAGCCGGGCTGCGCGCATCACTCATACGGAGCACTTGCCCCCGCGCGCGGGCCGTCATGCGGTCTGGCCGGACCGGATTCGGCCGGAGATCGTCGCCGCGGTACGGGCCGCGGGCATCGAGCATCCCTGGGCCCACCAGGCACGCGCGGCCGAGCACGCCCTGGACGGCGACTCGGTGGTGGTCGCCACCGGCACCGCCTCCGGCAAGTCCCTGGCCTACCTGGTGCCGGTCCTGTCACGGCTGGTGGACGGCTCCGAGGCCCCCAACGGGCGGGGCGCCACCGCCCTCTACCTGGCCCCCACCAAAGCCCTGGCGGCCGACCAGTGCCGATCCGTGAAGGAACTTTCACAACCTCTCGGCACATCCGTGCGGGCCGCGGTGTACGACGGCGACACGCCGTTCGAGGAACGCGAGTGGATCCGCCAGTACGGCACGTACGTGCTGACCAACCCGGACATGCTGCACCGCGGCATCCTGCCGTCCCACCCGCGCTGGTCCTCCTTCCTGAGGGCGCTGAAGTACGTCGTCATCGACGAGTGCCACACCTACCGGGGCGTCTTCGGCTCCCACGTCGCCCAGGTGCTGCGCAGGCTCCGCAGATTGTGCGCCCGATACGGCGCGTCGCCCGTGTTCCTGCTCGCCTCCGCCACCGCCGCCGAGCCCGCGGTGGCCGCCCGCCGGCTCACCGGGCTGCCCGTCGTCGAGGTAGCCGACGACGCCTCACCCCGCGGTGAACTGGTGTTCGCCCTGTGGGAACCGCCGCTGACCGAACTGGAGGGCGAGAAGGGCGCACCGGTCCGCCGCACGGCCACCGCGGAGGCCGCCGACCTGCTCACCGATCTCACCGTGCAGGGCATGCGCTCGATCACGTTCGTGCGGTCCCGGCGCGGCGCCGAGCTGATCTCGGTGATCGCCCAGGAGCGCCTGGGCGAGGTCGACCGCTCCCTGGCCCGGCGCGTGGCCGCCTACCGCGGGGGCTACCTCCCGGAGGAACGCCGTGCTCTGGAACGCGCCCTGCACTCCGGCGAGCTCCTCGGACTGGCGGCCACGAACGCCCTGGAACTCGGCCTCGACATCTCCGGCCTGGACGCCGTGGTGATCGCCGGCTACCCGGGCACGCGCGCCTCGCTGTGGCAGCAGGCGGGCCGGGCGGGCCGCTCGGGGCAGGGGGCGCTGGCGTTGCTGGTCGCCCGTGACGACCCGCTGGACACCTTCCTCGTCCACCACCCGGAGGCCCTGTTCGACCAGCCGGTGGAGTCCACGGTCCTCGACCCGGACAACCCGTACGTCCTGGCCCCCCACCTGTGCGCGGCGGCTGCCGAACTCCCCCTGACGGAGGAGGACCTGAAGCTCTTCGGCCCCGCCTGCGAGGAGCTGCTGCCCCAGCTGGAGGCGGCGAAGCTGCTGCGCCGGCGCACCCGGGCCTGGCACTGGACCCGCCGCGAGCGCGCCGCCGACCTGACGGACATCCGCGGGGAGGGCGGGCGCCCGGTCCAGGTCGTCGAGACCGGGACGGGGCGGCTGCTGGGGACCGTGGACGCGGGTGCGGCGCACACGACCGTCCACGACGGCGCCGTGCACCTCCACCAGGGCCGCACGTACCTCGTCCGCTCCCTCGACCTGGAGGACTCCGTCGCGCTGGTCGAACAGGCCACTCCCGCCTACTCGACCGTGGCCCGCGACACCACGGCCATCTCGGTCCTGGACACCGACGTCGAGATCCCCTGGGGAGACGGACGCCTTTGCTACGGCTCCGTCGAGGTCACCAACCAGGTGGTCTCCTTCCTGCGCCGGCGGCTGATCACCGGCGAGGTCCTGGGCGAGACCAAGCTCGACCTCCCGGCCCGGACACTGCGCACCCGCGCCGTGTGGTGGACGGTCACCGAGGACCAACTGGACGCGGCCCGGATCAACCCGGAGATCCTCGGAGGGGCCCTGCACGCCGCCGAACACGCCTCGATCGGCATGCTGCCCCTCTTCGCGACCTGCGACCGCTGGGACATCGGCGGCGTGTCCGTCCCGCTGCACCCGGACACGCTGCTGCCGACCGTCTTCGTGTACGACGGCCACCCGGGCGGCGCGGGCTTCGCCGAGCGCGCCTTCCACACGGCCCGCGAATGGCTCACGGCCACCCGCGAGGCCATCGCCTCCTGCGAGTGCGACGCCGGGTGCCCGTCCTGCATCCAGTCCCCCAAGTGCGGCAACGGCAACGAGCCCCTGCACAAACGGGGAGCGGTACGGCTCCTCACAGTGCTGCTGCGGGGAGCAGAGGAGGCCCAGCGGCCGGCAGCGGGGACGGCGGAGACGGGGACGGGGACGGCGGGGACGGGGACGAGGTAGGCGGAGCGGAACGGGCGCACCCCGGACGCGGAGCCGACGCGGACCGAAGGGACCGGGCTGAGACCGGGCTGTCCCGAAGAAACCGGACTGCCCGAAGCTACTGGGCGTGTCGTGCAGACCGTGCTGTCCGAGGACGCCGAGCCGGGGCAGACCGAAGAAGCCGGGCCGGCCGGGCCGGCTCCGGGCACCGAAGCCGCGCCGGGGGCGTCGAGGGCGGGAGTCTCCGAAGCCGGGCCTGCCCTCGCCCGGACCTCCGCCGCGAACGCTCCCGTGCCCGACGCCGCGGTCACGTCCGAGACCTGCCCGGTGAGCACGCAGCGCACGAGCCGGGTCTGCTGGGCCCGCGCGACGCGGTCGGCCTCGGCACACGCCGCCGTGCGGCCCCTGGCCCACTGGTCCGCGGCCGCGAGCGCCGCCATGTCGGCACCCCCGGCCGCCCGGTGCCGGGCCACGACGGCTTGCCCCAGGGCCAGCACGATGCCGAAAACCAGGCACAGAACGGCGACGGCACCCACGCTCCACACAGTCGCCGAGCCCTGGTCGAGGGCCGTCCCGCGACCGGGCACGAGCCGCCGGACAGCCCCGCGGCCGGACCCACGGTGAGCCGTGGAAACGGAGGCGGACCCTGGGACGAGGCCGGTCAGCCGAACGGAGCAACGGCGGTCGCCTCAGTTCCGCCCCGGGCCCCGCGCCCGTCTCTGGC
>NZ_JACBYP010000030.1 GCF_018982965.1 Streptomyces mayonensis | reverse complement strand
ATGACCGCGCGGCCACCGAGCTTCTCCAGTCCGGCACGGATGACGTCGACCTCGGTGGAATCCAGCACGACCGGCAGGGTGGAGGCGGTGGCGAACCGTCCGGCCAGCTCCTCCATGTCGGCGACGCCGTCCCGGCCGACGTAGTCCACGCACAGGTCGAGCATGTGCGCGCCCTCACGGATCTGGTCGCGGGCCATCTCGACGCAGTCGTCCCAGCGGCCTTCCAGCATGGCCTCGCGGAACTTCCTCGAACCGTTGGCATTCGTGCGCTCGCCGATGGCGAGGTAGGAGGTGTCCTGCCGGAAGGGCACGCTCTGGTAGAGCGAGGCGGCGCCGGGCTCGGGCTGCGGCCGGCGCTCGATGGGCTCCGCGCCCCGGACGCGCTCGACGACCTGGCGCAGGTGCTCGGGCGTGGTGCCGCAGCAGCCGCCGACCAGGGACAGCCCGTACTCGCGTACGAAGGTCTCGTGTGCGTCGGCCAGCTCGGGCGCGGTCAGCGGGTAGTGGGCGCCGTCCTTGCCCAGCACGGGCAGACCCGCGTTGGGCATACACGTCAGCGGGATACGGGAGTGACGGGCGAGGTAGCGCAGGTGCTCGCTCATCTCGGCCGGACCCGTGGCACAGTTCATGCCGATCATGTCGATACCGAGCGGCTCCAGCGCGGTCAGCGCAGCACCGATCTCCGAACCGAGCAGCATGGTCCCGGTGGTCTCGACCGTGACGGACACGATGACGGGCAGGTCGAGGCCGAGAGCGTCCAGCGCCCGCCGGGCACCGAGCACGGAAGCCTTGGTCTGCAGCAGATCCTGGGTCGTCTCCACCAGCAGCGCGTCCGCACCCCCCTCCACCAGACCCTCCGCATTGCGCTGGTAGGCATCACGCAGGGTGGTGTACGGGGCGTGACCGAGGGTGGGCAGCTTCGTACCCGGACCCATCGACCCCAGCACCCACCGCTGCCGTCCGTCCCGCGCCGCGAAGGCGTCGGCGGTCTCCCGGGCGACGCGGGCACCGGCTTCGGAGAGCTCGTGGACGCGCTCGGGAATGTCGTACTCACCGAGGGCGGAATGGTTGGCACCGAAGGTGTTGGTGCCCACACAGTCGACACCGGCGGCGAAATACTCCTCATGCACCGAACGGACGATGTCCGGGCGCGTCAGATTCAGGACCTCATTGCACCCCTCCAACTGCTGAAAATCGTCCAGCGTGGGGTTCTGCGCCTGCAACATGGTGCCCATCGCACCGTCAGCGACCACCACACGGGAGGCGAGGGCCTCACGAAGGGCGGAGACACGGGTCCCGGTCATCCCGTGCCCACCCCTCGCGCCGCGATCTCCTGCGCCGCCACCGGTCCGTACGTGTCCGCGATCCGGGTCGAGAACTCGGTGGGCACCAGCTTGTACTCCTGGGTTCCGACCGTTTCCAGAACAGTGGTCGCCAGGGCGCAGCCCACCTGCGCCGACCGTTCCGGCGACAGGCCGCGGCCCAGGCCGGCGAGGTAGCCGGCCCGGAAGGCGTCGCCGCCGCCCGTCGGGTCGGCGACGTGCCCCGCCGCCACGGCGGGGACCGTGAGGACCGGGCTCTTGGCCGTCCTGACGGACGTGCCGGAGCCACCACGGGTGACGATCCAGGTGCCGACACGGTCCAGGACCTGCCGCTCCGTCCAGCCCGTACGTTCCTGGAGCAGTGCGGCCTCGTACTCGTTGGTGAACAACAGCTGTGCCCCGTCGACGAGGTGCCTCGCCTCCTCGACACCGAGCCGGGCCAGTTGCTGTGAGGGGTCAGCGGCCCTGGCGATACCCAGCCGTCGGCACTCGGCGGTGTGCCGGGCCATGGCCTCGGGATCGTCGGGGGCCACCACCACCAGGTCGAGTCCGCCCACACGGGCCACGACCTCGGAAAGCGCGATGTCGCGGGCCTCGGCCATCGCTCCCGCGTAGAAGACGGCGATCTGGTTCTGGTCCGCGTCCGTCGTGCACATGAAGCGGGCCGTGTGGCGCGTCCGGCTCACCGTCACTGCGGTGGTGTCGACGCCGTGCTCGCGCAGCCACGCGCCGTACTCCGCGAAGTCGGTGCCCGCCGCGCCCACCAGCACGGGGGCGCAACCGAGCACGCCCAGACCGAAGGAGATGTTCGCCGCGACACCTCCTCGACGTACCTCCAGGTCGTCGACGAGAAAGGACAGGGACACGGTGTCCAACTGCTCGGGGATGAGTTGTTCGGTGAAACGGCCCGGGAACACGGTCAGATGGTCCGTGGCGATGGAGCCGGTGACGGCGGTCCGCATCTCAGACCCCCACGGCCTTGCGCAGGGCCTCGACGCGGTCGGTCCGCTCCCAGGTGAAGTCGGGCAGCGCACGGCCGAAGTGACCGTACGCCGCGGTCTGTGCGTAGATCGGCCTGAGCAGGTCGAGGTCGCGGATGATGGCGGCCGGACGGAGGTCGAACACCGTGCCGATGGCGGCCTCGATCCGCGGCATGGGAACGGTGTTCGTGCCGAACGCCTCCACGAAGAGACCGACCGGCTCGGCCTTGCCGATCGCGTAGGCGACCTGGACCTCGCAGCGGGTCGCGAGCCCGGCGGCGACGAGGTTCTTGGCCACCCAGCGCGTCGCGTACGCCGCGGACCGATCCACCTTGGAGGGGTCCTTCCCGGAGAAGGCACCGCCGCCGTGGCGGGAGTAACCGCCGTAGGTGTCCATGATGATCTTGCGTCCGGTCAGGCCGGCGTCGCCCATCGGGCCGCCGATCTCGAAGCGGCCGGTCGGGTTGACCAGCAGCCGGTAGCCGTCGGACTCCAGCTTGATGCCGTCGTCGACGAGTGCCTTGAGGACGGGCTCGACGACGAAGGTCCGGACGTCGGGCGTGAGCAGGGAGTCCAGATCGATGCCCGGAGCATGCTGGGAGGAGACGACGACCGTGTCCAGGCGGACGGCGCGGTCCCCGTCGTACTCGATGGTGACCTGGGTCTTTCCGTCAGGGCGCAGGTAGGGGAGGGTGCCGTTCCCGCGCACCTCCGAAAGACGGTGGGAGAGCCGGTGTGCGAGGTGGATCGGGAGCGGCATCAGCTCCGGTGTCTCGTCGCACGCGTAACCGAACATCAGGCCCTGGTCGCCGGCGCCCTGCCGGTCCAGCTCGTCCCCGCCGTGCCCGCCGTCCGCGTCCCGGGGCAGGGGCGCGACGCGCTTCTCGTACGCCGTGTCCACGCCCTGCGCGATGTCCGGCGACTGGGCGCCGATCGAGACCGACACCCCGCACGAGGCACCGTCGAAGCCCTTGGCCGAGGAGTCGTAGCCGATCTCCAGCACCTTTTCGCGCACGAGCCGCGCGATGGGGGCGTACGCCCTGGTCGTGACCTCGCCGGCCACATGGACCAGCCCGGTCGTGATCAGGGTCTCCACGGCGACGCGGGAGCTCGGGTCGGCTGCCAGCAGTGCGTCGAGGATCGTGTCACTGATCTGGTCGGCGATCTTGTCGGGGTGGCCCGCGGTGACGGACTCCGAGGTGAAGAGGCGCAGCCCCTGGCTCCGGTGAGGTCGTGCGCCGGTCATCGTTCGGTCCTCTCGTCGGGGGCGACCGCTGTCGCCTGGATCAGGGCCTCCGCCCAGGGCGCCTCCGGTCCGAACTCGGGCATCTGCGAGTCCGTGAGACGGAAGCCGGCGCGGTCCAGCAGCGCCGTCAGTTCGTCGAGGGTGCGTTCCTGCCCGCCGAGCACGACCAGCATCTGCAGGTCGGAGAACTTGCCCGGGTGGAATCCGGCGACGTCGGGGATGACCTTGTCGATCAGGATCAGCCGCGCGCCCGGCGGCATCGCCCGGCGTACGGTGCGCAGGATCCGCAACGCGTCCTCGTCGTTCCAGTCGTGGATGACGCGGGACAGGATGTAGCTGTCGGCACCGGTGGGAACGGAGTCGAAGAAGCTCCCTCCCGTGATCTCCGCCCGGTCGAGCACCCCGCGGGAGGCCAGGAGTTCGGAAGCCGAGGCGACACCCTCGGGCGTGTCCAGGAGGATCCCCTTGAGCTGCGGGTACCGCTCCAGGACGTGGGCCAGGAGTCCGCCGGCGCCGCCGCCGACGTCCGCGACGACCTGGTCCTTTCCGAAGTCGCAGCGGTCGACCGCCTGGGTCGGCGCGCCCGTCCTGGCCATGGCGTTGAAGGAGGTGCTGGCTCCCGCTTCCTGTGCCAGGTAGGCGAAGTGCGACATTCCGTAGACATGGTCGAAGGCGGCCTCGCCGGTGCGGACGGTGTGCATCACGTCGGCCCAGGCGCGGAAGCTCTCCTCGCCGTTGACGATGATGAAGTGGCGCAGGCCGCGCGGGGCGTCGGAGCGCAGCGCGGCCCCCACGGGTGTCGTGCCGAATACACGGTCGGGGTACTCGTTCAGCACTCCGAGGGCCGCCAGGGCGCGGCAGAAGCGGTAGAGCGCGCCGGGATGCGCGCCGGTCTCCTCGGCGAGGTCGTCGCTGGGCCTGGGTCCCTCTTCGAGTGCGTCCGCGAGGCCGAGTTTCGCCGCGACGTACAGGCTCTGGAAGGCCCACGGCGCCGTGGTCACGACCAGTTGGTCGAGAGCCACGACATCCGGGGGGCCGTCGGACACCGCTTGCCCCGGAAGACCGGTCTGGTGCGGGTCGCCACTCATCGTGTGCCTTTCTCAAGAGGTCGGTCGGGCAGCAGGGCGTACGGCTGGGCCATGCCGTACCACCACCCCAGGTACAGGAAGCCGGCAACGGCGGCGGACCAGAACCGGTACGCGACGGGTGCCTTCGGCGGCACCCGGTAGCCGATCTCGAACGGATCCCACAGGGAGTAGTGCATTCGCCGCCCGGCGGCCGGGTGCGTCGGCTCAGGCATCGCGTTCCCAGCGGTAGAACTCGCGGGCCATGGCGTCCTTGGGCTCACGCCAGGTCTCGGGGTCGTACGCCGAGACGAAGGGGCCGAGTTCCTCGCTGATGCGTCGGAACTCGGGGTGCTTGCGGGAACGGGTGACGGATTCCTCGACGGGTGTGTCGCCCTCCACGAGGTGGAGGTAGACCTCCCCGAACTGGAAGAGGCTGCGCGAGCGGACGCCGATGGTCTGCGGCAGGTCGGAGTCGCGGTCGGAGCGTCCGAAGATGTCGGCGATGTCCGGGGCGGCTCCGGGGAGCATGCGGGCAACGATCAGACTGCGGTGCATCTGGGTTCTGCCTCCTGGTTCGGTGGCGGGGGACTGCCGGGCCGGGTCAGATGAGGAAGTCGGGGACCTCCTGGTCGAGCAGGACCGAGCCGACGCGGCGCTGTGCTTCCAGGCCGAAGGCGATGTGCTGCGCGGCGGTCTGGACATCGCGGAAGTAGCGCTGGAGGGGAGCCCGGTCGTAGAGCTGGCTCGCGCCACAGGCGCGCATGGCGGAGTCGGCGACATCGAGAGTGGCCCGCATGGCGTGCTGGACCGCGCCGGTCAGCCGCGCGCGTGACCGCGGCGATGCGACGCCGTCCTGGGTCTCCGCCCACACCTGGGTGACGGCCTCGTGGACGAAGGCGCGGGCCGCGCCGACCGTGGCCTCGCAACGGGCGATCTCCGCCTGCACGATGGGCGTCTCCGCGAGCAGTGTCCGCTCGGTGTTGCGCTTGCCGAGGACGATGCCGCGGTATTCGTCCACGATGCGCCGGGCGGCGCCGAGCGGGAACCCGGCCATCGCGACCAGCAGATAGCTCATGTACGGAAGCCGGTACAGCGGGCCCTCCTCGTGCGCCGGGCCGTACGGGTCGAAGGTGAACCGGTGCGGGACCGGTACGTCGGTGGCCTCGATGTCGTGGCTTCCCGTGCCACGCAGCCCGGCGACGCGCCAGGTGTCGTGGACGGTGACGGCGGCACGGGGCAGCAGGGCGAACCGCGGCGGCCCTTCGGCCGGGCGGTACCCGGCCACGAGGTGGTCGGAGAGCCCGCAGCCACTGGTGTACGGCCAGCGGCCGGTGAGCCGTATGCCGTCCGCGCCGGCGTCGACGGCCGTTCCCAGGGGGGCCATCGAACCGGTGATCAGCGGGGACGGGGTGCTGTTCACGATCTCCTGGGCCGCGCTCGGCTCCAGCCAGGCCAGGTAGCCGGCGCCCTGGCCGATCAGCACGGTCCATCCGGTGGCGGCGTCGCCCCGGGTCAGTTCCTCCACCACCCTGGTGATCGTGAGCGGGTCGGTCTCGAGCCCGCCGAGCGAGGCCGGCGTCATGAGGCCGAACAGGCCCGCCTCGCGCAGCTCAGCCACCAGGTCGGCCGGAACGGTCCGGCCGGCTTCCACTTCCAACGCCCGGTCCGGCAGGGTGGCCGCCAGGCGGACTGCCTCCTCGACCGGTGAACTCTCCAGTGTGGTGACGGACATAGTCTCTGCCTCACTTGTTCTCGATTGCGGCTGGATGGGGCCCTTCACACGCCGAAGAACGCGGGAGCGGTCTGCAGACCGAGCCGGGCGTTGGCGATGCGCTTGCGGGAGTCGAAGGAGAAGGCCACGTGCTGTGACCCCGCGACGAGATCACGCATGCAGCGCTGGAGCGGGTTGGTGTCGAGTGCGGCAGCCGTTCCCCCGAGCCGGAACAGGTCCTGCACCAGGTTCCGGCCGACGTCGTAGGCGTGGATGATCGAGGCGGCCAGCCGGGCCCGCGACGCGTAGTCGAGCGCGTCGTGGGCGAGCGCGTCCAGGAGCTCGTCCAGGGTGTCCAGGACGTGTCGGCGGGCCGCGTCCAGAGCGGTTTCGTGGGTCAGCATCGCCACCTGGACGGCCGGGTCCTCGAGGTACGCCTTGCCGCTGCCGCGGAGCTCGCGCTCGGCGAGCCGGCTGCGGGTCTCGTCGAGCGCGCGGCGCGCGACGCCGAGGGGGAAGCCCGCCATGACGGTGAGCAGAAGGTTGTAGGCCGTGAGCCGGTAGAGCGGGTCGTCGTACGTGGCGCGGTCGAAGTACGGGACGGAAGTGTGGGCGAGCGGGAGGTCGATGCCCTTCGCGAGGATGTCGTGACTCCCGGTGCCCTGGAGGCCGGCGACGTGCCAGGTGTCGTCGATCTCGGCCTGGTCCGCCGGGAAGTAGGCCACGCCCATGACGGGGGCGCCCCAGTCGTTCGTCCTGGGCCTGCCGCCCTCCATGACGATGAACCCGCCCATGTACCAGTGGGCGTGCAGACTGCCGCTGCCGAACGGCCACCGCCCGGTGAGGGTGTACCCGGTGCCGTCCGCCTTGGGCACGGCCTGGCCGAGCGGGGCCTGGCCGCCCGCCACGATCATGTCGGGGGTGTCGGCCAGGATGCGTCGGGCGACCTCGGGTTCCAGCCAGGCGAGGAACGCGTTGCCGATGTTCCCGATGAGCAGCGACCAGCCGGTCGCGCCGTCCCCCCGGGACACCTCTTCGATGATCTCGACGATGGTGCGGGGCGTGGCCCCGGTGCCGCCGAGCGCCGTCGGCATGGCGAGGCGGAAGAGGTCGTGCTGGGTGAACTCCTTGACCAGGTCGGCGGGGAGTGTGCCCGACGACTCGATGTCGAGGGAACGGGCCGGGAGGCCGGCCGCGATCCGGCGCGCGGCCTCCAGCAGGGTGACGTCCGCTCCGCCCCGGGCGGTGGTGATGCCGTTGGTCATGAGCGCGTCTCCTTGGCTCGGGCGTCGTTCTCCGCGGCGCGCGCCTCGACGAGCCGGCGGATTCGGTCCATCTGCACGGCGCTGTTGCGGTTGATGTTGTCGGTCATCCAGGCGTCGTCCACCGGTGCCTCGGGCTTCATCGCGAAGTCCTGCGTCCACTCCATGCGGACGCCGCCGGACACCTCGGTGTAGGCCCAGTGGATGTTCATGTAGGTGAAGTTGCCCGTCTCGACGCGGTGCGCCCTGACGGTGCGCGTGGCGGGGTCGGCCTCGCGCTGGGAGACCCAGCTCCACGTCCGGCCCTGGTCGTCCGGGTGCATGGTCAGCCGGAAGACCACCCGGTTGCCGTCGCGCTCCAGGATGTCGGCGGACGCGTACTCGCTGAACAACTGCGGCCAGTTCTCGACGTCGTTGGTCATCTCCCAGACGAGGTCGAGGGGCGCTGCGACGATCACGGAATTGCTGGTGCTGCCAGGCATGTCAGGCCGCCGATCGCAGAAGGGCGTTGGCCGTGCCGAGCAGCTCGTCCGGGGACGTGCTCTGCTCGGCGTCCGCGCCGAGCGGGATGCCGAGCACCTGCTCCAGTTCGGCGACGATGCCGAGCAGGCCGAGGGAGTCGACTCCCAGCTCGGCGAAGGTGGGCCGGGCGGTCCGGAGCGTGGCGGCGTCGGTAGTGGCCCCGGCGCACCGGCTGATCACCTCGGCGAGCGTCTCGTGGCTGAGGGCCGTGGATGCGGACATGCTTCTCCTCCAGAGTGGATGCGGGGGTTCGGACGTAACCGGCTCAGGCCGGGACGGTGCGCAGGACCAGTGCGGAGTTGCCGCCCGACAGACCGCGGGCGAGGACGAGCGCGGCGCCCGCCGAGGTGGAGCGGGGTGCACCGGTCACCAGGTCGACACCCAGGTGGGTGCCGTCGGCGTACGGGGTGGGCGGAACGAGTCCGTGGCGCAGGGTGAGCGCGGCGAGCGTCACGTCCAGGGCGGCCGCTCCCGCGTAGGCGCGCCCGTAGCCGGTCTTGGGAACGGTGACGGGGACGGAGTCGAGGGCGGAGCCGAAGACCTCCCGCAGTGCGGCCGCCTCCGCACGGTCGGCAACGGGCACGCCGAGCCCGTCGGCGAAGACCACGCCGATGTCCCCCGGGGCGCACTCCGCCTCGTCGAGGGCGGCGAGAATCGCCTTCGTGAGTCCCTCGGCGCTCTCCTCGTGGCGCAGTGCGCCGGTATGGGTGGTGCCGTGGCCGGCGACGCTCACCTGGGGCCGGGCTGTCGTGGTGCGTGAGGTGACCGGGCGTGCCTCCTGCTCCTCCAGCTCCTCCAGTACGAGCATGGCGCCCCCCTCCGCGGGGACGAAGCCGCGTGCCCCGGTACTGAAGGGCAGGTAGGCGTGGTCCGGTTCCTGCGCGCTGCTGAGCAGTCCGTGCCCGTACTGGCAGGCCATGGAGAACGGTGCGAACGGTGCCTCGGCCCCGCCCACGAGCATGGCGGTGGTGCCGTAGCGGATGTCCCGGGCGGCGTGCGCGATCGCGTCCAGACCGCCCGACTCGTCGGCGACGAGGACGCCGCACGGCCCCTTGAGCCCGTGCCGGATCGACAGCTGCCCGGTGCTCGCGGCGTAGAACCAGGCGATGGACTGGTACGGGCCGACGTGCGCGGGCCCCCGGCTCCACAGCCGTTCGATCTCGCGCTGGCCGAACTCGACCCCGCCCGCGGCGCTGGCGGTGACCGCCCCGAAGGAGTAGGCCGGCAGCTCGTCGGGACGCAACTCGGCGTCCTTCAGGGCGAAGTCGGCGGCGGCGAGCGCGAACTGGGTGAAGCGGTCGGTCTGTACGGTGATGCGTGAGTCGATGTCGTCGGCCGGGTCGTAGTCGCGCACCTCACCCGCGACCGTGAGGGGGTAGCCGTCGCAGGGGTATCGGGAGAGCCGGCCGAGGGAGCGACGGCCCTCGAGTGCGGAGCGCCAGAACGCGTCGACGCCGGTGCCGGAGGGAGCGATCACTCCCATACCGGTGATGACGGTCCGTCGGGTCATGGCGTGTGCTCCCCCGGGGTGAGAACGACGGCGGACTGGAATCCGCCGAAGCCGCTGCCGACCGACAGGATGTTGCGCAGCCGGGCCTCGCGTGCCCGGACCGGCACGTAGTCGAGGTCGCAGTCGGGATCCGGGACTTCCAGGTTGGCGGTCGGCGGCACCACGGAGTGGTCCATGGCCAGGACGCAGGCGGCGAGTTCGATGGCCCCGATGGCCCCGAGCGAATGACCGACCATCGACTTGATGGAACTGACCAGGGTGTCGTGGGCGTGGGCGCCGAGCGCCCTCTTCACGGCCGCGGTCTCATGACGGTCGTTCTGCTGGGTGCCGGAACCGTGGGCGTTGACGTAGTCGACGTCGGAGGGGTCCACGCGGGCGTGCCACAGGGCCTGGTCGATGGCCTCGGCCATCTCCAGTCCCTCCCGGGTCAGACCGGTCATGTGGTAGGCGTTGCCCCGGGTGGCGAAACCGCTGACCCGGCAGCGGGCGCGTGCCCCTCGTCGCCTGGCGTGTCCGGCCTCCTCCAGCACCAGGACGGCGGCCCCCTCGCCCAGCACGAACCCGTCGCGGGTGAGGTCGAAGGGCCGGGAGGCGTGGACGGGGTCGTCGTTGCGGGTGGAGGTGGCCCGGATGGCGTCGAAGCAGGCCACCGTGATCGGCGAGACGGGTGATTCCGCTCCGCCGGCGATCACGACATCGGCCTTGCCCTCCTCGATGAGCCGCAGACCGTAGCCGATCGCGTCGAGGCCGGAGGTGCAGCCGGTGGACACGGTGTGCACGGCTCCCCGGGCGCCCACGGATTCGGCGACCTCCCCGGCCAGCGGGGCGGGCGAGAACACCCTGAACAGGTCGCGGGACACTTTCCGGTGGTCGATCGTCCAGGCCGCGCCCCCGGCGCTGGCCTCGACGTACTCGGCCTCCAGCTGGGTCGTGCCACCGACGGCGCTGCCCATCGAGACGGCGGTGCGCCAGGACAGCTCCTCGTCGACGCCGAGACCGGCCTCGGCGAGTGCTTCCTGAGCCGCGGCGACTCCGAACTGCACATAGCGGTCCATGCGTGAGGTCTGTTCCGGGGTGAGTACGGTCCCGGGGTCGAAGTCGCACTCGGCGGCTATCCGGGAACGGAAGCCCGCGGGGTCGAAGAGGGTGATCCCCCGGGTGGCGGTGCGGCCCGAGGAGAGCATGTCCCAGAACGCCTTCGTGCCGGTGGCCCCCGGGGCGACGACTCCGACTCCGGTCACGGTCGCGCGACGGGTCATGACAAGCTCTCGGTGTCGACGTGGCCCAGCGCGGGCTCGGGTGCGAGAGGACCGAGGTGGAAGACGATCCGCGCCTCCACGTCGCCGGTGTTGCGGACGCGGTGGCGGACGCCGATCGGGGCCAGGAGACCCTGGCCGGCACGCACCTCGTGGGGCACGTCGTCGAGGTCGACGGTGATCGTGCCGTCGGTCAGGTACAGGAACTCCTCGGAGTACGGGTGGTAGTGCTCCACCACCAGCTCTCCGGGCTCGAGGATCGCCACGCCCATGAAGCCCGAGGTGGAACCGACCGTGCCGGGGCTGAGCAGGGTGCGCATGTCGCCGCCGCGCCTGCGGTTGGCGGGTACGTCGTCGATGCCGACGATCCGGATGGTGGGCCTGCTGGTGGTCACGGATACTCCAAGCGGGACGGGAAGGATGAGGTGGGTGGCACGGCGGTCAGGCGCCGGCCGGGACGGGGCGCGGCAGCCCCGCGCCGAACAGCGCGCGGGCGTTGCCCTCGCGGACGGCCTGTCTGTCCGTCTCGGAGATGTCCAGGCCGTCGACGAGCCGGAGTCCTGCGTCGACCGAAGCGCCGGGAAGAGGCGGGGAGTCGGTGCCGTAGAGCACCTTGTCCCGGCCGAAGACGCGCAGGGCGAGTTCCACGGCTGCGGTGCTCGGGGTCGCGGTGTCCACCCACAGGCGGTCGAGGTAGCTGCTGGGCGGCCGGGGGAGCGGAGGCGTGGCGGTCCCGGGGCCGGGGCCGGGGCCGGGACCGCCGTCCCGCCGCCAGTGCTCCGGCGACCAGGCCCGGTCGAGCTTCTCCGCGAGCAGCGCCAGTGCCCCGCCCGCGCCCTGGCCGATGAGCCGCAGGCCGGGATGACGCTCCAGCCAGCCGCCGAGGACGCAGCAGGCGAGACCGATGGTGACGTCGGCGAACCGGCCGAGCTGTTCCACGGTCATCAGGTCCGCCAGCCCGGTGCCCGCGGCGGGCGACGCGGGTGCGTGCAGAAGCACGGGGACCTCCGTCTCGGCCGCGAGGGCGAAGAAGTCGGCGGCGTCCGGATGGTCGAGGTAGCGGCCCGCGACGCTGGTGTTGGCGATGAGTCCGACGAACTCGCCCCCCTCCAGCCTGGCCCGGACCGCCGCCAGGTGGGCGTCGCCCCCGAAGGGATTCACGTACACGTAGGCACGCAGGTGGTGCGGGTACCGGGCGACCAGCTCACCGAGCCAGTCGTGGAACCGGGCCAGTTCCTCCTCCGTCTGCGCGTAGTTGTCCACCCCCGGTACGGGGACCATGGCGCCGGCGCCCACGGGGCTGCCGATGACGGTCAGGTCGATCCCGGCGGCGAGCTTGGTCTCGATCATCGCCTCGGCGTCACCGAGCGAGCGGGGCATGGGAAACCTGCGCAACGACTCCGGCGGGCTGAGATGACCGTGCACGTCGATGGTCACGGCCGGGCCTCCTTCCCGCCCGGCGCGGTGACGGTACGGCCGATGGCGGCGCAGTCCAGGTCCCCGTCGCCGCGGCGGACGGCCTCCTCGTGGGTGGCCAGGGCGCTCGTGACGAGGGGCAGGCGGAGATCGGTACGGTCCGCCTCGGACATCGCCAGGCCGAGGTCCTTGGCCATGAGCCGGAGCCGGAAGTCGGGCTGGTCGTAGCGGTCGGCGGCGAGCCGCCGGGCCTTGAAGCCCATGACCGGGGTGGCGAATCCGCTGGCCGTGATGGCGTCGAGGACGGCCCGACGCCGGAGCCCGACGGACTCGCCGAGGGCAGTGGCCTCCGCCATGGCCTGTACCTGGATGCCCATCAGGGTGTTCATGAGCAGCTTCAGCCGCATGCCGTCGCCCGGCCCGCCGACGTGCACGATCTCCTTGGCGACGAGGTCGAGGATGCTCCGGGCACGGGCCAGGTCCTCGTCCGATCCTCCGACGTAGACCCGGAGTTCACCACTCTTCGCATGCTGTCCGTTGCCGAGCAGCCCCAGGTCGAGGACGGTGGGCGTGCGTTCGCGGACGACGCGCAGCAGGTCCGGCGAGATGGTGCTCGCCGAGGCGAGGACGCCCTCGACGGGGCCGTCGGCGAGGATGCCGTCGGGGCCCAGCAGCACCTGCTCCGTGGCCTCGCCGTCCGCGAGGGAGACCAGGACGACATCGGCGCTGCGGGCGGCCTCGGCGGGGGTCCGTGCCACGGTCGCACCGAGTTCCCCCAGTGCCGCGGCCGGTTCCGGGGAGCGGTTCCAGACGGTCGGCCGGACCCCTCGGTCCAGGAGACGGCGGGCGATGCCGCTTCCCATGACGCCGAGTCCGACGACCGCCGCGGTGGTGGCGCTCATGCCGGTGCTCCGATACGACGGTCCGTGAGGAGGCGTACGGAGATCCGTCCCAGGAAGGCCCGGAAGCCGGCCGTGTCGTGGAGGTTCTCGTCGGCGTCGACCAGCCCGGCCAGCTTGTCCGCGGCGCCGGGGCGGGCAGCGGCCTCGGCGATCCGGTCGAGGGCCTCGTCCGTGTCGCCCTGCACCTCGGCCAGGCGCAGAACCAGGTCGCCGCGCCGGAAGATCGTGGTGCGGGCCAGGGTGGTCGACGCGTCCGGACGCAGGACCCGTGTGCCGGCGAGGAGCCGGGCGAGATCGCCGCCCCGCCCGGCGCGAGCCGGGTAGAGCAGGCCGACGCGGTTGCCGGGGTGCCCGTCCGGTCCGTCGGGCAGCAGGTGGCCGGGGGTGTTCCGGTCATGGACGACCGGGAGAAGGCAGCGGTGCAGGAAGCTGCGGACCCCGTCGGGCCCGGACAGGTCCCGGGCCTCTTCCAGGTGCGGGTCGAGCGCTTCCTCGACCGCCTTGATCATGGGCTGGTTCCCGAGGTGCGCCATGACGTCGCTGAGCCTGCCGTCGACGTCGACCACCCGGATCACCCGGTTCCCGGCGAGGAACACCGAGGTGCGGCGCAGCAGCGGGGGGCCGCCGGGGCCGCGTCCCGCGGCCGGGCGGCCGTAGCCGGACAGGATGCGGGCCACATCGGGTTCGCTCCCCGGTTTCACGGTGAAGGTGAGTGCGTAACGCTTCATCAGGCGCTCCTGGCGGCGGTGGATGCCGGGCCCAGACCCAGTCGGCTGAGCCATTCGGCCTCGGTGGTGGCGTGCAAACGGCGGTCGCGCAGGGCGACCTGTTCGGGGTCCCGTTCGTGGTGGATGCGTCCCTGGTGCCATGCGGCCTGGGCGACTTTGGCGGTCACCGGGAAGCGCTGCTCCTCGAACTGGTGCAGGCGCACGGCAAGGCCGTGGTGGTCCCGCAGGTCGGCGCCGCGCAGGACGTTCCCGACGGCGACGGAGTCCAGAAGGGCCTGGCCGCCGCCCTGACCGGTGGTGGGCACCATGGGATGGGCCGCGTCCCCCACGAGCAGGGTGCGTGCGGTGGACCAGCCCGCCTGGGGCGGCCGGTCGAGGATCGGGGTGCGGACGACCCGGTCCGGCGTGGTCGCCTCGATCAGCCCGGCGGCCGGTGACGGTGCCGTCCGGAAGGCGTCCGCGAGACGGGCGTGCTCCTCGGGCGTGTGCGGCGAATCCGGAGGGCGGGTGAGGCCCGCCGCTTCCTGCTCCTCGTCGGCCAGCGTCGCGACCCAGTAGGTGCGTCCGCCCGGCAGCGGCCAGGATCCGAAGGTGGCCCCGGCACCCAGCACCTGGCGAGCCGTCGGGACGGGATCGCTCCCGACGACCTTGTCGCCGACCGCTCTCCAGGCCGTGAAGCCTGCCGGGCGCAGCGGGGTGTCGCCGTGCATCTGGCGGCGGACCGCTGAGCGCAGTCCGTCGGCGCCGATGAGCAGGTGGCCGCTCTGGCGGGTCCCGTCGGCGAGCAGGAGCTCGACACCGTCGCCGGTCTCCCGGTACCCGGCCACGGTGGTCCCGCGGCGCAGTTGCCCTTCGGGGAAAGCGGCGTGGAGGGCCTGATGCAGGAGGGCGCGCGGCACGGTGATGCTCGGTGCTCCGAAGGCCTCGGAGACCTTGGTCTGCGGCCACCCCCCGATGCGCCGGCCGCCCCAGTCCTGCAGTTCCCAGCGATCGACTTCGGCGCCGCCCTCGACGACCGGGCCGTCGACGCCGAGGGACCGCAGGGCCAGAACCGCGGCCGGATGCAGACCGAGTGCGGAGCCGGCGGCGCCCAGGGGGTCGGCGGCGCGCTCGAACACGGTCACGTCGAAGCCGGCGTCCCGGAGCGCGATGGCGGTGGCGAGGCCCGCGATGCCGGCGCCGGCGACCAGGACCCGCCCCTGGCCGCTCATCGGACGCCCGCCTTCCGGCGCGTCTCGCGCCGCACGGTGTAGCGCAGGGAGCGGCGGCTCGTGGTCTCCGCGACGAGCGGCATCGCCAGTTCGCGGTGTCCCTCGCCCGACTCCCAGGCAAGGAAGTCCTCGGCGGTGCGCCACTCGCTCGTGATGACCCATTCACGGGGCTCGGTGAGCGACTGGCACACCTGGTCCATGAGATGTCCGGGGACGTCGGCCACATCGGCGCAGATGCGGTCGTAGGCGGCGAGGAAGCGGCTCTGCGCCTCTTCCTCGACGGTCAGGAAGAACATCACCCGCAGGTGTCCGCTCGGCACGGTGGGGGCCTGCTCGCTCACACTTCCTCCCAGCGTCGGGTCGTATGGCTGCGCCTGACGGCGTCGACGATGCGGGCGACCTGCCAGCCGTCCTCAAGCGTCGGATGGTTCTGCGGGGTGCCGGTGCGCACGGCCGCCAGGAAGGAGGTGGTCAGCCTCTCCCACCGCTGCAGACCCACTTCGTGGCGTGTGCCGGAACCGGAGCCGGACATCCCGTCCACGGTGAGGGGTTCGGGTGCCCCGCCCACCGGCCGGAACGTCAGTCCGTCCGCGCCGCTCCAGGTCAGGGCGCCCGCGTCGCCGGTGACCGTGATCTCCTCCTCCGCGGGCCCGGTGAGGTGGGTGGACTCCCACAGGCGCGCCCGCACCCCGGTGCTCAGCTCGGCGAGGATGTCGTAGCCCACGTCGGCGGTGACCGGAGCGGTCGGCATCGTGCCGAGTTCGCGCCCCTGGTTGTCCCGGGCCCAGGCGAACGCGTCCAGCGTGTTGTGGAAGGCGGGGCCCACCGGGGCGGTCCGCACATCGTGCAGCAGCCGTCCGCTCAGCGCCGTGAACTCCGCCTCCAGCAGCCAGCGCAGACGGTCGATCACATGGGTGCCGTGCTGCATGAGCCCGCCGCCGCCGGCCGCCTCGTCGTAGATCCAGTTCATGGCCATGCGGGGTGCGCCCAGAGCGCAGGTGCTGTGGACCTCGCGCACCCGGCCGACGCGTCCGGCGCGCAGCAGGTCCCGCATCCGCGACAGCCCGGGATCGCCGCGCCAGATGAAGCCGGTGGCGTGCTGGACGCCCTGCTTGGTGGCGGCCGCGAGCATGTCCTGCGCCTCGGCGGCCGTCATCGCGACGGGCTTGTCGCACAGCACGTGGCAGCCCGCCTCCACGGCTTCCAGGACCTGCTGGTGGTGGGCCGGCGGCGGCGAGGCGATGGTCACCACGTCGGGGCGCGCCTCGCGCAGGAGCCCGGTGAGGCTGTCGGCGACCACGGGCACTTCGTACCGGGCGGCGAGGTCCTCGGCCCGGCTCCGGGTGCGGCTGAAGACACCGGCCAGTTCGGCGCCCGCGCGCCGGAAGCCTTCCATGTGCAGTCCGCCGGCCCATCCCGCGCCGACCACTGCTACTCGTATTCTCGCGTTCATCGGAGCCTCTCGCCTCTGTGATGGGTGGGAGCTCGGGGGGTTTCACCCGCGTCGTGAGTTCGCGGCGGTGAGGCTCGCCGCGGAACTCGCTGATGTGCCGGACGTCCAAAGGCCGTGCACGGGCGGGAGGTCGGCAGCGGCGTACTGCCTGGTCATCCGGGTGATCCTGGCGCCCACGAAACGTGCCGCCTCGATCTGGTCCGCGGTCAGCCGGCCCGAGTCCGGTGCCGTCAGGGACAGGCCGTACGGGTTGCCGCCGATCCTGCGCAGTACGGGATGGGTGTATCCGGTGGGGACGATCAGCGAGCCCCAGTGGAACATCGTGTGGTACAGCGCGAGCAGCGCGGCCTCCTGGCCGCCGTTGGGAAGTGAGGCGCTGGTGAAGCCGGTGACGGGCTTGTCCGCGAGCCGGCCGTGCAGCGCCAGCGGACTCGTGGTGTCCAGGAACGCCTTCAGCGGGGCCGCCATGTTGCCGAACCAGGTCGGTGTGCCGAACAGCAGTCCGTCGGCCCAGTCGAGGTCGTCGAGCGTCGGCTCGGCCGGCCCGGCGGGCGCCGGAGTGGAATCAGGGCCGGGGGACTCGCTCTTCGCGCCCAGGGCCCGTACGCGGACTTCCGCGTTCCGTGCCGTGGCCCCTTCCGCCAGGTGCTCGGCGACCTGAGAGATCACCCCGCTGGAACTGAAGTAGATGATGGCGATTCGGGGTTGCATGTCCTGCTGCCCTTCCTCTCCCCTGCGTGGGGCGGCTCCGCGGCCGCCCTTCATGAGCCATCGTCCAGGGGAGGGGGTGCGGGGGGCGTCAGAGCAGTACCGTCACAATGTCCGTCACGCCGTGCCCCCGACATGGTCACCCAGTGCAGTCGCGTCCCTCCTGGGCGGGAGGAGTCCGAGCACGAAAAAACCGGGGTTCCGTCCGACTGGGCCGGACGGAACCCCGGTCAGGGGCCTGGCGTGTCAGGGGCCCACATGGGGGGCGCGCGCGGCGGAAGAGCCGTCCCGGACCATCTCGCCCGTGAGGTTCCCGTTGGCTCCCGAGCCGAGGAACAGCACCAGCTTGGCGACGTCGTCCGAGTCGGAGAGGCGGCGCGTGGGCGTGCCGGCGGCGAGCTTGTCGGTGACGAACGCGGGGATGGGCGGGCGGCTGTCGGTGAGGGTGAAGCCGGGAGCGACCACGTTGACGAGGATGCCGTCCCGCCCGGCCTCCCAGGCGAGGCTGCGCGCCAGGCCGTAGAGGCCCGACTTGGCCGTCCCGTACGGACCGGGGCCGGGCAGGCCCTCTTCCGCGACGCTGGAGGAGATCAGCACGATCCGGCCCCAGCCGCGCGAGCGCATGCTCGGCAGGACGGCGCGCACCTGGGCGGCGGCTCCGATCAGGTTGGCGCTGACCATGGCCTGCCACTCCTCCAGCGGCACGTCCTCGAAACGGATGCTCGGGTCCGGGGGACCGTCGCCGCCCCAGCGCACGGCGTTGGCGACGAGCACATCGATCCCGCCCCACTGCTCGACGACGGTGTTGGCGGCCTCCTCGACGGTACGCAGGTCCTCCAGGTCGAGCCGGACCACGAGGGCCTGCCCGCCGGCGCTCTCGATCTCGGCGGCGACCTTCTCGGCCTTCTCCGGGCTGTCGCGGTAGGTGATGGCGACCCGGGCGCCTTCCTGGGCGAACGCGCGAGCCGTCGCGGCGCCGATGCCCTTCGAAGCGCCGGTGACCAGGACCACACGGTCCTTGAGTGCGGTGTCCATCGTGCGGGTGTCCTCTCTTACGGAAGTGCGCCGAGTCTCATACGG
The DNA here is from genome assembly GCF_018982965.1 of Streptomyces mayonensis. Taxonomy (GTDB): domain Bacteria; phylum Actinomycetota; class Actinomycetes; order Streptomycetales; family Streptomycetaceae; genus Streptomyces; species Streptomyces mayonensis. Next base: position 59,668 of record NZ_JACBYP010000030.1, on the reverse strand, counting down.
AAGTGCGCCGAGCGACGCCGAGCGACGCGGAGTGGCGACGGGTGCCGGGCCTCCGTCGGCCCGTGGGCCTCAGGCGGCGGCCTCGGCGGGGAGCCGGGCGGCCAGCGCCTTGACCTCGTCCAGTGCGGCGGCCCGGGACGCGTCGTGGACATCGCGGAACCGCGCGAGGAAGGGCATGACGGGTGCGTGGGTGAGTTCCGTGTGCACGAACTCGACGTTCTCCAGCTTGAGCGCCGAGAAATAGGCACGCAGATAGGGCTCCTGGAAGTCGAACTGCTCCCGGGGGGTGCCGGGACCGTAGGCGCCGCCTCGGGCGCTGAGGATCACGGCGGCCTTGCCCGCGAGCGGGAGCCACGGCAGGGTCACCCGGTCCATCCAGGTCTTGAGGGAGCCCGGTACGGAGAAGTTGTACATCGGTGTCCCGATGACCAGGACGTCCGCGGCGAGGAGCTGCTCGATGAGCGGACGGGTCGCCGCCCATGCCTCGGTCAGCTCGGGTGCGGCGGCCACCACGGTGTCCATGGCCGCGAGGTCCTGCACGCCGTTCACGGAGGACTGGGTGGCCAGCCGCACGCGCGCCTCGTCGATGGGCTCCACCGGCTCCGCCACCAGGTCACGGTAGGTGTACGCGCCGTCCGGGTGGGCGGCCTTCCAGTGGTCGACGAAGGCGGCGCCGAGCTCTCTCGAGAAAGAGTCACCCCGGGCGCTGGCGTCCAGATGCAGCAGTTGCGGCACAACGATCCCTTCCAAGCAAGATGATCTGAGGCAGAGACTAGACTATGCCAAGATAATCTCAAGTCAAGACGATTTTGATCCTTTGGTATTCTTCCTCCATGTCCCTCACCACTCCCGCCGACGACCAGGCGTCGGGCAGCCTGCTCCGCAGCGATCTCCACTGGCTGTTCGCCCGGCTCAAGCAGGGGCTCGCCACCGCGGAGACCGCGGTCGTGCGCGAGCACGGCATGACCCTGTGGGGCTATACGGTGCTGATGGCGATCGTCGACGCGCCCACAAGGAGCCAGCTCGCCCTCGCCCAGGCCGTCTCGGTCGACAAGAGCAAGCTCGTCCTCGTCCTCGACGAACTGGAGGCGGCCGGGCTGGTCCGGCGCCGCCCCGACCCCGCCGACCGGCGGGCCCGCATCGTCGAGGCGACCGACACCGGCCGGCGCGTCCTCGACGCCGCGCGCGACGACGTCGAGGCGGTCGAGGACAGCCTGCTCGCCGACCTGGACGCGGCGACCCGGAACGCACTGCGCACCGTCCTGGCACGGCTCGCCGACGCGCCGGTCGCGCGCATCGAGAACGGCCGGCAGCAGGACAACGCCTGCGCTCCGCCGCAGTCCTGACCGCGGGCCGGGCACCGGCCGTGTCGGCGTGGGCGTGGGCGTCGGCGTCGGTGTCGGTGTCGGTGTCGGCGTCGGCGTCGGCTCAAGCCTGAAGCACACGGCCCAGCTCGGATCGGCTCTGAATGCCGAGCTTGCGGTAGGCCCGCGTGAGATGCGTCTCGACGGTCCGCCTGGTCACGAAGAGCTCCCGGGCGATCGAGCCGTTGGTCCGGCCGACCGCGGCGAGCTGAGCCACCCGGAACTCGCTCGCGGTGAGGGCCTTGGCACCGAAGTGCTCGCACCGTCTGGGCAGACCGCCGGCTGCCAGCAGCTCCGCGTGGACGCGCGAGGCCAAACGCACCGCGCCGAGCTGCTGAGCACGCGCCAGGGCACGCCGGAGCGACTCCCGTGCCGCACGCCGGTTGTTACCGCGTCGTCGCACGATTCCGAGACCTGCCTCGGCGTACGCCTCCTCCAGGCGGGCCGGCCCGGTTCCCAGCACCTCCACCGCCTCGGCCAGTAGGGCCGTCCCCTCCGGGCCACCGAGAATGAGGCCCTTGGCGCGCAGCGCCACGCCGATGGTGCGGCTGGTGCCCCACAGCCGGGCCACCCGAAGTTCTTCCTCCACCAGGCGCAGTGCGCCCTTGACGTCTCCCAGCTGGTTCCGCATGAACGCCGCCTCGGAACGCCACCGTGAGACGGCGGGATTGGCCGTCCCCCACGCCTCCATCCGGCGGCCGCTCACCATCAGGTCCTCCAGGGCGCCCTCGATGTCGCCCCGGGCTCCCCTCAGCCGCCCGCGCGCCTCCAGAACCATGGTGTGCGGCCAGAGATCCGGGAGTTCTCCCGCGCAGCCACGGTCCTCCAGCAGGGTCATGGCCTCGTCGGTGCGGTCGAGTTCGGTGAGCACCTTCAGCAGCGGCGCGAGCGCCAGGGACTGCACCGGGTCCGCGCTCCCCTGCTCACCGAGGAGGTCCAGCGCCTGCCGGGCGTCGCGTTCCGCTCCCTCCAGCCGCCCCGACTCCAGCCGCGAGGCCGACCGCAGGGCCATTGCGATCACGGCCGCGGGCAGGCTGCCGGTCCCGCGCCCGGTCAGGATCGCGTCGCACCACTGGTCGACACCTTCCAGCTGGTCGGTCCAGAGGAGGGCGAACGGCGTGCACGGCATCGACACCGGTTCCTGGCCGGCCCGCAGGTTGTCCGCGAGCGCCTCGTCCAGGGCGCGGGTCACCGCATCCGCCGGGGTCCGTACCTCGATGGCGGCGCGCAGACTCTCCAGGGACATCCGATGCGCCCGGCCGCCGCTTCCCCAGACGGGGAGTTTCGCGAGGAGGCCGGTGATCTCGGACGCCGCCGACGAGCCGAACAGGGCCGTCATCGCCTCGGCGTTGTCGATCTGACGCAGCAGCGCCTCCCGCTGCCGGGAGGGAGGCAGGGCGGCGATGCCGTCGCGGCACTCCACGAGGGCCTCCGCGGACTCCTCGACCTGATGGGTCCGCAGGAGCCCCTGGGCGTAGGCCAGGACGGTACGCACCCGGGTCTGCGGGGTCAGCGGGGTCGCCAGGCGCGCCCGGAGCCGGGGCAGCAGACCGTGCGGATCCGTGATCAGTTCGACGCAGTCGAGGGCGGCCTGCATCTCGTCGCGGACCTCGTCCGGCAGGGTTTCCTCCAGTGCGCGCCGCAGGAGCGCGTGGGCCCGGGCGGGGTCGCGTTCGCTCACTGCTCCCGTGGCCGCGGCACGCAACTGTTCGGGGGCCCATTCGGTCCCCGTCGGCCCCGTGCGGAGCAGATGCCGGGCCACCTCGGCCGACGGGGCGCCGCGCCGGTGCAGAACCCCGGCCGCGCGACGGTGCACGTACTCCGGTGCGACGGCCTCGGGCAACCGCCGCAGTACTTTGCTCACGACGGGGTGGACGTAGGCGGGCCGGGCGGCGTCGGTCAGCAGTCCCATGCCGGTCAGTACGGCCAGTGCGGCGACCCCCTCGCCCTCCGGCAGGCCGGCGGCCTCGGCGGTGAGCGCGGCGTCGGCCTCCCCTTCGAGGAGGGCCAGGCTCTCCGCGACTCTCGGCACCTCGGGGGGCAGATGCGAGAGCCGGGACCTGACCGTGAGTCCGACGAGGGTCTCCAGCATGCCCGGGGACCGGTCGACCCCCGCGGATTCCCGCTGCGGACCGAGGGAGGCCCTGAGCACCGTGTCGAGAAGCATGGGGTTGCCCCCCGTCAGTTCGTGCACCTCCTCCACCACCGAGACGGGCGTGCGGCCGAGGACACCGTCGACGAGTTCCCTGGTGCCGGCGGCGGTCAGCGGGGCCGGGTGCAGCACGGTCCACTCACCGGCCTCCTGAAGCGCCGCCAGCATGGCCGGCGCGGCGACCGGCTCACCGTGCCGGCGGGTGCCCACGATCGCGATCGGCCATCCCTTCAGGCGCCGGGCGGCGTAGGCGAGCACGTGCAGGGAGGGCGCGTCGCAGAAGTTCAGGTCGTCGATGGTCAGGACGACCGGAGCCCGTTCGGCGAGACTCCGGATGGCCCACAGCATCGCGTTGAGGACCTGGACGTCGTTCACGCCCGCTGGGGAATCCATGGCCCGCAGCAGCTCGGCAGCGGGACGCGCCGCTTCGGAGTCTCCCGCCGCCAGCGTAGAGAGATGGGGTTCCAGGAGCTGGTGCAGCACTCCGAAGGGGAAATCGGCCTCCAGCATGCTGCACCGCGCAGTACAGACGGTCAACTGGCGTACGGAGGCGATCCTTTCGAGTTCCAGCAACAGGGCGGTGCGGCCGACGCCGCAGCCCCCTTCGATCATGAAGAGGTCGCCGGTCCCCTGGCACAGGGTGTCGACGGTGCGGTTGAGAACCAGTAACTCCGACCAACGTTCTACCAAGATGTGCTGCACGACCCCCCCGGACGTTAGTTCCTGTCACCCCACCGCGAGGTGGCCGGCCCCGCCTGGTCCGGCCACCTCGGGGGGTCAGCTGATGCTCTGTGCGAATCGGAAGAAGTTGTCCGGGTCGTAGTGCTTCTTCACTCCTCTCAACCGGGTCAGGTTCTCCTTGTAGTAGGCGTCCGCCCAGTCGGGCAGCACGCGGTCGAGGTAGTTCACGTAGCTCTCGCCGTTCGAATGGGGGTTGACCGCGTCGAAAACGTTGCCGGCCCAGTTCCGCGCCACCGTCCGGTCCGCCTCGGGCGGCGCTCCCGTGGGCAGACCCGTGGCGATGCTCATGACGAACTCGGAGTCGCGGTGGACGTACGCGGTGTCGGTGCGGCCCGGGTCGTTCGCGCGGCCGCCGAGGACGAGGGTGCGGATGAACCGGGAGTGCCCAGCCGCCCGGTCGGCGTCGAAGGCGGTGAGCAGGGCGTCGATGCCCGAGGCGGGTATGGCGTCGCTGAAGAGGCGGCTGCGGTCGAACGACCAGCCAAAACGAGGGATCTGCCCCTCTCCCGAGGGTCCCGGCAGGTGACACTGCGGAACCGTCAGGTCGGCGCAGCCGTACAGGGCCAGTATTCCGTCGGTGTAGCTGGAGTCGTCCACGGTGCGGGTCGTCGGGGCGTGGCCCACCTCCCCGACCAGGGCGTCCAGATGCGGCGCCAGGCCGTCGGGGTCGCCCAGCCAGACACCGGACACGCCCACCGTGGGTGTGTTGCCGGACGCGGCGTCGAAGAGCGCGAGGACCGGCCCCGAACTGAGCTGCCGCGGGCCCGCAATGGCCCACTGCTGCCAGGCCGTCAGGACGTCGGCGGCCTGGTCCCAGGTCCAGTCGAGGGTGAACCGGGAAAGGGCGGGCACGGCGGTCGCGGCCGCCCGGTACGCGGTGACGATCCCGAAGTTGCCGCCCCCGCCTCCGCGCAACGCCCAGAAGAGATCGGCGTTCCGGGTCGGCGAGGCGATGACAACGCTGCCGTCGGCCAGCACGACACGGGCGCATTCGAGGGTGTCCGAGGCCATGCCGAGCAACCGCGTCTGCCAGCCGAGTCCACCGCCCTGGATGAAGCCGCCCGAACCCACGGTCGGGAAGAGACCACCGGGCAGGGCGAGTCCCGTACCGGACAGGCCGCTGACGGTGTCGATCTGGAGTGCTCCGCCGCCCAGGGCCACCTTGTTGCCGTCGGCCCTGACACCGTTGAGCCGGGACACGTCGATGACGAGCCCCGTGGTCAGCGAGAAGCCCATGAAGCTGTGTCCGCCGCTGCGCGCTGTCGCGGGTATCCCGTTCGCCTGGGCGAACTTCAGGCAGGCGCTCACGTCGGAGTCCGACTGGCAGTAGGCGACAGCCGCCGGCCGTACGGTGTCGTACTCGGTCCACGAGAGCTGCTTGGCGGCGGCGTACGCCGCGTCGGAGGGCAGCACCAGAGTGCCCTTCAGACGCTTTTGAAGCAGCGCCCAGTTGGGGCCGCCGGCGGCATGGGCGAGGAACGCGGGCATAGCGGTCGTCATGCCTGCGGCCGTGAGCGTCGCCGCCGCCCCCGTGCGGATGAATGCTCGTCGGGAAACCATGTGGATGCCTCTTCTCCGGTACGTGTGCAGGTGTGCGGGTGGAATCGGGCGCGGCGGACGCGGGCCGCGGTGGGCTCGCCCGATCAGCGCGGGACGGCCTCGACCAGGGCGTGGACGAGGGTGTCGCCGGCGCTCTCGGCCTGGACGGCGCGGGTCATACGGAAGCCCGCTGCGGCGAGGAGATCGCGCCAGTCCTGCTCGGTGCGCTCCTTGCCGCCGAGGATGACCATCATGAAGAGATCGGCGAGCATGCTCGGGTGCAGGCCGCCCCCCTCGTGGACAACGCTGTCGACGACGATGAGCCTGGCGTGCGGCGGCATCGCCTCGTGGACACGGCCGAGGATCTTCAGGCAGTCCTCGTCACTCCAGTTGTGCAGCACTCGGGACAGCACATAGGCGTCCGCGCCGGGCACGACCGAGTCGAAGAAGCTTCCGCTGACCACCTCGACACGGTCCGCGACGCCTTCTTCGGCGAGGTGGCCGGGTGCTTCGGCGGTCACGGTGGCGAGATCCTGCACGACCCCCGTCATGGAGGGGTTCAGCTTGAGGACGGCGGCCAGCAGGGTACCGACGCCGCCACCGACGTCGACGACGCTCTTGATGCCGGTGAAGTCGTACCGGTTGAGGGCGGCGATGGCCGGAGCGAGGGAGGTGACGCCCATGGTGCGGTTGAACAGCTCGTTCTCCGCCGGGTTGGCCTCGAGGTAGTCGTAATAGGCGGCCCCGTGCACCTTGTCGAAGGCGGGCTTTCCGGTGCGGACCGTGTGCATCACCTCGGTCCAGGAGCGGAAGCAGGCACCACTCTGGAGCATGACCCCGTAGCGGAAGCCGCCGGGGGCGTCGCTGCGCAGAATGGCACCCGCCTCGGTGAGCGAGAAATGCTTGTCGGGGTGGGCGTGCAGGACGCCCATGGCGGCAAGGACGCGGCAGAACCGGTACAGCGCGTCCTCGTTCGCCTCGGTGACGCGTGCGAGTTCGGTGACCGGCTTGGGTTCCGAACCCAGATGGTCGGCGAGCCCGAGCTCGGCGGCGACGTACATCGTCTGCCCGATCCAGGGACCTCCCATGTGGTAGAGCTGCATGAGGTCCGGACCCTGGGACGGTGTGAGTGCAGGCACGATCTCTCTCCTTAAGCAGGGCTCTGGGCAGGAAGGACGTGTTCTGGCATGAACACCGGAGCATGTGAACGGGAAACGGGACTGCCGAACAACGCTGTTCGGCAGCGTGGGTGCCGCAGGGCGCCGGACAAGTCGATTCGCCGGTGCGACGGGAATCCGGGCAGGCCGGGTCACCTGCAGGATGCGGCGCCCCCGATCACTGCGAGAGATGCCGGCGCCGGTCCGGTAGCGATGCCCGGTTTACCGGCAGAACACGATGATCAGAGTTCGGCCACTCGGCGACGAATGGCGTCGCCAGCGCCTCGGTCGTTCATTGTCACAGGGAAAAGAATCCCTGGAAGCCCCCGTATGCAGCACTACGCCCCCGTTGCTGGATCTGTCGACCGAAACGGACAGTCACGCGCAATGAATGCTATCCATCCGGCGAGTGGACGGGAGTGCTTTCACACCCCGTCAGTCGACGAGTGAAGCATCGCAATCCATTTCACGCCACCCCCGTGGGAGGCGTCGGCCACATATGGCTGAAATCATGCTGCACGGTGCGGGTGGCCCGGGCGGACTGCTCGCCGCGACCCGTGGTACGGCGGCGCGTTTCCGCGCAGCTCAGGCTGTCTGTACCCGGCAGGTCAGTCACCGTGGCCGGGATGCGGCGACGCCGGCCGGGCCCCGGGCGCGGCCGGGCCCCGGGAGGGGTCGGCGGCCGGAATGATCTGGTCCGATCTCCGTGCCCCGAGTGCGAAACGGAGAATGATTGTCATCCGTGAACCACCGAAACAAACACCGAAACGAAAGCGGAACCAGAATTATCTTGCTCGATCAGAATACTGGTTGCTAACGTTCCCTGAGGTTCTCGGCCGATCAGTCGATGCCGTACGCCCAGATCAATGCGGCGGCTCGCAGAGAAAAGTGCCTGCCGATCCTTCTGACGCCTCGGGACGGGGAATTGTATGTCTCATTCAGGAACTACTGCGGCCGAACAGGTCGGAACGCTGTACGACCACATGGCGGGATTTGAGTCGGACAACTTCACAGGCGACCACAACCTGCACTTCGGGTATTGGGACAACCCCGGGGACGACTGGTCGCTGGAACGCGCCGAAGAGCGCTTCACTGAGCTCATGATCGAGAAACTCAGGGCCGGCCGGGAGGATCGGGTCCTCGATGTCGGCTGCGGCATGGGAACGCCCGCTATGCGCCTGGCGAAGGCCACCGGAAGCACCGTGGTCGGCATTACGGTCAGTCATGAACAAGTGAAGCGGGCCGGAATTCGGGCGGCGTCGGAGGGGCTGGCCGACCGCGTCTCGTACCAGTATGCGGACGCGGCGGTCCTGCCCTTCGAGGACGGTTCCTTCGATGCCGTGTGGGCGCTGGAGTCGATCATCCACATGCCCGACCGCCTCCAGGTGCTGCGGGAGATGTCCCGCGTGGTCCGGCCCGGCGGCCGGATCGTGCTGACCGACTTCTTCGAGCGCGCCCCCGTCCCGGAGCACAAGCGTCCGGCCGTGGAGAAGTTCTACAAGAACTGGGTCATGGGTCCCATGGTGACCATCGACGACTATCCACGACTCGTGCGCGAAGCCGGCCTGCGGCTCGTCGAGGCGTCCGACATCAGCGAGCAGGTGATGAAGCGGACCCTCGAAGGAATCGCCCGGCGCATCGGTCACGACCGGGACCACATCGACGACACCCTCGGCTCCGAAATGGCCGACGATCTCGATCTGTCGGACCTCATCGAGGTGTGGGAACTCGGCTACCTCCTGGTGGTCGCCGAACTCCCCGCGAACGACGCCTGAGGCCGGATTCGAGCTGCGCGGCCGGATGAAACCGGCGCGTGAGACGGAACAGCGCAACGCCAGGACAGCAGTCGGATCCGTTGGAGGAAACCATGCCCGTCCATACCCGAGAAGGCCCGGATCTCCGGGAGATGTACCACGCGTCCGGTCCGTGGATAGGGCAGACGCTCTACGTCGCCGCGCATCTGGGCCTCGCGGATCTGCTGGGCGACGAGCCCATGGGCGTCGGGGACATCGCGAAGGCGACCAACAGCGACGAGGACGCCCTCTACCGCTTCTGCCGGGCACTCACGGCGCTCGGCATGCTGGCGGAACATCCCGGGAAGTCCTTCACCCTGCAGCCTTCCGGCAAGGCCCTCGCACAGGACGCCCCCGACGGGTTCCGCGACGGGGTGCTCCTGCAGAGCGGCGCCGTCTTCCGCGCATGGGCGGACGTGCTCCACACCGTCACTACCGGGCGCCCGGCCTTCGACAAGGCGCTCGGCATGAACTACTTCGAATTCCTCGCCGCCAACCCGGAGGAAGCGCGCATCTTCAACCGCGCCATGGGCGCCACCATGCCGGCCGCTGTCGCGGCACTGGAGCTGTACGAGTTCGGCGACTGCGGGACGGTCGTCGACGTCGGGGGTGGTGACGGACGGCTGATGGCATCGGTGCTCACCCGCCACCCGGAGATGCGTGGTGTGCTCCAGGACCTGCCCGAGACCGTCCAGCAGGCCGAGGAGAACCTGGCTGATGTCACCGACCGGTGCACCCTCGTCGGGGAGAGCTTCTTCGACAAGGTCGCCACCGGGGGAGACGTGTACATCCTGTCCCGGGTGCTGCACGACTGGGACGACGACAACGCCGGGAAGATACTGCGGAGGGTGCGGGCATCCATGCCCGCGCACGGGCGGCTGATCCTGGTGGAGAGCATCCTGAGGCCCGCCGAGGGAGACCTGCGCAGCGTACTGGGGGACCTCCTCATGCTGGTCGTCCTCGGCGGCAGGGAACGCACGGAGAGCGAGTGGACCGAACTGCTCGGATCGTCGGGGTTCAAGATCCGGCGGGTGCGGGACGACCCGGGCATGGCCACCACGCGCGGGCACAGCGTCATCGAGGCGGTCGTCCAGTAGGAAGTCGTCACGACGCCCGGCCGGTCGCGTGCCGGCCGGGCACGCCCGCGGCGGCGGTCCCTCCGCTCGCCGAACGGGGGCGGGGTCTTCGCCGACCGGTTGTCGGTGGTGGGCCCGACCACGGGGACGGCCGGCCGACTGGCCCGGGCGGCGGCGTGGTTCTGCGGGCGCACCGGTGCACGGCCGGTGGCGGACCGGGTCAGCCGTGTCTCTGGCTCTCGTCCAGCAACTCGAAGAACACGTCGCCGCGCACCACCTCGAACGGGTCGTCCAGGAGCGCCGCGACGGTCGCGATGTCGCTCGGTGTCCAGGTCCAGGCGTTGATGGCCGCCGCGATGAACAGGGGGCGGGACGGGTCGCGGTCCTCGACGTGCTTCAGCAGTGCGTCCCGGAAGTCCGCGCCCTTGCCCTGCGGATAGAAGTTGCCGATCACCGGGATGCCGCCGGCCCGGGTCTGGAGATCACCGGTCTCCCAGGACTGGATGATGCCGCGCAGGGGCGTGTGGCGGGCGTACGAGGCGACGACGCGTTCGTCGAAGGGGATCCAGCCGTCGCCCGCCGCGTTGCGCGGGTTGTAGGCGTACACGAGGTCCATGCCGGTGCGGCGCAGGTAGCGGCCGGTCAGTTCGGTGTAGGCGGCCAGGTGCTCCTCGGGCCAGGAGGCCGGGTACGTGTAACCCGCGCCGGAGGGGCCGCAGACGAGGAGGTCGTTGGCGGTGGCCGTGCGCTGGTAGTGGGCGAGCAGCGCGGGGCCGAGGTCGGCGAGCAGGGGGCTGACGGTCCAGTTGACGGGGACGGTGCCGCGCGCCGGGTCGTCCCAGATGTCCCGCATACGACGCTGGCAGTACTGCACGTTGTCGCCCTCGCCGATGGTGAAGGTGACGTGGACGCGGTTGCGGAGTCTCGCCCTCGGCCGGGTGCGCACCCGGCCCGAGACGCGTGCGGGGACGCCGGCGTGGACCGTCGCGTTCATGTAGAAGTCGGTGGCGACGACCTCGACGCCGTGGCGCGAGGCGCGGTCGACGCCACCCCATTCGCCGGCCACGTCGTTGGGGAACCAGCCGGTGTAGGGCGTGGTCGGCGCGAGTCGGCTCAGCGCCTCGTCGAGCAGGTCACCGGTCTCGCCGGCGGGCGGCAGCCACAGGACCACAGCTCTGCTCGCGACCGTGTAGTCACGGAAGTTGGGGAACGGTTCGACGCGGGTCGGGGCCGTGGTGGTGGCGGTGACGAGGAACTGGTTCCACAGGTCGACCTCGGCGGTCAGCCGCTGCGTGCCGCCGGGGACGGTGAAGCGGTAGACGAAGTAGCCGCTGCCGTCGCCGAACCGGTTGGCGTCGCCGCCGACGGAGGAGTCGAGTCCGTCGAAGAGGTAGGGCCTCTCGGCCTCGGTGCCCGGGGTGAAACGGGCGATCTCGGCTCCGTCGGCGTGCAGCGCGAGCGAACCCACGGACGCCCCCCAGCCGTCGTCGCCGAAGGAGTCCTGGAACCGCAGATACACGGCGTCGCCGTCGCCGCCGGCGCTCAGCTCGGGGCTCAGGTCCAGCGTGCGTGTGCGGCGGTTGGAGCTGTCGCGCACCCGCTCCGTCTCCCGTGCGACCTCCCGCCACCGCACCCCGGGGGCGGGCACGGTGCGCGTCGGCGGCAGCCCGGCCACCAGCGTGTGGGCGCAGCGCGGGAAGAGGTGGCGGAGCTGCCAGCGGTAGGTGGCGGGCACGTCGTCGGGGTCGAAGCGGCCGCGCAGGTCGGTGACCGTCCCGAGGCCGTGACGGTCGGCCTGCTCCGCGGTGGCCGCCACCGCGTCGGACAGGCCGGCCAGGGTGGTCGCGACATTGACCGAGTCGGGCACGTCCGGGTCGATCAGCACGGCGCCGCGTACCTCGCGGCGGTACCTGGCCACCAGGTCCAGGGCGTGGTCGTGAGCGGTGACCCTCGCGCCGGTGCCGGCCAGCCAGCGCAGGTCGGTGTCCCCGGTGGCGTAGCTGAAGTAGAGGCGTGGTGTGCGGCGGTTGACGACGCCCTGGAGGGTCGTGAGGAGGAGCTGGTCGTAGCCGTCGAGGCCACTGACGTCGGCCACGTCGAGTCGGGTGGGGCGGCCGAAGGACGGAAGGAGGCGGGGTGCGGGGGCGGCGTCGGCCTCGGGTGGCCGTGCGAGTCCGAGCCCGCCCGCCGCGAGAACCGCGCTGCCCGTCCGTAGCAGGTCTCTCCGTGTGACCATCGATGATCTCCGCTTCCCGTAGCCGCCACGCCCGGACTTCGACATCGTTGTCAATCGTCTGTGAGCGTAGCGAGGGATGTGGTGGTCGTCCATGGTGCGTACGGGATACGACCGGTTTCCGGCGGGTCGGCCGGTTCAGTCCTGTTGCGACAGGTCCCGTTCCAGCGCGTGTGCCGCGGTCTTGAGCGCCGTGACCAGTGGCTGGAGCCGCTGTGGGTCGTAGCGGACGCCTGGCATCGACACGGACAGCCCGGCCAACGCGGTCTCCTCCTGGTCCCGGACCGGAACGCCGACCGCGACGAGACCGCGTTCCGACCGCTCCCTGTTGACGGCGAAGCCGTTGCGCCGCAGACGCCTCAGTTCCGTCCGCAGCCGACTCGTCTAAGTGGACTTGTACAGGATGCGACGTAGCAGACCTATCCCGATGTGAGGTTTTCCTTGATGAGCGAGAACCTGCCGGCCAAGCCCGAGGACGTGGTCGATCGGGGCCGGGAGTGGGAGCTGCCGGCCGAGTTCGTCACCGATCCGGATCCGGCGATGCGCATGGGCATCGTGTCGGGGCGCAGGCGCCACGGGAAGTCGTACCTCCTGCAGGCACTGTGCGAGCAGGTCGGCGGCCTCTACGTCACCGCGGTACGGGAAGAAGGGCGGCTGCCGGCGATCCGGCGGTTCGGCGACGCCGTCGCGGCACACGCCGGTCTGCGGTCCGGCACGCTGAGGCCGGCCGACTGGCGTGAGGTCCTGACCAACGCCCTTGATGTCACCGCACGTTCGGGTACCCCGCTCCTGGTGATCGACGAACTGCCGTATCTGCTCCAGCACTCGCCGGAGATCCCCGGACTGCTCCAGCAGCTCTATGACGAGCGTCAGCGCAACACCGGCACCGGCACCGGTGCCCGGCTGATCCTCTGCGGCTCCGCCGTGAGCGTCATGCACGAACTGCTTTCGGGTACCAGGCCGTTGCGGGGCCGCGCCGTGATCGACCTCCGGCTGGGTGCCTTCGACTACCGTGCCGCCCGCGACTTCTGGCAGATCGACGACCCACTGACCGCCCTGCAGGTCCACGCCGTCGTCGGCGGAGCCCCGGCTACCGGCCGGTGGCGGCCCGGCCGCACCCGAACGACGGCTTCGCCGACTGGCTGACCCGCACGCTCCTGGATCCCGGCCGCGCCGTCTACTCACGTACCGAGACGGAGTACCTGCTGCGGGAGGATCCGCGGATCACTCATCCTCCTTGCACGGCTTCTATCCGGACCTGGTCGAATTGCGGCCGGACGTGATGACCTTCTCCTGGTCGACCTGCCGGGTCTCTACGGGACCGGCTGACTCGACAGGGATGTGCCCGTCAAGCCGATGAACGGCGCACAGGGGAAGAGATCAGCCGGTGCCCTCCCGGGGCCTCGGCGTCCCTCGCCACGAACGGCTTCGTCTGTCCTCGGCTCCCCGCCCCCTGAAGCGGCACCCGGGGCCCGCGGGGCTCACCAGTCGTGCACCGTGCCGTCCTGCAGTCGGTTGACCGGCAGGTAGGCCGCCTCGTAGGGGTGGGCGGCCGCGAGGTCCAGGTCCAGCTCCACGCCGATGCCGGGGGCCTCGCCCGGGTGCAGGTGGCCGTCGGTGAAGGTGTAGGCGTGCCGGAAGACCTCGTCGGTGAGGGGGGTGTGGCCCGAGTACTCCTGGATGCCGAAGTTGTGCACGGCGAGGTCCAGGTGGAGCGCGGCCGCCATGCCCACCGGGGAGATGTCCTCGGGGCCGTGCACGGCGCTCCTGATCTGGAACTGCGCGGCGTAGTCGAAGAGCTTGCGCAGCGGCGTGACACCGCCGAAGTGGGTCACGGCGGAGCGGACGTAGTCGATCAACTGCTCGCTGATCAGCGTCTGGTAGTCGTGCACGGTGTTGAAGACCTCGCCGACGGCGAGCGGTGTCGTGGTGTTCCGGCGCACCAGGCGCAGGGCCTCCTGGTTCTCGGCCGGCGTGCAGTCCTCCAGCCAGAAGGGGCGGTACGGTTCCAGGTCCCTGCCGAGCCGGGCCGCCTGTACGGGGCTGAGCCGGTGGTGTGCGTCGTGGAGCAGCGGGAGTTCGGCGCCGAACTCGGCACGGACCGCCTCGAACACGGTGGGCGTGTGCCGCAAGTAGGCGTCGGTGTCCCAGTCCTCCACCAGGGGGCGGGCCTGCTGGTGCAGGACGGGCGCGCCGTCGTCGTCGGTGCTGTGGACGCCGTAGACGGCCTTCAGGCCGGGGATGCCGGACTGGATGCGCACCGCCTGGTAGCCCTCGGCGAGCCTGGCGCGTACGGAGTCGAGGAGTTCGGGGATGTCGCGGCCGTTCGCGTGTCCGTAGGCACGGACGCGGTCCCGGCTGGCGCCGCCGAGGAGCTGGTAGAGCGGCAGGCCGGCGGCCTTCGCCTTGATGTCCCACAGGGCCACGTCGACGGCGGCGATCGCGGCCATGGTGACGGGGCCGCGCCGCCAGTAGGCCCCCCGGTACAGGTACTGCCAGGTGTCCTCGATCCGGTGCGGGTCGCGGCCGGTGAGCAGGGGCACGACGTGGTCGGTCAGGTAGCTGACGACGGCGAGTTCCCGGCCGTTGAGGGTGGCGTCGCCGAGGCCGGTGAGGCCGTCGTCGGTCGTCAGCTTCAGCGTGACGAAGTTGCGGCCCGGGCTGGTGACGACGACCTGGGCGTCGACGATCTTCATGCGTGTGCTCTTTCCAGTGCGGTGGCGTGCGTATGCGTAGGTGTGTGGGGGCTGGGCTGGCTCAGCCCTTGGTGGCGCCCGCAGTCAGGCCCGCCACCAGGTACTTCTGGCCGACGACGGCGGCGATGACGACGGGGACGGTGATGAGGGTGGCGGCGGCCATGAGGCCGCCCCAGTCCGTGCTCGCGTACGAGATGAAGTTGAAGAGGGTCACGGGCACCGTCTGGGTGCGGTCGTCGGCGAAGACCAGCGCGAACATGAAGTTGTTCCAGCTGAAGACGAACGCGAGGAGCGAGGCGGTCGCGGTGCCGGGCGCGGCCAGCGGCAGCGAGATCCGCCAGAAGGCGCCGAACGCGCTCAGGCCGTCGGTGCGGGCGGCCTCCTCGAGTTCGACCGGGAGACCCGCGAAGAAGCTGATCATCACCCACATGATCAGTGGGACGGAGACGAACATGTGGCTGAGCACGAGGACGGTGTAGGAGCCGACGAGCCCCATCTGCGCGAACAGGTAGTACCAGGGCACGAGCAGCGAGATGGCCGGCACGATGCGGGCGACGAGGACGAGCGAGCCGGTGCGGTGCATGCCGAACCGGCCCACGGCCCACGCGGCGGGCACGGCTATGACGGCGGACAGCACCGTGGACACCACGCCCACCAGCAGCGAGTTGCCCAGGGAGCGCACGATCTGCCCGGCCTCGACGATGCTGCGGAAGTTGTCGAGGGTGGGAGTGAACCAGAGCCCCACGCTCGGGTCGGTCACCTGCACGTTGGTCTTGAACGCGGCGGCGAACATCCACACCAGGGGCAGCGCGAAGACGAGCGTGACCAGGGCGATGGCCGTGCCGCGCAGCCAGGACCACGTCCTGCGCCGCCGGGGGGCGGGCCTGAGCGGCGGCCGGGCCGCGGGGGTGACGGTGGCGCTCATCCGTTCTTCCTTCCGCCGCGGCGGCGCAGCAGGACCACGACACCGATGATGAACAGTGTGAACAGCACCAGGACGGCGGCGGCCAGGCCGTACTCCTGGTAGTCGAAGGTGAGCCCGTAGGCGTAGACGTTGAGCGTCTCCACCTCGAAGTCGGAGCCGCCGCCCGCGCCCTTGGTGGCGTAGAGGATGTCGAAGGTCTTGAGCGCGTCGACGGCGCGCAGGACCAGGGCCGTGGCGAGCGTGGGGGCGAGCATCGGCAGGATCACGTGGCGGAAGCGCTGCCAGGCGTTCGCGCCGTCGACGAGCGCGGCCTCCTCGGGCTCCTCGGGGAGGGTGGTCAGGCCCGCGAGCAGGAGCAGCGTCATCATCGGTGTCCACTGCCACACGTCGATGAGCATCAGTACCGGCAGCGACTGGCTCACCGAGCCGAGGAACTCCTGGCGCGGCAGTCCGACACCGGCGAGCAGGTGGTTGGCGATGCCGTTGGTGGGGTCGAGGATCAGCAGCCACAGGACGCCGATCGCGACGGGCGTGGCGAGCAGCGGGATGATCAGGACGGTGCGCACCAGACGCATGCCGCGGAACGGCTTGCGCATGAGCATCGCGAGCGCGAGCCCGAGGACCGTCTCCAGGACCACGGCACCGACGGTGAAGACCACGGTGCGGCGCGCGGCGGGCCAGAACCGGCGGGTGTCACCCAGCGCGTCGAGGAAGTTCTGGAGCCCGATGTGGCGTTTGTCCGCGTTCACCGCCCCGAAGGCGTCGGTCAGGCTCAAGTTCAGGGTGAAGGCCAGCGGGAAGACGATCATCAGGCCGACGAAGAGCAGCGCCGGGGTGAGCATCGCCCACTTCAGGCGCCGGTTGGCCTGCTCGAAGGTGCGCGGCGGCCGGGTGCGGGGGGCGTCCGGCCGTCCCCGGGTGCCGGCGCGGGCGGGGGAGACCTCGGTGGCGGCCATCAGGACTCCTTGTGGCGGTTGTCGCGGACGAGGAAATCGGCGAACTCCGCGTCGGCGTCGCGCGCGACGGGCCGTACGGACTCGCCGAGGATCGCCGCGACCAGGGGGCGCCCGACGATGTCCCTGGCCCGGCCGACCTGGAGGACCCGCGGCCGGTCGTAGCCGAGGCCGCGTTCGGCGTTGACCCGCATCGACTCGGCGAGGTCCGCCGGGAAGGACGCGAGCGTGCGGGAGTCGGCCCACACGGAGCTGCGGGCGCCGGGGATGCCGTCCGACTGGAGGGCGGCGGACAGGGCGGGACCCGCGGCCCACCTGATGAACTCCCACGCCTCGTCGCGCAGCAGGGAGAACCTGTTGATGCCGAGGCTCCAGGACGGGATGTTGTGCGGCTTCGCACCGGCCGGACCAGCGGGGAAGGGGGCGAACCCGACGGCCTCCCGCACACCCCGGGTGGCGACCTTCGGGTCGAGGAAGTTGCTGTAGATCGCGTCGGCGTCGATGTAGAAGGCGGCCTTGCCCTGCGCGAAGATCGGCATGGCCTGTTCGAGGCTCATGTTGGTCGAGCCGGGCGGCCCGGCCCGGCCGAGCAGGTCGCCGTAGTACTGGTAGGCGGCCAGGGCCTGGCGGCTGCCGATGCCCGACTCGCCGTCGACGAGGAAGTCGCCGCCGTGCGAGTACAGGAAGCTCGACCACTGGGAGACGGCGCCGCTGCGCTGGCCGCGGCCGACGAACCCGTAGAACCCCTTGTCCTCGTCGGTGAGTTCGAGCGCGGTGGACAGCAGGGCGTCCAGGGTGCGGGGCGGTCCGTCGACGAGGTCCTTGCGGTAGTACAGCGTGGGGCGTTCGGTCACCACCGGGACGCTCAGCACCTTGCCCGCCGTCACGGAGGCCTCACGCGGCGCCTCCTGGAAGTCCGCCCACGCGAACTCCCGGTCGTCGCCGACCCGGTCGGTGAGGTCGGCCAGCCAGTCGTTGTGCGCGAAGAGCAGCTGCTCCTGGAGGGGGCGGACCATCATGACGTCCACGTCGGTGCCCGAGGCGTTGAGCTTGACGTTGTAACTGCTCGACAGCTGGTCCGCGGTGAGCAGGGTCATCGAGACCCGGCGCCCGATCCGCTCCTCGAACTCCTTCGTCCGCCGCTTGACCGCCTGCGACCACACGTGATTGATCGCCATGATCCGCAACGGGCTGTCGGCCGAGGGCCTGCCGCCCTGCGGAGAACAGGCGCTCACCGCGCCCCCGGCGACGGTCGCGGCCGTCCCCGCGGCCAGCCTGTTGAAGGAGCGCCTGCTCAACAGCCGACTGCTCGTGGACATCGTCGTCCTCGTTCCTGGTGGGTGGTTGCGTCTGCCGGACCAGTGGTCCAACTGGTAGGACCAGTTTGCTGACGGGACCGTAACAGGATGCCGGCGCTTCCGAACAGCCCCTGAGGTGAAGATCCACACAACGGAACGGTTACGCGGCTCGGCCCGGGCCGGCCCGCCCCGGCACGAGGGGTACGGCTACTGGCCCGCGCTGCAGCTGCCGCCGTTGCCCGCCCGTCGGGCCTCCGCCTGCCCCAGCAGCGTCTCGATGTGGTTGCGGGCCATGATGTCCACCTGCACGTCGAGGTCCGGCCCGTAGGTACGCAGGCCGAGCATGAGGTGCTCCCGCATCCGCGCGGCCGCGAGGTCCTCGTCGCGTGCCTCGATCGCCTCGAAGATCTCCGGGTGGTGCGGTACTCCGGGCTCCCCGATCGAGGGGTCCGAGTTGGACCGGAGCATCATCTCGAACATCATTCCGCTGATCGACGACAGCATGATCCGCAGTACGGGATTCTTGCTCGCCACCGCGATCGCGTCGTGGAACTCCATGTCGGCCTGCGCCTTGACCACGGCGTCCGTGGCCGACTCCAGGGCCTCGCACGAGTTCCGCATCACGGCGAGGTCGTCGTCCGTGGCCCGCACGGTCGCCAGCCGGACCATCTCGACCTCCAACGGCAGCCGGGCCTCGATGAGCTGACGGACCGTCGGACGGCCGGCGCGGTAGAGCGCGTCGTACTCCCTGGCCTGCCCCGAGCTCTGCTCCCGGACGAAGGAACCGCGCCCCGGCGCGACCTCGATGAGGCGTTGCGCCTCGAGCCGCCTCAGCACCTCGCGCACGACATTGCGACTGGAACCGAACTGGGCGGCCAACTCGCGCTCGGACGGCAGCTTCGCCCCGACCGCGATCTCACCGGCCCGGATCTCGTGCTCCAGCCGGCGCGCGATCCGCTCCGTCAGCAGACCGCGCTCGGCGGGTCCGGTGAGACGGCCCGGCTGTGCGGAACCCGACGACGGGGAGGGAGCGGACGACTGCATGGTCGCAGCGTACAGCCGACCCGAGGGCGTGATCGCGCCCCGGGGCAGGCGTTCCCAGGCCGGGAGTTCCCGGACACCGGGCGGTGGGGCCCGGGGCGCGGGCCGGGTCTCGGGGGCGCCGACCCGTCGTGAAGGCCCTTCGGTCCGGGGCGGCCGTTCACCGGGGCGGTGCGACCAGGCGGCCCTGGTGGACGAGTGAGGCGGCCTTCTTGAGGATGCGCAGCCGGACGCCGATCGTGTAGCCGGTGATGCCGGGCACCGTCGCCAGCGTGCCGCTGAGCCAGTCGTAGAAGTCGGCGGTGCCCGTGCACATCGCGATCGCCATGAGGTTCTGCTCCCCGGTCGTGGCGGAGGCGAAGACGACCCGGGGGAGCGCGGCGACGGCCGAGCCCGTCTCGTGCAGGCGCGCGGGGGAGGTGGTCAGCCAGAGTACGGCGCTGAACGGGTAGCCCAGCTTCTCCAGGGCCAGGTCCACGTCGTAGAACAGGGTGCCCGAGCGCTCCAGCACCTCCAGGCGCCGTGCGACCCGTCCGGTGGTCCAGCCGGTGCGGTCGGCGAGCGCGGCCTGACTCGCCCGGCCGTCCTCGGCGAGCGCGGCGAGCAGGGCCCCGTCCTCCTCGTGCGGTGCGACCGGCGGGCCCTGCGGTGCTGTACGGGGGTGGTGCTCGCGCAGGAACGCCACCGCCTCCTCGGGGAGCGAGGGGCCGAGTCCTCTCCAGTCGGCCCCCGGCGGGGAGTAGGTGTGCAGGGTCATGCGCGAGTCGATGTCCAACACGCCCGGAGTACGGGCGAGTTGGCGCAGCACCTCCGGCAGTCGTCCCTCGTGCGGTGTCGCCATCGAGCACACGATCTCCGAGCCGCCGAAGGAGGTGTGCGCGAACGAGACCTCGGGAAGCCGCGTCAGCGCCTCGGCGCACGCGTCGATCCGGTCGGGGCGCAGCGAGATCCGCACCACACTCGACACCAGGCCCTGCACCGACGGGTTGACCAGGCCCACCACCCGCACCGTGCCCGCACGGCTCATGGTCCGGTAACGGCGGGCGACGGTCTGTTCCGAGGTGCCCACCACCTCTCCGACCAGCCGGAACGGCGCGCGGGGGCTGACGTGGAGCGCGTGGAGGATATAGCTGTCCAGGGTGTCGAGCATGGAGCAAGTATGCGGTGAAGCACTGCCGGGTGCGGGTTTCCTCCGGGTGCGGGGGTTCTGTTTGAGGGAATGGTGCCTTCCGGAGGAGACTCGGTCGCGTTCGATGTTCGATTTTCGGGTCTCCGGCCGACGGTGTCCGGTGCGGCCCGGCCCGGTCCGTGGCGGCTCCCCCGTGTGCTGCTCGGGGCCGTACGGCCGGACATGCCCCCACCCACCAGGCCCTCCCGTCTCTCATCTGTTCCCCGCGCCGGTCACCGGCGTCGCGAAGGAGTTGTGTTGTCCCAGTCACCGCCCCCAACCGTGCCTCGTCGCGGGGCGACCGTCGTCATGGCCTGTCTCGGGGTCTTCGTCGCCTACCTGCCGGTGACCAGCGTCTCGGTGAGCCTGACCGCCATCCAGTCGGCGCTGTCCACGACGACCTCCCAACTGGCCTGGGTGTCGGACGCCTTCGTGCTGCCGATGGCCGCCTTCATCCTCACCGCCGGCGTCTTCGGCGACGTGCACGGGCGCCGCAAGGTCTTCCTCGCCGGGCTGCTGCTCTCCGCCGCCGGCGCGGCCACGTCGCTCACCGCGCACTCGATCGGCCAGCTGTGGACCGGGCAGGCGCTGTCCGGGCTCGGCGCCGCCGCGCTGCTGCCCACCACGCTGGCCCTCATCAGCCACGCCGTACCCGACCACCGCGAGCGCGGGAAGTACATCGGCATCTGGGCGATGTGCCTGCTGGGCGCGCTCGCCGTCGGCGGTGTGCTGGCCGGGTCGATCATCAACAGCGCCGGCTGGCGCTGGATCTTCCTCGTGCCGCTGCCCGTCGCGCTCCTCACCGTCGGCATCGCCCTGCGGGCCCTGCCCGAGTCCCGCGCCCCGCGCGCCGGGCGGCTCGACTGGCCCGGGCAGATCACCGCCGCGCTCGCCATCACCGCGCTCGTCTACGGCGTCATCGAGGGCGGCGCCGGTTCCTTCGGCGACGTGCAGGTCGTCGCCGCGCTCGCCGTCGCCGTCGTCAGCGGCGCCCTCTTCGTCGTGGTCGAACGGCGCTCCGCCCACCCGATGCTCGACCTCGCGCTCTTCCGCAGCCCCGGCTTCACCGCCACCGCCCTCGTCGCCATGATCATGTTCCTGGGCATGATCGGCTTCTTCTTCGTGCTGAGTCTCTACTTCGGCATGGTCCAGCGGCTCGACACCCTCGGCACCGCCTGGCGCCTCCTCGTGATCACCGGGGCCGCCCTGGTCGTCAGCGGGGTCGCCGGGCGCGTCATGCACCGGCTCTCACCGCGCCTCATGATCACCACGGGCCTGCTCATGATGACGGCGGCGATGCTGACCCTGCTCGGCGCCGACGCCGGCACGTCCTTCGGCGCGCTCTCCTGGCGGCTGCTCCTGCTGGGGCTCGGCATGGGGCTGGTGACGACGCCGATGACGGCCACCGCGGTCGCCTCCGTACCGCACCCGCTGGCCGGGATGGCGGCCGCCGGGAACAACGCCTTCCGCCAGGTCGGCGGAGCGCTCGGCCCCGCGGTGCTCGGCGCCCTGCTCACCAGCCGGGCCGTCTCCTCCCTCCCCGGCCACCTCGCCGACGCGGGCGTGGACGGCGCGCTGGCCGACCAGGTCACCGGCGTGACGGGGGACGCGGGTCTCGGCGCGGTGGGTTCGCTGGAACTGGGCCCGCGCGCCGGGCAGGTCTTCGGCGCGGTCGGTGACGCCTTCCTCGACGGCATGCGCCTGTGCCTGATCGTCTCGGCGGGCCTCACGTTCCTGGCCGCGGTCCTCGCCTTCGTCCTGCTCCACCCCCGCCTCGGACGCAAGCGCTCGGTGAACGTCGCCGGCGAACCGGCGGCGCAGGCCCCCGGCAGCACGGAACGGCAGGGAGCCGGCACGGGGACGCCTGCCTGATCCCGGGGGGCGGTGCGTGCAGGCCGGACCGGAACCGCGTCGTGCGACCGGTTCCGGGCCGTGCCGCGGACGACGGGCGCGCGGCCGCACCGCGGCGGTGGGCCCATGGGGCGGCCGGGCAGCGGCTCGGGGCCCGGGTACGGGCTCGGGGCCGTGGCGTGGCGACCGGCGCAGGGCCCGGTCGCGGGCGACGGCCTCGGAGCAGCCTCGTGACGGCAGAGCTGCCTCGTGGCGGCGGGCCCGGGGCCGCCGTGCGGGCGACGGCTCAGGGCTGCGTCGTGGCGACCTTCAGGCCGAAGCCGATCAGTACGGTCCCGGTGGCGCGGTCCATGGCCCGGCACACGGCCGGCTTCTCGAAGAAGCCGCGAGCCCTGGACAGGAGCAGGACGTAGCCGCCGAGCCAGAGCGCGGTGAGCACCGCGTGGACCAGGACCAGCAAGGCCATGCCGCTGTGGGGAGGCAGGCCGGCCGGCGCCAGGGCCGGCAGCAGACCCGTGTAGAAGACCGCGATCTTGGGGTTGAGGACGTTGCTGACCAGACCGGTCCGCCACGGGCTGCCGCGGGGCGGGGCGGGGGCCGTCGCCGGTGACGGCGAACGGTGGCGGCGGCTCTGGAGCAGCGCCTGGACACCGAGGAGGACCAGGTAGGCGGCTCCGGCCAGTTTGACCACCGTGTACGCGGTGGCGGACGTGGCCAGGACGGCGGCGAGGCCCGCCACCGCGAGGACGCCCCAGACCAGCAGCCCGGCGGTGATCCCGCCCACGGTCCGCAGTCCGTCCCGCCGGCCCGAGGCGACGGCCCGCCTGGTCACGACGGCCATGTCCGGCCCGGGCACCACGGTCAGTACGGCGAGGACACCGGTCGCGGTGAGGAACTGCATGAGCACCTCCCCAGTCTCACACGGACGAAGACGTACGAAAGGGGGCGACAGCCGTACGATCGGCCGCCGCCCCCTTCGTCACGCTCCGCCCGGTGTCAGCGGTCCTCGACCGCCATCTCGCCGAGCAGCGACCAGTCGTCCTGGGGCACGTTCGCGTTGACGATCCTGGGGGTCGCCGCGAGGTACGGCGGCAGCGTCTGCTGGGCCGTCCTGAAGTGCGCCGAGCCCACGTGGGCCGCACCGGCCTCGTCGTCCCGGAAGGCCTCCACCAGGACGTACTCCGTCGAGTCGTCGAGGCTGCGGGACCAGTCGAACCACAGGCATCCCGGCTCGGCCCGCGTGGCGCGGGTGAACTCCTCCACCACCTGGGGCCACTGGTCGGCGTGCTCGGGGCGGACACGGAACTTCGCGGTGATGAAGATCAAGGCCTTGCTTCCTTCGTCGTTCGTGCTTCGGGGTCTGCCACCCGGGGCCCGGCCACGGTACGCCGGGTCACGGTATGAGGATCGCGCGCCCCCGGATGCGGCCGCCGTCCAGGTCGTCCAGCGCGTCCTGGAACCGGTCGAGAGAGTACTTGGCGGTGTGCAGGCGCACCCTCCCCCGCGCCGCGAGGACCATCAGCTCGCACAGGTCGTTGTAGGAACCGACGAGGTTGCCGATGAAGTTGATCTCGGCGGAGATGATGTCGATGGTCGGGACGTCGATGTTCTCGCCGTAGCCGACCACGTGGTAGTCGCCGGCCTGGCGGAGCATGACGACGCCGTCCTTCGTGGAGCCGCCCTCACCGACGAAGTCGATCACCGCCTCGGCCCCGTGCCCGCCGGTCAGCTCGCGCACCCGCTCCACCTGGCCGCCGTCGGCGAGGACACCGTGGTCGGCGCCGACGGAGACGGCCAGGTCGACGGCGTCCGGGTTGCGGTCGACGACGACGATCTCGGCGGCGGTGAGGGCCGCGAGGACCTGGATGCCGATGTGCCCGAGACCGCCCGCGCCGATCACGACGCACCGGTCTCCCGGCCGGAGCTTGCGGGCCGCCTTGGCCGCCGCGTGGTACGCCGTGAGGCCCGCGTCGGCGAGCGCGGCGACGTCCGCCGGTTCGAGGGAGTCGTCGAGCCGTACGACACTGCGCGCCGAGGTCTTCAGGTACTCGGCGTAACCGCCGGCGGTGTCGATGCCCGGGAACTGGTTGTTCTCGCAGTGCACGTCGTCACCGGCGCGGCACGCCCGGCACAGCCCGCAGGTGATCAGCGGGTGCACGATGACCTTGTCGCCCTCACGGACGTTGGTGACGGCGCTGCCCACCGCGTGGACCCAGCCGGCGTTCTCGTGGCCGATCGTGTAGGGCAGCTGCACGCCCGACTTCCCGGCCCACTGCCCCTCCAGAATGTGGATGTCGGTACGGCACACGCCGGCGCCGCCGATCCGGACGATCACGTCGAACGGGCCGGTGACCTCCGGGGCCGGGACCTCGGCCATCTCGAGGTTCTTGCCGTAGCCCACCACCTGGACTGCTTTCACGAGACGTTCTCCTTCGGTGGAGCGGTGAGCTGGAAGAGATCCCCAGCCTGTACGGGTTCCCCGGCCTGTACGGGTTCCCCGGCCCGTCCGGGTTCCCCCGCGTGCGCGGGTTCCCCCGCTTTCACGGAGTCCGTGGCCGGTACGGGTTCCCCGCCCGCCGGGAATTCCTCCGGGCGGGCGGACTGGTCGGCCCCGGACTGCGGGTACCGGGTGCGCAGCAGGCCCCGGCAGAAGTGGGCGTTGCCGTCGATGGAGATGCGCACGGAGCGGGCGAACCGCAGCCGCAGCGGGATCTCCCCGGCCGGGTAGCGGCGGCCGTCGTCGTCCACGAGCGCCGGGTCGGCCGAGTCGGTACCGAGCCCGAGGGCGGCGCGGCGGCGCAGCAGTGCCCGGGTGGCGGCGGTGTCCGGCAGGTCGCCGAGGACCACGTCGCCGAGCTGCTCCTCGGCCAGCTCGGGCCGGTCGCGCAGCAGTGCGCTGAGCGCCCGTTCCATCGCGGCGGTGTGCGCCTTGCGCCGGAAGATGTCCCGCAGCTCCTCCAGGTCCTGCTCCGCCTCGTGGCCGAAGGTGCCGCGGTACCCGGCGTCGGCGGCCAGACCCCGGTTGATCAGGTCGGAGTCGTGGTGGTCGTCGAGCACGACCGTCACCTCACGCGCCCCGGGCAGGGCGCTCAGCGCGTCCTTGGAGTCGGAGGCCATGAGGTACGCGAAGTTCGGCGAGCAGAACGAGGTCGGCAGCCGCAGGTGCACGGTGACGTGGCCGTCGTCGGCGGTCAGGGAGCGCACGAAGCCCAGGTCGGTGATGGGCTCGTCCAGCTCGGGGTCGTACACGGTGTCGAGCGCGGCGCGTGCCGCCCCCTCCAGTTGCGCGGCCCACATGTCAGGCCACCGCCGGTTCGGCGAGACCCAGCCCGGCCGGGACCTCGATGCCGTACATGGCGGCCGCGTTCAGGCCGAGGATCTTCTTCTTCTGGGCGACGGTGAGCTGCGGGTACTCGCTCGTCATGTCCTCGGGGATCTGGAAGTCGACGAACTGCTCGACGATCCACTTCGGCGTCCACAGCGCGTAGTCGCTGGAGAACTGGATACGGTCCTCGTCCAGCCAGTACAGCAGCTCGCCGATGATCTGGGCGAAGTAGCGGGGCCGGGTGTGCATGAACGGGATCGCCACGGCGAGGCCCGCGTGCACGTTGGGCTCCTGGGTGGCGATCCAGCAGAAGTCCTCCAGGCGGGGCAGGCCGCAGTGCTCGACCACGAAGTTCAGGTCGGTGAAGTCGGTGGCGGCCGCGTCGACGTCGGCCACGTCGAAGGCGTCCCGGTCCAGGGGCCGGATCGTGGGGCCCTTGTGGATGTGGATGTTCTTGATGCCCAGCTCCTGGCAGGCCTCCAGGTAGCGGTACGTCCACTTGTCGCTGAGCTTGTAGCCGCGGGAGTCGCCCTTCCACTCGGCGGTGTAGAGCTTGACGCCCTGCAGCCCGAACCGTGCGGCGTCCTCGCGCAGCTGCTTGAGGCCCGCCTCCTCGAAGCGGGGGTCGAAGCAGTGGTTGTAGGTGAGCTTGCCGGGGTGCTTCTGCGTGAGCGCGAAGGCCTCCTCGGTCTGCCCGAAGCCGGTGTTGTAGAACGCGGGCAGAGCGGCCGGCTGGAAGATCGCGTGGTCGACGTACCCGTCGGTGAACAGGTCCTTCATCAGCCGCTCGCCGCCCTGGTAGAGGAAGTCCTCGTACGGCCAGAGCTCGGAGGCCGGGCTCAGGTTGCGGTGGTAGTCGTAGAAGCAGTCGATGAACTGCTTGCCGTGGATGTTGCGCTGGTTCTCGGGGCGCGCGTCCCAGAGGGCGACGTGCGCGTCCACGATGAAGTAGTTCTCGCCGTCCTTGGAATACATGGGGTGCTCCTCGGTTCGCGTGAGTCGTGGGTGGCGGGCGCCGGCGGGCCGATCGGGCGCCCGGCGGCGCGGGCCGGGCGGAGTGCGTGAGCCGGGCGAAAGCGGGCGGGTCAGGCGAACTGGATACCGCCGTCGATCATCACCGACTGGCCGGTCATGTAGTCCGAGTCCCGCGAGGCCAGGTAGGAGACGAAGGCTGCGACGTCCGCGGGCTCCTCGACCCGGCCGAGCGCGATCGCCTCGGCGTGCTTCTTGATGGCCTGGCCCTTCTGGATGCCCGCCTCCTCGGCCAGCCGCTCGTCGATCAGGTCCCACATGTCGGTGCCGACGATGCCCGGGCAGTACGCGTTGACGGTGATGCCGTACCGGGCCCACTCCATGGCGGCGGCCTGGGTCAGCCCGCGCACGCCCCACTTCGAGGCCGAGTAGGTGCCGAGCAGCGCGAAGGGGCGGTGGGCGACGATCGAGGCGGCGCCGATGATCTTGCCGCCGCCGCCCTGGGCGATCATCTGCCGCGCGGCGGCCTGGTAGGAGAGGAAGACCCCCCGCAGGTTCACGGCCATGACCTGCTCGAACTCGTCGAGGTCGGTCTCCAGCAGCGGGGTCACCCGGGCGATGCCGGCGTTGGCCACGTAGACGTCGACCCGGCCGAAGCGGTCCGCCGCCGCCGCGACGAGCGCGTCGGTCTGCTCCTTGCTGGTGACGTCCGCGTGCACGGCGAGGGACCGGCGGCCCGTCTTCTCGATACCGGCCGCCACCGCGCTCAACTCCTCGGCCATTCCCGGGAGATCGGCGACAACCACGTCAAGACCGTCCTCGGCCAGCCGCTCGGCGATGCCCCGGCCGATGCCCCGCGCCGCGCCGGTGACGACGGCGATACGGGCAGTGGTGTGGTCGGCGGAAGTCATGGGTCCTCCTGTGCTCGACTGCTCGACGGTGAGCGTCCGCACCTGTCGTGCGGTGCTGCCCAACAGCGTGCGGGCGCCGGGCGCCGTCGACTTTTTCAATGTGGAACACACCCGGCCCGCCCCTGATCAGGGCATGGCGAACGCGGGGAAAAGCGGTACCGAACCACCCGTTGACAGGTGCAAACGCGTTCGTAATATGGCGGAAACACGCTCATCGGAGGCGCCATGCTCAGTGACAGCACAGCGCGCGACCGAAACATCGCGCGAGCACGCCTGAAGTTCCTGGAGAACGCGGAACTGCCTGCGGCGGTCGTGCCCGAGGGCATCCTCAACTCCTGGCAGCGTTCCAAGTACCTGGGGATCGGCACGGACGAGGTCGTCGTCCCCTACCAGCCGGACTACGACCGGGACAGCCGCCTGGTGCGCGCCGCCACGCCCGTCCTGGACCGGCTGGAACAGGCGCTGACCGGCTCGGACGCCAGCGTGATCGTGACCGACCGCAACGGCTGGGTCCGCGACCGCCGCGTCGGGGAGAAACGCCTCTCGGCGCACCTGGACCGGGTCCACCTGGCGCCCGGCTTCAACTACGCCGAACAGTTCGTCGGGACGAACGGCATCGGGGTCGCGCTGGAGGAGCGTCGGCCCAACGTCGTGCTGGGCACCGAACACTTCAACGAACGCCTGCAGAGCGTCTCCTGCGCGGCCGCCCCGATCCGCAACTCGGTCACCGGACGGGTCGAGGGCGCCATGAACCTGACCTGCTGGAACGGCCCGGCGCGCCCCCTCATGGCGGCCCTCGTGCAGGAGGCCGTCGAGGACATCGAGCGGGTGATGTACGAGTTCAGCAGCGCACACCAGCGGGCACTCCTGGAGGCGTTCCAACAGGTCACCCACTACGGTGACCGGCCGGTGCTCTGTCTCGGCCAGGACCTCGTCCTCGCCAACACCGCCGCCTCCGCGCGGCTCACCGGCGACGACCACCGGCTGCTGCACGAGGCCGCCGCCGAGTTCGGGCACGCGCCCCGCACCCGCAGGGAGGTGCGGCTGACCGGCGGGGAGAGCGTCATGATGCGCTGCCGGCAGGTCGACAGCCCGGCCGGCGCGGCCGGATACCTGCTGGAGCTGGCCTTCACGGACCGCCCCGCCGACCGCCCCGCCGACCGGCCCGGCCCCGGTACGAACTCCCGCTCCCGCACCAGGTTCCGTACCCGCGCGGAGGGGAACGCGGCCGGTCCCTGGCCCCTGCCGGGCCTGGCCGGCACGGACCCGGCCTGGAACACGGTCTCCCGCACGGTCTCGCGCTGCGCCCGCGACCGCACCCCGCTCCTGCTCCACGGCGAGACCGGCACCGGCAAGGCCACCCTGGTCCGGGCCGCGCACGCGCTGACCGGGGCGTCCTCGTCCCCCGTGGTCGTCGACGCCGCCACCCCCGCCGTGACGGACGCTGCCGCTCCCATCGTGCTGGACGCCGCCGCTCCCGTCGGAGCGGACGCCCCTGTCACGGGGACCGCGAACGCCGGGTACGACCTGCCGGCGGCCCTGCGCTCGGCACCCGCGGGACCGGGCCGCGCCCTGGTCCTGCGCAACGTCGACGCGGTGGCCCCCGAGGACGAGGCAGCCGTCGCCGGAGCGCTGGACGCCGCGACGGCCCGGGGCACGTGGGTCGTCGGCACGCTCCAACGGGCAGCGGGCGTACCGGAGTCGCTCAGGCGCTGCTTCCTGGAGGCGGCGGCGGTGCCCGCCCTGCGACACCGCCTCACCGACCTCCCCGCCCTCGTCGACTGCCTGCTGCGACGCATCGGCAGCGGCGTGGAATGCGCCCCGGAGGTGCTCCCCACGCTGCGCCGGCACGACTGGCCCGGCAACGTCCGCGAACTGAGCCTCGCCCTGAGCAAGGCCGCCGCGGCCCGCCGTACGTACCGGATCGAGCTCGGCGACCTGCCGCCGTCCCTGCACAGCGCGGGCAGCCGCTCCCTGAGCGTCTGGGAGGCGTCCGAGCGCGACACCCTGGTCCAGGCGCTCCTGGAGGCGGACGGCAACAAACTGCTCGCGGCCCAGCGGCTCGGCATCTCCCGCACGACCATCTACCGCAAGATGCGGGCCTACGGCATCACGCTCCCCGCCCGCGGCTGAGGCGGACGCCGTACCAGGTCTCCCGGGCCCTACGGCGTGTACACGGCGTCACTCCCGTACAGCTCCCGGGTGAACGCCGACACGTCGGCGCCGCGGTCGCTGCCATCGAGGTTGTACGTGAGGAAGACGCCGTACCCCTCGTCGACGGTGCGGCGGGCGAGGTCGGCGGCCGTGCTCTGCGCGGTCCCGCCGATCTCGACGGCCGCCGGCGACAGCTGCGACTTGGGCAGCGAGATGCCGGGGACCTGCCAGGTGCCGTAGTACGGGTTCCAGGCGTAGTCGAACTCGCCGGAGACGTCGACGCCGTCGTGGGACAGGCGCGACGCGGCCGGACCGATGTTGTAGAGGCTGATGATCTTGTCGGGCATGTCGGCGCGCAGTGCCGTCACCAGGTGCACGAACGAGCTGTCGTTGGGCTGGCCGGTGCCGTTGTTGCCGTACTCGGCGTACTCGTCGTCGAAGTCGATGCCGTCGAGCCCGTACTCGGCCACGGTGTCCGACATCTCCTTGGCGAACGCCGAAGCCGCCTCCTGGGACGGGAAGTTGGCGAACCCGGCGCCCTGGTGGTTGCCGAGCACCGAGAGCACGACCTTGATGCCCTGTTCCTGCAGCGGCCGGATCTCCGTGTCGGCGTTGTCGAGGACGCGCTGCACGTTCTCGTTGAAGTGCAGGTACGCCGACTGCTTGCCCGTGTCGTAGTTGATGTTCGCGGCGAAGATCACGGCGACGTCGAAAACGTTGTCACCGCCGTCGGCGAGCGTGTACTTGCCGACGTTGCGCATGCTGTTGTTGTTCACCTCGACGTAGGCCACCGAGGTTGGCCCGTCCTTGGCGGCGGCGACGGCGGGCGCGGGGTCCGCCTTCGCGTCGGGGGCGCCGCTCGCACCGGCCGTGGCGGTCGCGCCGAGGACGAGGGCCGCGACGGCCGAGAGCGCGAGCGCACCCGTCCGTACTCTGTTCCGTTTCCGTACCCGTGTCGGAGTGAACATCGTTGGTCGTCTCCCTTCGCAGGGTCGGCGCCCGACTGGTTGAAAGAGCGCCGAGTGGGGGTTCCGAGTGTTGCGCCGCCGTGAACGACATCCGGCATCCGTGCGCGAACCCTTCACGACTTCCCCGCACACCGTCACCGGCGGTGACGCCGCCCCGCCCCCACCCCCTACCGCGGTAGCACCGCCACTTCGGCACCCGGGTATGACGCCGCGCGCCCCGCCGTCCCCGCACTCTGCCTTCCTCCCCGTCCGGAGACGACGGAACGGAAAGGAAGCGCATGACGACAACCCTGGCCCCCTCACCCCCACCCACCATGGGGCGGGCCGCAGTCGGGGCGCTCGGCCTCCTGGCGCTGTCCACCGGCGCCCTGGAGTCGGTCGTGTCACCGACGATCCCGCTCCTGGAGCGCGAACTGCACATGAGCCAGTCCGAGTCGGCGCTGCTCAGCATCGTGCTCCTCATCACCGGCGCGCTCATCACCCCGCTGGCGGGCAAGTTCGGCGACCGCTACGGCGGCAAGAAGGTCCTGATCCGCCTGATGGGGGTCGTCGCGGTCGGCGGCACGGTCTCCGCCCTGGCCCCGAACCTGCCGGTGCTGCTGCTCGGGCAGGTGCTGCAGGGCGCGATGGTGGGCGCGCTGCCCCTGTCCTTCATCGTGGTCCGCAAACACCTCCCCGCGGGCGAGTCCAAGGTGGCCATCGGCGTCGTCAGCGGGCTCTTCGTCGGCGGCGGAATGGTCGGCATGCTGTCGGCCGGCCCGGTGGCCGAGGCACTCTCCCGGCACTGGATGTTCGCCCTGCCGACGCTGGCGGTCGCCGGAGCGACCCTGCTGGTGAACAGGCTGATGCCGTCCGACCCGCCGGGCCGCTCCCGCGACGCCCGGATCGACTGGCCCGGCCTGCTCCTCCTGAGCGGCACCCTGGTCACCCTCATGCTCGTCCTCGCACTGGCCCCGGAGGCCGCCTCGCAGCCACTCGCACTCGGCGCGCTGCTCCTGCTCCTCGCCGCCCTCGCCACCGCCTGGATCCGCGTGGAACGACGCGCGGCAGCCCCCATGATCGACCTGCGCATGCTGGCCCGCCCCGCGATCTGGAAGGCGTGCGTGCTGACGTTCGTGATCTGCCTCGGCACGTCGACGGCGGTCTTCCTCGTCCCGCAACTCCTCGACGAGCGCGGCGACGGATACGGCTTCGGGGCGAGCGCCACCGAGATCGGCTTCATCCTGCTGCCCGGCGCCGTCGCCGCCACCCTGGCCGGCCCGCTCGGCGGCATCGGCGACCGCCGCTTCGGCTCACGCGCCGTGGTCAACACCGGCATCGTCATGATGGCCGCCGCCCTGCTCGCCCTGGCGGCCGCGCACTCCGAGATCTGGCACGTAGCCCTCGCCAAGACCCTCATCGCCCTGGCCAACGGCCTCTGTGTCACCGCCATGATGACCAGCACCGCCACGGCCGTCGACTCCGACGACACGGGCATCGCCACCAGCCTGATCCTGGTCAGCCGCGTACTCGGCTACGCCGTCGGCGGCCAGCTCGGCGGCGCCCTCCTCACTGCCGCAACCCCTGCCGGCTCGGAGACGGCGGCCGAATCGGCCTACGTCACCGGCTTCGTCCTGGCCGGCGTCGTCACGTCGCTGGCCCTGTTCGTCACCCGCACCATGCGCAAGGGAGTCCCGTCATGACCCGCCCCACCACCCCCCGCCGCAAGGTCCTCATCTCCGGAGCCGGCATCGCGGGCACCGCCCTCGCCTTCTGGCTGGGCCGCCAAGGTCACGAGGTCACGGTCGTGGAGAAGGCCGGCACCCTCCGCAGCGGCGGCTACCCCATCGACGTACGCGGCACCGCCCTGGACGTGGTGGACCGGATGGGCCTGCTGCCCCGACTGCGCGACGCGCACATCGACCTGCGCCGCCTCACCTTCCTGGACGGGGACGGGAGCGAGATCACCTCCCTCCACCCGCACGCCGTCACCGGCGGAGTCGAGGGAAGGGACCTGGAGATCCGGCGCGGAGACCTGACGAACGCCCTGTACGAGGCGGTCCGCGACGACGTGGAGTTCCTGTTCGACGACTCCGTCGCCACCCTCGACCAGTCCGCCCACGGAGTCGACGTCACCTTCCGCGGCGGCGCCGGCCGCACGTACGACATGGTGTTCGGCGCGGACGGCATGCACTCCGCCACCCGGAAGACCCTCTTCGGACCGGAGGAACAGTTCCACCACCACCTCGGCCACTGCTTCGCCGTGTTCCCCATGCGCAACGCCCTCGGCCTCTCCCACGAGACCGTCATGTGGAACACCCCGGGCAGGGCGGCGGCCCTGTACGCCGTCGACGACTCCGACGAGGTCCACGCCTTCCTGAACTTCGCCCAACCGGAGCCCCCCGTCGCCGCGTTCAGGGACCGAGCAGCCCAGGAGGCCCTGCTCACCGAGGCCTTCGCCGACGCCGGATGGCAGGTCCCGGCCCTCCTGACCGCCCTCCACGACGCGGATGACGTGTTCTTCGACGCGGTCGGCCAGATCCGCATGCCCCGCTGGTCCAGCGGCAGGGTCGCGCTGCTCGGCGACGCCGCGTACGCCCCCTCGTTCCTCACCGGCCAGGGCACCAGCCTCGCCCTCGTCGGCGCCTACATGCTCGCGGCGTCCCTGGCGGGCCGCGACCACGCCGAGGGCTTCGCCGCCTACGAACACACCACCCGCGACTTCGTCACCCGGAACCAGAACCTCGTCGGCGAGGGCGGCGCCACCCTCTTCCCGACCACGACGGAGGCCCTGGAGCAGCGCAACACCCGCCTGCGGGGCCTCAGCACGCTGCCGGCCCCGCCACCGCGGGCGGCGCACTCGGCCCTGACCCTGCCCGGCTCCGGCGACCGCGTGACGCGCCGCGAGGGTCAGGAGGCGTAGCTGCCGGTCGACTTGGCGTCGCTGCGGAAGTAGAAGTGGTAGTGGGTCGCGTCCTTCACGTTGGTGGCGATCACCGTCCAGGCGCCGGCCGTGGCGAGTTTGTAGTCGGTCTGGCACTGCGTCCCACCGGCCGAGAGCTGGAAGCAGACCTTCACGTAGCGGTTCGTGTTGGTCTTGATGTTGATGTCAACGCAGTCGGCCGTTGCCAGGAGATAGAAGAAGTTGGGGTAGTTCGGGTAGATGTGTGTGCCCGACGCCTTGTTGTAGCTGTTGGCTTCGCCGTAGCAGGACCGGGCGCCCTGCTCTGCGGCAGCGGTCGGACCTGCCCCGGCTACGAGGCACCCGGCCGCGATGGCGGCGCTCGCGATGACGGCGGCGATGCGTGTACGTACGTACATGGGCGGACCCTCTTTCCGTGCACGACGATGTGGCGGCTCCATGGGACCACCGCGGCCGAGCAGAGGGACCCTGCAATGGTGCAGGTACCCGGGCGGAGCGCCTCCTGCGATCGTGAACGCCCGGACCACCGGTCCGGACCACTGGCATCGACCCCGCGGGAGACCACCGTGAAGACGCGCAACCGCCTCGTCACCTCCGTCCTGACCGGCAGCCTTGCCGCCGCGAGTGTCGTGGTCGGCACGACGGCCGACGCAGGGGCGGCCGAACAGGGCGCCCAGTCCTGCTACGGCAACGCATGGAGCTACAGCAAGCCCTCGGGCACGTACTTCCAGCCGTCCAGCGGCGCCCTGTACTTCGCGACCGGCAACTGCGCAGACATCAACATCAAGACCAACACCAGCCGCAAGGTGAAGGTGTGCTTCTACGCCAGCGGAGGAGGGCTGAACTACTGCCAGAGCGGCTACAAGACCACGACAGCCGGGCAGTGGAAGGTCATCGCCACAGACGTCATCGACGGAACCAAGTTCAAGTTCCAGTTCGCGAGCCAGGCCGCCTCGTCGGGAATGCGGGCACACTGACCGGCGCACCGCGTGTCGTCGGCCTGAGCTGCAACGTCCGGCGCAGCTCGGGCCGGAACAGCCGCACCAGACAGCGGAGCAGCGGAGCCCGCTGCAGGTCGGACAGTGTGCGACGGGACGGGCTCACCGGGGATCGCTCCCGCCGGACAACTGGACACACTCATGCAGGGCCGTGGTGTGTCTGATTGCCGCCCTTTCGGACCTTCTTGCTTGGTTCCACCCTGAAAGAACACGAACAAAGTGCGAGGCAGCAAGGGAAGTATCCGAGCACGGGCAGTGCCGAGGGGAAACGCCGTGTCCGTACCGCCGTACGTTCCCGTCCTGCCGACCCGGCCCCACGCCGAGGCGGCCTACCGTGCGCTGACACCGGACGTACGGCGCCGGGTCGCCCCGCTGTGGACGTTGCCACCGCGCCCCGACGTGCTGCCGAAGCCGCTCGCCGGACGCCTGGCCAAGGAGGCCGGCGACATCTCCACCGCACAGCGTCTCGGGCATGGTTGGCTGGACGCGCCCTTCGCCGACGAGGCCGAGGCGGCGGTCCTGGCCGAGGTGCTGCCTCCGGAGTGGTGGGACGACCGCAACTTGCGGCCGGTCACCGGACCGGGACGCCCCGGCGCCCAGCAGGTGCTCGCCCTCGCGGCGGCCCGCCACGGCGGTGACGGGCTCGGCGTCCGCGTACGCCTTCCCGGTGACTGGAACGACCGCATGGCCGCGGACGTCTCCGTGTTGCTCGACCGACTGCCCACGGGCCACCCCGTCGACCTGTTCCTCGACCTCGCCACCGTCCTGCCCGACCGCCCCGACGCGGCCAAGGAGGCACTGCGCGCCCTGGACACCCTGGTCCCCCTCACCGCCTGGCGCACCGTGACCGTCCTCGCCGGCGGCTTCCCCGAAGCGCCGGACAACTTCCAGGTGGGCGTGCCGTACGAAGCCCCGCGCTCGGACTGGGAGACCTGGCACGAGATCCGCCACGGTGAACGGTCCTACCTGCCCCGACTCCGCTACGGCGACTATGGCATCCATCCCGCCACATACGTCTCCCGTACGCCGTCCGCCGGCGACGGAGGCCCGTCCTGGGGCATCCTTCGCTACACGACGGCCCGTTCGTACCACCTGTCCAAGGTCCCGCACGGCAAGCAGTACGAGGAGGCGAACCGGAAGGCGGCCAGGTGCCTCACCGGTCTCGTGGACTTCCGTGGCGCGCAGGCGGGGCTGGGGGAGATGTGGCTGCGGGATCGTTCCCAGGGTGCCGTCAGTACAGGAGCTCATGCAACCTGGAACAAGATGGGGAACATTCAGCACATGACGTTCGTGGCCAAGAGTCTGGATACTGAGTGACCTGCGCCGGAGGCCGTCACGAGGTCGAGGGCGTGCTGTGTTCTCTCCGGTCTCTACAGCTCCGTTGCCCGATCGCCCGCGAACCCGACGAACGCGGCCCACTGTGCCGCGCCCACGCTGATCGAAGGCTGGGCGCGGTTCTTGGAGTCCCGCACGTGCACGGTCGCGGAGGCCGCGGCGACCTCGACGCAGTCTCCGCCGCTTGTCCCGCTGTAGCTGCTCTTCCACCAGCTCAGACGGTCGGGTGCGTGGCGTGCCTGATCTATGGTCATAGCTCCTCTGCCACCTGCTTGATGAAGTCTGCCGAGGCACCTGTGTCGAGGGCCTGCGTCCGCAGCATCCCATAGCGCAGCCAGAACTCGCTGACCAGCTGGCGTTCTGAGAGGACGCTCACGACGTCCTGGGACTCGATGTACACGACCTGACGGCGGTCTTGAGTCTCCAGCAGCACCATCGAGCCGTTCAGCCCGCTGTGGGCTCCGCGGCTGTTCGGCATGATCTGGATCTCCACGTTGCGAAGCTCGGCCGACTCCAGCAGGTGCTCGTACTGCCCTGCCATGGTCGCATCGTCACCCACAAGTCGGCGCAGGGCGTTTTCCTCGATGATGAACACCAGCATCAGAGATGTGGTTTCCCGGTGCAGCAGTGTCTGGCGCGCGAGCCGGGCGTCTGTGAGGCGTTCGATGGCATCGTCGCTCAGGGGCGGGTAGTGCGCACGGAACAGCGCGCGTCCGTAGCGTTCGGTCTGGAGCAGCCCTGGGACGAGCAGGGCATCGTAGGAGAACCGGCTGAGCGCCTCGGCCTCCAGCAAGGCGAAGTCCTGGAAGAAGGTGGGCAGCTTGGCGCGCTCCACCTCGCTCTGCAGCGCAGCCAGCACCCCGCCCGCCCCCAGCACCCGCTCCGCCGCCTCCGTGAACGCCGCCTTCGCCGGGCGGCGGCCCTGTTCGATGGAGGCGACCTGCTCGTACGAGTACCCCACGGCCTCGGCCAGTGCCTGCTGCGTGAGGCCCGCCTTGTCCCGGAAGAGCCGGACCAACTTGCCGTATCCGGCCCAGATCGCGGGCTTGTCGTCGTTGCCGTTGCTCGGCTTCTTCTGCTGGCGGGCTGCCAATGACACCACGTCCCCAAGTCCGCGAACTGCCCCTACCAACCGGGCCCGCCGCCCTCAAGGCACGCAACCGGACCCGTACAGGCCCGCACACGACCCGTACAGCGCGTCCGGGTACGCCGAACCTCCCTGTTCAGGTTATTCACAGTGACGGGAAGGTCACCCTGTGAATGCAGAAACCGCCGCTCCCGTCAGCCCGTTCACCGTGCTCCTCAGCTCGACCCGACGCGGTGCCCGCCTCGCCCGCACGCTGGTCGTGAGCCGGCTCATCGACTGGGGCGTCCCGCACGAGGCGTCCGTCATCGAGGACGCCGGCGCCGTCACTGCGGAACTCGCCGCCAACGCCATCAGCCACGGCCGCGCCCAGGGCCGGGACTTCCGCCTCACTCTCACGTTCGTGCCCGCGACCGGACGACTCCGCATCGCCGTGTCCGACACCCGCCCCGACCGGCTCCCGCCGCGCCCCGGCACCCTGAGCGCGCCGCCTCCCGAGGCGGAGAACGGGCGGGGCCTGCTGCTCGTCGAGGCCCTCGCGGCCGACTGGGGCTGGACGGCCGACGATCCCGTGGTCAAGACCGTTTGGGCGGAGCTCGAGCAGTGATCCCCATGGAGCTGCTGGACTACTTCCAAGCACTCGAAGACGCCCGTGACATTGCCACGGCGGAGGAGAGCAGGGCCCAGACCACCCGCCGCGTGTCCCATGCCGAGGTGGCAGCTCGTTTCAGGCCGAACCCTGACGGGACCGTCAAGAGGTGACGTACGAGATCGTCTGGACCGACGTCGCCATCGATCAACTGGGCGCCCTGAACGAACGACACCCGGATGCGGCCATGCTCGTAACGGCCGGTGCCTGGGACCTCGTCGGCAATCCACGTCCGATCAATGCCTCACGCCTCGGCGGCGACATGTACAGGGTCTCCGCGAGCTGCGGCAGCGGTCCGGGGCTACGGGCGGTCGCCCTCTGGCCGCGGGCGGACCAGGCCGCTCCGGTAGGCGATCACCACGAGTTGGGCGCGGTCGCGGGCGTGGAGTTTGGTCATGGCGCGCTGGACGTGGCTGCGCACGGTCAGGGGGCTGACCACGAGGTGGTCGGCGATCTCGGTGTTGGACATGCCGTGCGCGGCCAGCGTCATGACCTCGCGTTCGCGCTCGGTGATGGTGGCGAGGAGTGCGGGCAGGGCCGGCGGTGCCTCGTCGTCCGGGGTGGCCAGGAAGCGGGTGATGAGAGTCCGGGTCGCCGTCGGGGAGAGCAGGGACTCGCCGGCGGCGACGGTGCGGATGCCGGTCAGCAGGACGTCCGGGCTGACGTCCTTGCCCAGGAAGCCGCTGGCGCCCGCGCGCAGCGCCCTGGCGACGTTCTGGTCGTTCTCGAAGGTGGTGAGGACCAGGACCCGGGTGGCCGCCAGATCCGGCCGTGCGCAGATGTCGGCGGTGGCGGTCAGGCCGTCGGTGTCCGGCATGCGGAGGTCCATCAGGACCACGTCCGGTGCGTGGGCCCGGGTGAGCTCGATCGCCTCCCGGCCGTCGGCGGCCTCCGCGACCACGGTCATCCCGGGATCCGAGTCGATGAGGATGCGGAAGGTGGCCCGCAGCAGGGCCTGGTCGTCGGCGAGCAGGACGCGGATGGTCATCGGGCGGTGCTTTCGTCGTGGCCGGGAAGAGGACCGGGAAGGGGACCGGGGAGAGGGCCGTGCAGGGGGAGGGTGCAGGCGACCTCGAAGCCGCCTCCCGCACGGGGCCCAGCGTGGAAGGTGCCGCCCGCGGCGAGGGCCCGCTCGCGCATGCCGAGGAGCCCGAAGCCGGGGGCGGGCGGAGGAGCGGGGCGCGGGCCGGCGGTGTCGTTGGTGACCGTGAGCGTCAGGAAGCGTGCCCCGTGCGCCAGCCGTACCTCGGCGGTGGCGGGGCCCGCGTGCTTGGTGACGTTGGTGAGGGACTCCTGGACGATCCGGTACGCCGTCAGGTCGAGCCCCGGCGGAAGCGGCCGAGGCTCGCCCTCAGTGCTGACCGTCACCTTCAGGTCGGCCGCGGCGCAGGCCGCCACCAGGTCGGGCAGGCGGGCCAGGCCCGGCGCCGGTGCCAGCCCGTCGTCGGTGTCGGTGTCCTGGCGCAGCAGGCCGACGGTGGACTTGAGTTCGCGCAGGGCCGCGGCCGTGGTGTCCGACAGCCGGTCCATGATCCCGTGCGCCTGCTCCGGATCGGTACGCGCGAGGTGCGCCGCGACACCCGCCTGGGCGTGGGCCAGGGTGAGGTGGTGGGCGACGACGTCGTGCAGCTCACGGGCGATGCGCATGCGTTCCTGGACGACGCGGTGGCGGGCCTCCTCCTCGCGTTCGCGCGCGATGTGCTCGGTGCGGGCGGCGGCGTACTCGCGGCGGACGCGCACGTAGCCGCCGAACGCCGCGGACAGCGGGACCCAGGCGGCCGGGTTGACCAGGCCGATCAGCCACTGGTCGCGCAGCTCGTCGTGGAAGAGCCCGGAGGCCACCAGGGCCGCCGTCGCCACCAGAGCGGCGTACCAGCCGGACCGGCGCTCGGCGCGCAGGCTCACGGAGTACTGCGCGACCATGAGCGGGCTCATGAGCATCGCGGTCACGAGGTGGCCCAGCGCGGACACGGCCACCACGCACAAGGTCGTCACCGCCAGCACCCGGAAGGGGTACCTGCGGCGCCGGGCCAGCGCCGCGCACGCGAGCGCGGACAGCGCGACGCCGGCCCACATCGGGGGCCGGCCCGGCATCACGCCGAACGAGAGGAAGCAGCCGGAGAGGGCGATCGCGAACAGGAGCGTGAGCGTGAGGGCCTCGGTGGTCCGGCGGCTCGCCACGCGGCGCTGCCAAAGGGTGCTCATGGTGTGCTCATCGCGCGTTCTCCCGGTGGGGCTGGGGTGCCATCGTGACAGACGCGGGCCGCGGAGCCGCCGGAGACGGTGCCGCGGCCCGCGGGGACGCCGGTAAGGGTGCAGGACCGGGTACAGGCGCAGACCGGTACGGGTACGGACCGGTTCAGGTGCGGGCGGGCGCCTGAGGTTCCTGCGGCTGGGTGTCACCGCCCGCGGGCGCCGGGACGTGCGCGGACCGTCCGGCGAGTGCGGTGCCCTCGATGTCGACGCGCGGCAGCAGCCGGTCCAGCGGCCGGGGCAGCCACCACGCCCTGTCCCCGAGCAGGGCCAGGACGGCGGGCACCAGAGCCATACGGACGACGAACGCGTCGAAGAGCACCGCGACGGCGAGACCGAAGCCGATCGTCTTGACCATCGACTCGCCGGATCCCACGAAGCCGGAGAAGACCGCGATCATGATGACCGCGGCGGCGACGACCACACGGGCACTGTGCCGGAAACCGACGGTCACCGCCTGCGCGGGCCGCGCCCCGTGCACGTACGCCTCCCGCACCCGGGAGACCAGGAACACCTCGTAATCCATGGCCAGACCGAAGACGATGCCCACCAGGAAGACCGGCATCAGGCTCATGATCGGACCGGTGTGCTCCACGCCCAGCAGCCCGGCGCCCCACCCCCACTGGAAGACCGCCACGACCGCGCCCAGCGACGCCAGCACCGACAGCAGGAACCCGAACGCGGCCTTGACCGGCACGAGTACGGAGCGGAACACCAGCATCAGCAGGAGAAGGGAGAGCGCCACGATGACGGTGAGGTAGGGCACGAGGGCGTCCTGCAGCGCCTGCGCCACGTCGATGTCCATCGCCGTGCTTCCGGTGACCTCGAAGGCCGCGCCCGTCCCGCCCTCCAGCCCGGGACGCTCGGCCCGGATGGTCTGCACGAGTTCCTTGGTGCGTCCGTCGGTCGGCGCGGTGGCCGGGACGGCCGAGAACAGCGCGGTGTCGCCGTCGGCGTTGAACCGGGGCGGCGAGACGGACACGACGCCGTCCGTGCCCTCGATCCGCGAGGCGATCGCCGTCACCGCGGCCTGCGGGTCCGAGGCGTCCCGGACGTCGGCGACGATCGTCAGGGGGCCGTTGAAGCCCGGGCCGAACCCGTCGGCGAGCGCGTCGTAGGCGCGCCGTTCCGTCGTCGAGACCGGCTTGGCCTCGTCGCCGGGCATGCCGAGCCGCAGATCGGCGGCGGGCAGCGCGAGCACACCCAGACCGGCCAGGCAGACCAGCAGCACGGTCACCGGGCGGCGCAGCACGAACCGGGCCCAGCGGGAACCGCCGTTGTCCGCCGCACCGGTCCGCCGACCGCCGGTGGCGCCGGAGCCGCGTCGCGACGTGCGGGGCAGGACCGCCTCCGGCCACATCCCGAGCAGGGCGGGCACCAGGGTCAGCGCCACCAGGACGCCCACGACCACCGCGCCCGCCGCGCACAGGCCCATCTTCGTCAGCATCGGCACGCCCACCACGGAGAGCCCGGCCAGTGCGATGACGACCGTGAGACCGGCGAAGACCACCGCAGACCCGGCCGTACCCACCGCGAGTCCCGTCGCCTCCCGCGCCTCGTGGCCGCTCGCCCGTTCCTCCCGGTAGCGGGAGACCACGAACAGGGCGTAGTCGATGCCGACCGCGAGTCCGAGCATCGAGGCGAGCGTCCCGGTGGTCATGGACAGTCCGAGGGCGCTGCCGAGCGCGAGAATCACGCACACGCTGATGCCCACGCCGACCACGGCGGTGAGCAGCGGGAGCCCGGCCGCCGCCAGGGAACCGAACGTGATCAGCAGGACGACGGCGGCCAGACCGATGCCGATCGCCTCGGCCGCGCCCCCGACGGCCGGCTGCGAGCCGAGCGCGTTGCCGCCGACCTCCACCGTGAGGCCGGAGTCCCGGGCCCGGTCGACGGCGCCCTCGAGCGCGCTCCGGTCGGCGTCGGTGAGGTCGCCGGAGCCGACCTCGTAGGTCACGGTGGCGTACGCGGTGGAGGCGTCCTCGCTCACCGCGCCGGAGGTGAAGGGGCCGACGGCGCCGGCGACCCGCGGCCCGTCCCCGGCGTCCGCGACGAACGCCTCGACGGCGGCCCGGTGCTCGGCGGCGGTCACCTTCTCGCCGCCGGGCGCGATGAACACGACCCGTGCGCTCGCGCCGTCGGCATCCTGGCCCGGGAAGCGCTCCCCGATCAGGTCGAAGGCCCGTTGCGCCTCGATGCCGGGCATGAAGGACGTCTCGTCGTCCCCGGCGGACGGTGCCTGGGC
This sequence comes from Streptomyces mayonensis, assembly GCF_018982965.1. Classification (GTDB taxonomy): domain Bacteria; phylum Actinomycetota; class Actinomycetes; order Streptomycetales; family Streptomycetaceae; genus Streptomyces; species Streptomyces mayonensis. Next base: position 17,885 of record NZ_JACBYP010000030.1, on the reverse strand, counting down.
CGCGGCCGCTCCGGCGAGGCCGAGGAGCACCGCCCACAGCAGGACCACGAGCCGGCGCCGCCCGAAGGCGGCCCGGCCCATGCGGTGGAGGAAGGTAGCCACGTGTCTGGAATCTCCGCATCGATCTTGGGTTACCCACCAAGACTCGCGGCCACGGCCCCGCACGGCATCGTGCGCCTGCCGTCACTTCCCCCTGGTGCACCTGCACGAGGCGGGCGCCCTCTTCTCCTCCCTGGGAAGGACCCGACCCCCTGGGAAGGCCCCCCCCGGGTAAGGACCGGCCTCCCCGGGGGAACGACCGACCTCCCCGGGGAAGGCCCCTGACCGTGGTCCCGTGCGGCGGGGTCGGGCCGTGCCCTCCGTGCCAGAATGGACGCCCCGCCCGAATCGCCACCCGCCGCCCCCGAGGTTCCCGTGACCAAGCCCGTCGCCCGTGAGCCGCAGCGTCGCAACGCGCGGTCCAACCGGGCGCGGATCCTGGCCACCGCCCGCCGGGAGCTGGGGCGCAATCCGGACACCACGCTGGAGGAACTGGCCCGCGCCGCAGGCGTCGTACGGCGTACGCTCTTCGGTCACTTCCCGGGGCGCACCGCGCTCCTGGAGGCCCTGGCCGAGGAGGCGTCCGAGGCGCTGCGGGGCGCGATGGCCGACGGGGCCGAGCGGGCCACCGACCCGGCGGAGCCGGCCGAGCGGGCCCTGGCGCGGTTCACGCTGCTGATCTGGCCCGTGGGTGACCGCTACCGCATGCTCCTGGCGCTGGCCCGGCACGACCTGGGCGAGGAGCGGGTGGCCGAGATCCTGGCACCGGCCCGCGCCGAGGTCACCGCCATCCTGGAGCGCGGCGGGCAGGAGGGGTCCTTCCCCGCGCATCTGCCGTCCGCCGTGCTGAGCGCCGGGCTCGAGGCGATGATCGTCGCGCTGCTCGAACAGGTCAACACCGGCGCGCTCGAGGACGACGGCACCCGCGTCACCGTCGCCATGCTCATCGCGGCGGGGGTTCCGGAGCAGAGGGCCCGGGCCGTGGTCGCGGACGTGCGTCCGGCGCCGGCCGCGCAGGGCGAGTAGCCCGCCTGTCCGGAGAACCCGGGTTCCCGCCTGTCCGGGTTCCCGGGTTCTCCGGTGCTCCGGTACTCCGGTTTTCCGGGGCCGCGGAGCCGGAGTGACCGGCTCGCCCCCCAACCCTCACGCCCCAGCAGTGCTGTCCTGCCGCACGTCCCCCACTCGGACCATCATATTTGCACGTCGGTGTGCAACAAACTACTCTGTTCATGTCTGCCCAACGATGGGCAATTAAGCTGACCCCGCTCGCTTCCGGGAGCCCCCATGCCCCTACTGGCCACCACACCCGTCGAGAAGATGACCGGGCCCTACGCCCGTCGCTGGTGGGCGCTGATCGTGCTCTGCCTCAGCCTGCTGATCGTCGTCATGGCCAACACGTCCCTGATCGTGGCCGCGCCGGACATGACCGCCGACCTGGGGCTGAGCAGCAGCGACCTGCAGTGGGTCATCGACGGCTACACCGTCCCGTACGCCGCGCTGATGCTGGTGCTCGGCGCGATCGGGGACAAGTACAGCCGGCGCGGCGCGCTGGTCACCGGGCTCGTGGTCTTCGCGGGCGGGTCGGTGATGGGCAGCCTCGTGCACGAGACGGGGCTCGTCATCGCGGCCCGGGCCGTCATGGGCGTCGGTGCCGCCGTCGTCATGCCGGCCACGCTGTCCCTGCTGGTCGCGGTCTTCCCCAGGGGTGAGCGGGCCCGTGCCATCACGGCCTGGACCGCCACCTCCGGGCTCGCCATCGCGGTCGGGCCGCTGGTCGCCGGCTGGCTCCTGGAGGACCACGCCTGGGGCTCCACCTTCCTGGTCAACGTCCCCGTCGCGGTCCTCGCCGTCGTCGGCGCGCTCGTCCTCGTACCGCCGTCCAGGGCCGCCGCCATGGGCCGCATCGACTACGTCGGCGGCCTGCTGTCCATCGTCTCCGTCGGCAGCCTCGTCTACGCGACCATCGAGGGCCCGCACTTCGGCTGGGGCGCCGGCCCCGTCGCCGCGGCCGTCGTCGCGGGCGTCGGACTGGTCGCCTTCGTCGCCTGGGAACTGCGCCACCCGCACCCCATGCTGAACGTGCGGCGGTTCCTGCAGCGCCCCTTCAGCGGATCCATGCTCGCGGTGCTGTTCTTCTTCTTCGGCACCTACGGCGCCATCTACTACGCCACGCAGTTCCTGCAGTTCGTCCTCGGCTACGGCGCCCTGGAGACCGGCGTACGGCTGCTGCCGCTGGCCGGCGCCGTGTTCGTCGGCGCCGCGGTGACCGGGCGGCTGACCCCGAAGCTGGGCGTGAAGGCCATGGTCGGGTCCGGCATGGCGATCGGCACCGCCGGTGTCCTCCTGCTGGTCCTGATCGACCAGGGCTCCGCCTACGCCGACTTCCTCGCCCCCATGCTGCTGCTCGGCCTGGCCATCGGGCTCAGCGTCTCCCCGGCCACCGACACCATCATGGGCTCCTTCCCGGAGAGCGAACTGGGCGTCGGCGGCGGTGCCAACGACACCGCGCTCGAACTGGGCGGCTCGCTCGGCATCGCCGTCCTGGGCTCCCTGCTCGGCACCGCCTACCGCGACGAACTGGGCGGCCTCGTCGGCGACCGGCTCCCGGCCGCGGCGCTCGGCACCGCCCAGGACTCCGTGGGCGGCGGACTGGCCGTCGCCGAGCGGCTCGCCACCAACCCCGCCGCCGGACCCGAGCAGGCGCAGGCCCTCACCGAGGCCGTGCACAAGGCCTTCGCCCACGGCGTCTCGACGACCAGCCTCGTCGGCGGCATCATCATGGCCGCCGGCACGGCCCTCGTCCTCGCCGTACTGCCCGGCCGCCGCGCCCGGCGGGCGGCCGAGGAGCCGGTCGAGGAACGGGACCCCGAACTGAGCCGTTCCGGGGGCTGATCCGGGGCCGAACGGGGCTGATCCGGGGACCAAGTGGTGGGCGCCCCGCGTCAGTCGGCCAGCGCCGCCAGCTCCTCCGGCGTGCGCGGGCCGGCCGCCGTGTCCGCCAACAGGCCCCGCGCGCGCAGCAGTCCGGCCGCCGCGACCCCCCACGGCAGCCGCAGGCCCGCCCGGCGCAGCAGGTCGGTGCGGGCCAGCGTCGCGGCGGTGGGGCCGGTGCGCACCCCGTCCGGGGTGAGCAGCGCGGTCTCGTCCGACCAGCGCAGGGCGAGGTCGACGTCGTGGGTGGCCATCACCACCGTCGTGCCGCCGGCGCGGAGCCGGTCCAGGGTGTCGAGCAGCCGCTCCTGCCCGTCCGGGTCGAGACCCGCGGTCGGCTCGTCGAGGATCAGCACCCGGGGCCGCATCGCGACCGCGCCGGCGATCGCGGTCCGCTTGCGCTGCCCGTACGACAGCAGGTGCGTGGGCCGGTCGGCCAGGGCCGCGATGTCGAGCGCGGCCAGCGCCTCCCCGACCCGGGAGCGGACCTCCGGGTCGGGCAGCCCCAGGTTGAGCGGGCCGAAGGACACGTCCTGACCCACCGAGGCCGCGAAGAGCTGGTCGTCGGGGTCCTGCACCACCAACTGCACCGTGGTCCGCAACCGCGTCAGCCCCCTGCGGTCGTACGTCACCGGCTCCCCGTCCACCTCCAACGTCCCCGAGCGCGGCCGCAGTCCGCCGCTCAGCAGCCGCATCAGCGTCGTCTTGCCGCTGCCGTTGCGGCCGAGCAGCGCCAGCGCCCGCCCCTCGCGCACCGTGAAGTCCAGCCCCGCCAGCACGTCGGGACCCTCCTCGTACGCGAAGGACACGCCCCGCAGGGCGACGGGGTCCGGCCGCCCCGGCGACCGCGCCGGTCCGCTCACGACAGGGGTCCTTCCAGTACGAGGGTGAGGGCGGCCAGCGCCGCCAGCAGCCCGACGCTCGCCGCCGTGAACGGCACCGAGACCCGGGCCTCGGGCACCAGCACCCGCAGCGTGCCGTCGTATCCGCGCCCGGCGAGCCCCGACTGGAGCCGCGCCGCCCGGTCGAAGGCCCGTACGAAGGCGGTGGCGGCGAGTCCGCCCAGCGAGCGCCAGGCGGCCGCGCGGGTGGTGTGCCCCAGCCGCGCGGCCTGCGCCTGACGGATGCGGCGCACGGAGTCCAGGAGCAGGAAACTCATCCGGTACGTCACCAGCGCCACGTCCACGACCGGCGCGGGCACCCCGGCCCGCACCAGCCGCGGCAGCAGGTCCGACATCGGCGTGGTGAACGCGAACAGCAGCACGCCCAGCGAGGCCGCCGAGGTACGCAGCAGCAGTCCGCCCGCACGCGCCGGCCCGCCCTCGGCCGCCGACAGGAACCCGTCCGGGCCCCCGACCTGCACCAGCAGGGGCAGCGCCCCCGTCACGCAGAAGCCCAGCGGCACCCGGTAGGCCCGCCACAGCCGGCGCCCCGGCACGCCCGCCGGGCCGAGCAGCACCGTCAGCGCCGCCACCAGCACCAGCGCCGCGCCCGGCCAGGGCGGCAGCGAGATCGCGAGCACGGTCAGGCCGAGTCCGAGCACGGCCTTGTCCACGGGGTGGCGGCGGCGCCACCGGCTGCTGTGCGCCGCCGCGTCGATCGGCAGCACTCAGTCCCCTCCGGGAGTGTTCCGGTGCCGGGGAGCCGACACCTCCGGTTCCCCGGACGACGTCGACGGCGGTGTCGCTGTCGTATGCACCGCCGTTGTTGCCGGCGTTGCCGCCGCCGTCGGCATCGCCGCTGTCGCCGCCAACGCCCGTTCCTCGCCCTGCCGTCGTCCGCGGCGCAGGCCGAAGTAGTACGCCAGTACGCCCGCGCCGAGCGCCGCCTGCAGCGCGAACAGCGCCGACTCGACCTCCCCGGACGGCGGTTCGTACAGCGGCGAGAACCAGGGCTCGTAGTCCGGTTCGATCTCGGTGATCGCCGTCTCCGCCTCCGCGTCGGCCCCGGCGAACGGCTCCTCCTTGTGGTCGCCGAGCCCCAGCACCAGCGGCAGCACCGCGAGCGCGGCCACCGCGAGCAGCAGCAGGAGGTTGACCTTCGTGTTCCGGCTCATCGGGCCACCGCCTCCTGCTTCCGCCCGCCCGACCGGGTCAGCAGCACGCCCAGCCGGGTCAGTTCCCCCCGGCTGGACTGCACCAGCAGCCGCATCACGAGCACCGTGAGCAGGCCCTCGCTCACCGCGAGCGGGACCTGCGTGACGGCGAAGATGGACCCGAACTTCCCGAGCGCGCCCAGGAATCCGCTGCTCGGGTCGGGGAAGGCCAGCGCCAGCTGCACGCTGGTGACGCAGTACGTGGACAGGTCGGCGGCGAACGCCCCGAAGAACACGGCCACCATCAGCGGCACGTCCCAGCGGCGCAGCAGCCGGTAGACGCCGTACCCGGCCCACGGGCCGACGATCGCCATGGAGAAGACGTTGGCGCCCAGCGTCGTCAGGCCGCCGTGGGCGAGCAGCAGCGCCTGGAAGAGCAGGGTGATGGTGCCGAGGACCGCCATGATCGGCGGCCGGAAGAGGATCGCGCCCAGACCGGTGCCGGTCGGATGCGAACAACTGCCCGTGACGGACGGCAGCTTCAGCGCCGACAGGACGAACGTGAAGGCCCCGGAGGCGCCGAGGAGCAGCGTGCTCTCCGGGTGCTCCCTGACCTCACGGGTGAGTGACCGTACTCCGTGGACGACGAACGGCGCGGACGCGACACCCCAGGCGATCGCGTGCGCCGGTGGCAGAAAGCCCTCGGCTATGTGCATGGCTCAGCAGACCCTCTCCAACACCTCGTGGATGGACGACGCGCCCTGGCCGGTCTCCTGGCTTACGGGTAGCACCGCCCGTGCTCCGCCTTCCCGGACCGCAAGCGGTCCAGTGGCTGCCCGCGAGGGCCGGAGCCGGACTTCCCGATTCACAGTGGCGAGGGCCGCACCGGCATCACACCGGATTTCCCGTTCACCAAGGCGTGGCGACAGTAGTGCGCCGCCGGGGGAGGGCACAAGGAGGCCTCCGTCACGGTGGGCACGCCGCGTCGGCGTCGCCGCTCACCTGGGCCGCCCCCGCTGCGTCCGCCGGACCACCATGTCGCGCATCCGGGTGGTCAGTGCCGTGGCGGCGGCCGTGAGGAAGACGAAGCTGTACGTGATCTGCAGCACCGTCACGACCCGCGCGGACTGGCCCCGCGGGGTGATGTCCCCGTACCCGACGGTGGCGAGCGTGACCACGGTGAAGTACAGCGCGTCGATGCGGGTGCGCAGGCCGCTGAACTCGCCCGGCTGCTTGGCGAGGGCGTAGTACGTGGCCGCGAAGACGTGCACGGACAGGACGATCAGCAGGGAGATGACCACACCGGGGCGGCTGTCCGGCCGGTCGACCAGCACGTGCCGGATCTGCCGGAGCAGCAGCACCGCGACGACGGTCAGCAGCAGGGTGAACAGCGTCCAGCTCAGCACGGGCCGCTGCGGGCCCAGGTGGTCGAGGGGGAGCAGGAAGTAGGCGGCGACCGTCACCGCCGCGATTCCGGTCCGGACGAGCCAGGGCCGCACGGCGTCCCACCCGGTGCGGGCCCCCGGGGCACGCAGGCGCCTCACCGTGCGCCTCCCGGCGTCGGTGCCGCCCCCGGTTCCGCGTTCGGTTCCGTGTTCGGTTCCGCGTCCGGTTCCGTACGGCGGACCAGTTGGGAGACGACGAAGGCGACAACCGACGCGACGACGATCAGCGGCATCTGCTCGTGGGCGTCTCCGCCCGTCAGCAGCACCGCCAGCACCGCGCTGGCCAGCGGCAGCCCGGTGACCGCGGCCGCCGCGGACGAGATGCCGAGGGCGAGGGCCGGGGTCACGCCGAAACCGGGAAGGCCGGAGCAGGCCAGGGCCGTCGCCGTGCCCAGCAGGACCGCCGGGAAGATCGGGCCGCCGCGCAGGCTGCCGAGCGCGACGGCCCAGGCCAGCCCCTTGCACGCGACCAGCGCGACCAGTGCGCCCACGGACCAGGCGTGCGGGTCGGCGGCGAGCTGGGCGAGGGCCGCCTGGCCGGACAGCGCCGCCTCGGCCGGGGAACGGCCGGTGATCAGCGCGTACGCGGCGACGCAGACGCCGACCGCCGTGGCGCAGACGACGGTGCGCAGGGCCGTGCGGTGCCGTGTCCAGGCGACGGTGCGGTGCCCCAGCCCGCGGGCGAGCGTGACCAGTACGGCGATCAGGGCGGCCGTCGGCACGCCCCACAGGAAGTCGCCCGCGTCCGGACCTGCGGACGGCGGCAGGTCGGGCAGGGCCAGCGCCCCGATCCGCAGGCCGGTCCACTGGCCGAAGCCGGTGAACACCAGGGCGCCCGCGGCGCTGGCCAGCAGGCACGGCAGCAGCAGCGCGACCAGCCGCGCCCCGGCCAGGCCCGCGCCCTCGATGAGCAGCACGGCGGCGGCCACCGGGCCGCCGAGGATGGTGGAGATCGCGGCCGTGGAACCGGCCGTGGCGACGATCGCGCCCGCCCGCGGGTCCCCGCCCGTACCCGCCCGCCGCACCGCCAGCAGGGCGAGCCCGCTGCCGACGGCCATGAGGGGAGCCTCCGGTCCCAGCACCACGCCGAGCGGCAGCGTGGCCAGCGCGGCGAGGACCGCGCCGGGCAGCTCCCGGGGGCCGACGGGCGCGCCGCCCAGCCCGTTCACCGGCAGGTGACCGCCGCCGCCCGGCATCCGCGTCACGATCGGCGCCAGGACCAGCCCGGCCAGGACCAGCGCGGGCAGCGGCCACCACCAGGGCGGGGTGGCGTAACCGACCGCCTCGGGCAGCGACGTCCACACCCAGTGCTGCAACTCGTGCTGGAGGGCGACGAAGAAGAAGCAGGCGAGCGCGACGGGCACACCCAGCAGCACGCACAGCAGCAACAGCCGCCGGTAGCCGGGACTGAGCAACGTCTGCCGCAGCGACTGCTCGGCCCGGTCCGCGGTCGCGTTCGCCGGCGCGGTCACGAGCCCCTCCGGCGCGCTCCCCGCACGAACCTCGGCCGACCCGTCACGTGCCCTCCTTCGTCAGCCCGGCGGACGGCGCCGGGTCAGGCGCGGGACGAGCTCTCCTGACGGCTGGCGAGGGCCCAGATCACGAACACGTCGATGGCCATCATGATCACGGACCAGACGGGCGAGTACGGCAGGAACAGGAACTGCGCGATCAGGCTCAGCGAGGCCAGGACGATGCCCGCGGTCCGCGCCCATGCCATGTCCTTCAGCAGGCCGTACCCGGTGGCGAACACCAGTGCGCCGAGGACGACGTGGACGACGCCCCAGCCGGTGAGGCTCATCTCGTAGACGTACGTCCCGATCCGGGCGTACACGTCGTCCTCGGCGATGGCCGCGATGCCCTGGAGGACGGCGAGCGCGCCGCTGAGCAGCAGCAGTACACCCGCGAAGACGACACCGCCGGTCACCCAGCTGTCGGAGCGGCCGCCCGGCTGTCCCGACCAGGTGCCGTCGCCGCGGGAGGGCCGTCCGGGAGTGGGTTCGGCGTGCTGGCTCATGTGGAGAGTCCTTTCTGAGTGTCCCCCGCTACGGGGCCTCGGCCCACCGGCGCCGAAGCGGCACCGCCAGGCCCTTCCGAGCCTGCGGCCGTCCGTACGCTCCGTCCACGCGGGTCCGCCGGACGGGTGAGGCCGCGACCCCGCGGTCCGCAGCCGCCGCGGGAGACACGCCGCCCCGCGGTCCGCGGCCGCCGCGGGAGACACGCCGCCCCGCGGTCCGCGGTCGCCGCGACGGACGCGCACCGGCGTTCGCGCCGGGGCCGGCGTTCGGGTGCCGCCTGCGTGCCGTCCGGGTGCCGCCTGCGTGCCGTCCGGGTGCCGCCCGCGTGCCGTCCGGGTGCCGCCCGCGTGCTGTCCGGGTGGAGGGTTCTCGGGCTGCCGCCCCGAGTGCTGTCCGCGTGCCGTCCGCGCGAAGGGCCCCCGGGCCGGCGCCCGCGCACCGCCCTCGCGGAAGGGCACCCGGCGGGCGGGCCCTGGGCGGGCGGGCCCCGAGCGGGCGGGACCCGGGCGGGCGTCGCGGAGGCCCCCTCTCACCGCCTCCGTCGGCCGCGCAGCCCCCGGGCCAGGGCCGCCGCCGTACCCGCGGCGGCCAGGCCCGTGCCCGCCAGGGCGAGTGCCTTCGCCCCGCGTCCCGGCGCCCGGGCGCCGTCGGGGTCGCCCGCGGAACGGGGCAGCGCCGACGCCAGCAACTCCGCGAGGTGGACGCCCTCGTGGCCGCCGCTGTCGAACTCGCGGATCTGGGTGCGGCAGCTGAAGCCGTCCGCGAGGACGACGGTCGCCTCGTCCTCCCCGCGCAGCCGCGGCAGCAGCACCCGCTCCGCACACGCCTCGCTGACGTCCAGGTGACCGCGCTCAAAACCGAAGTTGCCGGCCAGCCCGCAGCAGCCGGAGTCCAGCCGTTCCGCGTCCACCCCGGCCCGGCGCAGCAGCTCCCGGTCGGCGTCCCAGCCGAGCACCGCGTGCTGGTGGCAGTGCACCTGGGCCAGCGCCCGTGCGGAACGCTCGGGCACCCGCGGCGGCTCGTAGCCGGGGGAGTGCTCCGTGAGCAGCTCCGAGAGCGTCACCGTCTGCCCGGACAGCCGCAGCACGTCCTGGTCGCCCGGGAACAGTTCGGCCGCGTCCGCCCGGAACACCGCCGCGCAGCTCGGTTCCAGCGCCACCACCAGGCCGCCCGACCGCACGTGGTCGGCGAGGCCCCGCACCGTACGGCTGAGGACCCTCTCCGCCGTGCCGAGCTGGCCGGTGGAGATCCAGGTCAGCCCGCAGCACAGCGGCTCCTGGGGCAGCGCCACCCGCCAGCCCGCCTGCTCCAGGACCCGTACCGCCGCCCGGCCGATGTGCGGGTGGAAGTGGTTGGTGAACGTGTCCGGCCACAGCAGTACGGTGCCGCGCCGCCCGTCGCCCTCCGGCTCCCGGCCCGCGAACCACTGCTCGAAGGTCTCCTCCGCGAACAGCGGCACCTCCCGGTCCGCCACCCCCGCCACCAGCCGGGCGGCCCCCGACAGCAGCGGGGCGTGGGTGAGCGCGTTGACCACGGGCCCGAGCCGGGTGCGCCCCACGACCTGTGCCAGCGCGGGCAGCCAGCCCATCGACCAGTCCGAGCGCGGCCTGCGCCACGGCCGCCCGGCGTAGTGGTGGGTGAGGAACTCCGCCTTGTACGAGGCCATGTCCACGTCCGCCGGACAGTCCCGCTTGCACCCCTTGCAGGCCAGGCACAGGTCGAGCGCGGCCTTGACGGCCTCCGAGCGCCAGCCGTCCCGCACCGCGGCGTCGCCGTGCCCGTCGAGCATCTCGAACAGCAGCCGCGCCCGGCCCCGCGTCGAGTGCTCCTCCTCCCGCGTCACCTGGTACGACGGACACATCACGGTGCCGTCGCTGGTGTGCTGGCGGCACTTGCCGACACCGACGCAGCGGTTGGCCGCCTTGGCGAACGACCCTCCGTCGTGCGGGAACTTGAAGTGCAGGTCGCGCGGCTCGTACGGGGCCCAGTCACCGCCCAGGCGCAGGTTGTCGTCGAGTCCGTACGGTTCCTCGTCGACGCCGTACGGCTCGATCACCTTTCCCGGGTTCATCCGGTTCAGCGGGTCGAAGACGGACTTCAGCCGCGCGAACGCCCCGACGAGCTCCTCGCCGAACATCCGCGGCAGCAGCTCGCCCCGGCTCTGCCCGTCCCCGTGCTCCCCGGACAGCGAGCCGCCGAACTCGACGACGAGGTCGGCGGCCCGCTCCATGAACCTCCGGTACGCCGCCACCCCGTCGGCCGTGTACAGACCGAACGGGATCCGGGTGTGCACACAGCCCTGCCCGAAGTGCCCGTACAGGCTGGGCCCGGTGTCGCTGAGGTACCCGAACTCCTCGAACAGCGCGCGCAGCCGGCGCAGGTAGTCGCCCAGCTTCTCCGGAGCGACCGCCGAGTCCTCCCAGCCCTCGAAGGTGTCGGGCCTGCCCGGCACGTGCGCGGTGGCCCCGAGACCGGCCTCGCGGACCTGCCACAGGTCCTGTTCGTGCGCCGGGTCGTCCAGGAACGCGCAGTCGGCGTCGTGCTCCGAGCGGTGCACCGCCTCAAGGAGCCGGTGGGCCCGCGCGTCGGCCTCCCCGACGGTGTCGCCGCCGAACTGCACCATGAGGTAGGCGTCGCCCTCCGGCATCTCGGCCAGCGCCTCGGGGTTGAGGTGCTTGATCCGCTCGTCGCGGACCAGCCGGGCGTCGACCCCCTCCAGCGCGATCGGCTCGTGCGGCAGGATGTCGGGCACCGCGTCGGCGGCCCGGTCGATGCTGTCGAAGCCCAGCACCACCAGGCAGCGTTCCTTCACCACCGGAACCAGTTCCAGTTCCGCCCGCACCACCGTGACCAGCGTCGACTCGCTGCCCACCAGCAGTCCGGCCACGTCGAAGCCGTACTCCGGGAGCAGCGAGTCCAGGTTGTAGCCCGAGACCCGGCGCGGCACGCTCGGGAAGCGGCGCCTGATCTCGTCCGCGTAGGTGTCGCGCAGGGCGCGCAGCCGCCGGTAGACGGTCGCCCGCAGGTCGCCCTGCCGCTCGATCTCCGCGTACTCCTCGTCGCTGGTCTCCCCGCACCAGAACCGGGTGCCGTCGTAGAGCAGCACCTCCAGGCGGGCGATGTTGTCGACGACCTTGCCGTGCGCCTGCGCGGTGGCGCCGCAGGAGTTGTTGCCGATCATGCCGCCGATCGTGCAGTTGGGGTGCGTGGCGGGCTCGGGCCCGTACCGCAGGCCGTACGGCGCGAGTTGCCGGTTCAGGTCGTCGAGGACGATGCCCGGCTGCACGACACAGGTACGGGCGCCGGGGTCCACCGACTCCACGCGGGTGCAGTACTTCGACCAGTCGACGACCACACCGGCGTTGGTGCACTGCCCGGCCAGGCTCGTCCCGCCGCCGCGCGAGAGCACCGGCGCCCCGAACTCCCGGGCCACGGCCACCGCCTCCACCCCGGCCTCCGGGGTGCGCGGGACGACCACGCCCAGGGGCGTCTGCCGGAAGTTGGACGCGTCCGTGGAGTAGGCGGCCCGGGTCCCGGCGTCAAAACGGACCTCGCCGTCCACCCGCTCGCGCAGGGCACCCTGGAGCGATTCGGTGTCGACGGGCGGTCCCGCGCCGTCGCGCGTGACGGGCTCGGGGAGGTCGAGGGCGGCCATGGACTCTCCATCCGTCGTGGGTCGGCGCCTTCGTGGCCGGGGCGGCGCACGCGAGCGTGTCGGCGCGGCGAGGCACCCTCGGGGCGCGGCGGCCGTCGCTGAGTACCCCGCGGGCCGTGGTGCAATCACCGGGCACGGAGCGTCGCCGCCCGTGTCGCTGTTGGGCCGAACGGGTGACTTGGCGTAAGAATTGGCTGGTGCACGCAATGAAGGCGAGTGGAATCGGGGGGAGCCGGTGAACAGCCACGACGTCACCGATGAACAGTGGGAAGGGCTCGCCCAGGTCGTTCCCTTGCGCGGACGCGACGCGTGGCCCTCCGCGATCGACCACCGGGCTATGCCGGAGGCGGAGACCGAGCGCCGCCGCCGTTTCGTGGTCCTGCGGGTCAACGTGTTCGCGGACGCGCGCGAGGTCGCCGAGACCCTGATGTCGGGCATCCCCGTCCTCCTGGACCTGACCAGTGCCGAGGGCGAGGTCGCCAAGCGGGTCCTGGACTTCAGCACGGGCGTCGTCTTCGGACTGGCCAGCGGGATGCACCGGGTCGACCGCAACGTCTTCCTGCTCACCCCGGCCGGCACCGAGGTGAACGGACTGATGGGGGAGGGCGCGGTCACCGCGCCCGGAGTGTGAGGTCACCGCGCCCGGAGTATGAGGTCACGGCGCCCGGAGTGTGAGGTCCCGCACGGTTGTGGCGGCACGGTCCCCCGATCGTAGGAACGCCGTCCGGGCGTAACGGTTCGCCGCGTGGCGGGGCCCTACCGTCCGCATATGGCAGCGTCACCTGCGTCACCCGCGTCGACGGCGTCCCTCCCACCGCTCCCGGACCGGCCCCGGGTCACGGAGCTGCGGCTGTCCGCCTACGCCGGGCACCGGCGCGTGGTGCTGCCGCTCGGGCCGCTCACCCTGCTCGCCGGGCCGAGCGGCAGCGGCAAGACCAGCGCGCTGCGGGCGTACGACGCGCTGGCCCGGCTCGGCGGCGGCGCGGAACTGGGCGCCGTGTTCGCCGATCCGGCCGCCTGCGTGCCCGAGCGGGCCAGGCCCGACGCCCAGCACCGCCGGGGCTTCCGCATCGGCTGCACGGCGGACGGCGCCGAGGGCCCGGTCCACCTCGACGTGGCCGTGCAGGCGGAGCCCGAGCTGCGCGTCGTGGGGGAGCGGCTGACGGCCGACGGCGTCGTGCTGCTGGAGACGGCCCTGCGCGACCCCGGCCGCCGAGCCGTGCAGGCGGCCTGGCACACCGCCGGTCCGGCGCCCGTGACCCGCGCCCCGCTCCCGGACGACCGGCTCGGCACGCCGCTGCTGCCGCTCAGGGTGGCCGGCAAGACGGACGGGCAGCGCAGGGTGCTGGCGGCGGCCGAGCAGATGGTGGTCGCGCTGCGCTCCGTCTTCGCCTGCGATCCGCGGCCCGGCCGGATGCGGGAGCCGGTGCCCACCGGGTCCGGCCCGCTGCTCGGCGGCTGCGACAACCTCGCCGACGTGCTGTGGCGCACCCGCGCCGAGTGCGCCCGCCGGCACGCGCAGTTCGTCGCGGCGGTCCGCGCGGGCTGTGCGGGCCCGGTCGTGGACGTGCTGGCCGAACCGGTCGTCGGTGGCGTCGTCCGCGTGCTCCTCGACCGGGGCGACGGCGTCCGCACCGGGCTCGCCCGGCTCGGCTACGGCGAACTGCGCCACCTCGCCCTCGCGCTGGTGCTGTTGACCGGTCCCGGGGTGCTGGGGGCCGACCCGGCCGGCGAGGTGCCCGCCGGGCTGCGGACGCTCACCGTCCTCGCCGACGGCTTCGACCGCGGCCTCGACGTGCGCCAGCGCGCCGAACTCCTGGACCTCGCCGCGCGGATGTGCGACCGCGGCCACATCCGCCTCGTCGGGAGCGTCGGCGACAGCTCCTGGGCGGCGGGGCGGGACGGTGTCACGGTGGTACACCTGAACGCGTGACCGATCACTCACCCGGCCTCGCGGCCCTGCAGCACAGACTGGCCGAGTTCGCCGCCGTGCGGAACTGGCAGCCGTACCACACGCCCAAGAACCTCGCCGCCGCGCTGAGTGTCGAGGCGGGCGAACTCGTCGAGATCTTCCAGTGGCTGACGCCCGAGCAGTCGGCCCGGGTCATGGACGACCCCGGTACCGCGCACCGCGTCCGCGACGAGGTCGCCGACGTCATGGCGTACCTCCTCCAGTTCTGCGAGGTGCTCGGGGTCGACCCGCTGGCCGCCCTGGAGGCGAAGATCGAGCGGAACGAGTCCAGGTTCCCCGTGCCGGACGAAAAGGAGGCCGAGCAGCGCGAGCGCCCCCGCGGCTGAGGGGCCGAAGACGACCGGCGACTGAGGAGCCGAAGACTCCGTTATCACTCTCCGCAGTCGCTGCGCGGGGCGAAGTGAATCTGGTGTCCGATAATTTCCGCCTTCCTCTAGCTTTTCGCACCACACACCTTCACTCTGGGTAGTGGACAACGGAGTTCGGGCGGACGCGCCGCAAGCGCGTCGGAAACAGACGGGGGCAGCGCATGGACGCTGTTCGGCTCATCGTGACGAGTGGGCGCGCCCTGGCCGCCGGCGGCCGGGTGCCGGACATCCTGGTGGAGGTGTGGCAGGTGCAGGCCCTGGCACAGGCGATCGGCAGCCGGCTGGCCGTCCACGGACCTCCCGAACTGCGCGGCGAGGCCATCGGACTGACCGAGCTGGCGGGCCGCGGCTGCGGAGTGCTGCACACGCCCGAGCTGGGCCCGGACGAGCTGCGCGCGGCCCAGCTCACCGAACTGGGTGACGCCCGCCAGGCGCTGATGCGCCTCGGCACCCTGCTGGGCGAGACCGGCATAGCCCTGGTGGGAGTCGCCTGCGCCGCCGACGACGAGGCCACGTACTGGCAGTGCATGGAGGCCATCGACGCCGCGGACGAGTCGCGGGACCGGGTCATGGAGATGCTGCGCAGACTGGCCGACCGCGAGGCACTGTTACCGCAGCGGGCGGCGGGCTGACCCGCCCCGCGCCGGCCCCGGCCGCTCGCACGCCCCGCCGACCGCTCCCGTATGCGCCCCGCGCGGCACGGTGCGACCTGACGCCACCGCGGCACGGCAGGGCACGGCGCGCGCGGCCGGGAGGTGCGGTGCACCCGCGGCGAGCAGGCAGGATGGAGACATGGATCTCCGCATCTTCACCGAGCCCCAGCAGGGGGCCACCTACGACACCTTGCTCACCGTGGCCAAGGCCACCGAGGACCTCGGGTTTGACGCCTTCTTCCGCAGCGACCACTACCTCCGCATGGGCTCCTCCGACGGACTGCCCGGCCCCACCGACGCCTGGATCACCCTCGCCGGCCTCGCCCGTGAGACGCGGCGCATCCGCCTCGGCACCCTGATGACCGCCGGCACCTTCCGGCTGCCCGGCGTCCTCGCCATCCAGGTCGCACAGGTCGACCAGATGTCGGGCGGCCGCATCGAACTGGGCCTGGGCGCGGGCTGGTTCGAGGAGGAGCACAAGGCGTACGGCATCCCCTTCCCGAAGGAGAAGATCGGCCGCCTGGAGGAACAGCTGCAGATCGTCACCGGTCTGTGGGCCACCGAGACCGGCAAGACCTTCGACTTCCACGGGAAGTTCTACGACCTCACCGAGTCGCCCGCGCTGCCCAAGCCCGCGCAGGCCAAGGTGCCCGTGCTCATCGGCGGCCACGGCGCCACCCGCACCCCGCGGCTGGCCGGCCGGTACGCCGACGAGTTCAACATGCCCTTCGCCTCCCTCGAGGACACCGAGCGCCAGTTCGGCCGGGTGCGGGCCGCCGCCGAGGAGGCCGGCCGCCCGGCCGGCGCCCTCACCTACTCCAACGCCCTCGTCGCCTGCGTCGGCAAGGACGACGCCGAGGTGGCCCGCCGCGCAGCCGTCATCGGCCGCGAGGTCGAGGAGCTGAAGGCCAACGGCCTGGCGGGCTCCCCGGCGGAGGTCGTCGAGAAGATCGGCCGCTACGCCGAGGCCGGCGCCCAGCGGATCTACTTCCAGATCCTCGACCTCGACGACCTGGACCACCTGGAGCTGATCTCGTCCCAGGTCCAGTCGCAGCTGACCTGACGCCGCACCACCGTGACGTCACGAACCCCCGGGGGAGCCCCCCCCCGGGGGGGCCTCTCACGTGCCCGGTGCCCGTGTCCCGTACCCCTGCGACCGCCCCTACTGCCTGCTGCTGCCCCTGCCGCTCTCCTGCGTCACTCATCCCTTCCCCGGCCGCTCGCCACCGCCCTGCCCCTCACCCGCCTCGGCCCGGTCCCCCGGCACCGCCTCCGCCGCGGCGTACGGCGTCCCGGCCGCCGCGGGGAGCGGTGCCGCGCGGCGGTCGCGTGCCGCCAGGCGGCGGGTCAGCACCAGGAGCGGCTGGGTCAGGAGTGTCGTGGCGAGCGCCATGAAGACCAGAACCGTGTAGAGCGGGGCGCTGACCAGCCCCGCCTCCAGGCCTGCGTTCAGCGCGATCAGCTCGGTCAGGCCCCGCGCGCTGAGCAGCACGCCGACCGTGCGGGCGTCGTGCCGGTCCAGCCCGCCGAGCCGGGCCGCCGCCAGCCCGCTGCCGATCTTCGTCGTCACCGCCAGCACCGTCACCGCCAGCAGCACCACCCATCCGGTGCCGGTCAGGCTGTTCAGGGCCACGGACTGCCCGGACAGCACGAAGAAGTACGGCAGCAGCAGGGAGCCGACCTCGTGCAGCGGACGCAGCAGGTCCGGGTCGAGCGTGCCGTTCTCCTCCCGCGGCGTCACCAGACCGGCGAGCAGCGCCCCGAAGATCACATGCAGCCCGAGCCGGTGCGTCACCCAGGCGGACCCGAGGGCGAAGCCGATGAGCAGCGCCAGCCGCAGCGAGGGCTCCAGCCGGGTCCGCCACAGCAGCCCGCGCAGCACCGGCCGGGCCGCCAGCGCCATCACGGTGACGAAGCCGGCGGCGAGCGCCGCCCGCCACGGCCACTCCAGCGCCGCCTCGTCCGCGCCGCTGTCGAGCATGGCCCCCGCGAGCACCGTCCAGCACACCGCGTCGAGGACCCCGGCCGCCGAGACCGCCACCACGCCCGGCACGGTCCGGGTGAGGTTGTTCTCCCGCACGATCGCGGTCAGGACGGGCACCGCGGTTATCGACAGGGCGATGCCCGCGAACACCACCGCGGCGGGTGACAGCTCCCGGCCCCCGCCCAGGTCGCGCAGCGTGTCCCGGAACAGCAGCGCGGCACCGCACCCCACCGCCATCGGCACCGCGAACGACGCCAGTGCCACCGTGACCGACACGCGCGCCCGGTCGCCCAGGATCTTCAGGTCCAGCTCGTATCCCACCGCGAAGAGGAACACCACCAGGGCGAACTGCGAGAACCCGGTCAGCGCCGGCCCGATCGCCGCCGGGAAGAGGGCGTCGTACGCCTGCGGGGCGAGCGCGCCGAGGAGGGAGGGGCCGAGGGCGATGCCCGCCGCCAGCTGACCCACGATGTAGGGCTGCCCGAGCCGCCGGGCCAGTCCGCCGCCCGCGTGCGCGGCGACGAGGACGAGAGCGGACGCGCCCACGAGGTGGGCGATCAACGCGTCAGGACTCACACAATGCTCCGCAGGGTCCGGTGCACGACGCCGGCCTCCCCCGGGAGACCGGCCCAGCCAGCCCTCACAGGATGAGCGCGGTCCCGCGTCGCATCGCAGGGCGCACACCGACGCATGCCGGGCGTACGGGGTGCGCGGGGGTACACGGAGGCGGGGGCCGGCGCGTAAGAGCGGCAGGCCCGGCAGGACCCGGCACACGGGTCCTGCCG